>NZ_JBFAPA010000012.1:0-359126 GCF_040675465.1 Actinocrispum sp. NPDC049592 | reverse complement strand
GCGGACCGGCGTTTGGTTTGTGGCCCCCACTTGACAGATGCGATTGCGCAAGCGCCAGGCCATACCGGAGGGACAGGGCACGAAGGCGGGGTCTGGTGCGCTTGCGCGCTTTGCCCGTGGGGCAAGGGGGTCACCGATTCCGGTGAAGCACCACCAAGTCCCGGGATCTTCCGCCTTGGTGCGGGTAGTGTTGATGCTATGCAAGGCAGTGGAAATCATTGGGGTAAAACAAAAGAGGAGATAGTTGCTGCCCTGCGGGACGTTGAGGCGCAGGGTCGGCGGATCGAGTACGCCGGGCTGGAGTTGGTGGCCCACCTGAACAACCAGGGCCTCGCCACCGACCTCGGTTACTCCAACCCCGCCGCGCTTCTCGTGCACGCGCTGCGGATCTCGCCCAGGGAAGCCAAACGCCGCCTCGCGCAGGCGGAAGAGCTGTTCCCGAGCATCACCCCTACCGGGTCGGTGATCGAGCCCGCCCTACCCGCGACTGCCTCTGCCTTGGCCGCCGGAGACATTGGCTCTGAAGCTGTGGATGTCATCCGCAAGACCCTCAAGGACTTGCCGGATCTGGAGCCCGAGAAGCTCGCATTGGCCGAGTCCACGATGGTCGCTCAGGCCGCCGAGGACGACCCGAATGCGTTGGCTCGCTTCGGCACCCGGGTGCGGAACATCGTCGATCCCGACGGCCCACCGCCACCCGACCCGGAACCCAAGCAGCCTGACCGGATGTTGCACATCCGCGCTCGTCGGGATGGTGGCCTTGACTTTCGCGGCCATCTGCCCGCTGAAGACGCCCATCTGCTGCACCCGGTGATCAAGAAGGGTGAACAGCGTCCCACCGACCGTGCCGATGACCGGTGCCAGGCCGAGCGCACCGCCGATGCGTTTGTGGAGACCCTCCGCATGGCCGCCCAGTGCTCATCCCAGCCCACCAAGAACGGGCTGCGCACGCCGGTCGCCATCACCATCTCCTACGACGATCTGCTGCGGGACCTCGACGATCGCATCCTCGTCGGCCCGGACACCTACCTCACCGCCCGCGAAGCCCGCCGGATCGCCTGCGACAGCCACGTGTTCCCCGCCGTGCTGGGCAGCAAATCTCAACCCTCGACATCGGGGTCAGCTCCTACACCGTCCCCGCCCACATCCGCCGCGCCTTGATCCTCCGGGATGGTGGCTGCGCTTTCCCGAGCTGCGGAGCACCCGCCAGTGCCTGCGACGGCCACCACATCATCCACTGGCGCAACCACGGACCCACCAAAATCGACAACCTAGTGCTGCTCTGCCCCCACCATCATCGGTTGGTGCATCGCAGTGACTGGACCATCCAGATGATCGACCGCACCCCGCAGTTCATCCCGCCCGCGTACATCGACCCGCATCGCCGTCCGCGAACCAACTCTGCCCGAAGATCCATACCCACCGCCGCATAACCCCAGGGATATCCGCTCTCCCTGGGGCTCAAGGGGTGCCCGTAGCAGGCACTGAGCGCGGTTCGGTTTTACATGGGTGGCGGCGGCCCTAAGCTCGCCGCGCGGCAGGTCCAGGGCCAGCCGCGATCGGGCTCGGCCTTGAAGCCGCGCCCCAGCACACGAAGCCCCCAAGTCCCGCGTCAAGGCCCTGGGTTCGAGCAGGACCGGCGCACCCCCGGACGCGGTGGAGGCGTTCTATTGCGCGTTCAACCAATGAATCGCATCTTGACGTGTGATGGGTTGCGCGCTATTTCTTAAAGACTTCGGCCAAGTCGTGGGGGTAAGGCGCGGGGTTATGTTCGTTTAGTATACGAACTAATTAAAGTTCGCTGCCCATAACGGAAACCTGGCGTTGACATGCCGGGGGATGGGCGTCAAACT
Source organism: Actinocrispum sp. NPDC049592 (assembly GCF_040675465.1). NCBI lineage: Bacteria > Bacillati > Actinomycetota > Actinomycetes > Pseudonocardiales > Pseudonocardiaceae > Actinocrispum > Actinocrispum sp. NPDC049592. The sequence continues at coordinate 357,273 of NZ_JBFAPA010000012.1, read as the reverse complement.
CGGCCGGAGAGCGCTCTCAAACGTGGATACCGGACACGCCCGCCGCCTGCGCTGGCCGGATCCGCCCGTGCCCCTGACCCCTGCCCTCGCACGGGCCGATCTCAAAGGAGACTCGTGACTCCCGCACGCGCAAAAAGGCTGTTCGCAGCCGGGTTGCTCGTGGCCGCCGCCCTCACCGCCGGGCCGCTCGCAGGCCCCGGGGCGGCCGCGCCGCCAGTGAACCCCAACGACTTCCAGCAGGTCACCCTGGCCAAAGGCGAACCCGAGATGGGCGAGCCGATGTCCATGACCGTCCTGCCCGACCGCACGGTGATCCACACCGCGCGCAACGGCACGGTCCGCGCCACCGACGCCGCCGGGAACACCCGGGTGATCGGCACGATCCCGGTCTACACGCATGACGAGGAGGGCATGCAGGGCGTCGCCGCCGACCCCGGCTTCGCCACCAACCGGTTCGTGTTCTTCTACTACGCCCCGCCGCTGAGCACGCCCGCCGGTGACGCTCCGGTGTCCGGGACGGCGGCGGACTTCGCGCGCTTCGACGGTGTCAACCGCCTCGTGCGTTACAGCCTCAACTCCGACCTCACCATCAACATGGCCAGCGCCCGCACGGTGCTGGAGGTCAAGACCAGCCGGGGTCTGTGCTGCCACGTCGGCGGCGACATCGACTTCGACGCCCAGGGCAACCTGTACCTGACCACCGGCGACGACTCGAACCCGTTCACCGACGGCTACGCCCCGCTGGACGACCGCCCCGGCCGCAACCCGGCGCTGGACTCGCAGCGCAGCGCGGGCAACTCCAACGACCTGCGCGGGAAGCTGTTGCGCATCAAGGTCAACGCGGACGGTTCGTACTCGATCCCGGCGGGCAACATGTTCGCGCCCGGCACGGCCAACACCCGGCCGGAGATCTACGCGATGGGCTTCCGCAACCCGTACCGGATGAACGTCGACAAGGCGACCGGCATCGTCTACCTCGGCGACTACGGGCCGGACGCGGGCACCACCACCAGCCGCGGCCCGAGCGGGCAGGTCGAGTTCAACCGGATCACCGCGCCCGGCTTCTTCGGCTGGCCGTACTGCACCGGGTCGAACACCGCGACCGAGACCTACGCGCAGTTCAACTACGACACCAACACCGCGGGCGCCAAGTACAACTGCTCGGGCGGCGCGACCAACAACTCGCGCAACAACACCGGGATCCGCACCCTCCCGCCCGCGCAGCCCGCGTGGATCAAGTACGCCGGCGACAGCGGGTCACCGCCCGAGTTCGGCGGCGGCTCCGAGTCGCCGATGGGCGTGCCGGTCTACCGGTTCGACCCGAACCTGAACTCCACCGTGAAGTTCCCGCAGGCCCTGGATGGGCACGCGTTCGCGACCGAGTTCGGCCGCCGCTGGATCAAGGACATCGAGGTCCTCAGCAACGGCCAGCGCGGCACGATCAACCCGTTCCCGTGGACGGGCACGCAGGTGATGGACGCGCAGTTCGGGCCGGACGGCGCGTTGTACGTGCTGGACTACGGCACCGGCTGGTTCAACGGGGACGCCAACTCCGCCCTGTACCGCATCGAATACCGCGGTCCGGGTGGTGGCCGGGCGCCGATCGCACAGGCCGCCGCGAGCCCGACGTCCGGCGCGGCACCGTTGAACGTGACCTTCTCATCGGCCGGGACGTCCGATCCGGACGGTGGAACGTTGAGCTATCTCTGGACTTTCGGGGACGGTGCGACCTCCACCGCGCAGAACCCAAGCCACACCTACACGACCAACGGGACATTCACCGCGACGCTCAAAGTCACCGACAGCACCAACCTTTCCGGGTCGGCGAGCGTGCCCATCGCGGTCGGCAACACCGCGCCGACCGTGCGGGTCGAACTGCCCGCCAACGGCCAGGTCTTCTCGTTCGGTGACACCGTTCCGTTCCGCATCACGGTGACCGACCCCGAGGACGGCGCGATCGACTGCACCAAGGTCAAGATGAACTACGTCCTTGGCCACGACAGCCACGCGCACGCGATCACGTCGCAGAACGGTTGCACGGGGAGCATTGCGACGCCGCTCGACGGTGAACACGAAGTCTCGGCGAACCTTTTCGGGGTCTGGGACGCCGAGTACACCGACAAGGGCGCCAACGGCGTCCCGCCGATCACCACGCACAGCCAGTCGGTGACCCAGCCGCGGCAGCGGCAGGCCGAGCACTTCAAGACGATGAGCGGCGTCACCATCTACGACAAGGCCAGCGCGATCGGCGGCCGGACCGTCGGTGACATCACCAACGGCGACTGGATCGAGTTCGATCCCTACATCGTCGCGGGGATCCCGAACTTCACCGCACGCGTCGCATCCGCGGGCGCCGGTGGCCAGCTGCAACTGCGGGTCGGCTCGCCGACGGGCACACTGGTCGGGTCCGCGACCGTGCCGGTGACCGGTGGCTGGGAGAACTGGCAGGACGTCACCGGGACGATCTCGAACGCCCCGGCCGGAACCCAGAAGCTGTACCTGGTGTTCAGCGGCACGGGCACCGGCGCACTGTTCGATGTGGACCAGTTCGTCCTGGGACCGTCCGGCGGTCCGCAGCAGCCCGGCCTGATCTCGCAGGGGCGTCCGGCGACGGCGTCCACTGTGGAGGCTCCGAACGTCGCGAACAACGCGACCGACGGCAACACCGCCACCCGGTGGGGCTCGCAGTTCACCGACTCGGAGTGGATCTCGATCGACCTGGGCTCGGTGCGCACCGTGTCCCGGGTGCGGTTGAACTGGGAGGCCGCCTACGGCCGGGGCTACCGGATCGAGGTGTCCCAGGACAACCAGAACTGGAACGCGGTCAACACGGTCACTGCTGGTGACGGTGGTATGGACGACATCTCTTTCACCGCAACACAAGCCAGATACGTCCGGATGATCGGCACCCAACGGGCCACCCAGTGGGGCTACTCTTTGTGGGAGATGGAGGTTTACGGTGTCTAGCAGGATGCGGAGGGTCTCCCTTGCCATCGCCATCGCGCTGTCACTGGTGGTCAGCGTGCTGACCGGCACCAGCCAGGCGGCCGACCCGCCGTACCGGGTCCTGGTCTTCTCCAAGACCGCGGGCTTCCGGCACGACTCGATCCCGGCCGGGATCGCGGCGTTCCGTTCGCTGGGCAGCGCCAACAACTTCACTGTGGACGCGACCGAGGACGCGAACGCCTTCACCACAGCCAACCTGGCGAACTACAAGGCGGTCGTGTTCCTGTCCACGACCGGTGACGTGCTCAATGCCACGCAGCAGACGGCATTCGAGTCCTACATCCGCGGCGGTGGCGGCTACCTCGGCGTGCACGCGGCCGCGGACACCGAGTACGACTGGCCGTTCTACGGCGGACTGGTCGGCGCGTACTTCTCGTCACACCCGGCGATCCAGCAGGTGACCGTGCGCGTCGACGACCGCACACACCCTGCCACCGCTGGACTTCCGGCGGCGTGGGTGCGTACCGACGAGCTGTACAACTACCGCACCAACCCCCGCGGCGCGGTGAAGGTCCTGGCCCGGCTGGACGAGTCGACCTACCAGGGCGGCACGATGGGCGCCGACCACCCGATCATCTGGTGCCAGCAGTACCAGGGCGGCCGGTCGTTCTACGTCGGACTCGGCCACACCCAGCAGTCCTACTCGGAGAACCTGTTCCTGGGCGTGCTTCTGGGCGGTCTGCGGTACGTGGCCGGTGTGGCGCCCGCGAGCTGTGCGGGCGGCGACCCGAACCAGCCGGCGCTGTTGTCGCGGGGCCGCCCGACGCAGACCTCGTCGACCGAGAACGCGACCTTCCCGGGCGGCAACGCGGTCGACGGCAACACCGGCACCCGCTGGTCGTCGCAGTTCTCGGATCCACAGTGGATCTCCGTGGACCTCGGCGCGGTGAAGTCGGTGTCGCGGGTGCGGTTGCAGTGGGAGGCCGCTTATGGCCGCCAGTACCGGATCGAGGTGTCCCAGGACAACCAGAACTGGTCCACTGTGAACACTCAGACCGCCGGTGACGGTGGTACGGACGACATCTCGTTCACCGCGACGAACGCCCGCTACGTCCGGATCTTCGGTACGCAGCGTGCAACCCAGTGGGGCTACTCGCTGTTCGAGTACGAGGTGTACGGCGTCTGATCGGCCAGACCGAGCGCGTCGGTGACCTTCCTTTGCCAGTACGGGTCACCGACGAGCCCGGTGGCCCGGCGCATCGGCTGGGCCTCCTCGTAGAGCCGGAGGGCTCGCTCTCGTTGCCCGCGTCGCGCGGCGACGATGGCGAGCCCTTCGATCGCTGTCGGCAGGTTGTGCGGGTACTTCGCGTCGGTGTGCAGCACCTCGCGGAAGGCGTTCTCGGCTCTGTCCAAGGCGTTCTGGGCGATCGCGATGCCGCCGATGACGTTGAGCGCCTCGGCCGCGCGGCTGACCGCCTTGCGGTCCCGGCAGATCGCGAGGCTCTCCTCGGCCAGCCGCATCGCCTGGTCCTGGTCGCCCATCAGGGAAACCGACCACGCGAGGTGCGCGAGACAGGTCGCGGTGGCGATCGGCTGGTCCAGTTCACGCACCAGCCGCACGCACTCGGTCCGGTTCCGCAGCGCCAAATCAAGATACCCGGCCATCTGCTGAACGCAGCCGAGGGTCTGCAGGCAGTTGACGACCAGGTTGGGATCGTTGAGCCTGCGGGCGATGTCGAGTGCTTCGGCGGCCGCGGTGATCCCTTCGTCGAAGTCACCCTGGAACCCGGCCAGCCAGCCCGCGCGGTCTGTTGCCGCACAACGATCTCTCAGTGACCCATCCGTCTGGTCGAGTGCGTCACGCAGGACTTTCCGGGCGTCGGCGAGGAAACCCTGGTTCGCGTCCGCCACGGACAAAGCGGTCGCCAGCAGCACATGCCGTGAGTCGTGGTGCGCGCTCGTCCAGTCGCACGCGACCCGCAGACTCGACGTTTGTTCGGCCGCCTGCACCCGGATGTTGCGTGGTACGGACAAAGGCGTCGACACGAACGCCTCGGCCAGCCCGGCGAGCCAGCCCGTCAGCGCCTCGAACGCGCTGTCCTCCTCACCCGCCTCGGCGAGCCTTTGCCTGGCGTACAAGCGAATCGACTCCAGCAGCCGGAAGTCCGTCGTGGACCCGGCGGGTGTCAGCAGGGACTTGGTCTGCAGCCGCGAGATCATGTCCAAAGTGGTGTCTTCGTCCGTCGCGCACACCGCCGTGGCCGCGGCCAGATCGAAGCCACCCACGAACACCGACAACCGCCGCAGGACCCGTTGTTCGGAAGGCGCCAGCAGCTGGTAGCTCCAGTCGATGGCCTCGCGGAGGCTGCGCTGGCGGCTCGGGTTCGTCCGCCCGCCCAGCACCAGAAGCTCGAACCGGCTGTCCAGGCGTTCGCAGATCTCGGACACCGACAGCACCGGCACCCACCGCGCGGCCAGCTCGATCGCCAGCGGGATGCCGTCCAGCCGCGTGCACAGCGCCGCGACCGCGAACACGTCCTCGAAGGTCAGCCGGAAGTCCGGGATCATCTCCTTGGCGCGGTCGACGAACAGCCGGACCGAGTCGAACCGCCGCAACGCGTTCTGGCTCAGCTCGCGACCATTGTCCGGAATGGACAGTCCGTCCAGCCGCAGGATCACCTCGCCGGTGATCCGCAGCGCCTCGCGGCTGGTGGCCAGCACCCGCATCTGCGGGCAACGCGACAACAGCGTGTCGGTGAGCTTCGCGCACGCCTCCAGCAGGTGCTCGCAGTTGTCCAGTACCACCAGCACCCGCATGGTGCGCAGGGTGGCGATGACCGTCTCGAGGATCGGCTCGTCGCTGTGCTCGGTCAGCCCGGCGGCCGCGGCCACGGTCTGCACGGTGAGTTGTTCGTCGGTCACCGAACCCAGTTCCACCAACAGGACCCGGTCGGTGTTCTCGCGTTCGGCCCGGGCCGCGGCGGCGATCGCCAGCCGCGTCTTGCCCGCCCCGGCGCTGCCCAGCACCGTCAGCAGGCGGTGGCGGCCGAGCAACCGGTGCAGCTTGTTCAGCTCGTGCTGGCGGCCGATGAAACTGTCCCGCTCGGCGGGAAGGTTGTGCACGATCCGGCGGCTGAGCCGGGTGTCGGCGGCAGGCTGGGCCATCCGGCGCCGGTATGCGCGCTGACGGCACGCGTTCGAGCAGTACGCGCGCACAGCTCCGGGCGGCAATGCGTTCTGGCATACCGCGCACCGGTCCACCACAACACCCGAACGTAACAGCTCGGTTTTCGGGCCACCAGGCGTTACGGGACGTTACAGGGGACTTTACGGCGCGGGCGCCCGGCGACCAGGCTGCCAACCGGAACTTCAGCGGGAAAGGACCGGAATGCGGGCTGTCTCACCCGACTGTGACGTGACCTCAGGCGGAGGCACGGTGCGGTCGTATCCGTTCGGACCGGCTCAGCGCCTCGAGCTCCACCCGTTGTACGGGTACGTGCGGGAGCATGAGCCGCTGTGCCGGGTGCGGCTGCCCTTCGGCGAGGACGGCTGGCTCGTCACGCGCCACCAGGACGTGCGGGCCGTGTACACCGACCCGCGGTTCAGCCGGGCCGCCGGGATCGGGCGGGACGAGCCGCGGGTGACCGAGTACATCCCGCCGCGCGGGATCATGGACATGGACCCGCCGCACCTGACCCGGCTGCGCAGGCTCGTCGCGGGCGCGTTCACCGCGCGGCGGGTGGAACGGCTGCGGACCCGGGCCGTGACGATCGCCACGGAGCTGGCCGACCGGCTGGTGGACGCCGGGCCGCCCGCGGACCTGGTCGAGGACTTCGGGGTGCCGCTGCCGGTGACCATGATCTGTGAGCTGCTCGGGGTTCCGGTCGAGGACCGCTCGGAGTTCCGGGTGTACGCCGAGGCTTTCGTGTCCGGGACGTCGCTGAGCGGCGAGGAGCGCGCCGGCTACGTGGCCAAGCTGATGGCCTACTTCGCGGGCCTGGTGCGGCGGCGGCGGGAGGAACCGACCGACGACCTGCTCAGCGCGCTGGTGGCGGCGCGGGACGGGCAGGGCCGGCTGAGCGAGGACGAGCTGCTGTTCCTGGCCGCCGGGCTGCTCGGTGCCGGGTTCGAGACGACCGCCACGATGATCCCGAACTTCGTGTTCGAGCTGCTGACCCACCCCGACCAGCTGGCGTTGCTGTTGTCCCGGCGGGAGTTGGTGCCTTCGGCGGTCGAGGAGCTGATGCGGTTCGTGCCGCTGGCCACCGGTCCGGCGATCCCGCGGTGGGCGCTGGAGGACGTTTCCCTGTCCGGTGGGGTGGTTCCGGCGGGATCGGCGGTGTTCGCGTCCCGCTCGGCGGCCAACCGCGATCCCAGCGTGTTCCGCGATCCGGACACATTGGACATCACCCGGCAACCCAACCCGCACATGGGGTTCGGTCACGGGATCCACCACTGCCTGGGTGCCCAGCTGGCCCGGCTGGAGCTGGCGGTGGCGCTGGAGGTGCTGCTGGACCGGTTGCCCGGGCTGGAGTTCGCGGTGCCACCGCGGGACCTGACCTGGCGGATGGGCAATGCCCTGCGCGCGCTGGCCACGTTACCTGTGAGGTTCGGATGACCTTGTTCCCCTTCGAGGGGCCGTTGTCCATCGGCCCGGCGCCGCAAGCCGTTGAGGCACAGGCGGTCGACCCGGTTCCGGTGGTCCGGCTGCCGTCCGGCGAGGCGGCCCGGCTGGCGACCCGGTACGACGATGTCCGGCTGGTGCTCGGCGATCCGGCGCTGTCCCGGGCGTTGTGCACCGCGTCGATCGTCCCGGGCGCGATGTCGCCGGACGCGCTGACCAATATGGACCCACCCCGGCACACGCGGCTGCGAAGGTTGGTGTCCAAGGCTTTCACCGCCCGGCGGGTGGAGGCGTTGCAGCCCCGGGTGGAGCTGATCGTCGACGAGCTGCTGGACGACATGGTGATCAAGGGCGCGCCCGCGGATCTCGTCGAGTGCCTCGCGAACCCCATGCCCGCCATGGTGATCTGTGAGCTGCTCGGCATTCCCTTGCATGAACGCGATCCCCTGTACGCGTGGGTGCGCGCGGCGACTCACGTCAACGCCGAGGAACTGGATCACGCGACGACCGAGGCGTCGACGTACCTGCTGGACCTGATCGGCCGGAAACGCCGTTCCCCCGGCGACGATCTGCTGACCGCCCTCGTTTCGGTGCGGGACAACGGGGACCAGCTCACCGAGCCCGAGCTGCTGATGACGATGTTGTCGCTGTTCGGCGCGGGCCAGGAGACCACCGCGAGCCAGCTGTCGAAGTCCGTGTGGGTTCTCGGTCATCACCCGGACCAGTGGGATCGCCTTGTCCTGGATCCGGGCCTGGTCCCGCAGGCGGTCGAGGAGCTGCTGCGGTACGTCGGCCTCGGCCACGCCGCGTTCCCACGGCTGGTGTCCGCGGACATCGAGCTGTCGGGCATCCCGGTCCACAAAGGAGAGACGATCTTCCCGGTCCTCACCGTGGCCAACCGGGACCCGGTCGTCTTCCCCGATCCGGACCGGTTCGATGTGACCAGGGTCGACGCCGGTCTGCACCTGTCCTTCGGCCGTGGCATCCACTTCTGCCTCGGTGCGCCCCTGGCGCGCCTCGAACTCCGCGTCGCCCTCACGGCCCTCGTGACCCTGTTCCCGGCCCTCCGCCTCGTCGACCCCGGCCCCGCCCCCGACTGGAACACCACCAGCGTGGCCTGCGGCCTGAAATCCCTCCCCGTCGCCTGGTAGCCCCTCGTGAGTGGCGGCAACCACTCACGAGGGGATCACGCTACGAGGATTGTGCTGTGTTGTAGAGGTTCTGGGCGTCGGCGCCGAAGTAGGGGCCGAACATCCAGGTCGAGATGAAGTTGTACTTGAAGCTGTTCACCGAGTTCTGGATGCCGGTGCCGGCCGCCTCGTTGAACGACAGGAACCACGGGCCGCCGGACGCGCCGCCCGTCTGGTTGCAGGTCATCCCGATGTCCTGGCTGAGCAGGAAGTCGTTGAAGACCTTGCCACTGCAGTAGATCAGCTTGGTGCCGTCGTACGGCGCCTCGGCCGGGTAGCCGAACGAGTACATGTTCTGGCCGCGCGCCTGGTTGAACGCGATGCCCTGGCCGCCAACGACATCCGTCAGGCTCTGGCTGTTGAGCTGGTTCACCACGGCCGCGCCCACGTCGTAGTTGATGTCCTCGCTGGCCACCCACTGCGGCGTTGCCATGGTGGCGCGGGCAGTCCACGTGCCGTAGGGCGCGTTCCCGTTGTTGTAGCCGGGAACGAACACCCAGTTGGTGTGGAACGCGCCGCCCAGCTTGACGCAGTGCCCGGCGGTGATCACGGTGCTCTTGTTCGCGCTGGTCACCGCGTCACCGCTGCACGACGCGGTGCGCCCTTGGTAGGTGAAGAACACGCGGCCCGCGGTCTTGGTCACCGCGCCGCCGCCGGTCCACGCCGCACCGCCGTTGGGGATCGACTGGATCTGCACCGGCCGACCCTTCGCGACTGACTTGAGCTGGCTCGGCAGGACCTTGATCAGGTCCAGCGGCTGCGCCGAACGCATCCGGGCCGGTGTCCAGAACGCCCGCACGGCAGCGTCCGACGGCGCTGCTTGTGCGGGCGTGGTGAATCCGGCCAGAGCGAGCCCGGTCATGGCTAAGACAAGTGCCCTCTTCATGTCCAGCCTCTTTCCGTCGAACTAGCAGGGTTACCGGAAAGTAGCTGTCAAACGGAGCGGGCAACAACCGCTATCGGGGGTAGATCGGTCAAGTCAGCCCAGGTCGCGAAGCCACTGCTCCACTCCGGCGACATGGACGGTGGCCCACGAACGGGCCAGGTCAGGCTGCCGTGCTTCCAGTGCGGCGACGATCGCGCGGTGCTCGGCGACGGTGCGGTCCACGGCGCCACCCTGCGAGATCCCGCGCCACACCCGCACCCGCACGGTCGGGCCGGCGAGGGTGTCCATCAGCTGTTCGAGGTAGGAGTTGCCGGCCGCGGCGACGATCCGGCGGTGGAACTGCAGGTCGTACTCGACCAGTTCCTCGACCGAACCGGCCTGCTCGGTGGCGTCGCAGAGCTTGCGCAGCTCGTCGATGTCCTCGTCGGTGACCGCGAGGGCGGCCGAGGCGGTGGCGGCCGGCTCGAGGATGCGCCGGACCTCCAGCATCTCCAGCACCGACTCCTCGTTGCGGTGCAGGTCCAGCACGAACGACAGCGCGCCGAGCAGCTCGTTCGCCCGCAGGCTGGAGACGTAGGTGCCGTCGCCCTGCCGCACGTCCAGCACCCTGACCAGGGACAACGCCCGCACGGCCTCACGCAGCGAGTTGCGCGAGAGCCCCAGCCGGTCGGCCAGGTCGGCCTCGCGCGGCAGCCGGTCGCCCGGTTTGAGCTCGCCCGACATGATCATTTCCCTGACACGCAGGATCGCGTCGTCCGTGACCGCCACAAGCACCCCTCGGCTAGACATCCGATGTCTCAGTCTCCCAGTATGCGGTACCGGCGCGCCCAGCACACTGATCCCATGCGATTCGGAGTGTTCCTCCTGGCCGGCCGGTTCCCCGGGCAGACCGACGCGCAGGCGCTCCGGCGTGCGTCGGACGCCGTCGTCTGGGCTGAACAGGCCGGGTTCGACTCCGCGTGGATCGCCGAACACCACTTCATGTCCTACGGCGTGTGCCCGTCGGCGATCACGTTCGCCGCCCACGCGCTGGCGAGAACCAGCCGGATCGAGATCGGCACCGCGGTCACGGTGCTGTCCACGACCCATCCGGTGCAGCTCGCCGAGCAGGTCACCATGCTGGATCAGCTGTCCGGCGGGCGCCTGCACCTGGGCATCGGCCGCGGCGGGCCGTGGCGCGACCTCGAGGTGTTCGGCACCGGGCTGGACCGCTGGGAGAACGGGTTCGCCGAGTCCCTTGACCTGCTGCTCGACTGCCTGACCAAGGACACCGTCGGCGGGACCGGGCGTTTCCCGTTCCGGCCGGTGCCGATGGTGCCGCAGCCGGTCACGCCGCCGCGCGTGACGATCGCGTGCACCTCCGGAGACACCGTTTCGATCGCGGCGGCCAGGGGACTGCCGATGCTGCTCGGGATGGACCTGTCGGTAGCCGGGAAAGCGGCGATGATCCAGTCTTATGTGGACTCCGGCGGTGGTCCCGCTCCGCACATCGGCGCCGCCCTCGCGCACGTCGGTCCCGCCGACGAGGTGCGTTCCCGGATGCCGGGGTGGCTTGGACCGGGGCTGGAAGGCTATGTGACCGTCGACGGACGAGCCCGCAAGCGCGCCGATCCCGTTGCGTACACGGAGAAACTGATCGCCATGCACCCGGTCGGCGACCCCGGTCTGTGCGTGCGGCGGTTGAGCGAACGCGCCGAAGGCATCGACCAGGTGATCCTGATGGTGGATCCGTGCGGCGACGGCGAGATCACCGGGCGGACCATTCGGCGGCTGGGCGCCGAAGTCCTGCCCCGGCTGCGTGGAACGGTGCCGGACGTGCGCTGAGCGGTCGGCGTTGATCACTTCGTCCTGATGGCGCAGTGCCGCCGGGCGATTGGCGGAGCAAGTGTTTCCGCAGGTGACGAACGGATCCCTTACCGTCTACTGGTATGGATGCGGGTGAGGTCGTCGCGGCGTTGCGGCGTGCTGGGGTGGACGAGGCCGACGACTCGGCACGCCGGCGGGCGGAGTTCTCGTCGGACGCGTCGCTCTACCGGGTGCCGCCGATGGCCGTGGCCTTCCCGCGTTCGGTGGACGAAGCCGTTGCGGTGCTGGAGGTTTGCCGCGCCTTCCGGATCCCGGTGACCTCCCGTGGGGCGGGCACGTCGATCGCGGGCAACGCGGTCGGCCCCGGTGTGGTGGTCGACTTCTCCCGCCATCTCGGCTCGGTCACGTCGATCGACCCGGCCGGCCGGACCGCGGTCGTCGAGCCCGGTGTGGTTCTCGACACCTTGCAACAAGCCGCCCGGCCGTTCGGATTGCGCTTCGGCCCGGACCCGTCCACGCACAGCCGGTGCACCCTGGGCGGGATGATCGGCAACAACGCCTGTGGGTCACGCGCGCTCGGGTATGGCCGGACCGCGGACAATGTGGTGGAACTGGACATCCTCACCGGCCGCGGCGAGCAGGTGTCCACTTCGGACAAGTCGGCGTTCGGGGCGCTGCGCGGGATCGTGGACGCCAACCTGGCGGTGATCCGGACCGAGCTGGGCAGGTTCTCCCGGCAGGTCTCCGGCTACTCGCTGGAACACCTGCTGCCCGAGCGCGGGTTCGACGTGGCCAAGATGCTGGTGGGCACCGAGGGTACCTGCGCGATGATCCTTGGTGCGACGGTGAAGCTGGTGGAGATCCCGGAAACGTCCACTTTGGTCGTGCTCGGCTACCCGGACATGGCGTCCTCGGCGGACGCGGTCCCGGCGCTCCTGCCGCACAAACCCGTTGCCATCGAAGGGCTCGACGCCCGGATCGTGGACGTCGTCCGCAACCGCCGTGGCACGGTCCCGGATCTGCCTGAGGGACGCGGGTGGCTGTTCGTCGAGGTGACCGGCGACCCGGCTGGGGTCGTCGCGGACTCGGGTGCGCTGGATACGTTGGTGGTCAAGGATTCCGCGCACGCGGCCGCGTTGTGGCGGATCCGGGAGGATGGCGCGGGGTTGTCCTCCCGGTCCCGGAAAGGATTTCCGGCACACGCGGGATGGGAGGACGCGGCCGTCCCGCCGGAGCGGCTGGGGGAGTACCTGCGGGACTTCGAGCGGCTGCTGACGGACTACGATCTGGCGAGCATGCCGTACGGGCACTTCGGTGACGGCTGTGTGCACGCGCGGATCGACTTCCCGTTCCACGAACCGCAAGGGACGCGGTTGTTCCGCCGGTTCCTGATGGACGCGGCGAAACTGGTCGCGTCGTACGGTGGCTCGATGTCCGGTGAACATGGCGATGGCCGGGCGAGGAGCGAGCTGCTGCCGTTGATGTACTCGTCTTCGGTGATGGACCTTTTCGCTCAGGTCAAGGACGTCTTCGACCCACGCGATCTGCTGAACCCCGGCGTGATCGTCCGGCCGCGCCTCCTCGACGCGGATCTGCGGCCGCGGGTGACGCCGAAGCTGAAACTGGCTTATGGCCACGATTTCAACGCGGAAGTGCATCGCTGCATCGGTGTCGGCAAATGTCGTGTGGACGCTGTGACGTCGAAGGGCGCCGTGATGTGTCCGTCCTATCGGGCCACTTTGGACGAGAAGGACTCCACGCGCGGGCGGGCGCGGGTGTTGCAGGAGATGGTGAACGGCTCGCTCGAAGGCGGCTGGCGGTCGCCTGAGCTCAAGGAGTCGCTGGACTTGTGCCTGTCCTGCAAGGGGTGTTCGGTCGACTGCCCGACCGGCGTGGACATGGCCACCTACAAATCCGAGGTGCTGCACCAGGCCTACAAGCGGCGGCTGCGCCCGGTGACGCACTACTCGCTCGGCTGGCTGCCGCGCTGGGCCCGGCTGGCATCGCTGAGACCCGCACTGGTCAACAAGATCATGCGCGGCCCGCTCTCCGGACTGGTGAAACGCGCGGCCGGGATCGACCGGCGGCGGCCGTTGCCGGAGTTCGCCGAACGGACGTTCCGCCAGTGGTTCGCGCAACGCCCGGTGCGGCAAGGGAAACCGGTCGTGTTGTGGGTGGACACGTTCACCGAGCACTTCACGCCCGAGGTGGGCCGGGCCGCGGTCGAGGTGCTGGAGTCGGCCGGGTTCCAGGTCCGGTTGTCCGCCAAGGGGTTGTGCTGCGGGCTGACCTGGATCTCCACCGGCCAGCTGGGTCCGGCGCGACGCATCCTCAACCGAGCGGTCAAGTCCCTGGCCAAGCAGAACGCGCCCATCGTGGGCCTGGAACCGTCGTGTACGGCGGTATTCCGCTCCGACGCCCGCGACCTGGTCCGCAAACGCAAGGTCGACGTGCACACCCTCGCGGAGTTCCTGACCGACAACAACTGGGAACCCCGCCTCGACGGCGTCGAAGCCGTGGCCCAGCCGCACTGTCACCACCACGCCGTCATGGGCTGGGACAAGGACGCCGCCTTCCTCGCCAAGGCGGGCGCCTCGGTCACCTCCGTCGGCGGCTGCTGTGGCCTCGCGGGCAACTTCGGTGTCGAGAAAGGACACTACGACGTCTCGGTGGCCATCGCCCGCAGCGAGTTGCTCCCCGCCGTCCAGGACACCGACGAGATCCTCGCCGACGGGTTCTCGTGCCGCGCCCAGCTGGACCACCTGGCCGGGCGCCGCGCGAAACACCTCGCCGAGCTGCTGGCCGAGAGCCTCAGATCCGAGCCCAGCTGAAACTCTCGCCGCGGTCAAGACACGTGACTTCGGCCGCCGGCCGTACCGTTCCCGGATCTCACGAAGTTCGTTGTGCACCAACGTGTCGCCGCTCAGGTAGATCCGCAGCGGCGGACCGGTGGCCCCGGCGGCCGAGCAACGTGCCGATCAGCACCAGCGCGGCGCCGAAAGCGAGGAACGCCAGGTCATACGCGAGCTGCCCGGGACCGCTGTGCACGTGGTGCACGCCGAGCACCAGGTGGTCGGCCACCCCCTCGACCAGGTTGAACCACCCCCACCCGGCCAGGATCCAGCCGAACGCGCGGCGGCCGCGGCGGCGCGGCGCGGCCGGCACCGCCCGGACCAGCAACACCACCCCGACCAGCACCAGGACCAGGCACAGCAGGTGGAACAGCCCATCGGCCACCATGTTGACCTTCAGGCTCGCCGGATCGGTCAGCGGATACCAGCTGGACAGCATGTGATGCCACTCCAGCAGCTGGTGCAGCACGATCCCGTCGGCGAACCCACCGGCGCCGAGACCGATCGTCAAGCAGGCCAAGGGGAACACAGCACGCATCACCCCGGCTACCCGGGCGTGGGGCATCGAAACAGCTCGGCCGCGCCGGCTCAGCTCTGCTGGCGGCGGAAGATCATGAACAGCAGCCGCAGCCCGATCAGCACGCTGATCACCAGGAGGTTGTAGCCGATCACTTGGTACAGCGTGACATCGGCGATCAGGCGGGGGCCGCCGGTGGTGCCCAGCAGCAGCACGGCCATGATTCCCGTTGTGGCGCCGATGAAGGCCAGCAGGATCTGGTGCACGATGGTGTTGACGACCTGGCGGTCCCGCTCGTCGGCGAACAGTCTGACGTTCATCGACAGGCGGCCTTCTTCCAGCGCGCTGCCGATCCGGTCGACCCGGCGGGGGAGTCTGCGGAGCACCGGGAGCAGGGTCATCAGTTCCTGCGTCACCGTTTGCTTGACCGAGTCCGGATCCATCTGCTGGGTCAGGCGGACCGACGCGTAGGCGCGGGACTCCACGACGATGTTGAACCCGGGGGCGAGACCGGCGAGGGTTCCCTCCATTGTGGCCAGTGCACGGAACACGGCCGCGATCTCGGGCAGGATCGCGAGGCCGTAGGTGGTGACGAGCTTGAACAGGTCGGTGAACATCTCGACGTCCGGCGCGGTCCCACCGGCGAAGTGCTTGGCCATGAACTGGCCGAGGGCGCGTTCGAGGCGTTGCTCGTCGATCTCGTCCGGGCGTTCCACGATCTCCAGCAGGCCGTCCCGCAGCGCCGCCGGGTCGCCGCGGTCGATGGCCACCAGCAGGTTCGTCAACCCCGCGCGCAGGGCGCCGTCGAGGCGTCCGACCGAGCCGAAGTCCAGCAACCCCAACGAACCGTCCTCGAGCAGCATCACGTTGCCCGGGTGGGGGTCGGCGTGGAAGACACCGCTGCTCATCACCTGACGCAGCAACGCATGCAGCAGCCGGCGGGCCAGTTCGCCGCGGTCCAGGCCGCGTTTCTCGATCTCCGCGGTGGCCTTGCCCAGCGGCACCCCGGCGAGGCGGTCCATCACCAGGACGCGTTCCGTGCACAACTCGGGGTGCACCTTCGGCAGCCGGATATCGTCCACTGTGGACGCTGTGACCACCGCGATGTTCTTGGCCTCCACCCGGAAGTCCAGCTCCTCCAGCAACGCCGCCGCGAACCCCTGCGCCAGGGTCACGACACCCAGGCGCTGGGCCCACCTGGTGCGCTGTTCGAGGGTGGTGGCCAGCCGGTCCATGATGTCCAGATCGCGCTCGACCACCGCGCGGATCCCGGGCCGCTGCACCTTCACGACCACATCCGACCCGTCCTTGAGACGGGCGCGGTACACCTGGGCGATCGACGCCGCCGCGATCGGCTCGGGATCGAACGAAGCGAACACCTCGTCCGGCGGCCCGCCCAGCTCGGTGATCAGCAGCCGGGAGATCTCGTCGGCCGGGGCCGGCGTGACGCGGTCCTGGAGTTTGCCCAGTTCCTGGATGAACTCCGGCCCAAGCAGGTCCGACCGGGTCGACAGCACCTGGCCGAGCTTGACGAAGGTGACCCCAGCCTCCTCCAGGGCCTCACGCAGGGAACGCGCCTGCCGCAACCGTCTCTGCGGGGCATCGGCGCCACCGGACCGGCCCCGCAACGCCGGGCCCAGGCCGTGCCGGACGGCGATCGCGGTGATCTTGGAGTACCGCCGGGCCCGGGCGAGCCGGCCGGGGATGGACCGGAGCCCGCCGACGAACCACAGCCCGGTGCCGCTCGGCCGGATCACCTCCAGCACGAACAGGATCGCGACCGACACCAGCAGCGTGCCGCCGAACACCGGGATGATGAACAACAGGATCGCCTGCTGGTTGTTCTCGTCCAGCGGTGGCAGCCGGGCCGCGATCAGCCCGGTCGCGCTCCACCCGATCACCGCCGCGAACAACGCCCGGATCGTCCCGACCCGCACGCCCAGCACCCGCCGCGCCCCCACGACCAGCACCCATGTCATCGCGAACGTGGCCACCGCGGCGACCAGGAAGAAGATCAGATTCCCCACCTCTGAACCCAACCAGATCGCCCACCCCGCCGCACCCGAAACACTCGGCCACACCCCTCGTGAGTGGTTGTACCGGTGCCAACCACTCACGAGGATGACCAGGGTCACTCCTGGGAGGGAGCGGTGGTGGGGGCGGGCGTGTGAGGATCGGGTCGTGTTGGGGTGGGTGTTCCGGCCGGTCGTCCAACGGCTGACGTACCGGCGGTGGGCGTACATGGTCATCGGGGCCGTGTTGATCGTGCCGTTCACGGTGGCGTCGGTGCTTGTCGTGCCGCCGTTGCTGAACGTCCTGCTGCCCGCGCCGGTGGGGCAGGAGCTGCTGGTCATCGCGGGCGCGGTCATCGTCGTGGTGCTCGGTTCGTCGGCCGCGGCCTCGTTCATCCCGGCCGCACGCGTGGTCGAGGGCACCGCGGCACGGGAGCTGCTCGGCCACGGGGTGCCAGAGCACGCGGTCAAGCGCGCGACGAACCTAGAAGCCCGCTGGAAGACCTGCCAGTGGCTGCTCGTGCACATCCTGATCGGCACGTTCGTCAGCTTCTTCACGCTGTTCGTCCCGCTCGCGCTCGTGCTGTCGTTCGCCGCGCCGTTCACGGGCCTGTGGCTGCAGGTCGGGACGCACCGGTTCACCGTGCCGACCGGGTGGCAGTCCGTGTGGGTGCCAGTGGTCAGCGTGATCGCCGCGCTCGCGTTGGTGCACCTGGTGAACTTCGCCGGCTGGCTGCTCACCAGGCTGTCGCAGATCCTGCTCTCGCCGACCCCGGCCGACCGGCTGGAGGAGCTGCGGATCAGGACCGAGAAGCTCGCCGAACGCAACCGCCTCGCCCGCGAGCTGCACGACTCGGTCGGCCACGCGCTGAGTGTCGTGACGATCCAGGCCAGCGCGGCCGGGCGCGTGCTGGACACCGACCCGCAGTTCGCGCACAAAGCGCTGAGCGCCATCGAGGAGGCCGCCCGCAACGCCCTCGCCGACCTCGACCACGTCCTCGGGCTCCTGCGGGAGGACGTGCCGACAACCACCCCGCAGCACACCATGGCCGACGTGAGCCAGCTACTGGACACCATGCGCCAGGCCGGGGTCCAGGTGAACGCCGAGATCGCCGGTGACCTGCCCGGCCTGCCGTTCGCGGTGTCCACCGAGGCCTACCGGATCGTCCAGGAATGCCTGACCAACGCGTTGCGGCACGCCGGTAAGGTCCCGGTCACGCTGATCGTCAACGCGGCCGGCGACTCTCTGGAGGTCGAGGCGGCCAACCCGGTCCCGGCGAACACCGCGACCACACAAGGCGGCCGTGGCATCAAGGGGATGCGCGAACGCGTGACCGTCCTCAGAGGACAGATTCAGGCCGGTCCGGATGCGGGGATGTTCCGTGTCCGCGCCAGGATCCCACTCCGGAACGGGGGAGCATGACCACCAGGGTGCTGCTGGTCGACGACGAGGAACTGATCCGCGCGGGCCTCAGGGCGATCATCGACGTCGAACCCGACCTTGAAGTGGTCGGCGAGGCCGCGGACGGCGTAGAGGTCCTGCCGCTGGTCAACAAGCTCGAACCGGACGTCGTGCTGATGGACGTGCGCATGCCCACCGTCGACGGCATCCAGGCCACCAGGCACATCCTCGACCGGGCGGCGGAACCCCCGAAGATCATCGTGGTCACCACGTTCGAGAACGACGACTACGTCTATGACGCGCTCATCGCGGGCGCCAGCGGGTTCCTGCTCAAACGCGCCCGCCCGGCGGAGATCGTGCGCGCCATCAGGGTTGTCGTCGCGGGCGACTCACTGTTGTTCCCCGCGGCCATCCGGATGCTCGCCGCGAACCGGGGCGACGCGCGCAGGCCCGGCCTGCGCGAGGCCGGGCTCACCGAACGCGAGGAGGAGGTCCTGCGGCTGATGGCCACCGGACTGTCCAATGTGGAGATATCGGAGCAGCTGTTCGTCGGCATCCAGACGGTGAAGACCCATGTGGGCAACATCCTCGCCAAACTGCACGCCCGGGACCGGACCCAGGCGGTCATCACCGCCTACGAGTCCGGTTTCGTGACGCCCGGCTAGCGGCGGGCTTCGTTCCAGGCGCGGGACAGCCGGTGCACCAGCTCGGTCAGGATCTCGTCCGGGAAGCCGAACGGGAACCTGATGTGGTTGTCGTGCGCGCCGGTCGGGTCGGTCGCCGCGCCGGGCACGACCTCGACCCCGTGCCGCAACGCGACCTGGGCGAACACCCGTGCGTCCGTGCCCGGCAGCTCGATCCACAACGCCGAACCGCCGTCCGGGGTGCGCCAGCGCCATTCGGGGAGGTGCTGGGTGAGCAGTTCCCGGACGCGGCCGAGGCGTTCCTTCAGCTCGGCCGACCGGGCGCTGCCGAGTTCGGCGAGCTGCGGCAGCAACCGCGCCGCCAGCGCCTGGTCGAGGATCGGGCTGCCCAGGTCGGCCAGCGCCTTGTGCCGGGCCAGCCGCTCGGCGGTCTGGATCGACCCGCGCACCCAGCCGATCCGCAGCCCTGCCCAGACGGACTTGGCCAGCGACCCGATGGTCAGCACCTCCGCGCCGGTCCCGGCGAACGCCGCGATCGGTGGCGGTGCCCCTTCGGCCGCCCCGACGGTGTAGGCGTGGTCCTCCACGACCGGCACCGCGTACCGGGCCGCCAGCTCGGCGATCCGGCGGCGGCGGCTCGCGGACATCAGCACGCCCGTCGGGTTGTGGTAGGTCGGCATGACGTACAGCAGGTCCGGGCCGTGTTCGGCCATGGCCTTGCCGAGCAGGTCCGCGCGGATCCCCTCGCCGTCCAGCTCCACGCCCACCAGCCGCACCCCGGTCGCCCGGAACACGTCCAGGCAGCCCGGCCAGCTCGGCGACTCGACCACCGCGGTCCACCCGCGCCGCAGGTACATCTGCGTGATCAGCCCGACCGCCTGCTGGGCGCCGGTGGTGATCACGACCTGCTTGGGCTCGGTCGGCAGCCCGGTCGCGGTGAGGTAGTTGGCGACGGCCGTGCGCAGTTCGGGCAGGCCCGCCGGGTGGTAGCCGGATCCGGCCAGCAGTGCGGGCAGATCCGCGTGCACCAGGTCCAGCAGGGCGCCGCGCAGGTGCGGGGCGCCCGGGTCGATCGCCCGTGCCAGCGAGATGACGTCGCTGGACGAGTCCGACCGGGTGATGATCGGGCTGGCCCGGCCGAACACCCGGCCCTCCACACTGGGCCGGAACCCGGGTGGCCGCACCACCCGCGTGCCGCTGCCGCGCCGGCTGTCGACCAGCCCGATCGACCGTAACTCGTCGTATGCCGAGACAACGGTCGCCCGGCTGACGGCCAGCGCCCGCGCGAGATCGCGCTCGGACGGCAGCCGTTCACCGGCATGCAGGTCCCCCGCGTGTATCGCGCGGCGGACCGCTTCCGCCAGCCGCCGGTACAGCGGCGCCCTTCCGCCTGACGTGCTCGTCCAGTCGCCGAGGACATCGACGAGATCGGAGCCGTCGGTCAAACGGTCCATGTCTCCCCCTGATGGCCCGCTTCAGCCCAAGCCCGTCCACAAGGCCGGGGCCACACCTTTTCCACACTGATCGGTAATTTCTGTGCTTCGTTAGCACCCAGTGTGAACTCGGCTGAGGACGTTTTCATCCATGCAGGTCAGCCCGCCGACCAGGGGAACGCCCTTTCGGGCAGAACCACTTGAGTCCTCAGTGGACAGTCAGGCGGTCTGCGCCCGGCCGCCGTGGGCGCGCCCCCGCAGCACGTCGACCCGGTCCGAGCCGGGCCGCCCGATCACCCAGCTGGACCCGGACACGGCCTTGGCCTGCTGCTTCAGCGGTGCCAGCAGCCGGGACGCCTCGCTGTAGGAGGCCACCGTGTTCACCCCGCAGATCAGCGACGCCAGCGACACGGTGACCGGCATGCCCTCCGCGGACCAATCCTCGTCCAGCAGCATCCCGGCCAGCGGGGAGATCTCGTCCAGATCGGTCACCAGCAGGAAGTCGTCCCCGCCGACGTGCCCGACCAGCACGCCCGGCCTCGTGGACGCGGCCTGGTCCAGAGCCCGGCCGAAACCGCGGATCAGGTCGTCGCCCGCGGCCAGGCCGAGGGTGTCGTTGACCCGCTTGAACGCGTCCACGTCCAGCCAGGCGACGACGAACATGTGCCCGTCCTGGATTCGCCGGTCGACCTCACGGGCCACCGTGTCGGTGCCGGGCAGCCTGGTCAGCGGGTTGAGCGCGACGGCCTGCTCGACCTTGACGTCGGCGACCCCGCGGACCACCTCGGTCACCCGCACGATCCCGACGCACCGGCCGGCCTCGTCGGTGACCACGACGTCGTCACCGGTGCGTTCCCAGTCGGTGTCGCCGACCATCTCGAGCACTTCCAGGCCGGTGGCGTTGCGCTCGATGGTCAGCGGCACGTCCGCGTGCCGGGCGGCGGCACGCTTGGCGTGCAGCGCGTGCCCGTACGGTCCGGCCACGATCAGCAGGAACCGGCTGCGGTCGATGGTGTACTTGGGCACCCACTGCTCGTCGACCAGCACGACACCGTTGATGTCCGGCCGTTCGGCCATCATCGCGCGGACCTCGTCGGCGGTCGCGGTCTCCGGCAGCATCACGGCCGGGTGCAGGAAGTCGGTGACCCGCGGCGGGCGGATCGCGGTGACCCGGCGGGCGGCCGCCCCGGCCATCGCCGTGACCATCTGCGGTTCCCTGACCGCGTCGGCCAGGCCCGTGCCCTGGGCGACCCGCACGCCCAGGCGGCTCAGCGCCAGCAGCTGGGCCTCGGTGTTCACGCCGGACGCGGCCAGCTTGCAGTCCAGCCGGTTGGTCAGCTGGGCCAGCGCCTCGAACATCGCGGTCGCGCCGGAGTCGTCCGGCAGGCCCGCGATCAGCCGGGTGTCCACCTTGACCATGTCCGGGCCGGCCTCGGCCAGCAGCGCCAGCGGCACGTCGCCGTCGCCGATGCCGTCCAGCGCGATGCGGAACCCCTCCGCGCGCAGCTTGTCGATCCCGGCCAGCAGGTCGGTCCGGCGGACCGTGCAGAACGGGGTGCCGACCTCGATCACGACATCGCTGCTGTGCCGCCCGGTGTGGCGCAGGACGGGCGCGATGTAGCGGAGGATCTCGTCGGGTCTGGCGGCGGTGGCCGCCAGGGCGTTCACATGGAGCGGTACCGCTCGGTCCTGGGCGACGGTGTAGCTGTCCTCGGCGGCCAGCAGCGCATGGCCGATCAGCGCGATGTCGGTCTGGACCAGCTGACCCGCCTTGGCCGCGGCGCGGTACAGCGCGTGGACCGAGCCCTGCGCCGGCCTGGCCAGCGCCTCGACTGCCACCACCCGGCCGGTGCGTGTACTGAGCAACGGCTGGAACGCGAAGCTCACTTCTTGCGACGCGGACACGAAGTCAATTCTGCCGAACGAGGGACGGTTTTGAAAAATTAGTCACTTGATGTTCACGTTCCGGATGCCGGTAATCACCGATTTGGCGCAGACCAGACGCAACCGGCCGGACGCACGGCGAAAAATCGACAGCATCGCGGCCGCCGTGGCGGCCGGATCGTCCCGGCCGGAAAGGTACCCGCGCTGGGCGTCCGGCGGTAGGTCGAAGAACAGCTCGAAGAACTGTCGCGTCTCGGTGGCGGACAGTGACAGCAACGCCTCCAGGCCCCACCACCGCAGCCGGTGCACCACCCGGGCCCGGACCGGCCACAGCGCGCGCCACGCGTTGTCGCCGCCGGCGATCGCGGCGGCGATCCGCGGCGCGAGCCGGAACGCCTCGCCCACGCTGTAGCCCGCCGCCGGATGGACGAAGCCGGCCGCCGCGCCGAATGGCAGAACCCTGTTGTGTTTGGGTCGTGGCACGTCAAGGGGGAAACGCACCCGCTCGACCGCCGGCGCGTCGATGTCGATCCCGTGCGGCGCGAGCCGTTGCGCGAGCGCTTGGCGCAGCGTCCGGAAGTCCAGCGCGGGCCGCCGGGCCAGCGACGTCTCCTCCAGCAGCACCCGCCCGCCGCCGAGCGGCATCGCGTAGAGGAACGTGTTGTGCGCGGAGCGCCAGTCCATGAAGACCGCTTCACCCGCTGTGACGACCGGCGCCGCGGTCTGTTCATCGACGATCACACCGTAAGCCGTTTGTTCAGCGGTTCCGCCGCGTGATCCCATGGCGTTGACAACCGTTTTCGCGCGAAATGTGCGTCCGTCGAGAAGATCAACCGAATCGGGTCCGATGCGCACCACTTTTCCCGTGACCGCCGTCACGTTCTTCGTGAGCGCGGCCAGCAGCCGTTCGTTGCTCAAAATGGCGTAACGGCGCGCAATGATGTGCGGCTTGTTTGTGAACGCGCGGACCACGACGGGTTCCGCCGCGGTGACGTCCGGCGGCAGCATCGCCAGCTCGTCGCCCCATAGCCCGTACGTCGCCCGCCACGGCCGCAACGGGTGCGGCGCGACCACCGTGGTCTGCAGCCCGAGACGCGCGCAATGGGCGGCAAGCGCCCACCCCGCTGGACCGGCGCCCGCGATCAAGACGTCGGGCATACGTCGATCTCACCACACCATTACCTTTCCCCCATGAGCGATCCGAGGGAGGAACGGCGGTCCGGCGGGGCCCCGGCGGCAGCGTTCGACCTGGCAGCGAGCCCATTCCGGGTGGATCGGGACCGGATCGCCGGATCACCGTTCTTCGCCCGCCTGGGGGGTGTCACGCAGGTGGTGTCGGCGTCCGGGTCCGGCTTGCTGCACAACCGTCTTACCCACAGCGTGAAGGTGGCACAGGTGGCACGGGCGATCGCCGAGCGGCTGTGTGGCGACCCGGCGAACGCCGTCCTGCTGGACGAGCTGGGCGGGTGCGACGCGGATGTGACCGAAGCGGCCGCGCTCGCGCACGACCTGGGCCACCCGCCGTTCGGGCACCTGGGCGAGCAGGTGCTGGACCGGCTGGCCCGGCACCGGTTCGCGTTGGCTGACGGGTTCGAGGGCAATGCCCAGTCGTTCCGGATCGTCACGACCACCGACGTCGGCGGCCCGTCCGCGGTCGGCCTGGACCTGACCGCCGCCGTGCGCGCGGCGATGCTGAAGTACCCGTGGACCCGCCTCCACCACCCCGACCCGCACCCAAGGTTCATGGACCACCCGCCCCGCGGCGCCGCCGAGCCGCCGGAGGCGCCGGGCACCGGCTCGGGCAAGTTCTCCGCGTATGTCACCGAACTGGACGACCTGGCCCAGGCCCGCGAGGCCTACGCCGGCAAGCTGGCGGACTGGCAGCAGACCGTCGAGGCCTCCGTGATGGACACCGCGGACGACATCGCCTACGCCATCCACGATCTGCAGGACTTCCACCGGATCGGGGTCCTGCAGCACGCGCCGGTCGCGGCCGAGCTGGGCCAGTGGCAGGCGCGGTCGGCCGAGTTCAGCGCGTTGACCGACGACGAGGTGCGCGCGCAGGAACGGCGGCCCGGGTTCTCGCTGGAGCTGGTGCGCCGCAGGATGCACGAGAAGGACGCGTGGGTCGTGCACGACGACGCCTTCGCCGCGGCGGTCGCGCGGATCCGCTCGACGCTGGTGGACGACCTGCTGGCGACGCCGTTCGACGGGTCGGTCGAGTCGGAACAGGCCGTGGCGCGGTTCGCCAAGCAGTGGACGGTCCGGCTCGTCGAGGAGATCTCCGTCGTACGCGAGCCTTCCACGCGGTCCGGGCACGTCGTGCTCGGCGCGGAACAGTGGCACGAGGTGCAGGTGCTCAAGTTCGTCCACCGGCACTTCGTCCTGCTGCGCCCCGACTTGGCGTTGCACCAGCGCGGCCAGGCGCGGCTGCTGAGCAATCTGGTGGAGGCGCTGGACCAGTGGCTGGGCGATCGGTCGGAGGCCGGCCGGCTGCCGCGGCGGCTGCACGACCTGGTGGAGCTGGCCTCAGTGGAGTACGAGGCGCTGGCCCGTTCGGAGCCGGCGGTCTTGATCGGCGCGACCGGCGACGCGCCGCGCACGAAGGACGAGATCCACGCCCTGGCCCGTGGCCGGGCCGTGATCGACTTCGTAGCGTCACTGACCGACAAACAAGCGGTGTCCCTGATGGACGCTTTGTCCGGTCGCAGCGGTCAGCCCTGGTCAGATGCTTTCGTACTGTAACCACAAGTGGCAACGTCGTCACTCAAACGGCTGATATACCCCAGGTAAAAGGAAACCTAACGTCAGCGCGGCCGGGGAACCCGGTACTGGTCGCGTGTGTCGGGGCACGCTTTGTAACGCTGGAGGGGCCTAGTGCGTGCACCCAAACGGGTGAGTCGAAGAATCATTGCAGCGTCTGCTGGTGTGTTACTCGCGTTCGGGATCGTCACCCCGGCCGTGGCCGCGCCGATCCGGGAGCCGGGTGCCGCCGCCGCTGCCGAGAACGCCAAGCGGCAGATCGCCGCGCTGCAGGACCTCAAGGTCTCGCAGTCGAAGAACGAGTCCAAGGTGGACTCATCGCTGGTGCTGGCCAAGCGGGCGTCCTTCGGCGACCGCGCGCTGTCGTCGGCGGCCCCCGCGTTGCAGAACACGGTGAAGGTCGACGCCGGCAAGGTCATCGTCGACATCAAGGCCAAGGTCAGTGACGGCCTGGTCTCGGACCTGCGCAAGGCGGGCGCGGGCATCCGCGCGATCTCCGCCACGGTGGGGCAGGTCCGTGCCGAGGTGCCACTGTCCGCTGTGGACGGTATCGCCGGCCGCGGCGACGTCCAGTACATCGCGCCCGCCGCCGAGGCGATGACCGCGAGCGAGCTGCGCGGCCCGGCCGGCCCGGGCAAGCCCGCGGCCAAGCCCAGCAAGGAAGAACGGGCCAAGAAGGTCGCCGAGGCCACCAAGAAGGCGCTGGGCGCCAAGGCCAGGGCCGCCTCGGTGCCGATCGAGCCCACGGTCAGCCAGGGCGACGCCGCGCACAACGGCGCCAAGGCACGCCAGCAGTTCGGCGTGACCGGCATCGGCGTGAAGATCTGCGCGCTGTCCGACGGCGTCAACTCGCTGGCCGCGTCCGTCGCCTCCGGCGACCTGCCGGCCAATGTGGACGTTCTGCCCGGGCAGGCCGGTGACGGCGACGAGGGCACCGCGATGCTGGAGATCATCCACGACCTCGCGCCCGGCGCCGACCTCGGCTTCGCCACCGCGTTCACCTCGGACGCCAGCTTCGCGGACAACATCCGCCAGCTGCGCGCCACCGCGCACTGCGACATCATCGTCGACGACGTCGTGTACTTCAACGAGGCCGTCTTCCAGGACGGCCCGATCGCCCAGGCGGTCAACGACGTCACCGCCGCCGGCGCGCTGTACTTCTCGTCGGCCGGCAACGAGGGCAACGTCCGCGACGCCACCTCCGGGCACTGGGAGGGCGACTTCGTCGACTCCGGCCAGTCCATCGGCAAGTGGGGCGGCACCGCCCACAACTTCGCGGGCAGCAACGGGGTCCAGATCTACGAGCCGATCTCGGACGCGTCCTCCGCGCAGGTGCCGGTGCTGCTGAAGTGGTCGGACCCGCTGGGCAAGTCGGCCAACGACTACGACCTGTACCTGTTGGACGGCAACGGGAACGTTGTCGCGATGAGCCAGAACTACCAGACCGGCACGCAGGACCCGTACGAGCGGGTCAACACGCCGTTGTTCGGTGGCACCAAGCTGCGCCTGGCCATCGTGAAGTTCAAGGGCGACAACCGTTACCTGTCGCTGTCCGCGCTGCGCGGCCGGTTCCGCGACTCGGTCGACGGGCTGAAGGCCTACACCACCCCGGGTGAGACCTTCGGGCACGCCGCCGCGGCCAACGCCTACAACGTGGCCGCCGCCCCGGCCGCCGACCCGCTCCCGTTCGACCTGGAGCAGGGCGACCCGGCCAACCCGAAGGGCCCGTTCCCGGGTGCCTACACCAGTGCGCAGAAGACCGAGCGGTTCTCCTCGGACGGCCCGCGCAAGATCTTCTACAACGCCGACGGCACCCCGGTCACCCCGGGCAACGTCTCGTCGACCGGTGGTGTGGTGCGGCAGAAGCCGGACATCACCGCGGCTGACGGCGTCGCCACCTCGGTGCCCGACTTCCAGCCGTTCTTCGGCACCTCGGCGGCCGCACCGCACGCGGCGGCCGTGGCCGGCCTCGTGCTGTCCGGAAACCCGGGCCTGCCCCCGGCGGACGTCCGGCAGGCGCTGCTGGCGACCGTGACCGACATCGGCCCGGCCGGCTGGGACAACGTGTCCGGCTACGGCATCGTGATGGCGGACAAGGTGCTGACCTACACCGGCGCCAGCCCGCAGCCGCTGGCCGAGGCGCAGGCGCCTTCGGTCCGCGCCTCCGACGGCGGCGCGTACCTGCGGCCGGGCGACACCGCGACGCTGACCCTGCCGGTGACCAACCGCGGTGACGCGGCGGCGGTGTCGACCAGCGTGGTGCTCACCTCGCCGACGCCGGGCGTGACCATCACGCCGCGGTCGCGGTTCTACGGCACCATCGACAAGGGCCAGACGGGCGTGAACACGTTCACCATCACCGTGCCCGCCACGCAGCAGCTGGGCGACCCGGTGCTGCTGGACACCCGGGTGACCTACGCGGGGGCGACCTCGCCGCGGACCAGCCGGATCGCGGTGCCGGTCGGCCAGCCGTCGACCGTGGTGCACGACTTCGCCTACGCCGGCGCCCCGGTGGCCATTCCGGACGCCGACCCGACCGGTGTGTCGGTCCCGCTGACCGTCAGCGGCATCGGCCGTGCCTCGCGGATCACGTTCTCGGTTGACGGCACCACGTGCTCCAACGCCGACAACGCGACCACCGACGGCATCGACCACACCTATGTGGGTGACCTGGTCGGCACGCTGAAGTCGCCGTCCGGCGCCACCGCGGTGTTGTTCAGCAACAGTGGTTCCAGCGGCAACAACATGTGCAAGGTCGTGTTCGACGACAAGGCGACGACGCCGTTCCGCGGCGTCAGCTCGGACCTGGCGCCGTACACCGGCACCTGGCGGCCGTTCCAGCCGTTCGGCAACGTCATCGGCAACGCCGACGGCACGTGGACGTTCACCCTGGTGGACACCGCGGCCCGGGACACCGGCACGCTGCGCAACGTGTCGCTGCACGTGTCCGGCTATGTGACCGCCGGGCAGCAGTAGTGGTTTCCTGAGTCGGGCCCCCGGGGACTTCCCTGGGGGCTCTTCTCGTTGCTCAGCTGCCGTCGGACATGATCGGCTCGGTCAGCGGGGAGCCGTCCGCCTTGCCGACGAAGCAGAAGATGCGGCGTTCGGCGCCGGTCAGGATGGTGGAGGAGCCGATGGGGTGCAGCTTCCATGCCTGCAGCGTCGGCACGATCACCCAGTACCGCAGGGTTTTCTCTTTGTCCTTGCCGATCACCTTGTCGGACAGGAACTTCTTCGTGCACTCGGTGCCACCTTTGCGGGTCAGCTCGTCGACCGGCGGGTAAGGGACGTCGTGCATGCTGTCGAAGCTGCCGTACACCGTGGCCAGGAACTGCACGTCGTGGGGGACGAAGCAGCCGGTCTGGTGGCTCGGCTTGAACTCGTGCGCACCCTTGGCGGGTGTCCACTTGAGACAGTCCTTCTCCTGGACCTGCAGCAGGTCGCCGTCGGTCTTGATGTCCCCGTCCGGCCCGATGGTCAGTACCGGCTGCATCGCCGTGGAGGACTCGGGGTCCTTCGTCGTCGTCTCGGTCGGCAGGCTGAGGCTCGGCAGGGTGGGGGCGGTGTCGCTCGGCAGCGACGTGTTGAGCAGGTCGCTGTACGAGTGGTTGGTCGCGAACGTGAACCAGAGCAGGGTCGCGAGGATGACCGCCAGCGGAATGAACGCGAACGCCATGCGCCCCCGGGCGCGCTTGCGAGCGGCCCGGACCGCGGCGACGTAGTCGTAGACGGGCGGGTCCGGGTACTTGGACGACGACGGTGGCGGCAGGGGTGGGGCCGGGTACTCGTGCGGGGTCGGTTTGGGCTCGTCCACCTTGGTGGCACCGGGGCCGTTGTCCACTTTGGTGCAACCGTGCCGGTGGCCGGGGTCCACGGGCCGGGTGGCCGCCGGGAGGTCCGCGATGAGCTGGCGGGCGTGCTCCGTGCCGATCCTGCGGTCCGGGTCGGGTTCCAGGAGGGCCACGATGAGGGCGAAGAGCTGACCGGTGGCGCGCGTCGGCTGGGGCCGTTCGGTCATCACCGCGAGCATGGTCGCCGAGGAGGTGTCGCGTTCGAAAGGTCCGTATCCCTCGCTCGCATAAAACAGTGTCGCGCCAAGGGCCCAGAGGTCCCACGCGGGCGACGCGGCGTGGCCGGAGAAGCGTTCGGGGGACATGTAGGCGGGCGAACCGATCAGCGCGCCGGTGGCGGTCAGGCGCGGGTCGTCCAGCGACTGCGCGATGCCGAAGTCGGTCAGCTTGGCGGTGCCCTTCGCCGGGACCATCACGTTGCCCGGCTTGACATCCCGGTGAACGATCCCGGCCTCGTGCGCGGTCTGCAGTGCGGACAACAGCTGGCGGGCGATCCAGGCCACTTTGCCGCCGTCGAGTGGCCCTGTCCTGGCGACCAGATCCGTGAGCGTGGGAGCGTCGATCAGCTCCATCACGATGTAGGTCTGGTCGTCCTGCTTGATGAGGTCGTAGACGGTGACGATCGCCGGATCGGCCAGCCTGCCGGCCAGCCGCGCCTCCCGGATCACCCGCTCCTGGTAGACATCCCGCTCCTCGGGCGGCACACCCCCGGGCACGGCGAGCTCTTTGACGGCGACATCCCGCCCGAGCACGGTGTCCTGCCCCAGCCACACCGCGCCCATCCCGCCGCGGCCCAGCTCCCTGATCAGCCGGTAGCGGCCGTTGCCCACCTCACGCATGATCGGAAGTGTTGCACGGGTTGTCGAAAGGTTTAGCGGGTGAGCCGGGTCCGGATGACCTCCGACGGCGGGCGGGCGGTGCTGGTCGCGCCTGCCCGGGTGGAGGGCTGGTTCGAACGGTTCGCGGAGCGGCATTCCGGTATCGCTGTGATGGACGTGTCCTTGTGGTCGGTGGTGGCGACCGCTTCCGACGGTGCTTCGGCCTCGGTGGCTGTTCCTTATGGGCCGCTTGAGGATCGCACTTTCCCTGGGTTCTTGGCGCAT
This sequence comes from Actinocrispum sp. NPDC049592, assembly GCF_040675465.1. Classification (NCBI taxonomy): domain Bacteria; kingdom Bacillati; phylum Actinomycetota; class Actinomycetes; order Pseudonocardiales; family Pseudonocardiaceae; genus Actinocrispum; species Actinocrispum sp. NPDC049592. The sequence continues at coordinate 327,360 of NZ_JBFAPA010000012.1, read as the reverse complement.
GTGACTCGGCCGCGGGTGGTGGCGGTTCTGCTGGTTCGGGTGGGTGGGTACAGCATGGGGATCGCTGAGGGGGAGCGGGTTGTCGTGTCGCGGACTGGGCGGAAACCCGTGCAGGGGCGGACTTCCGCCGGTGGTTGGTCTCAACGGCGGTTTGCTCGGCGGCGGGCGGGGCAGGCGCGGGTGGCGCTGGAGGCGGCTGCTGATTCGGCTGCGGAGGTTCTGGTGCCGCGGTTGTCCGATGTGGATGGTGTTCGGGTTGGTGGGGATGTCCGGGCTTTGGCTGTGCTTCGGGGGGATTCTCGGTTGGCTGGGTTGTTCGGACGGGCTGAGGGGCGGGTGCTTGAGGTGGGGGAGCCTCGGCGGGAGACCCTTGATGCTGCTGTGGCTCAGGCTCTGGCTGTGGAGATCGTTGTGCGTGAGCCTTAGGTGGTGGTCTCGTTGATCACCTCACCTGACCTCCGCCCACCTCAGCGCACCTCATCTCAACCCGGCCCGGCCCGCCCCGCCCGCCCCCAATCCGGGTGGGTGTGTGATGGGGGACACGGTGTGGTGGCTGTGGGTAGTTGGTGGGGGGAAAGGGGTTCGCGGGGCTCAGTACAATGGGGGTGTGGTCGCCACCTGCGAGCCACCTGTCTACGGAGCCCACTGGTGATCACTGCTATCGACTTGGAGTTGCGTGCCGCCTCGCGCATCCTGCTGTCCGAGGTGACGCTGCGCGTCCAGCCCGGCGACCGGATCGGCCTGGTGGGCCGCAACGGTGCTGGTAAGACGACGTCGCTGCGGGTGCTGGCGGGGGAGGGCGAGCCGTACGCGGGGGCTGTCCGGCGCACGAGTGAGGTGGGGTACCTGCCGCAGGACCCGCGGGAGGGTGATCTCTCCGTCACGGCGAAGGACCGCGTGCTGTCCGCGCGTGGCCTGGACCAGTTGCTGCGGGAGATGGAGAAGGCGCAGTCGGCGATGGCCGAGCTGGTCGACGACCGGGCGCGTGAGGCCGCGGTGGTGAAGTACGGGCGGCTGGAGGAGCGGTTCGCCGCGCTCGGGGGTTATGCCGCCGAGAGTGAGGCCGCGCGGATCTGCAGCAACCTCGGGCTGCCCGACCGGGTTCTGGCGCAGCCGCTGAGCACGTTGTCGGGTGGGCAGCGGCGGCGCGTCGAGCTGTCCCGGATTCTGTTCGCCGCCTCGGATGCGGGGGCCGGGGGCAAGTCCAGCACGATCTTGCTGCTCGACGAGCCGACCAACCACTTGGACGCGGACTCCATCGCGTGGCTCCGCGGCTTCCTGAAGTCCCATGACGGTGGGCTCGTGGTGATCAGCCACGACGTGGAGCTGCTCGACGCGGTGGTCAACAAGGTCTGGTTCCTCGACGCCAACCGCGCGGAGCTGGATCTCTACAACATGAACTGGAAGAAGTACCTGGAGGCGCGCGCCACCGACGAGAAACGCCGCCGCCGGGAACGCGCCAACGCGGAGAAGAAGGCCGGCGCGCTGATGGCGCAGGCCGACAAGATGCGCGCGAAGGCCACGAAGGCCGTGGCGGCGCAGAATATGGCCAAACGCGCGACGAAGCTGCTGGCCGGCCTGGAAAGCGAACGGCAGGCCGACAAGGTCGCGCGGATCACGTTCCCCGATCCGGCTCCCTGCGGCAAAACTCCGCTCACCGCCGAAGGACTCAGCAAAAGCTACGGCTCGCTCGAGGTTTTCACCGGAGTGGATCTCGCCATCGACCGCGGCTCCAAGGTCGTGATCCTCGGCCTGAACGGCGCGGGCAAGACCACTCTGCTGCGCCTGCTCGGCGGGATGGAACCGTCCGACTCCGGCAGTGTCCACCCCGGACACGGGCTCCGCCTGGGCTACTACGCGCAGGAACACGAGACCCTCGACCACGAGGCCAGTGTGTGGGCCAACATCCGGCACGCCGCCCCGGATACGCCCGAACAGCAGCTGCGCACCCTGCTGGGCACCTTCCTGTTCAGCGGCGAACAGCTCGAGCAGCCCGCGGGCACGCTGTCCGGCGGCGAGAAGACCCGGCTCGCCCTGGCCGGCCTGGTCTCCAGTGCCGCCAACGTGTTGCTGCTCGACGAACCCACCAACAACCTCGACCCGGCCAGCCGCGAACAGGTGCTGGACGCGTTGCGGCGCTACACCGGGGCGGTGGTCCTGGTGACGCACGATCCCGGTGCGGTGGAGGCGTTGGAGCCCGAGCGAGTGATCTTGCTGCCCGACGGGACGGAAGATCACTGGTCCGCAGACTATCTTGAACTGGTCCAGTTGGCCTGAATCCCGCACTGGTTCGCAATAGATCTCCGGTGATCCACTCGGATGGAGTAGTGCGACTGGGCGACTTCATGATGATTTTGCGAACTCGCCTGGCGTTCGGCGCTTCCGTGTTCGATCATTGCGGGCGCAGGGGTCGCATTCGCACCCCCGGTTACTCGCTACGGAAGGCGGAGACGTGGCTGACCTCAAGAAAGGCGCGCGTATCACCGGCAGTACGCGCGACAAGCTAGCCGCTGATCTGAAGAAGAAGTACGAAAAAGGCGCCAGCATTCGCGCTTTGGCGGAGTCGACGGGACGGTCGTACGGATTCGTGCACCGCGTCCTGTCGGAGTCCGGTGTGACGCTGCGGGGCCGTGGTGGTGCCACGCGCACGAAGAAGAAGTAGCGACTGATCTGCTTGTCCCGCCACGGAAATCGGCGCTCACCGGGGCTCCCCGACATCGGCCCCTCGCCCGGCGCCCGATGCGGTGGGATGATCGACTGCACACGCAGTGGCCGGCCGGGACGCGGCCCGCTCGGCCACCGCGAAGGCCATTGCGGCCCCCCACAACACAAGCGGGTACACCAGATAGCCGTACCTGCTGGCCGGCACCACCAGAAGCGCTGCGGCCAGCACGATCCCGGCCTTGGTCATCGCCGCTGAGCCCGTCACGGGCGGCCTGCGCACCAGCCAGACCACCAGCGCCAGCGCGGTGATCCCGGCCAGGACCAGCGCGATCGCATGCCCGGCCGGCCCGGTCTGGGCGATCAGATGCCCGGGGAACGGGCTGGCGGCGGGCGAGCTGACCCGGCCCGCACCGGCCGGGAACTTGATCACGTGTTCGACGAACGCTCCCGGTTGGACGATCAACACCGGGATGTTCAGCAGTGCGGTGACCCCGAGGAACACGGCCAGAACCCGGGCCACGACAGCACCTCCGGCCCGGGCGGCGACCAAGCAGAAGATCACCACCACGGCGGGCAGGGCGGTGAGTTTCATGCTCACCACGAGCGCGACCATCACCGCCGAGAGGGCGTAGCGGTCGCGCACGGCCAGCGCGCCGGACAGCACCAGCAGGCCGATGATCGCCAGGTCCGGCCCGGCGACCGCGAATGTCAACGCTGTCAACGGGCTCACGATGGCCAGGTGCGCCGCACGCACCGCAACCCGTGGCCAGTGCAACAGTCGCAGGCTCACCGCGATCGTGGCCACCGCGACCAGCGCGAACATGATCCGCGCATCGGTCAGCGGGCCGCCGAGCAACGCCCTGGGCAGCCCGAAGACGGTCATCACCGGGCCGTAGGGGGTGTAGTTGTTGACCTCGGGGTGCGCCAGCGCGGCAATGTCCACATAGGGCGTTCCGGTGTCCAGCAGCAGCCTGGCCGAGCGTTCGATCACCCACACCTCGGGCTGCGCCGACCACGACCAGGGCGTGATCAGCCAGTCGACGCCGCTCAGCCGGGTCACCACCAACACTCCCAAAGGGACGATCATCCCCAGGCCGGCCACCAGGCCGACCGGCAGCCAGCGCGACCGGAGCCACCCGCCGCTGGAAGATCCGCTGATCAGCAGCCAGACCGCGTGCGCGGCGCCGAACACGTACGCGACCGAGGCGAAGTTGCCCCAGATTCGGTAACCGTAGAACTCCGACCAGATCGCGGTGCCGATGGCGAAGGCGGCGCACACCACGTAGATGGTGATGTCCCACCGCAGATCTCGCCGATCGCCCACAGCGAAAAGGTTACCGACTGGGAAGTAACGGGTCGCCGGGGGTGTTGACTGCGGGGACTGGTGATAGGAGTGCACGCGTGGACGGAAGTTGGAGCCTGCTGATGGGGGCGGCGCGCAGTGGGAGCGTGCCGAAAGGCGTCCGGAAGGGAACTTTCCGGCGCGTCCTGCGATTTGCGCGGCCGCATCGGCGTTTGCTGATCGTCTTTTTGATACTTACAGTGGTCTCAGCGGTGCTCGCAGTGACCACTCCGATTTTGGCCGGCCGCGTTGTTGACGCAATTGTCGGCGGACGCGACGCGAGTGTAGTGGTTTGGTTGGCGGTTCTGATCGCCGCGCTGGCCATTCTGGACGCCGGTCTCGGCGTGGTGGAACGGTGGCAGTCCGCGCGGATCGGCGAGGGCCTGATCTACGACCTGCGCAGGGGTGTGTTCGAACACGTTCAGCGCATGCCGGTCGCGTTCTTCACCCGGACGAGGACCGGTGCCCTGGTCAGCCGCCTGAACAACGACGTGATGGGCGCCCAGCGGGCGTTCACCTCCACGCTGTCGGGCCTGGTGGCCAACGTCATCCAGCTCGTGCTTTCGCTGGGCGTGATGGTGACCCTGTCGTGGCAGGTCACCGCGCTGGCGCTGGTCCTGCTGCCGATCTTCGTGCTGCCCGCCCGGCGGGTCGGCAAGCGGCTGGCGGACCTGCAGCGCGAGGCCGCGGGCCTGAACGCGGCGATGACCACCCAGATGACCGAACGGTTCTCCGCGCCCGGCGCCACCCTGGTCAAGCTGTTCGGCCGGCCGAAGGCCGAGGCCGAGGAGTTCGGCGAGCGGGCCGGGCGGGTCCGCGACATCGGCGTGCGCAACGCGATGGCCACCCGCTGGTTCATGACCAGCCTGACGCTGGTGTCGGCGCTGGCCACGGCCCTGGTCTACGGGCTGGGCGGCTGGCTGGCGATCACCGGTTCGCTGGCCCCTGGCACGGTCGTGGCGCTGGCGTTGCTGCTGACCCGGCTGTACTCGCCGCTGACCGCGCTGGCGAACGTCCGGGTGGACATCATGACCGCGCTGGTGTCGTTCGAGCGGGTCTTCGAGGTGCTCGACCTGCCGCCGATGATCCAGGAGAAGCCAGACCCCGAGACCGTGCCCGAGGGCGGGGTCTCGGTGGAGTTCGACGACGTCCACTTCGGCTACCCGGCCGCCGACAAGGTCTCGCTGGCCTCGCTGGAGGAGGTCGCCGCCCTGGACCAGCGCGGTGGCAAGGAGGTCCTGCACGGCATCTCGTTCACGGCGGAGCCCGGCCAGATGGTCGCGCTCGTCGGGTCCTCGGGGGCGGGCAAGTCGACGATCGCCTCGCTGGTGCCGCGTTTGTACGATGTGGACAGTGGAGCGGTCCGGCTGTCCGGTGTGGACGTCCGGGAGCTGTCGTTCGACTCGATCCGCGACACCGTCGGCGTGGTCACCCAGGACGGGCACCTGTTCCACGACACCATCCGCGCCAACGTCGCCTACGCGCGGCCGGACGCCACCGACGCCGAGATCGCCTCGGCGCTGTCCCGGGCCCGGCTGGCCGAGCTGATCGCGTCCCTGCCCGATGGCCTGGACACCGTGGTCGGCGAGCGCGGCTACCGGCTGTCCGGCGGGGAACGGCAACGCCTGACCATCGCCCGGCTGCTGCTGGCCAACCAGCGGGTGGTGATCCTGGACGAGGCCACCGCGCACCTGGACTCCGAGTCCGAGGCGGCCGTCCAGGAGGCCCTGGTGCACGCGCTGGAGGGCCGCACGGCCGTGGTGATCGCCCACCGGCTGTCCACGATCCGTGCGGCCGACCAGATCCTGGTGGTCGAGGACGGCGAGATCGTCGAGCGCGGCACGCACGAGGACCTGCTGGCCCGCGAGGGCCGCTACGCCGATCTGCACAACACCCAGTTCGCGACGTCCAGCCCGGCGAAACTACCCGCCGCCTAGGCCGGGGCCGGCCTGCTCTGCACGGTTTCCGGCAGGGCGGCCGGCTCGCGGTCGTTCACCGATTCCAGCGTGCGGCCGGTGGTGCGCGGGCCGAGGACGGCGACATCCACCGCGACCACCAGCATCGCGGCGGCCACCACGGCGAACAGCGTGTTCGGGCCGGCGTTGTTCAGCAACGGCACCAGGACGAACGGCATCGCCGCGGTCGTCAAGCGGGACAACGAATACGTGCCGCTGGCGGCGGTGGAGCGCAGGCCGGTCGGGAAGATCTCGGCCTGGTAGATGTGGAACGCGTTGGAGAACACGTTGCTGACCGCGGTGTAGAGGAACCCGAACGTCAGGATCAGGCCCATCGAGGCCGAGTAGCCGAAGGCGATGCCGAACGCGCCCATCGCCAGCCCGGACCCGATCACCAGGTACTTCCGCTCGACCCGTTCCACCACCAGCAGCGACAGCGCCGAACCGACCGGGTAGCCCAGGAACGTCAACGCGGTGAACAGCAACGACTGCGAGACCGGATAACCCTTGGCGGTCAGGACAAGCGGGACCAGCGTGCCGAAGCCGTAGTAGCCGAACGTCTGCAGCACATGGAAGATCGTCATCATCAGGGTACGGCGGCCGGTCGGCGGCTCGAACAGCTCACGCACCCGACGGGCCCGGACCGGTTGTGGCGCAACGGGAACATCGATCGCCTTGCCGGCGACGCCCGCCTCGGCCTCGAACCGGGCCAGCACCTGCTCGGCCTCCTGAGTGCGGCCGACCGAGTACAGCCAGCGCGGTGACTCCGGCAACCCACGGCGCAGCAGGAACACCACGCCCGCGCCGAGCGCGCCGATCACGAACATCCACCGCCAGCCGGCGATGCCGAGGATGGTGTGCTCGGTCAGGCCGCGCGCCAGGAACCCGACGACCGGCACCCCGCAGAACGCCAGCGTGTAGGCCCAGGCGATGAACTTGCCGCGCTTGCGGGCGGGCAGCAGGTCGGTCAGGTACGTGTCGGCCAGCGGCGGTTCGGCGCCGAGGCCGATACCCGCGAAGAACCGCGTGACCAGCAGCATCGCCGGGCCGAAGCTGAACGCGCCGAGGAACGAGAAACTCGAGTAGAGCCCCAGGTTGAGCAGGAACGCGCCGCGCCTGCCGAACCGGTCGGCCAGCCGGCCCAGCACCAGCGCGCCGAGGAACATGCCCACGAACGTGGACGCCAGCAGCGGCGGCAGCTCGGCCTTGGTCAGCTTGAACTGCTCGACCAGCACGGAACTGAGCACGCCGGTCAGGAACACCTCGTAGAACTCGAAGAACAGGCCGAGGCCGACGGCGAGCGTCGCCCGGCGGTGCGTCCTGGTGACCGGCAGGCGGTCCATCCGGGCCGCGATCGGGTCGGTGTGAACTTCGGCCATCCGCTTGTCTCCCTTGACGTTGGGCCGGGTGAGCCACACGTGGCCGCCTTGGCTGGAACAGCGTTGGTTCGATGAGCGGCGAATCCACAATGCAGGTTGGCAACCCATGATGTGACTCGGTATACCGTCGAGTCAAGGACTGTGGCGAGGGTCAGTCGACTGAATCGGTCAGGCGCGCGCCTGACCTGTAGCCCAACAGCCGCGACGCCGACGCGGCCGCCTCGACGACGAGCGGGGCCAGCCGGGGCACGTCCGCCGGGGACATCCGCTGGGTCGGCGCGCCGATGCCGATCGCCGCGGTGAGCTCGCCGCCCATGCCGAACACCGGCCCGCTGATCGAGGCCGCGCCCAGGTCGCGTTCCTCGAAGCTGCTGGCGTAGCCGTCCTGGCGGACCTGGTCGAGCTGCTCGGTCAGCAGGTCGATGTCCACAATGGTGCGTGGCGTGAACCTGGACAGCCCATGCTGCACGGCGTCCTTGCGCGCCAGCGGATCCCACGCCAGGAAGACCTTGCCGGCCGACCCGGCGTGCAGCGGCATCACCATGCCCACCACGAACAACCGGATCACCGTGTGCCGCGACTCGGCCAGCGAGACGACCGTGCGGAACGCGCCATCGCGGACGTACAGGCACGCGGTCTCACCGGTCTCGTCGCGCAGCTGCTGCAGCGCGGGCTTGGTCAGCCGGACGATGTCCAGGCCGAACGTGCCCGGCGCGGCCCACTGCACCAGGCCGAGGCCGACCCGGTAGACGTCCTCGTGGCGGTCCAGGAACCCCTCGCGGACCAGGTTCTGCACCAGCCGCTGGCAGGTGCTCGCGGGCAGGCCGGTCGCGCGGGTGATCTGCTGGAGGGTCTGCTCCGGGCGTTCGATCGTGAACGACTCGAGGATCTGCCGGAACTTGCGCAGCACCAGCACCGGTGCGCCCGCGCCGCCCCGCTCTTCCGACATCGGCCCAACCCTCCCTTTCCGGGCACATGGTAGCCAGGGTGACTCCTGTGACCACGGCAACGCTTGACCGCGGCTCTAAAACCCGTATCGTGAGATTACAACTCACTATATGGGTTTTAGGAGCTGGTCATGGGTCCCTTGGACGGGGTGCGGGTTCTGGAGCTGGGCAATTTCATCGCCGCGCCGACCGCGGGCCGGCTGCTGGCGGACTTCGGCGCCGAGGTGGTCAAGATCGAACGCCCCGGCACCGGCGACGAGCTACGCCGCTGGCGCCTGCACGGTGCTGAACACGGGGCGAACACGTCTCTGCTGTTTCGAACCCTGGGCCGCAACAAGAAGTCCGTGACCCTGGACCTGCGGCACGAGCAGGGCCGCCGGATCGCCCTGCGGCTGGCCGCCCGCAGCGACGTGGTGCTGGAGAACTTCCGCCCGGGCACGCTGGAGAAATGGGGCCTGGGCCCGGACGAGCTGCGTGCGGTCAACCCGGACCTGGTGATCGTGCGCGTGTCCGGCTACGGCCAGACCGGCCCCTACCGCGACCGGCCCGGCTTCGGCGGTGTGGCCGAGGCGATCGGCGGGTTGCGGGCGCTGACCGGGTATCCCGGGCAGCCGCCGACCCGCGTGGGCATCAGCCTCGCCGACTCGGTCGCCGGTCTGTACGCCGTGATCGGGGCGTTGTTAGGGCTACTGCGCCGGGGCGGTGAGGTCGTCGATGTGGCGCTGTACGAGGCGGTCTACTCGCTGATGGAGTCGCTCGTGCCGGACTTCGACGCCTTCGACGTGCGCCGCGAACCGGCCGGAGCGGGCCTGCCGGGGGTGGCGCCGTCGAACACATATCGTTGTGCGGACGGCAAATACATCGTGATCAGCGGCAACGGAGACGCGATCTTCCAGCGGCTCATGCGCACGGTCGGCCGCCCGGATCTGGCGGACGATCCGCGCCTGGCGGACAACGCGGGCCGGGTGCGGCACAGCGGTGAACTCGACAATGCCATCGGCGCGTGGGCAGCTTCGCGCACCCAGGATGCCGCCGCGCTGGAGCTGGACGCGGCTTCGGTGCCCAACGGCCCGATCCTGACCGCCGAGGACATCGCCAAGGACCCGCACTACGCGGCCCGGGGCATGCTCGACCGGCACCCGGTCCGGATCGGCGACCGGGTCGCGCAGATCGCGTTTCCCGGTGTCGTGCCAAGGCTTTCCGAGCATCCGGGCGAGGTCCGCAGCCTCGGCCCTGAGCTGGGCGAGCACACCGACAGCGTGCTCGAGGAGCTGAGGATCGGCGCGGAGGACCGCGTCCGGCTGCGCTCACAAGGGGTGATCTGAATGGCCGACCAGGTGCTGGTCACCGAAGTCGTGCTGCGGGACGGGTTTCAGGACGAGCCGCTGGTGGTGCCGACCCACGAGAAGCTCCGGCTGGCCCGGGCCCTCGTCGATGCGGGCCTGACGTCGCTGGAGGTCGGCTCGTTCGTCGCGCCAGGCAAAGTGCCGCAGCTGGCCGACACGGACGAGCTGGTGTCCACTTTGGAACCTGGCACGCCCGCGACCCTGCACACGTTGGTGTTCAACGAACGCGGTGCGCGGCGGGCGATCGCGGCCGGGGCCCGGTCGGTGCGCTTTGTCGTGTCCGCCAGCGAAGGCCACAGCGTGGCGAACGCGGGTGTCGGCACCGATGCGGCCCTGGATCGGTTGGCGGCGGCCGCTTCGCTGCTGACCTCGGCCGGAGTCGCTTTGGAGGCCTGCATCGCGACGGCGTTCGTGTGCCCGTTCGACGGTGACACCGATCCCGGCCGGGTGGTCGCCATCGCGTCCCGGCTGATCGGGCTGGGGGCCCGGGTGATCCACTTGGCGGACACCATCGGCGCCGCCAACCCCAGTCGGATCCGCCGTACCGTCAAGGCGGTCCAGGGTCTTGACCGGCCGTTGGGCTTGCACGCGCACAACACCTACGGGCTCGCGGCCGCGAACGTCTGGGAGGCCTTGAACCTGGGCGTGCGCCGGTTCGACAGCTCACTCGGCGGGATCGGTGGCTGCCCGTTCGCCCCGGGCGCGGCCGGCAACGCCGGCACCGACGACCTGGTCAACCTGTTCCACCGGGAAGGCCTGGCGACCGGGATCGACGTGGTGAAACTGGCCGAGATCCGCACCCAGGTCGGGATAACGGTCGGGCACCGGCTGGAATCCGCCCTGTCCGCGATTCCAGCGGTGCCCGCCGCCCTTCGGTGATACTCCGCTACAGCGGAGGAATGCGGGAGCCGTACTGCTCGAAGTAGCGCGCGTTGGCCTCGTCACCGCCGGGAACGTTGGAGCTGCGCCACAACGGCACCTCGGCCCCGGTCTCGGCGGCCTTGTCCACCAGCCGCGCCAGCACCTGGTTCCAGAGGAACGCGTTGGCCACAGTGGACAGTGCGGCGGTGATCGGCTCGGCCGCCGGGTAGCTCGAATCACCAGGCGCCACAAGGGTGTCCAGCACGACAGTGGCATTCTCGGCGAGGGTGCTTTCCGCGCGGCGCGGGGCGACGGCGTTGGCAGGGCTGGAAGTCACCGCCACCACCGGGATGTTGTTCTCACGGGCGGTCACGGCCAGCTCGACCGGATAGGGGTTCACCCCAGAGGTGGAGAACACCACGAGCACATCGTGCCCGCTCAGCCCGACCTTGCCGAACACCTCGGCGGCCAGCCCGGTCAGCCGTTCGGCGCTGGTAGACGCCTTGGCGCCGTGCAAGGGGAAGATGTCCGGGTGGTACAGCGGGTACACGCAGGCCAGACCGCCCGCGCGGTAGAAGGTCTCGGCGACGGCCGCGAGGGAGTGCCCGGCGCCCGCGGTCAGCACCAGGCCGCCGGCCCGGATGCTGCTCAGGAACAGCTCCGCCACGTCCTCGATCGCCGCGGCGTTGTGCTGTTCCACCTTGGTCAGGTGGGCGCGGACCAGGTCGCCGTACTCGGACGTGGTCACGGCTTCGGCCGTCATGCTGCTGGTACCTCCATCGTCGGATCCCGCAATGGTCTATACCACTGGGCCGGACCCGGTCAAGAGGGCGGCAGGTCCCCGGGCGTGTCGACGTCCCGGCCGTCGGAAACATCCCCACATGGAACGATTTCCGGACGGTTGCGGCGGAGGTACTCGCGGGCGCCGGCGTCCCCGGTCGCCAGCTCGTACGCGCCCGCCCAGTGCTCCCGGCCGAGCAGCACCGGATGACCCGGTTCACCGTCGTATCCCGCGCGCAGCAAGGCTTTCGGTGTCGCTCGTCGAACCAGCCGCCGGACCGCCTCGGCCGTGACACCAGGTGTGTCCACCGGCAGCACGACCACCGCGTCGGCCTCCGGCAGCGCCTTGAGGCCGACCCGCAACGACGAACCCATGCCGGTCGCCCAGTCCGGGTTGTCCACGGCGTTGAGGTCCGGCAGCCGCTCGCGGACCTCGGCGGCGCCCGCACCCAGGACGGCGATCACCGGTTCGCAGCCGCCGTCGATGAGGACCCGCACGGCTCGTTCGACGAACAGCTTTCCCTGGTAGCGCACGAGGGCCTTGGGCATGCCGTACCGGCGGCCGGCCCCGGCCGCCAGCACCAGCCCGGCGACGTCAGGCATGCGCCGACAGGTGTTCCAGCAGCAGCCGGGACAGGCCCTCGTCGGCCTGCTCGGGCAGCCAGTGCGAGATGTCCTCGAACATCTCGAACCGGTAGGGCCCCTCGACCCACTCGCCGGTGCTCAGCGCGGCCGTCGACCCGAACGCCGCGTCCTCGGTGCCCCAGACGTACAGCGTCGGCACCTTCACCTTGTCGGTGTGCCCGCTGAACTTGATGCCGCGGTACCAGTTCAGCGCGGCCACCAGCGCACCCGGCTCGGACAGCCGTTCCACGTACTCCCGCACGTGCCCGTGTGGCACGACGCCCTCGAACAGCGCCTTCAGCGAGCTCGCGTTGTTGGCCAGGAGCTGCTTCTCGGCGGTGCGGACGTTCTGCAGGTTCGGGATGTACGACGAACGCAGCTGCTGGTCCTCGTCGGTGCGTACAGCGCGCGCGTAGGCACCTGGGTGTGGCGTCGACACGACGGTGAGGGTCCGCAGTCTGTCGGGGTTCTCGGCGGCCACGTGCCAGGCGACGCTGCCGCCCCAGTCGTGGCCGACCAGGTCGAACCGGCTCCAGCCCAGCTCGTCCGCGATGGCGAGGGCGTCCCCCGCGACCTCCTCGATGGAGTAGTCCTCCGGCCGCTCGGGCCGCACGCCGGGGGAGTAGCCGCGCTGGTCCGGCGCGACCGCCCGGCAGCCCGCCGCCGACAGTGTGGCCAGCTGGTGTTCCCACTCGGTGGACGCTTCCGGGAACCCGTGCAGCAGCAGGACCGGCCTGCCGTCGTCCGGGCCCGCGGCCAGTGCGTCGAACCGGCCCTGAGGTGTGCTGATCCCGATGTGCTCGATCACGCGGCTAGTCTCGCAAACGTGGGTGAACCTCGTTTGCGCCAGTTCTCCTCGTCCCGTCCCCAGGCCGCCGTGCTCGTGCTGCACGGTGGGCGTGAGCACGGCACGAGCGTCGTTCCGCCGTGGTCGCTGGCGTACGCGCGGATGGTCCCGTTCGCTCGTGACCTCGCGCGGCAGCCGTCGCTCGCGGTGTTCCAGCTGCGCTACCGGGTGCGCGGGTGGAATGCCCCCGCGTTGGACCCCGTCGTGGACGCCCGGTGGGCGCTGGGCGCCATCCGGCAGCAGCATCCGGACGTGCCTGTGGTGCTCGTCGGGCACTCCATGGGCGGACGCGTCGCGTTCCGTGTGGCCGACGACCCTGCCGTGACTGCTGTGTGCGCGTTGGCACCGTGGTGCCCGCCGTCGGATCCCGTGGACCAGCTGGCGGGACGGACCGTGCTCATCGCGCACGGCACTGCGGACCGGACTACCGACCCACGGCAGTCCCAGGCATATGCAAAACGTGCCGCTGACATCGCATCCGTCGAACTGCGCTGGATCGAGGGGGAGGGTCACGCCATGCTGGGCAAACCCGCGGTGTGGCGTGACCTAGTGCGACGGTTCGTGCTCGGAACGTTAGTGTCCTGACAACGGACGCAACCCCGGCCTGCGGTGCCACGTCTTTGTAGGCATCCTTGAAAGGTCGGGGGACAACATGAGGATGGCGATGAGCTACAGGCCACCGTCCAGGGACGGGCAGAGGCAGACCCGTGCGTATCCGATGTCCGGTCAGGACTACCGGCAGCAGCCCCAGCAGGGCGGCTACCGGCAGCCGCCGCCACCACCCGGCGGCGGGGTCGGCCTGGCGGAACGGCCACCGGCGCCACGCAGAAAGCGGCGGGCCGGCCGGATCCTGCTGATCATCCTGCTCGCGTTCGTGCTGCTGATCGGCGTGATCTGGGCGTACCTGGAGTTCTCGATGAACCGCGTCTCGGCGCTCGAGGACTACGCGGGCCGCCCGGCCGCGGGCGCGGGCACGAACTGGCTGATCGTCGGTTCGGACAGCCGCGCGGGCCTGGACTCCGAGGACCAGGAGCGGCTGTCCACAGGGGACGCCAAGGGCCAGCGCACCGACACCATGCTGCTGCTGCACCTGCCCGGCAACGGCGAGAAGGCCACCATGGTCTCGCTGCTGCGTGACTCCTATGTGGACATCCCGGGCAAGGGCAAGAACAAGCTGAACGCGGCCTACGCGCTGGGCGGCCCCAAGCTGCTCGCGCAGACCGTGGAGCGCTCCACCGGGCTGCGGCTGGACCACTACATCGAGATCGGCTTCGGCGGGTTCGCCGGGATCGTCGACGACGTGGGCGGCGTGAACATGTGCCTGGACAAGCCGATCAACGACCCGCTCGCCGGGATCAACCTGCCGGCCGGCTGCCAGGACCTCGACGGCGCCAACGCGCTTGGCTACGTCCGCACCCGGGCCACCCCGCGGGCCGACCTGGACCGCGTGATCCACCAGCGCCAGTTCATCGGCGCCCTGATGAACAAGGCGACCAGCTTCGGCACGCTGATCAACCCGTTCCGGATGGTCCCGATGATCGCCGACATCCCGGACGCGATCACCCTGGACGAGGGCGACCACCTGCACAACCTGCCGTCACTGGGCTTCGCGATGGCCGGCGCGAGCAGCGGCAAGACCCAGACCACGACCGTGCCCGTCGGCGGCTCCCGCAGCGTCGCCAAGATCGGCTCGGTGATCCTCTGGGACGAGACCAAGGCGAAGACCCTGTTCGACGCCCTGCGCAACGACACCGCGGTCCCAGCGAACCTGATCGTCACACCCGGAAGCTAAGTGCCGCCAAGCCAAAATGCCGGTGCCCTCACGGGGCGCCGGCATTTTCGCTGTGGGGCAGTGGGTTTGGCCTGGGTTTTGGCCTGGGTTTGGCCTCCGGCCCCCGGACTCGATGCTACCCGCCGCTACCGACAAAACGTGGTCGCGAGTCGCTGACCTGCGGAGACGCGGATCTTGTCGGTGCCCGTTGGTAGCGTGGAAACCGGGGCCGGAGGCCAAGCCGGAATCAGGCCTTGGTGGCGTGGATCTCCAGCAGGGTCGCGGGCAGGCTGGTGGGGTCGGCGCCTTGGCCGACGCCCCTGAACTGCCCGGGTGCGATGGTGACCTGGGAGGCCGTGCCGCCGATGGTCACGCCCACCGTCACCGTGTGGCCGGCGGGGCCGCGGATGTTGTAGGTGTTCGGGATTTCCAGGGTGAGGCGGCCGGTCTGGCCGGTCACGGTGAAGCAGACCTGGTTCTTGGTGTTGCTGTACACCTCCAGCTGGCCGGTGCCGGGCAAGCAGTCGGCCAGCAGGATGTGCCCGTCGCCCTTGAGCAGCTTGATTCCCTTGGTGCGCAGGATGTCCGCGGCGCCCGGGTAGTCGTAGTCCTCTTCGAGGGTCGGTGGTTCGTCGTCGGCGGCGGTGGCCGGGACAGTGAAGGACACCGTGCAGGCCGCCAGGGCCAGTGCGAGCAGTGGGAGCTTTCTCATCGGTTCTCTCTTGTCATGCGCGCGTGCCGTACAGGTAGACCACCTGTGGGGACGCGGAAGTGTCAACGGCGATCTTGAACAACGTCTGGCTGTCCGGCGCGATGGCGTAGGTCTGGTAGTCCCTGACCGGGTCGAAGGACCAGCCGAACTTGTCCACAGTGGACTGGTGGAACGGCAGCGCCGAACCCTTGCTGACCGCTTGGCTGCGTTGCCCGGCAGGCGCCGCCACGAAGCCGTCCACACAGGACGGAGGGGCGCTGAACCGGAGGTACAGCGAGGATCCCCGTGGCAGCCCCTCGACCACCGCGTACCGGATGTCCGGGGTGTCGCACGGCGGCGCCGTCAGGGCGAACTCCCGGAGCGCTTCCTCCAAGGAGGACGGTCCGTCGTTGTCCGGGTAGGCGCGGGCGTCGGACTGCCCGCACGCCGCGAGGGTGAACACCAGGGCTGCCACGAGGATTCGTCTCACCGGGGCACCGTCTCCGAGAGCGGCAGGCCGGAGCTGGTGCCCTTCATCGCGAACGGCCGGGCGATGCCCAGGCCCGGCATCATCGCGAACTGCTCCAGGCTGACCTTGCCGTCGAACACCTTCTTGGTCCGGTCGAAGTTCCAGTCCTTGTAGACGTCCAGGTCGTACGAACCGCTGACCTGGTTGCCGTTCGCCCCCACGGTGACGGTGAAGCTCCCGGACAGCCGGAACTTCATGTGCCCGATCCCGTACAGCAGGCTGGCGTTCTTCTCGAACGAGGTGTCCACCCACTTGCTGTCCGCGGTGAGCGTGCAGGTGTGGCCGACCGGGCCGGTGCAGGCCGCGGACAGCTTGGCGGCCAGCGCCTGCCGTTCCCGCTGGGCGTCGCTCGCGAACTCGTCGACCAGCAGGTCGTTCGGGTTGACCATGAAGTCGGCGCCCGAGTGGTCCCCGTAGCGGTGCCACAGGTCGCAGGCCAGCTGGTTGAACTTCACGCACACCGCCAGCGTCGCCTCGCCGAGCAGGTACACCTCGGCCTTGATCAGGTCCTTGTTCATGGCCGCCTCGTAGGGCGACAACTCCTTGTAGGCCGCGCCGTCGTTGGGCGTGAACGGGTCGTTGTTGTGCCCCGGGTCGTTGTTGGTGACGTCGGACGGCAGGGGCGGCAGGCCGGCCTTCTTGCGCCGCTCCTGTTCCTCCTGGCGCTGCTTCTGCTCGGCGATGGTGCGCGCCTCCTTGGCGGCGGCCAGTGCCTCCTCGGCGGACTTGCCCGCCGCCTCGGCGATCCCGCGAGCCCGGTCCGCGGCGGCGTAGGCCTCCGCGGCCGACGCCTGGGCGGCCGACGCCGAAGCCTCCGCCTTGGCCGCGGACTCGGCAGCGGACCGCGCAGCCGCACGGGCCGACGCCTCGGCTGCCCGCGCGGTGCGGGCCGAGTCCGCGGCCCGGTTCGCCGACTCCTGCGCCGCGGCAGCGGAAGCCTGCGCATCCTTGGCGAAGTTGGCGGCCAGCGTGGCCGAGTCCTCGGCCTGCCGGGCGTAGCCCGCCGCCTCAGCGGACGCCTTCCTGGCCTCGGCGGCCGCACGCAGTGCGTCGAACGCGTTCTGCTGAGCCAATGCCGCGACCTGACGGCCCTCGGCGACGTACTTCTTCACCGTGGCCTCGTGGACGGCCGCGTCGGCGTCCCGGCGGGCCGCCTTGTACTGGCCGACGTCCAGGAAGTCCTTCAGGTAGGACGCCGGGCCGGCCAGCGCGATGGACGCCGCCGCCTGGGTCTCCGGCTTGTCCGCGGCAGCGGTCAGGATCTGCGAGACCTTGATCCGGTTGTCGTGCTCGGCGGCCACGAACTGGCCGGTGCGCAGGAAGTCCTGCCGGTCCTGGTCGGTGCCGCGCAACGCCTGCTGGGCGGCGTCCTTGGTGGCCGGGCCGCCGGCGTCCATGATCTGGGTGATCCTGATCTGGTCGTCGTCGGTCTTGCCCGGGTAGGACCGCGACTTCAGGAACTCGGTGACCCCGGCGTACGGGCCGAACATCGCGGTCTCCGCGGCCGTCTTCTGCGCCGGCTTCCCGGCGACGTCCGCGAGGTGCCCGACGGTCGCCCGGTCGTCCTGCTCGGCGGCCGCCGCCAGACCGGTGAACACGAAGTCCCGCACCTCGAGCTCGGTCCCGGCCAGGGCGGCCGTCGCGGCCCGCTGGGTCCAGGAGCCGCCGGTCTTGAGCACCCGCGCGGCGATCTTGCGGCCGTCGGCCAGCACGACCGCGGCGGGCGTGCCCTGGGCCATGGCCTCCGCCAGCAGCCGCTTGGTCTCCGCGTCCCGGCGGGCCGTCTCGGCGGCGTCCCAGGCCAGGTCCGCGGTCCTGGCGTCCTCGGCGGCCTTCGCGTCCTCGGCGTCGGCGATGGCCTTCTCGGTCTCGGAGGTCAACCGCTGCTTGTCGGCCAGCCGAGCGGCCTCCTCGACGCGGGCGGCGTCCTCGGCCGCGGTGGCCGCCTCGGCCGCGGCCGCCTTCGCCGCGTCGGCGTGCCGGGCGGAGTTCTCGGCCGCGTGTGCGGCGTCCGTGGCGTGGGCGATGGCCTCTTCCGCTGCCGCTGCGGCGTTCTCGGCGTGGGTGGCCGCGTCGTTGGCGGCGTCACGAGCCTCGTACGCGGCCTGTTGTGCTTGGCGCGCAAGGGACTCCGCCGCGTTCGCGGCCCGGATCGCCTGCTGCGCGGCCCGCTGGGCGGCCGCGGCGGCCTGCCTGGCCTGGCTGGCGTCGGCCTTGGCCTGCTCGGCCCAGCTGCCGGCCTCGCCCGCCGCGGTGGCGGCATCGGCCGAGTGCCCGCCGGCGGCCAACGCGGCCTGAGCGGCGTCCACAGCGGCCTTGGCGGCGTCACCGGCGGCCTGAGCCGCCTGGGCGGCCAGTTTGGCGCCCTTGGCCACGTCACGGGCGTCTGTCGCGGCCTTCTTGGCGGCGTCGACGTTGCCGCCGCTGCTCGCGGTCAGCGCGGCCGCGTCGTTCGCCCGGGCGGCGGCCTGGCTGGCCATCGTGGCCGCGTTGGCGGCTGAGGCGGCTGCGTTCGCCGCGCGCCGGGCCGCCGCGTTGGCCGCGTTGGCGGCGCCGATGGCCACCCGCGCCGCCGCCGCGGCCTTGTTGGCCGCGTCCGCCGCCCGCCCGGCCGCGTTGGCCGCACGAACCGCCGAGTCCTGCGCCAGCTTGGTCTCGCCGGCGGCGCGCTGGGCGGCCTCCTTGGCCAGGCGCGTCGCCTCGATCGCCTTGTCCGCCTCGACCTTGGCGCCCTCGGTCTCCACCGCGGCCTCCTGGCCGGCCTCCTTGGCGAGGTCCACCAGGTGCGAGACGGTCAGCACCTCCTTGTCCCGTTCGCGGGCGACCGCCCAGCCGGAGTCGAGGTACTCGCGGATGTCGTCGATGGTGCCGCGCAGCGCGACCAGGGCGGTCCGCTTCACCTCCGGGCCGCCGGCGGTCATGATCTGCGTGACCTTGATCCGGTCGTCGTCGTCCTTGGCCTTGGGCCAGTCGACGTGCAGGAACCGCAGGATGTCGTCGTCGGTGCCGCGCAACGCGGTCTGCGCCGCGGCCTTCACCCCGGGGCCGCCCAGGGTCATGATCTGCGTGACGCGGACCCGGTTGTCGTCCTTGTAGGGCTGCTGCCAGCCACTGTCGAGGAACCGCCGGACGTCGTCCTGGGTCCCGCGCAGCGCGGCCGTGGCGGCGGCCTTCATCCCGGGCCCGCCGACCGTCATCAGCTGCGCGAGCCGGATCTGCTCGTCATGGTTGCGTGCCTGGAACTGCCCTGACTCCAGGAACTTCCTCAGGTCGTCGTCCGAACCGGTGAGCGCGGACTCCGCGGCGGCGGCCACCCCGGGCCCGCCGGTCCTCATCAGCTCGACACATGTCACCCGGTCGGCCCGCGGGACGGTGTCCGCCGCGGCCGCCACCGGCCCGAGGATCACCACCCCGCCCAGCCCGACCGAAACCAGCGCGCCCACCGTCACGGTTCTGAGCGCGCGCAAAGGCCACCCGGCCATCTATTACCCCCAGTGTCCATTGAGGACTAGTGCGGCCACCCCTTGACCGCGAGATCAATACTGCCCGATCAACGTACCCGGGTCCACAACCGCCAGGCGGGCGGCGGTCAGGATCGGCATACTGCGGGGGTGCGGTGGGAGACGGAGCGGTTGGTCATCCGGGAGTTCGAGGACCGGGACGCCGAGGTGTTCGCGGAGTACCGGTCGGATCCCGAAGTGGCCCGGTACCAGTCGTGGGACACGCCGATGACCGTGGCGGAGGCGCGGGCGAGGATCGCGCGCTACCGCACCCTCGACCCCACCGCCGAAGGCTGGTTCCAGTACGCGATCGAGCTCGACGGCTCCCTGATCGGCGACATCGGGGTGGGCACCCACCAGAACCTGATGCAGGCGGAGATCGGGTTCACGCTGGCCCCTCCCTACCAGGGCAAGGGGTACGCCACCGAGGCGGTGTGCCGGGTCGTCGAGCACCTGTTCACCGACCGCGGCCTGCACCGGCTCTCGGCCGGCTGCGACGGGCGCAACGACGCCTCGGCCCGGCTGCTGGAGCGCGTGGGCTTCCGCAGGGAGGGCCTGCAGCGCCAGCACACCTGGATCAAGGGGGAGTGGACCGACGACCTGCTGTTCGGCCTGCTCGCCTCGGACTACGCGGAGATGGCCGCCGAGACCGTCGAGTAGACCGGCAGCAGCTCCAGCAGCCCGGCGACCTCCAGCGACCGCAGCACCGGCCGGCCGGTGGCCACCACGCGCAGCGGGGTCCCGCCGGTGAAGCACTGCTCGCGCGCGGTCAGCAGCACCGCCAGGCCCGCGGAGCTCAGGAACGTCACGTCCGAGAGGTCCGCGACCACCGGCGCCGGTGCGGTGGCCGACTCGAGAGCCGAGGCGAACTCGGCGGCCAGCACCGGGGCGGTGCTCATGTCGATCTCGCCGGCCGTGTGCAGCACGACGGCGAGACCCTCAAGACGCAGGTGGACGTGCACCCGCGTTTTCTACCTCAGGCCCCCGGGCGGCGGGTCCTCGGGGGATCGGTTCAGCTTGGACAGCAGCCGCTCGAAGAACTCGTCGTCCACGTCGGCCGGCTCGTCGGCGTGGCTGCTCGCGCTGGCTGGCGGCTTGCGGCGCTCCCGGCGGGGCAGCGGCACGGCGGAGGCGTTCATGCCGGTCGGCAGCGCGACCTCGCACCACATGTAGTTCCCGCCCGCGGGGTTGGCCATCGCGCCGCCCTTGCGGCCCTCCAGCGACTTGGGCAGGAACGGCGGCAGCACCTCGCCGTCCTCCACCTCGATGACCAGGCAGTCGCCGTGCAGCCGCAGCCGCAGGGTCAGGAAGCCGGGCACCTGCTCGGTGTTGCGCTCGACCACGTTGGCCACCAGCTCGCTGGCCACGTGGCTGGCCTCGTCCTGCAAGGCGACGAGGTGCCATTCGCGCAGCGCGAACCGGACGAACATGTCCGCGCAGTTCATCGCGGTCGGTAAGGCGACGAGCCTCAGGTCGTCGACCTGTGTGGTCTGCGGGTCCACCAGACACCTCCTGCGCAGGTCACCCGAACGGCCGTATCTTGCCAACATAAGGTGGCATAGCGGTAGCCAGGGTTCGCCCGACCTCGAAGAGGTGATGCTAGTGATCCGAGCGATCGGCATCGTTCTGCACCCCCAGCGCAACTGTGCCAACGTCATCGACACCATCACCGGCTGGGCCAAGGCCCGCGACACCGAGATCATCGGGCTGGCCGACGAGATCGCCGGCCGGACGAACGGCCAGGTCAGACCGGTGAACGAGGTCGAGCTGGGCGAACAGGCCGACCTCGTGGTCAGCCTCGGCGGCGACGGGACGATGCTGCGCGCGTTGCGAATGTGCATCGATCGCCGCACGCCCGTCCTGGGGGTGAACCTCGGCCGGCTCGGATTTCTCGCCGAGGTGGACATCCCGGAGCTCGGCGACGCGCTGAGCGCCATCGACGAGCACCGGTTCACCGTGGAGCCGCGCACCGGGCTGTGCGCGGTCATCGACGGCGACGAGTTCATCGCGTTCAACGACGTCGCCCTGGTCAGGGTGCCCGGCCATGGGATGACCGAGGTGCTGCTGCACGTCGAGGGACACCCCTTCGTGGAATATGCAGCGGATGCCGTGGTGGTGGCCACGCCGACCGGGTCGACCGCCTACAACTTCGCCGCGGGCGGCCCGATCGTCTCGCCGCGCGCGGAGGGCCTGCTGGTCACGCCCGCCGCGCCGCACTCGGCGTTCAACCGGGCGCTGTTCCTGTCGCACGGCGAGAAGCTGGCCCTCGAGGTCATGCCGGGCAGCGGCGAAGTCGCCGTGGAGGCCGACGGACGGCTGGTCGGCCAGGTCCGGCCCGGTACCATGATCGAACTGCTCGCCCTGCCCGGCGCGGCCCGGGTGGTCCGGCTCGGCCGGACCACGTTCTACCAGCGCACGCAGCGCAAGTTCCAGCTGATCGGCACGGTCCGCACCGACGAGTCCTAGGCGTTGCCGTTGACCGTCAAGGGAATCCGGGCGAACCGGCCATAGTTTAGGACTTAATTTTAGGGGCGTATTGACGGCGTGGAAGCGCGCTCATACAGTCTGCGGTAAGCCGTGTGTGGTCTAGGCCACTTCGGCGAGATTCCGCCGTGTTTCTCCTGACCCTGCAAGGAACACATGTCCTCCGAAATCATGCCCAGACAACGGCGCCGGGGCGCGAGGATCGCCACCTTCGCGCTGGCCATCCTGAGCCTGGCCGCCGCCTACCTCACCGTCGTTTCGGTGGTGGGAGCCACTCCCGCCGCGTCCGCAGCGGTCGACCCGAGCACGTGGTACACCGCGACCAACCTCAACAGCGGCAAGTGTGTCGACGCACGGGCCGCCGGCACCTCGAACGGTACTGTTGTGCAGCAGTACACCTGCAACAGTACGGGGTCGCAGCAATGGCAGTTCCAGCCGACCAGCGACGGCTACTACCGGGTGAACAACCTCAACAACTCCGCCATGGTCTGGGACGTCGCCGACGTGTCCACACAGGACGGCGGGTTGATCCACCTGTGGACCTACGGGGGCGGGAACAACCAGCAGTGGCTGCCGGTGCAGGAACCCAGCGGTGCCTACCACTTCGTCAGCCGCAACAGCGGCAGGTGCCTGGACGTGCCGGGCGCGTCCCAGGCGGACAGCCAGCAGCTGCAGCAGTACGCCTGCAACGGCACGGCCGCCCAGTCGTTCACACTGGCGCCCGTGGGTAGCAACCCGCCGCCGGGCAACGACATCGACCTCGGCCCGAACACGTTCATCTTCGACCCGTCGATGTCGGCCGCGTCCATCCAGAGCCGGCTCAACCAGGTGTTCAGCCAGCAGGAGCGCAACCAGTTCGGCACCAACCGCTACGCCCTGCTGTTCAAGCCGGGTACGTACAATGTGGACGCCAACATCGGCTTCTTCACGCAGATCGCCGGTCTGGGCTTCTCGCCGGACAACGTGACCATCAACGGCGCCGTGCACGTCGAGGCGGACTGGTTCCCGCCGCAGAACGCCACCCAGAACTTCTGGCGCTCGGCCGAGAACCTGTCGGTCAACCCGAACGGCGGCCTCGACCGCTGGGCGGTCTCGCAGGCCGCGCCGTACCGCCGCATGCACGTGCGCGGCAACCTGGCGCTGGACGACGGCGGCTGGGCCTCCGGCGGCTGGATGTCCGACACCAAGATCGACGGCCAGGTCCGGTCCGGCTCGCAGCAGCAGTGGATCACCCGCAACTCGACCATCGGCAGCTGGTCGGGCGCGAACTGGAACATGGTCTGGGTCGGCACCCAGGGCGCGCCGGGGACCAGCTTCCCCGAGCCGGGCTACACCAACGTGGGCAACACGCCGCTGGTGCGGGAGAAGCCGTTCCTGTACATCGACAACGCCGGCGCCTACAACGTGTTCGTGCCGGGCCTGCGCTCGAACTCCAGCGGCATCTCGTGGGCCGGCACCCAGCCGGGCCAGTCGCTGCCGATCGACCAGTTCTTCATCGTCAAGCCGGGCGCGACCGCCGCGCAGATCAACGCGCAGCTGGCCGCGGGCAAGAACCTGTTGTTCTCGCCGGGCGTCTACCACCTCAACCAGACGCTGAACGTGACCCGCCCGGACACCGTGGTGCTCGGCCTCGGCCTGGCGACCCTGCAGCCGGACAACGGGGTCACCGCGATGAACGTGGCCGATGTGGACGGTGTGAAGCTCGCCGGCCTGCTGATCGACGCGAACACGACCAACTCGCAGACGCTCATGCAGATCGGCCCCGCCGGGTCGGGCGCCGACCACGCGGCCAACCCCACGTCCATGCACGACGTGTTCTTCCGGATCGGCGGCGCGGTCAGCGGCAGGGCCACCCAGAGCCTGGTCATCAACAGCAACAACGTGATCGGTGACCACACCTGGATCTGGCGGGCGGACCACGACGACAACAACGGGACGGTGGGCTGGACGAAGAACACCGCGCAGAACGGCCTGATCGTCAACGGCAACAACGTGACGTTCTACGGCCTGTTCGTCGAGCACTTCCAGCAGTACAACGTGATCTGGAACGGCAACGGCGGCAGGACGTACTTCTTCCAGAACGAGCTGCCCTACGACCCGCCCAACCAGGCGGCGTACATGAACGGCTCCACCCGGGGCTGGGCCGCGTACAAGGTGGGCAACAACGTCACCAGCCACGAGGCATGGGGCCTGGGCAGCTACGCCTACTTCAACGTCAACCCCAGCGTGGTGGCGGAACGCTCGTTCGAGGTGCCGAACACCCCGAACGTCAAGTTCCACAACATGATCACCGTGTCGCTCGGCGGCACCGGCACGATCAACCACGTGATCAACAGTACCGGTGACGCGGCCCGCAGCGGCCACACCGAGGCGACGGTGAACAACTATCCCTAACTGAACAAGAGCGAAAAGCGCGTCACGGCCCCGTATCCGTGGCGCGCTTTTCCTATGCGAGCAGCTCCAGCACGTCGTTGAGCACGTCCGGTACGCCGACGTCGGCCACGAACGAGTCCTCGTGTTCACAGCGCGGGGTTTCCTCGTGCACACAGTCCACTCCGCACACTGGGCACTGCGTCGTCCACGAGATGTGCACGCGTTGCAAGGCACGGCTGTGCGGGCCGGCGTTGATCACGTTGCCCATCCAGTAGATCGAGACCGTCGGGGTGCCCACGGCCTGAGCCAGATGCCTCGGGCCGCTGTCGTTCGCGAGCACGACACGGGCCTGTTTGAGGACGCCGACCAGGCCGGGCAGGCTCAGCTCGCCGACCAGCGAGCGCACCGGGATCTCCTTCTGCTGGGCCAGGTCGACGACCTCGGACTCGTTGTCCGTGCCCACCACGACCACGTCCGCGATCTCCGTCACCGCCGCGATGACCTCCACAAAGGACTCAGCGGGCCAGCAGCGGCGGCGGTCGCGGGCGCCGGGGTGGACGGCCAGGACCGGTTTCGCCAGGCCGGTGAGCGCCCCCGAGGCTTCGAGGAGATCGTCGCCGGTGACCGTGAGCTGTGGCTCCAGCATGGTCGGGCGGGCACCGGCCAGCCCGGCGATCTCCAGTCCCCGCATGACTTCCTGCTGGTAGAACTGGAACGGCACCCACCGGTCCAGCGGCTCGGAGTCCGGGGTTCGCGAGCCGATGGTGTAGCGGGCGCCGAACTTGCGGACGAAGGGGTTGGACCATTTGCCGCCGCCGTGCATCTGCACGACCAGGTCGAAGTCCTGGGCGAAGAACTCCGGCGTCTCCGGCTCGGGCAGGATCTGCACCTCGTGGATCGGCCCGGGGCGGCCGGCCAGCAGTTCGGCGTGGTTCTCCCGGCCCAGCAACACGATGTGCGCGTCCGGGTAGGCATCGGCGAGCGACTGGATGGCGGGCAGCGACAGCAGCAGGTCGCCGATTCCGCCACCACGCAGCACGCCGATCCGCGTGACGCCGGGCAGGTGCGTACCGGCCGGGCCGATCTCGAGCATCCTGCACCTCCTCCTCGCCGGAGGGTTGCCCGCGCGGCGGCCAGGTATTCACCGTGAAATTAACTGTGAATTCCGGTAATGCTCTTTTACTGGATTTCGTAATGTGGCGTTACTAGCATCGGTCGCATGCTGAGCGGCATGGTGTCCGGGACGAAGGTCATGCAGCTGAACCTGCAGGCCGTCTACCAGGCTGTCCGCCGGCTGCGGCCGGTGTCCCGAGCCGAGCTGGCGCGGCGGCTCGGGACGACCAAGCCGACGATGGGCCGCGCGATCGACGCGTTGCTCGCGGCCGGGCTGATCCGGGAGGCGGACGCGTCGGGGTATGGCGCGGTCTTCTTCGAGCCGTGCCCGGACGCGGCGGTCGTGCTCGGCCTGGACGTCGGCAGCCGCTATCTGCGCGGGACGGTCGCCGACCTGGATGGGCGGCAGCTCGCGCGCAGGGATCTGCCGCTGGCGTCCTGTGAACCGGCGACCGTGGTCGCCAAGGCGGTCCAGCTGCGGGACCAGCTGGTCGCCGAGGCCGAAGTGGACGGTGTGGCGCTGGCGGCGGCCGGGGTCGGTGGTGTGATCGATCCCAGGACCGGCCGGGTCAGGGTGGCCAACCAGCACGAGCTGAACGGGTTCGCCGCGGGTGCGCAGCTGCGGCTGGCCCTGGGCGTGCCCGTGCTGGTGGAGAACGAGGTCAACCTGGCCGCGGTCGGCGAGGGGTGGCGCGGCGCCGGTGCCGGCCTGCGTGACTTCGCGTTCCTCGCGGTCGGCAGCGGCGTCGGCGCCGGGCTCGTCCTGGCCGGTGAGCTGCACCGCGGGCACAACGGCGCCGCCGGGGAGATCGACTTCGTCCGGCCGGGCCGGGACTTCGAACCGTCCAGCCCGGCGGCCGACTCGTTCCTCGCACACGCCGAGACCCGGCTGCGACGCACCGAGGACACCATTCTGCGGAACCCGTTGACCACTGAGTCGATCATGGACGCCGCTCGCGCGGGCGATCGCCTTGCCACCTCGCTGATCCGGGTGGAGGCCGACCGGATCGCCCGCTGTGCCACCACGTTGACGCAAGTCGTCGACCTGGAGCTGGTCGTGCTGGGCGGCGGGGTCGGTCTGAACGGCGACCTGCTGCTCGACCCGGTCCGCACCGCGCTCAACTCGCTCACGCCGTACCCGCCCCGCGTCGAGATCTCACAGCTCGGCGCCGGCGCGACCCTCACCGGCGCGGTCGCGCTCGCGCTGCGCGCCGTCGCCGAGGACCTCGTACCCAGCCGAGTTGCCACCGGCTGAAAAGAAACACGCACACATCTTCCGTGTGTGGCCCGCCGCCCTGGGATCCGCGTGCGGCCCGCCGCGCGCGGACAACGGGGCGCCTGTCTCGTGGAGGGTTCATGTTTCGCTTACTCGCACTCACAGCCGTTTTGGCCACGGCGGTCGCCTCTCCCTGCCCAGGCGTCCACTGTGGACCTCCTGGCAGGCCATGACTGGTCGCACTT
Source organism: Actinocrispum sp. NPDC049592 (assembly GCF_040675465.1). Classification (NCBI taxonomy): domain Bacteria; kingdom Bacillati; phylum Actinomycetota; class Actinomycetes; order Pseudonocardiales; family Pseudonocardiaceae; genus Actinocrispum; species Actinocrispum sp. NPDC049592. The sequence continues at coordinate 300,693 of NZ_JBFAPA010000012.1, read as the reverse complement.
CGCCGGGGCGGCACCGACTGGTTCGGGAGTCCGGATCTCGCCGCTGGACCGGTGGATCACCGCGACCGAAGGCGCGCGCCTGCAGCCCAACCCGCCGGTGAACCTGGCCGGGCCGCACCTGGAGGTCAGCGGGGATGTCCAGGTCGACTTCACTGGTGCGGTCAACGGAGCTTACCTGCAGCTGTACGCGAAACCGCCGGTGATCTACGACGAGTGGCGGCAGGAACGGCCGAGCCTGCGGGTCGGGATTGTCGGCGGCAAGCTGGAAGCCGCGGTGTGGGACGGGAAGTCCACCAAGGCGGTGGAGACCAAGAAGCTCGGCTCGGGGCTGTCCGGCGAGGTCGCCGTGTCGGTCCGGCGTTCCGGCGGGACGATCACGGTGCTGGCCAACGGGAAGAGCCTGGGCACGGTGGGGGAGCACGGCGTGTTCTCGGCGGGCACGCTGTGGTTCGGCGCGGACGGCTCGTGGACGCTGAAGTCGTTGTCCGCCAGCGGTTCCGTGCGGGCCGTGGACGCGCCCGGCTGGCATCAAGCGCCTTCCTCGAACTCCTTGCGAGCCAAGGCTTCCGCGTTGCCCCGGCCGATCGGCATCGGTGCGGCGATCGCGAGCGGGCCCCTCGTGGAGGACGCGGCGTACCGGGCGATCGCCGGGCGTGAGTTCAACGCGTTGACGCCCGAGAACGACATGAAGCCCCAGTTCGTGCAGCCCACCCGAGGGGTGTTCGCGTTCGCCGAGGCGGACCTGCTCGTGGACTTCGCGCGTGCCAACGGGATGGCCGTGCACGCGCACACCCTCGTCTGGTTCGAGGCGTTGCCTACCTGGATGCGGTCGGCCTCGGACAAGAAGACCGTGCTGATCGACCACATCAAGGCGGTCGCCGGGCACTTCGCCGGCCGCGTGGCCGAGTGGGACGTGGTCAACGAGCCGATCAACGAGGACAACTCCGACGGCCTCGAACACAACCTCTGGTACCAGGCCATGGGCAAGGACTACATCACCCAGGCCTTCAAGGCCGCCAGGCAGGCCGACCCGCACGCGGTGCTGTACCTCAACGAGTACGGCGCCGAACCGGACGGCGGCCGCTGGGACGCGCTGTACAAGCTGGTCAAGGAGCTGAAGGTGAACGGCGTGCCGATCGACGGCGTCGGCCTGCAGAACCACGAGTACGAGAAGGGCGACCGCACCCCGCCGGAGACGTTCCGCAAGCACGTCAAGGCGTTGGCCGCGCTGGGCCTGAAGGTCCGCATCTCGGAGATGGACGTGGTCTCCGGCGGCGACGACACCACGCAGGCCAGGGAGTTCGCGGGCAAGCTCGCCGTCTGCCGGGACGAGCCCAACTGCACCACCTTCGGCATGTGGGGCTTCACGGACCGCTACGGCTCCACCGCCAACACCGACGTCACCCCACCCCAGCCCGGCGACGCCCTCCCATGGACGGCGAATCTGACCCCGAAGAAGGCCTACACCTCGATGGCGAACGAACTGAAATGACAGGCCCGCCCTCGTGAGTGGATGGAGCCGCTCACGAGGGCCTGCTGGGGGTTGTCGACGTCCAGCGGTTCCGCAGCGTGGTCAGGGCTTCGGGGGTGGGGTGGCCGTAGAGGCGGAAGCGGGCTATGCCGCCGTCGGGGTGGCTTTCCAGGAGGACCTGAGTGATGGGTTCCGTTGTGGTGAGGCGGAAGCGGTGGGTGGTGTCGGGCTGGACGTGAGTTTGGGGGAGGAGGGGGACGTCGTTGTTGCCGAACAAAGCCACACGATCGGGGGAGTTGCCGCGGTAGTGGGTGGTGGCGATCTCGGCGACGGTGGGGACCGCCGGGCAGGCCAGGGTGATGACCGCCCAATCGTGTGTGTCCGTACGCCTTCGGGCGGTTTCCCAGCCGTCCGCCATGAACCTGGATTCACCCGGCTGGAGCATGTTCGCGGGCGGCGAGAAGAAACCGTCGCTCGATTCGGTGACGACACCGCCGTTGAGAGTGGCGACGAGGTCGAACGGCACCTCGGTCACGAACGCCGGGTCGGGCACGACCTCGCCGTGCACCCGCAGCCGCGCCACCCCACCATCGGGCAGGATGTGCAACCGAACGTGGGTCACCCGCCACGGCACGGTGACGGCGAACGGGTTCTGCGTCCCGCCCTTCAGTTCGCTCTGCGGTACCAGCTCGAACCAGGACAGCTCATCCGCATCCGGGTAGCCCTCGGCGCAGGCGCCCTCGATCCGGCAGTGCGAGGGGTAGTTGCCCAGGAAGAACGCCGTGTCCACGACGATCCCGCGCACCACCCCCGGCGCACCGAGCCGCAGGACCACCCAATCGTGTCCCGGGGCGCGGCCGAACCGGCGGCGGGTCTCCCAGCCGTCGTACTGCTGCCCCTTCGGGGTGAACGTGTGCGGCTGGAAGGTGGGCGGCTCCGGCTTGATCAGGTTCTCCTTGTCGGCGAAGAACTCGTCGCTCGCCGCCATCACCGTCCCGCCGCAGGACCGGGCGGCGAGGTCCGGTAGGCTACCGAAGTCGATCATGGGGATACCCTGCTCTCAGTGTCCACAGTGGATTCACGTGAAACGAATTCGCGCCAGTCGGCCACCGAGGTGATGTCCGTGAGCTGGGCAAATGACGTGTAGGGCCGGCGCAGCAGCATCGCGAACGAGCTCGAGCCGTCGGCCAACTCGATGACGCCGAGTTCCAGCGCGGGCGGTTCGGCGGGCAGCAGCCGGTCGCGCAGCACGTCCATCGGCACGTCGTAGAGCTCGCCCGCGATGGCCTGCCCGCCGTGGGCGACGGGACAGAGCCCCGGGAAGGCCCCGCCGACGGCGTAGAACCGGTACTTCGGCGCGGTCGAGGTGACCGCGACCAGGGGAGCGCCGCACAGCAGCCCGTGCAGCGGCTCGCCCCGCATCGCCCCGCCGTTGAGGAACATCAGCGCCATCAACCCTCCAGCAGTGCTTCGACGCCGGTGATGCCGAAGTACACGGCGAACAACCCGGCCAGGACGGTGAGCAGCCAGCCCGCCTCACGCCAGCGCCCGGTGCAGATCTTGATCGCGACGAACGAGATCAGGCCGGCGCCGACGCCGTTGGTGATCGAGTAGGTGAACGGGATGACCGCGACGGTGAGGAACACCGGGATCGTGTAGTCGCTGTCCTGCCAAGGAATTCCCCGGCACTGGGCCATCATCAGCCCGCCGATCACGACCAGCGCGGGCGCGGCGGCCTGCGCGGGCACGACCTCGGTCAGCGGCGTGAACAACATCGTCACCGCGAACAACGCGCCGGTGACGACGCTGGCCAGCCCGGTCCGCGCGCCCTCGCCGACCCCGGCGGCCGACTCCAGGAACACCGTGTTCGGCGCCGAACCCGTCAGCCCGCCGGCGATCGCCCCGGCCCCGTCGACGAACAGGATCCGGCCCATGCCGGGGACTTTGCCGTCTTTCATCAGCCCGGCCTCGGCGGACACGCTGGTGATCGTGCCCATCGCGTCGAAGAACCCGGACAGCACCAAGGTGAACAGGAACACCGTGGCGGCAACGGGTCCGGCCGAGGCGAACCCGCCGAACAGGTCGATGTGCCCGAACAGGCCCAGATCAGGGGCGCCCAGCACGTGATCCGGCAGGGCGGGATCGGTGCGGCCCCAGCCGCCGACGTGCAACCCGTCATGGAGCACTATCGACAGCACGGTCATCACGCCGATGCTGATCAGCAGCGCACCCGGCACCTTGCGGGCCACCAGCACGATCATCAGCAGCAACCCGAGGCAGAACACCACGATCGGCCAGCCGGACAGGTGCCCGTCGACGCCCAGCCGCACGGGCACGGGGGAGTTGGCTGCGTCCGGCACGCGGGTGACGAACCCGGCGCTGACCAGGCCGACCAACGCGATGTACAGGCCGATGCCGACGGTGATCGCGGTCTTGAGCGGCATCGGGATGGCGTTCATGATCCGCTCGCGGATCCCGCTGACGGCCATCAGGACGATGCAGAACCCTTCCAGCACAACGAGTCCGAACGCCTGCGGCCAGGTCATCGCGGGCGCCATCTGGAACGCGACGATGCCGTTCACGCCCAGCCCGGCCGCCAGGGCCAGCGGGGCGTTGCCGATCAACCCCATGAGGATGGTCATCACCGCGGCGGCCAGCGCGGTCGCCGTGGTCACCTGGCCGGGATCCAGGCGGGCGCCGGTGATGTCGGCGGAGGCACTGAGAATCAACGGGTTCAGCAGCACGATGTAGGCCATCGCGACGAATGTCGTGACACCGCCGCGAACTTCGCGGCCGACCGTGCTGTTGCGGGCTTTGATGTCGAAGAAACGGGTGGCTGAACGGGCTTCGTTGTCCGTCTGGGTCATGTCTGGTTCCCTTGCCGGTGGGCGTGCTGCACCGGACCCGCGACTCGCGGGCCTGGCGGACACACGTTTGGGGACTTCAGGCGCTCCGGTCAGCGCCGGGGTTCACTCAGTACTCGACCCGGTCGGGGTTATCGAGCCAGGCGGCGAACGGGACGAACCCGTCCACCGAGGACAGTTGAGCCACGGGTACGTGCCAGCTGTCACGGGGTTTGTCGAACAGCTCGTAGAAGGCGCGGTCGTCGAACCCGGCCTTGGCGGCGTCGTGCCGGTCGGCGGCGTAGATGATCCGGTCGACCCGCGCCCACAGCGCCGAGCTCAGACACATCGGGCACGGCTCACAGGACGACACCAGCAGGCAACCGTCCAGTTTGAACGTTCCCAAGGCCTGACAGGCCCGGCGGATGGCCACCACCTCGGCGTGCGCGGTGGGATCCAGGGTGGGCGTGACCTGGTTGGTACCGGTGGCGACGATCTGTCCATCGTGGACGACCAGCGCCCCGAACGGGCCGCCGCCGTCGCCGACGTTCTGCTTGGCCAGGTCCACACAGTGGTTGAGCCACTCGGTCTCTTGGGGGTTCATGACGTTCCTGTGATGTGCTCGGGGCGGATCGGGACACGGGGCAGTTCCAGGCCGGTCGCGTCGCGGATGGCGTTGGCGATCGCCGGGGTGGCGGAGATCGTCGGCGGTTCGCCCACCCCACGCACGCCGTATGGCGAGTGCGGGTCGGGCCGTTCGATGACGTCGACGTTCATCGGCGGCATGTCCAGGATGGTCGGGATCAGGTAGTCGGTGAAGGACGGGTTGCGCACCTTCCCGTTCGACACCTGGATTTCCTCCATCACGGCCAGGCCGAGTCCCTGCGCGGAGCCGCCGTGGATCTGGCCGGCCACCGCGTCCGGGTTGATCGCCTTGCCGACGTCCTGGGTGCAGTCCAGCTGAACCACCTTGACCAGACCGAGGTCGAGGTCGACGTCGACCACCGCCCGGTGCGCGGAGAACGCGTACTGCACATGGGCATTGCCCTGCCCGGTCTCCGGGTCGAGCGGAGAGGTCGGCCGGTGGTGGTACTCGCGGGTCTCCTCGATCACCTCGTCGCCGAGGATCTCGACCATGGCGGCCGGGGAGATGTCGTCGATGTGCATGCCGAACCTGGTGTCCGCCAAGTCGAGCAAACGTTCGCGCACGGCCACGCAAGCGTTTCGCACCGCGCCACCGGTGACATAGGTCTGCCGGGACGCTGAGCTGGAGCCGGCGTCGCCGACCTCGGTGTCGTTGGCCAGGATCGTGACCCGCTGCACGCCCAGCTCGGTGCGAGCGATCTGTTGCTGCACGGTGACCAGGCCCTGGCCGACCTCGGCGGCCGCGGTGTGGACGGTCACGACCGGTTCGCCCGCGATGACTTCCAGGCGGACGCGGGCCGTGGAGTAGTCGTCCAGGCCCTCGGCGTACGAGATGTTCTTGATCGTCACGCCGTAGCCGATACCGCGGACCACACCCTCCCCGTGGGTGGTGTTCGACGCCCCGCCAGGCAAGTTGAGAATGTCGCCGGACGCATGTGGCTCGGGCAGGGGAATGTCCCGGACGCGTTGCACGAGTTCCGCCACCGGGGCCGGAAAATCGACCACCTGGCCGGTGACCGTCGTGGAGCCCTCGCTCATCGCGTTGCGGATCCGCAGCTCCGCCGGGTCCATCCCGAGCGCGGCCGCGAGTTTGTCCATCTGGGACTCGTAGGCGTAGGTCGGCTGCACCGCGCCGAGACCGCGCATGGCGCCACAGGGCGGGTTGTTGGTGTAGACGCCCCAGCCCTCGATCTTGGCGTTGGGCACGTTGTACGGGCCGACACCCAACGTCGTCCCATTGCCCACCACGACCGGGGTCTTCGAGGCGTAAGCACCGCCGTCGAAGTACAACCGGGCACGGACGTAGATCAGGTTCCCGTCGGTGTCGGCGCCGTGCTCGTAGTACATCTTGGCCGGGTGCCGGTGTACGTGCCCGAAGAACGACTCTTCGCGGTCATAGACCATCTTCACCGGACGGTTGGTGCGCAACGCCAGCATGCACGCGTGGATCTGCATGGACAGGTCCTCGCGCCCGCCGAACGCGCCGCCCACCCCGGACATGGTCAGCTTCACCTTGTCCAGCGGCAGCCCCAGAGCCTTGGCGGTCTGCCGTTGGTCCACATGCAACCACTGGGTCGCCAGGTAGAGGTGGACGCCGCCGTCCTCGTCCGGGATGGCCAGTCCGGACTCCGGGCCGAGGAAGGCCTGGTCCTGCATGCCGATCTCGTACACCCCGGACACCACGACGGGAGCGGTGGCCTCCGGGTCGCCCTTGATGATCCGCTGGTGGCGCACCAGGTTCCCGCCGGGATGCAGCTTCGGCAGAGTCTGGTCGTGCGCGGCCCGCTCGGCGTCGATGATCGGGTCGAGCACCTCGTAGCAGACCTTGATCTTCTGCCGGGCCCGGCGAGCGGTCTCCGGGTGGTCGGCGGCCACAATGGCGACCGGTTCGCCTTGGTAGCGCACGACATCCTCGGCGAGCACCGGGGTGTCCTGGAACTTCAGGCCGTAGACGTTCTCCCCGGGAACGTCCTTGTAGGTCAGAATGGTGTAGACGCCGGGCTGCGCAAGCGCTTCCGCGTAGTCGATGGACACGATCCGGGCGTACGGGTGCGGGCTGCGCAAGGTCGTGCCCCACACCATGTTCTCCAGCCACAGGTCCGACGAGTACGCGAACTCGCCGCGGACCTTGAGGAACCCGTCTGGCCGAAGTGGACTGTCGCCGATCCCGCCGGAGATGTCGCTGCGCAGGTCCTGCGGGGACCGGGCCGGAGCGCTCATACCGCACCGGCTTTACGGGCGGCGGCGAGCCGGACGGCGTCGAGGATCTTCTCGTATCCGGTGCACCGGCACAGGTTCCCGGCCAGCGCCTCGCGGATCTGCGCGTCGGTGGGGCGTTCGGTCCGCTCGATCAGGTCGTGCGCGGCCACGATCAGGCCGGGCGTGCAGAACCCGCACTGCACCGCGCCCTTGTCCACGAACGCCTGCTGGACCGGGTCCAGCTCCTCGCCGTCGGCCAGCCCCTCGACCGTCCGCACCTCGCGTCCCTCCGCCTGCGGTGCCGCCACGAGGCACGAGCACACCGGCACCCCGTCCAGGTACACCGTGCACGAGCCGCACTCGCCCTGCTCGCAGGCGTTCTTGGAGCCGGGCAGCCCCAGCCGCTCGCGGAGCATGTACAGCAGGCTCTCACCCGCCCAGACGTCGTCGGCCTGCAGCTGTTCGCCGTTGACCGTCACGTTCACGCGCACTGTGATGACCTCCTGTAGTCGTCCCACGCCCATCCCAGCGCGCGTCGGGCCATCACCGACAGCGCGTGCGTGCGATAGGCGGCACTGCCACGTACATCATCGATGGGGGCCGCGGCTTGTGCCACCAGTTGCCCGAACCGGCGCCCCAAAGCCGGGGCCAGTGACTCCGCCGATCCCCAGGGCAGCTCGGCGTCGGCGAACTCCTCGGCCTCGTAGGCCCGGCGCGGAGTCGGTGCGGCGGAACCGATCCCGGTGCCGACCCGGTTGCGGTCGGCGTGCAAGGCGACCGAGAACGCGCACACCGCGATGACCATCGCGTTGCGCGTGCCGACCTTGCTGAACTGCTGCGGCCCGGTCGCCGGTTGGACGTGCACGGCCGCGATCAGCTCGTCCGGCTCCAGCACGTTGCGCTTCACGCCGGTGTAGAAGTCCTTGGCCGGCACCATCCGCACACCCCGGGCCGAGGCGATCTCGACGTCGGCCTCGGCGGCCAGCAGCGCGGGGTGCGAGTCACCGGCGGGGGAGGCGGCGCCCAGGTTCCCGCCGACGCTGCCGCGGTTGCGGATCTGCGGCGACCCGACGGTCCGCGCGGCCATCGCCAGCCCGGGCAGCCGGTCGCCCAGCTCGGCGATGATCCTGGTGTACGGCATGCCGGCGCCGATCCTGACGCGACCGTCCACATCGGAGTGCTCGTGCAGCGGCGCGATCCGGTTGAGGTTCAGCAGGGCGGGCGGCCTGCGGCGGTCGAAGTTCAGCTCCACCATGACGTCCGTGCCGCCCGCGATCGGCACCGCGTCCGGGTGCGCGGCCTTGACCGCCAGCGCCTCGGCGAACGTGTCCGGACTGAAGACCTTCATCGGTCCTCCCGCCGGACCGTGCCCTCGATCAGCCCGTACGGCCGGTCGCCGACCTGGAACACCTCGCCCGGGTTGTCCAGGCCGAACGGCGAGAGGTCGCACAGATAGTGGTGCTTGTTCGGCAGGCTGAGCCGGATTTCGCTGATCTCGGTGACGTTGGTGAGCACACGTGAGCCCATCGCGTACAAGGTCTGCTGCAACGAGTAGCTGTACGTGTCCGCGAACGCCTCCAACAGGCTGGTCCGCGCGGTCTCGAACGCCTTGGCCCAGTCCACGTCGGTGCTCGCGAAGGTCCACTTCGCGGTGACGGCGGTGGCCAGGATCCGGTCCTTGGTCTCCGGCAACGTCGTGTACTCGTCGCGCGGGTAGCCCCAGAACTCCGAACCGGTCGTGTTCAGCACGGTCAGGTCCTTGATCCCGCCCTTGACCGTGGCCGTGGCGCCGTCGAACCTCACCACCGCGAGCCGGGTGCCTTCGCCGGACCGGGTGAACGAGTGCTGGCCCATACGGGTCCACGGGTACTGCTCGATGTCGATGCGCGCGCCATGGATCGGGCCGCCGACGAAGTGGCGGGCCAGCCGCAGGCCGAAGTCCTCGATCTGGCCGATCCCGTCCCGGGCGAACGCGAGCACGGTGTTCTTCTGCGTGTCCGTCGCGAGCACCTTGTCGTTGGCCCCGGTCAGGTGCGTGTCGGCCATGTCGCCGGACAGCGCGGTGCTGACGTTGAGGTCGACGAGCCGATGGGTGTCGCTGTCCCGGTCGACCTTGACCAGCCGGGTCTCCGCCTTGCCGTACCGGTTCGCGCCGAGCACGATCGCCATGGTTCTCCTCTCGGAGTTCGGGTGTGATGCAGTAAACAGCCGGCTGGAGGCGACCGGCCAGCGGCGAAATCGCCGAAAGCCGGTGCTCGCCCGGACGGGGTTTTTGGAGGATCGTCCAAACGCGGCTGCGTTACCGTGGAGAACAGTGCGCCTTCGAACACTGTTAGAGACGACCGACCTCGGCTTGACCCTGCTGACAGGGGGACCCGAGGCGCTGGATCGTGTCATCTCCCGGGTGTTCACCGCGACGCTGCGTGACCCCAGCCGTTACCTGTCCGGCGGCGAGCTGGTGCTCAGCGGCATGGAGTGGTGGGACAGCCCGGAGGCCTCGGACGCCTTCGTATCGGCCCTGGCCGCGGCCCACGTGACCGCACTGGGCGCTGGAACCGCGGAAATGGGCGGCGGACCGGTTCCCTCGCACGTCCTCGACGCGTGCGAGCGGCACAAGGTCCCGCTGGTCGCGGTCCCGGTGCACGTCTCGTTCGCCACGATCAGCGAACGCGTGATCCTCGGCCTGGCCTCCTCGCGCGGCCTGGACCGGCACCGGAGCCTGGTCGCAGCCGTCCCCGCCGGCCTGTCCGCCCTGGTCGAGGCGGGTTCGGTGGCGCTCGGTGCCCCGGCGTGGGTGCTGACCGCGGCCGGGCGGCTGCTCGCCGGGCCGGAGATGGCGGGCGACCGGCGGACGACGTTGGTGCGGCGGGTGTTGCGGGCGGACCGGTTGCCGGTCTTCGCCGCGGGATGCTCCGTGTTCGACTGCCGCGGCTGGTTCCTGGTCATCGCGGGGGACCACCGCACCTGGGACGCCGACGAACAAGCCGTGGCCACCGAGTTCGTGACGCTCGTGGGCCTGGAACGGTCGCGTCTCGACGAGACCCGCCGGATCGAGAACCGCGCGGCCGGGCCGTTGCTGAAGGTGTTGTTGTCGGAGTCCGCGACCCAGGCCGAGGTTCAGTCCCGGCTCGCAACCACGGAATTCGATGGCCCGGTCGTCGTGTTGTCGGCGGTCGGCATCCCAGCCGTGATCGAGGAACTGCTCGCGTCCTTCCCCGGTCCGGCCCTGGTCGGGGCGGTCGAAGGGGAGACGTTCGGGCTGCTCGGCGCGGACGAGCCGGGAGCGGTTGTGGCCGCGTTGAAGGAGACCCTGCGGATCACTTCACCCGCGTTGCGGATGGGCGTGAGCGTGTGCCCGGACCTGACAAGTCTCAGGACCGCCGTCCAGGAGGTCCGGCACGCCCGCAAGCTGGCCGAACTGTCCGCGAGCCGGACCTCGATCGTGGTCGGCGACGAGGTCGCGTCACACCAGCTGCTGCTCGCCGCCGTGCCGGACGAGCTGCGGCGGTCGTTCCGGGCCAAGATCCTCGGCCCGCTCACCGCCTACGACGCCCAGCACCGCTCCGAGCTGGTCCGGACCCTGCGGGTGTTCCTCGAGCACTCCGGATCGTGGGCGGCCACCTCCGCGGAACTACACGTTCATGTGAACACATTGCGCTATCGGGTGAGCCGGATCGCGGAACTCACCGGCCGCGACCTGACCCAGTTCGCCGACCGGGTGGATCTGTACATGGCCCTGCAGATTTAGTCTGTCCACATGCCACTGGGACACCTGGGCCTCAACGTCTCCTCGTTGCCGCGCGCGAAGGCGTTCTACGACGTGCTCATGCCGATGCTGGAGTACGAGCCGTTCTTCAGCGCTGACACCGAGTTCTCCTACCGCCCGGCCGACGGCAAACCCGGGACCTACGTGTTCTTCTACGGCGAACCGATGACCGGCGAGTACTCCCGCACACTGCCCGGCCTGCAGCATCTCGCGTTCATCGTCCGCACCCGCGACGCCGTGCACGAGGTGTACACACGCGCGCTCGACCTCGGTGCCGAGTCCGAGATCGAGCCGCGCGAGTTCCCCGAGTACCACCCGGGCTACTACGCCGCGTTCGTCAAGGACGTCAACGGGTTCACCCTCGAGGTGGTCTGCCACAAGGCCTAGCTGGTCGTGGTCATCGTCGTCGGGCTGGTCGGCGTCCCGCTGCCGCTGGGCAGCTGCGAGGCGATCGCGGCCTTGATCCGCTGGCACTCCGGGGCCTGCTCGGCCGCCGCGGCCATGTCCGCCGACTTCAGGTTCGGCTGGTCCAGCGGGTTCTGCATGCCGCTGAGCCCGCTCAGGTCCTTGCCCGCGTCCTGGATCGCCGCGTTGACCGACTGCGGGTCGTTGGCGTTGACCGACTCCAGCTTGGTCCTGGTGCGGTCCACCGCGTCCTTGATCTGGCCGAACGTCTTCTGCAGGTCATCGACCGCCTTCTGACCGTCCGGCACGCCCGAGGTGTCGGCGTCCTTGAGGTCCGCGGCCGCCTCGGTCAGCCCTTGGGACAGGCTCGCCAGCTGGGTCTTCAGCGAGGTCACCGCCGCTGCCGGGCTGCTCGTGTCCGGCTTGATGGCGGTCATCGGCGTCAGGAACTTCGACACCGCCCCGCAGATCTCCCCGGCGAACTTCACCTTGGCCGGATCAGCGGTTCCGCTCGCACTGGTGCCGGCACTGGTCGTCGTCGACGGAGTGGCCGACGTCGATGTCCCACCGCTTTGCCCTTGGTTGGCGCATCCCGCGACGAGCAGGGCGAACCCGGCCATGGCGGCGATGACGGTGGTACGCATGGGAGTCCCCTTCCGCAGTGACATGACACGCAAGGGGTAACCCGCCACGGACGGTAGTAACCCTCAGCGCTCCCCACTCGCCGGGCACGGCTCCGGCTTCCCGGTCGACGGCGGCAGTTTGGTCATCAGCTCCGCCAGCTCCCCGGGGCCGTAGGCGTTGACCTTGTCCGCCTGCGTGATCTGCGAGGTGAGCCGGTCGCGCAGTGCGTACAGGTTGACTCCCTCGGCAGGCAGGATGGTGAGAGACGGCGACAAGGCCCGCTCGCTGCCCACGGCAATGAGATCCGGCTGGTGGGCGAAGATCTTCTGGTAGCGCTGCCAGGCCTCGTGCTTGGTCTCGGTGAAGACCCGGCGGATCTGCGGATCCGCCGCCATCGCCGGGGCGGCGGTCTGCATCTGGTCATCGGTCTTGAAATTGACCACCAGGTTGTAGCCGCAGACGTCATGGCCGGCGAGCGGCTGGGGGCCGTGCGCGACCGGTTTTTCCGATGTGGACCGGATGATGAGCACCACGGCGACCGCGGCGGCGACGAGCACCACCGCGATCGCGCCGACAAGCAGTCTTTTCTTTCCCCCATTCATGGGGCCGGATATTACTCCGGTGGGGTCAACCGCAACACGGGATCGATCGGGGCCGTGCCGTCGAACGGTTCGTGCAGGCAGTTGTCCGCAAGGGACACCAGGTGGTCGAAGGTGCTGTCGACCTCGGCGGTGTACGGCTCGACGACCGGGGGCTTGACCGTGCCGGTGAACCAGCCCGCCATCGCCTCGGGAATGGGGTAGCGCGCCGCGCGCTGCTTGTACATGCCCGCCCGCGCCTTCGCCTGGAACGCCACCTCGCGGTACTCCCGCAACGCCAACCGCATCCGGATCCACCGGTACCGGTCGGTGCGCGTGAACCCGGGCGCCTCACCGTCGCACTCCGCGGTGAACCGCTCGCGCAGTTTCGCCCCGGCCTCGTGGCCGCGCAGCGCGAGTCTGGCGATGACTTCGGGGCACATGAACAGGTTCGTGCCGCCCTCGCCCGGACCCTGCGGGATGTTCGCGATCCGGCCGCGGAACCCGGGCAGCGCGGCCTGCATGGTGTCGCGCCAGTCCAGGAACGTGTTGAGGATCCGGTCGAGGAACGCGACCACGGAGTGGCCGACGACCTCGTAGGGTTGTTGCGCCACCGAGGAATCCTGGTCCGGCAGCTGAACGTCGCCGGGTTTGACCGGCCGTTCGGACGCCTCCAGGTTGAGGCCGAACGTGGGCCAGCGCGGCAGCAGCGAGTCGAAGAAGTGGATCGGGAAGTTGCTGGTGATCCCGCCGTCGGAGAACCAGTGCTGCCTGCCGTCCAGGATCAGCGGCACCGGGCAGATCAGCCCGGGCAGCGGCAGGCTCATCCGCACCGCCATGATCACCGGGAGTTCCGCCGGATCCGGCAGTTTGTACAGCGTGGCGCCGGGATGGTCGGCGCACTCGCCGTCCACCCGGGCGACCGACATCTGCCGGACGATCCGGTCGGGAACCAGACCCGTCAGGCACTCCTGGCAGAACTGCCATTCGGCGCCGTCGTGGAAGGGCAGCTCGAACGGCCTGCTCGCGGAGATGTCCGTGGTCATCAGGGTCAGGTTGATCACCCGGTCGCCGGTCTCGGCCGGTCCCGGCTCGGCGCCCGGCCCGCGCCAGAGATCGCCGAACGTCAACGCCCGGGAGTGATCGCGCCCGGCGAGGTCGTCGATCCGGTCGGCCAGCCACGACGACAGCGGCGGAACCCCAGTGGAGGCAGGCATTCCGGACCGCCGGTCCGTCCACGTCGGAGTGTAGGCGACGCCGCCGGGGATGAGACCGAACCGGTGCTCACGGTAGTTGCCAAGCACCTTCCAGCAGGCCGTCCCATAGATCACCGCAAACGCCGCCACAGCGGCGAAAGTCAGCAACAGCCAGCTGTAGATGATGATCGCACTCGCCACGAGCCACGCGGTCACGTCGGCCGAGTACAGCAGCACTCCGCTCAACCCGATCACCACGGGCAGCAACAACACCAGCGTGATCCTGCCGAGGCTCGCCTTCACCATCGCCCACACACCCAGCGCGATCGCGATGGCCAGCACCAGAACCGCGACTATCCACAGTGAACCGTTCCAGCCGTCCGGCGGCATCAGCCACCGCACCGAGTACGGCCCGACCAGCCACGCCAGCAGCAACGTGACCAGCAACGACCGCGCGGGAATCCTGATCGCGCACAGCATCGCCATGAACACCGCGGCGAACCGGGACCGCCCGGTGGTCGCCGCGCCCTGCATCAGCGCCGCCGCGACCCGGAACATCTTGTGCAGCCCGGCTTTCGGCTGGAACAGCTGCGGCAGCCGCCAGCGCGCGTCGCCGGTGCCGGAGATCAGCCATGTGATCATCCCGGCCAGTCCGGCGAACCCCGGCCGCACCGCGTCCCCGGTCACCTCGCCGGGAGCGGAGGCGAACCGGCCGTACTCGGCGGCGGCCGTGGCCGCGGCGCCGATCGCGCCGGCAGACGCCCCGCCGACGTTGCGGAACTGGTAGTGCTCGGCCAGCGCGCAGACCGCCAGCGGGTAGATGACCCCGCTCGTCGCGCCGCCACGCATGGTCACGTCGCACGAGTGCCGGATGAAGGCCGCATAACCGTCCGGGTCGGACGCGGCCATGGTGTCCGCTGTGGATGGCGTCCACCGCAGCCACGGCGCGCCTGGTGTGAGCTGGTACCGCTCCGGCCGTTCCAGGTCGAGGCTGTGCACCGCGGTGATGTCCGGATCCGTCATGGCGACCTCCCCCGAGGGCTTGTACCCCTATATCGGCCGGGAGGGGAGTGGTCTAACGGGTGTGACGGACTACGAACAGGTGAACATCAGAGCGTGACCGTCCCGCTACGCCCGCCAGGTGATGTCGGAACCGGGCTGGTATCGGCAGTGTGTCCCGGTTCGGATGGTCGCGCGCAGGTGTCCGGCAAGGGTGGGGTGGACCTGGTCGATGCGGTCCAATGCGTCCTTGATGCGTGCGGTGACCGTCTTGCGGGCGCGTTCGGTGTCGTCACCGAGCCGTCGCGGCCGGCCGCCGAGCCCGGTGGCGGCGGCCAGCTGGTGGATCAGCTCGTCCCGTTCCGCCTGCAACCGCTCGGCTTCCTCGTCGGAGGCGGCCTCGTCGATGGCGGAGTCCAACTGGCCCAGCCGGTTGCGGTAGGCGCGGCGGGCCGAGTCGTCCAGAATCGGGTCCGCGCCGGCCGCGGGACGACGGCCCAGCAACTCCAACGCGTGCACGTCCTGCCGGGGCGCCGAAAGCAGGCGCGCGATGTCCGCCAGCCCTTTCACGTGCGGCAGCTGGACCCGTTTGCCCTGGAACGCGAGCGTCCACAACGGACCCTCGCGCCGGAACTCCTCGGCGGGAGCGGCCAACCGGTCCAGCTCCCTGCGGCTGATGTCCGCCCACGGATGCGCGCCGAGCCGTTCGTGCATGGCCACGGCCGCGGTCAGATGCCGGACGGCGTCCTCGTGGTTGCCGAGCGCGGCACTGAGCCGGCCGAGGTGGTAGTCGACCGCGCCGGAGTAGGACGCGCACCCGCCGACCACGATGTGCTGGCCCGCCAACGGCAGAAGTCGTTGGTACATCTCGGTTCGCTGCTCGGCCGAGCCCACCGCGGCGGCCACGAACGCCATCAGCGCGTACAGCTCCGGATGGGGCTGCTCGACCAGGGTCCCCAGGCTGAAGTCGGCGAACTCCGCGGCGGCTTCGTCGAGGGACCCCGAGGCAACCAGGACTCCGGCGCGGATCGCGGGCAGCATCGGCGCGATCGGGTCGGCGGGACCGAGCCCGACCGGCGCCTCCAGCCCGACGATCCCGATCATGCACAACGACAGGTGCAACGTGCCGTGCACCGGGATCGCGTCCGGCTGGCCGATCAGCTGACCCAGTTCGAGAGCCATGTGTGCCAGCTCGGTCGCCTCGGTGCCCGGACCGGTGATCAACGCGAGCGTCGCCCGCCGGGTCAGCGCGCCGTACCGGCCCCGCGAATGCCCCAGTCCTTCGCACAGGCGGACATAGGTGTGCAGTTCGGTCAGCCCGTCGGGGTAGCCGAGCTCGATCAACGCCGTGGCCCGCAACAACACCGCTTGCGCGATCATGTCAGGGTCGGCGGCCTGTTCGGCGGCGGACTCCATTTCGGACACGATGGCCAGCCGCCGGGAGGCGTTGCCGCGCTGCCAGGCCACGTCGTGCTCGGCCAGCAGCGAGAACGCCAGCACCGAGGGATCCCCGGACGCCCGCGCCAAAGTACTCGCCTCGGTCGCGACAACGGCCGCCCGCTCGGGGTTCGGCTTGGGTCCTTGCCGCAGGTCCCGGCCCAGCGCGGCAAGCACGCGCGACCGCATCGCCAGGTCCTCGGCGGGCAACAGGTCGATGGCCTCGTCGAGCAGTCGCAGGTGGAGGGTGTCGATGGTCCCGGTCCGGAACCCCAGACCGTGCATTCCCAACGCCGCCGTCGCCAACGCCCGGGCATCCCCGGTGCGAGCGGCCAGCTCGGCCAGTTCCCGGTAGGTTTCGCGGGCGGCGGGGGCGTCCCCGGCCCGATCCAACGCCTCGGCCAGCGACACCAGGAGTTCCTGGCGCCCGGTTGGCGACTCCAGCAGGTCCAAAGTAGACAGAGCGGTCCGGAAGTGTGCGGCGGCATCGTTGTGGGCCAGCCGTTCCCCGGCCTCGTGACCGGCCAACGTGCTGTACCGCACGGCCTTCGCGGCATCCGCGGCGGCGAGGTAGTGTGTGGCGATCTCGGCCGCGGACACGGGAGAACCGTTCTCGCGCAACGACTCCAACGCGTCCCCGGCGGCGTGGTGCAGCTCGGCCAGCCGCCGCGCGGGCAGCTCGGCGAGCACGGTCTCCCGGAACAAGTCGTGGCTGAACCGCAGGTCCGGCGTGAACACCCGGGCGGCGACGGCCTCGTCCAGCAGGTCCGGATCGGCCGAACCCATCCGGCTCAGCAGTTCCGGCCGGACCACCCGTCCGCCCACCGCGGCGGCGGCGAGCATTTCCGCGCAGGGGTGGGAAAGCCGCGCCAGACGGCTGCGCAAGGTGTCGCGCACGCTGTCCGGGATGGTGTCGGCGGTGCCGCGGGCGGCGATCAGCCGGGTCAGCTCGCGGACGAACAGGGGGTTGCCGCCGGACCGCCGCCACACCTGTTCGGCCAGGTCCTCGGCCGGCTTCCCGGCGATCGAGGTCATCACCGCGGCCACCTCGCCGGCGTCCAGCCCGAGCAGCTCGAACCGTTGCGCGGTACCGGTCAGCCGGGACAGGTCGGCCTCGCGGTCCCGGTACGCGCCGAGCAGCAGCACCCGGCTCGTACCCAGGTGGCGGCCGAGGAACTCGAGCATCCGCACCGAGGCCTCGTCCGCCCAGTGCAGGTCGTCCAGCAGCACCACCAGCCCGCTGTCCTCGCCGGCCCGGGTGAGCAGCCGCGCGGTGGCGTCGAACAACCGGAACCGCGCGTCCAGCGCCTCGGCCTCGGTGCTGACCCGCGGCACCGAGTCGACCAGGCCCGGCTCGATCTCCCGCAGCGCCTGGATCCACGGCCAGTACGGCGGGGCGCCGCCGTCCCAGCAGGTCGCCCGCAGCACCCGCGCACCCCGCTCGGCCGCCTCGTCGGCCAGCCGGGTGAGCACGGCGGTCTTGCCGATCCCCGGTTCCCCGGTGACCAGCACGAGCTGGGCCGACCCGGCCAGCGCCGTGTCGAGCGCGGCGCGGGCCATGGCCAGCACCGCGTCCCGGCCGACGAGCCGTTCGAGCGAGGTCACCGCTCGAGCCTACGGCCGCAGCTCCAGCAACAGGTGCATCGGCACATCGGGCAGGATCCGGCGGACCGTGCCGAACCCGGCGGCGTGCGCCACCTCGGTCAGCCGGGCGGGACCGGCCAAAGTGCCCAGGGCCTCGTCCGACTGGGACAGTGCGTTGGGGGTGCAGATCAAAGTGGACACCGAGTAGAACATCCGGCCGAGTGGCGTGAAGTTGTCTTCCGCCCGCTCGGCGCCGGGCGGCTCGACCAGCAGCACGGCGCCACCCGGGGCCAGCGCCTCGCGGGCGCGGGTGAGCGCGCCGACCGGGTCGCCGAGGTCGTGCAACGAGTCCACAAAGGTCACGAGGCTGTAGCCGTGGCCCGGGAAGTTCGTGGCCGAGGCGACTTCGAACCAGACGTTGCCACCGAGCGCGCGGGCCGCGGCGATGGACTGGTCGTGGTAGTCGAACCCGGTCACCTCCGCCTCCGGGAAGGCCTGCGCGATCATCCGGGTCGGCGCGCCGTACCCGCAGCCGATGTCGGCGACCTTGCCACCGTTGTGCAGCGCCTCGGCCACCCCGTCCAGCGCGGTGATCGCGCCTGCGAACAGCGCGGTGTCCTTGCTCGCCCTGGTCAGCGCGTCAGTGCCGCACCAGTGCTCAGGCCTGCGCTGGTGCCAGCCGAACCCGGTGCCGCCGCGGAACGCCTGCTCGAACTCGGCGAACCCCGCGCCCATCGCGGCGAGCATGTGGACACACGCGTCCACCATCGCCCCGCCGGGCGCGTGCAGGACCGCCACGGCCACGCCCTCCGGCAGGGTGAACCGGCCGTCCTCGTACTCCAGGTACCCGGCGGCGGCCTGGGCCAGCAGCCATTCCCGCACGTACGGCTCGACCAGGCCGGTCCGCCCGGCGACCTCGGCCGCGGTCAGCGGCCCGGCCCCGGCGAGCGCCTGCCAGATGCCGGTGCGCAGGCCCAGCGCGGTCAGCAGCACGCCGAGACTGGCGCCGAGCTCGGTGAGGATCTGGTCCATCACCTGGTCGGGGGAAGCGGTGGTGCGCGTCATGTCGTCCTCCTTCGTCCGGTTACCAGAAGGGCGCGAGATCCGGGCTCGCGGTTCGCCAGACCGGATCTGGCGCCCCAGGTGTGACACCGAAAGGAGCGGCGATGACCGACGTCACCGTGAACGGGACCACGCTGTACTACACCGAGACCGGCCAGGGCCCGACCACGCTGGTCATGCACGGCGGCCTCGGGGTGGACCACACCACCTACCGCGGGCTGGACATGTTCGCCGACCGGCTGCGCCTGGTCTACTACGACCACCGGCACAACGGCCGGTCCGGGCGGCCCCCGCTGGACACGCTCACCATGGAGCAGCTCGCCGACGACGCCGCCGCGCTGGCCACGCACGTGGCCCACGAGCCGGTGATCGTGATCGGGCACTCCTACGGCGGGTTCATCGCCCAGGAGTTCGCGTTGCGGCACCCCGGCCTGGTCCGCGCGCTGATCCTGGTCGACACCACCGCCGGCCAGCTCGGCTCCGGCGAGGACCCCAACGCCTACCAGGGGCCGCCGCCCCCGGACGAGTGGGTCGCCATCGTCAGCGACCCGCCCGCGGACGACGCCGAGATGGCCAAGGTCTTCCCCGACCTGCTGCCGTTCTACCTCAGGCCGGGCGCGGATCCGGCCGCGGCGCGGGAGGCCATGGCGGACACGATCTACAGCGCCGAGGCGGCCGGCCGGTCGATGCAGGTCCTCGCCCAGTGGAGCTCGTTCGACCGGCTCGCCCGGATCACCGTGCCCACGCTGGTCCTGGTCGGCGCGCACGACGTGATCACCTCGCCGCCGCAGGCACTGCGGATCGCCGACCACGTCCCGAACTCGACGCTGGTGGAGTTCGCCTCGTCCGGCCACTTCCCGTGGATCGAGGAGCCCGAGCGGTTCAACGAGGTCGTGCGGTCATTCCTGAGTACTGCCGCGCGGGGTTAGCCGCGGCAGCTCGTCCTCCAGGTCGCCGGTCGCGGTCCCGTCCATCACCTCGACCAGGCGCTGCGCCGCGCGCCGGCCGAACGCGTAGGTGTCGCGGACCAGCGCGGTGAGCATCGGATGGGTGAGCCGGCAGAGGGGGGAGTCGTCCCAGGCGACGAGGGAGACGTCGGCTGGGACGGCCCGGCCCAGCGCCGCGGCCGCGCCGATGCCCGCGACGGCCATGATGTCGTTGTCGTACACGATCGCGGTCGGCGGTTCGGCCGCGGTGAGCAGCTCGCGGGTGACCCTTCGGCCGGCCTCGTCGCTGTAGTCCGTGGTGACCGACTGGGCGCCGGTGGCGCGGTGGAAGGCCTCGATCCGGTGCTGCGTGTGGACCAGCTCGGGCAGCCCGGCCACGTGGGCGATCCGGTTGTGCCCCAACGAGGTCAGGTGCTCCACAATGGACGTCATGGCCCTGGCGTCGTCGGCCCAGATGCTCGGCAGCGTCCCGGTCGGGTCCGGGCCGCCGATCAGCAACGCGGGCAGCCCCAGCTCGGCCAGCAGGCCCGGCCGCGGGTCGTCGGTCCTCGGGTCGACCACGAGCACCCCGTCCACCCGCCGCTCGGACCACCAGCGGCGGTAGATCTCGGTCTCCGCCTCGACGTTCTCCACCACCTGGAACATCAGCGCGGTCGAGCTGGCCGAGAGCGCGGACTGGATCCCGGACACCAGCCGCAGGAAGAACGGCTCGACCCCGAGCGTCTCCGCCGGGCGCGCGAACACCAGCCCGATCGCGCCTGCCTTCGCCCCGCCCAGCGCCTTCGCCGCGCTGTTCGGCCGCCATTTCATCTCCTCGGCGACCTGCAGGATCAGCCTGCGCGTGTACTCCGACACCCCCGGCCGGTTGTTCAGCGCGAACGACACGGCGCTCTCCGAGACACCGGCCCGCTGCGCGATCTCCCGGATCGTCACCCGCCTCACAGTGCACGAACGTAGAGAAACTAAAGCGCATTAGTCAAACAACGGACAGGCTCCTTTCGAATGGTTGACAAGTCCCCGGACGCAGTGCTTTCTTGGGGCCGAATCGCTACGCAAAGGAGCTCCGCGATGCAGCAGGTGAACCGGGTCCGCCGAATGGCGGCGGTGGTGCTGGCGGCAGGCCTAATGGCGTCCGGCTGCGGCCTGTCGGGAGGTGGGCAGGCCCCGGCGGCCGGCCCCGCGGACGGGCAGGTGACCGGGACGATCTCGTTCCAGACCTGGAACCTGCGCGCCAAGTACTCGGACTACTTCAACGGCGTCATCAAGAAGTTCCAGGTCGAGCACCCCGGCACCACGATCACCTGGCTGGACCAGCCCGCCGACGGCTACGCCGACAAGCTCAGCGCGGACGCCAGCGCCAACGCGCTGCCGGACGTCGTCAACCTCTCGCCGGACCTCGCGTTTCCGCTGTACCAGCGGAAACTGCTGGTCGACCTGGACCAGGCCGTCCCGGACGCGGTCAAGGAGTATCTGCCCGGCGCCTGGCAGGGATTCGTGATGCCCGGCCAGCGGGATTCCTACTCATTCCCGTGGTACCTCAATACCGGGCCGGTGTTCTACAACAAGAAGCTGTTCGCCGACAACGGCCTCGACCCGGCCAAACCGCCCAGGACGTATACCGAGCTGCGGGACCAGGCGCTGGTGCTGGCCGCCAAGAGCCAGGGCGCGGTCGCGATGTTCGGCCAGACCCCGGGCATCGAGGACTTCGGGCTCTACGGCGTCGAGCTGATGAACCCTCAAGGCACGAAGTTCACCTTCAACAGCGCCAAGGGCGTCGAGCTGACCGAGCTGTTCAAGCAGATGTACGACGTCAAGGCGCTGCTGCCGGAGGCGCTGACCGCGACCTACACCGGGTCGGGCAAGAAGTTCATGGCCCAGCAGGTCGCCCTGTCCTCGGGCAGCGCCTACGACCTGAAGAACTTCAAGACCGACGCGCCCGGGCTGTACGCGAACATCGGCATCACCACGCCGATGACCAACACCGGCAAGGCGAACATGTACCTGCAGGGCGTCTCGGTGTCCGCGAACAGCAAGAACAAGGCCACCGCGCTGGCGTTCGCCCGGTACGTCACCAACGCGGAGAACCAGCTGGCCTTCGCCAAGATCGTGACGATCTTCCCGAGCACCACGGGCACCCTGAACGACCCGTACTTCACCACCGATGACGGTACGGACGACGCCCGCGTGCGGGTCGCGGCGGCCAAACAGCTCGCGACAGCGGTGAACTACACGCCGGTCTCGTTCACCGACCAGATGAAGAGCATCCTGCGCAACGAGCTGGCCAACGTCATGCTCGGCAAGTCCACCGCCCAGCAGGCCCTCGACAGCGCGGTCGCCCAATGCAACAAGCTCCTAGCCGCGTAACCCCGGTCGTGAGTGGTTTCGGTCGTTCTGACGTCCGGAACCACTCGCGAGGGGTACGCAGGCACTTCGCGGTGACGCCGTGGTTGTTCCTGTTGCCTGGCCTTTTGGTGACGCTGTTGTTCACGGTGTATCCGTTCGTCAACACGGCTGTGCTGTCGTTCACCGACGCGAAGGTGTTGGGCGGCGGGGCTTTCACCGGGCTGGCCAACTTCTCGAAGATGCTCGACGACCCGCTGTTCTGGGTCGCTCTGCGCAACAGCGCGCTCTATGTCGTTGGCGTGGTGCCGTTTCTGGTGATCCTGCCATTGCTGCTGGCGTTGCTGGTGCAGCGGCACATCTTCGGGATGGCGTTCTTCCGGGCCGCGTTCTTCACGCCGGTGGTGGCGTCGATCGTGGTGATCAGTCTCATCTGGACCTGGCTGCTGGACAGCCGTGGCCTGGTGAACAACGTGCTGTCGGTGTTGCACGTGATCTCCTCGCCGATCCCGTTCCTGACCGACCAGACCCTGCTGCTGATCAGCGCCATGCTGGTGACGATCTGGCGCGGCCTGGGGTACTACATGATCGTGTACCTGGCCGCCTTGGCCAATGTGCCGCGGGAGCTGCACGAAGCGGCCGAAGTGGACGGTGCTGGGGCGGTACGGCGGTTCTTCTCGGTCACCGTGCCGATCATCCGGCCGACCATGGTGCTGGTCGGGGCGTTGTCCGCGGTGGCCGCGTTCCGGGTGTTCTCCGAGGTGTACCTGCTGTCCGGGACCTCGGGCGGGCCGGCCGGGCAGGACACCACCCTGGTGATGCTGATCCGGCAGGTCGGCACCGGGCTGAGCGGGAACGCCGGCTATGCCTCGGCTCTGAGCCTCGTGTTGTTCGCGCTCACGCTGGGCCTGCTGCTGGTGACGTTGCGGCTCAACCGGAGTGACTCATGAGCCGGACCGTGCGGTATGTGTTGCTGCTGGCGGTGTTCCTGATCTCGATCGGGCCGTTCCTGTGGCAGCTCTCGACCTCGTTGAAGGGCATCGGGGAGGACATCTACGCCAACCCGCCGCAGTTCTTGCCCGCCGACCCGACGGTGTCGAACTACTCGCGGGTGGCCGGGGTGATCCCGGTGTGGGACTTCGCGTTGAACTCGCTGATCGTGGCCGTGGCCAACGTGTTCAGCAACTGCGTCGGCGCGGCGATGGCGGGCTATGCGTTGTCGCGGATGAAGTTCCGCGGCAAGCGGTATGCGTTGCTGGCGTTCATCCTGGCGTTGCTGGTGCCGGGAGAGACGATCATGATCTCCCAGTTCCTGATGATGCGGTCGGCCGGGCTGACCGACACGTTGGTGGCCGTGGTGCTGCCCGGTGCGGTGTCCGCGTTGAACGTGCTGTTGATGCGCAACGCTTTCGCGGCCCTGTCGAACGAGGTCGAGGACGCGGCGATGATCGACGGCGCCAACTCCTGGCAGCGGTTCGCCCGGATCGCGGTGCCCTCGGTGAAGGGCACCATCGCGGTGGTGGCGATCTTCTCGTTCATGTTCAGCTGGGACGACTTCCTGTGGCCGCTGATCGTGTTGCGCGATCCCGGCAACTACACGCTGACCATCGGCCTGAACTACCTGCAGGGCACGTTCGCCAGCGACCAGCGCCTGGTCGCCGCGGGCACGATCATCGCGGTGGCGCCGTTGATCGCGTTGTTCCTGGCGCTGCAACGGTATTTCTTCCGGGGAGTCGGAGAGGGAGCGGTGAAGGGCTGATGGTGTCCAGCGCGCGTTTCGGAGTGAACTACACCCCGTCGGTCGGCTGGTTCCACCATTGGCTGGACTTCGACCTGGACGACGTGCGGGCCGACCTCGACTCCCTGGCGGGGCTGGGACTGGACCACATCCGGGTCTTCCCGCTGTGGCCGGTGTTCCAGCCCAACCGGGCCGTGGTCCGGCCGCGCGCGGTCGACCAGCTCGTGTCCCTTGTGGACGCGGCTGGTGAGCGTGACCTCGATGTGGTGGTCGACGGGTTGCAGGGACACCTGTCCAGCTTCGACTTCCGTCCTTCGTGGACGGTGACCTGGCACCGGCGCAACCTCTTCACCGATCCGGCGGTCGTCGCCGGCCAAGCGCACTACCTCCGGACGCTCGCCGAAGCCCTGCGCGACCGGCCCAACTTCATCGGCATGAGCCTGGGCAACGAGTTCAACCAGTTCTCCGACAAGCCGCACCCGGACGCCGATCCGGTCGGCGTCGACGAGGCCGCGGACTGGCTGACCGGGTTGCTGGCCGCCTGTGAAAGTGGTGCGCCAGGCGGCTTTCACACGCATTGCGAGTACGACGCCGTGTGGTACCAGGACGGTCACCCTTTCACGCCTGCCCATGCCGCCCGGCTCGGGGCGGCGACGAACGTGCATTCGTGGGTGTTCAACGGAACCGTGCAGCGGTACGGCCCGCTCTCGACCGCCAGCGTCCGGCACGCCGAGTACCAGGTCGAACTGGCCACTGCCTGGGCGGTGGATCCTCTCCGGCCGGTGTGGTTGCAGGAAGTCGGGGCGCCCAGCCCGCACGTTCCGGCCGATCTTGTCCCGGAGTTCGCCGCGCAGACCATCCACAATGTACTTACTTGTTCGTCGTTGTGGGGCGTCACCTGGTGGTGCTCGCATGACGTCTCGCGCGAGCTGGCCGACTTCCCGGAGCTGGAGTACGGCCTGGGTTTGCTGACCTCTTCTCGTGAGGTCAAGCCGATGGCCCGGCGGATCGCGGCCGCCATGGCTTCGGAGCGGGAGCCTGTGCCACGGCAGACGGCGTTGGTGCTCGATGTGGGGGATGAGCGGACCGCTCCCGGCCGGTCGGCCTGCGGCCCGGGTGGCGAGTTCTTCGAGGCGTGGATGGCGTTGGCGGACAAGGGGGTCCGTGCGGCGGTGGTGCTCGCGTCGCGAGTCGGGGACACTGAACACCTTGCCGCACGCGGCATCACGGACGTGGTGGAGGTACGGGCCGATGCACGATGACCGCAAGCTCGTCGAGGACCGGATCACCCGGGTCCTTGCCGAACGCATCAAACCCGCAGTCTATCCACGGTTCGTGCCGCTCGATCTCGCGGTGTGGAACGCGCCCGGTGAGCCTGTACCCGTCGCTGAGGGGCTGAGCGCCGACTATGAGACCTGTTCTGTTGGCTACCAATGGGGTCCGGCGTGGGGAACGAGCTGGTTCCGGATCTCGGGAACGGTTCCCGGCGAGTGGGCCGGGCAGACCGTGGAGGCCATCGTCGACCTCGGCTTCGACGAGAAGATGGTCGGCTTCCAGTGCGAAGGCCTGATCTACCGGCCGGACGGTACCCCGGTGAAAGGCCTCAACCCACGCAACATGTGGCTGCGCCTGGAACCGTCCACAACGGACGTTCTGTTCTACGTCGAGGCGGCCGCGAACCCGGTCCTGTTGGACTACCACCCCTTCCTGCCCACTGAGCAGGGCGACCGGCTGACCTCGTCGGCAGAGCCGTTGTACCGGATCCGTGCGGCCGCGTTGGCCGTGTTCGACCGTGAAGTCTGGCAGCTGGTGCAGGACATCGAGGTGCTCGACCAGCTGATGCGTGAGCTTTCGCCGGACAGTGCCCGGAAGTGGGAGATCCTGCGTGCTTTGGAACGCTGTCTGGACGCGATCGACCTCCAGGACGTGAACGGGACCGCGGCCGCGGCCCGCGACTTGCTGGTCGACGTGTTGGGGCGGCCTGCTTCGGCGAGCGAGCACCGGATTGTCGCGATCGGACACTCGCACATCGACTCCGCCTGGCTGTGGCCGACCCGGGAGACGGTCCGCAAGGTCGCGCGGACCACGTCGAACGTGACCAACCTGATGGACTCGCATCCCGAGTTCCTGTTCGCCATGTCGTCGGCCCAGCAGCTCGCCTGGATCGCCGCACATCACCCTCGGGTGTTCGAGCGGGTGAAGGCGAAGGTGGAGGCCGGCCAGTTCATCCCGGTGGGCGGGATGTGGGTGGAGTCGGACACCAACATGCCCGGCGGCGAGGCGCTGGCCCGGCAGTTCGTGCACGGCAAACGGTTCTTCGCCGACCAGTTCGGCATCGAGACCGAGGAGGTCTGGCTGCCGGACTCGTTCGGCTACACCGCCGCTTTGCCCCAGCTGGTGGCCTTGTCGGCGTCGAAGTGGTTCCTGACCCAGAAGATCTCGTGGAACAACGTCAACAAGTTCCCGCACCACACCTTCACTTGGGAAGGCCTGTACGGAACCAGGATCTTCACGCACTTCCCGCCCGCGGACACCTACAACTCCGAGCTGTCCGGCAAGGAACTGGCCCACGCGGCAAGGAACTTCCGTGAGAAGGGACGCGCTTGCGTCTCACTGGTGCCGTTCGGGTGGGGCGATGGCGGCGGTGGGCCGACCAGGGAGATGCTCGCGCGGGCCTCGCGCCTGTCCGATGTGGAGGGTTCGCCGCGGGTGAGCATCGAGCCGCCCAGCGAGTTCTTCCGCCGTGCGCAGGCCGAGTATCCGGATGCCCCGGTCTGGGTGGGCGAACTGTACCTGGAGTTCCACCGCGGCACGTACACCAGCCAGGCCAAGACCAAGCAGGGCAACCGTCGCAGCGAACACCTGCTCCGCGAGGCCGAGCTGTGGTCGGCCACCGCCGCCGTCCGGGTGGGTTTCGAGTATCCCCATGCCGCGCTGGACCGGATCTGGAAGGCCGTGCTGCTCAACCAGTTCCACGACATTCTGCCCGGCTCGTCGATCGCGTGGGTGCATCGCGAGGCCGAGGAGACCTACGCGGCGGTGGCTGCCGAACTGCTGGAGATCATTTCCGCCGCCCAGCAGGCTTTGGCGGGGGAGGGCACCCAGGAGATCGTGTTCAACGCCGCCCCGCACGCGCGGGACTCCGTGCCCGGTGGTGGCGCTTCGATCGTTCCCGTGTTCGACGGCCCCGCTGTCTCGGTGAGTGAGTCCTCGTCGGGATTCCTGTTGGACAACGGCGTCCTTCGCGTGGTCGTGTCCCCTGCCGGGCTTCTCACTTCGGTCTATGACATCGCGGCCGACCGGGAGGTGTTGGCCGGTCCGGCGAACTTGCTGCAGCTGCATCCCGACTTCCCGAACATGTGGGACGCCTGGGATGTCGATGCCTTCTATCGCAACACTGTCACGGAGTTGTCTGATGTGGACAGTGTAGTGCTGGAGGCCAAGGAACCCGGCCGGGTGTCCCTCCGGATCAGGCGGTCGTTCTCTCAGTCGAGTGTGTCCCAGCTCGTGACCCTGCGTGCCGGGGGGCGCCGGGTGGACATCGACACCGACGTCGACTGGCATGAGTCGGAGAAGTTCCTGAAGCTGGCGTTCCCGCTGGATGTCCGGGCCGACCGGTCGGCCTCGGAGATCCAGTTCGGACACGTCTACCGGCCCACGCACACCAACACCAGTTGGGACGCCGCCAAGTTCGAGATCTGCGCGCACCGGTGGGTACACGTGGGCGAGCCCTCTTATGGTGTCGCTTTGGCCAACGACTCGACTTACGGGCACGACATCACCCGGACCGCTTTCACCACAACGGTTCGGGCTTCTCTGTTGCGGGCGCCGCGGTTCCCGGATCCGCGGACCGATCATGGCCCGCACCGGTTCCGGCATGCTCTGGTCGCCGGGGCTTCGATCCCCGATGCCGTGCGGGAGGGCTACCGGATCAACCTGCCTGCCCGTGTTGTAGCCGGTTCGCGGCCGGTTGCCCCTCTGGTGTCCGTCGACAATCCCGATGTGGTCATCGAATCGGTCAAGCTCGCGGATGATCAGTCGGGCGATGTCGTGGTGCGGCTGTACGAGTCGGCTGGTGGGCGGGCGCGGACCCATTTGACCGCTGGGTTCCCGTTGTCCTCGGCGGTGTCCACGGACCTGTTGGAGCGGGAGTGGCGTGAGCCTGTCTCATACTCGGTGACTTCGGACGCGATCTCGTTGCGGCTGCGGCCTTTTCAGATCCTCACGCTGCGGCTTTCGCGTTGAGTTTCTCGTCGACGAAGGCGACTTTCGCGATGGACTGCTGGTACATCCGCAGCGCCGGGTCGAGATTGATGTGGCCGAACTCCAGCATGGTCCGCAGGCTGTCCAGTTCCGCGTTGGCCGCTTCAGCCGCCGTGACCTTCCCCGCGTGGTTCTGCGACCGCAACAGGTTCGTGCACACAGCCGCGACCACCGAAACCGCCAACGCCAGATAACACAACAACCGCCAGACAACCGAATCCGTCGCGAACCCCACACTGTCCTTAACAGCCCCGGCAAACCCCTCCCCACCCACCGCCGGCCCCGCGGTGAAAACCGCGGCCAACGCACTGCTCACCACACTCACCACCCCCAACCGCGCCGACCGCGGCCGCGTGTGGTCGAGAAACTCATCGACCTCCGCCCGCCGCCGCTCGATCCGCGCGATCAACCGTCGCCGCGCCTCAGCATCATCACCATCGTTCACAAACCCGAATAATGGCCCCCGCACCCCACCACGACCACCCCTCCGGCAAGACTTGGCCACAAAGGAATCCCCAGCAACCCCAATAAGTTCACCACCCCCAACCCACCCCACAGCCCTGTCAGCGAGCACCGCGATGCGCCCCCACCACCCTCAGCCGCGCGGCAATCGTGCCTGTCCCGACGCCGCGATCGTGCCGGTGAGGCGGGGGTCCTGCCCGCCGGGCACCGCAATCGTGCCGGTGAGGGCGGGGTTTCCTGCCCGTCGGGCACGGGATCGTGTCGGTGAGGCGCGGATTCCTGCCCGTCGGGTACGGGGTCGTGTCGGTGAGGGTGGGGGTCCTGCCCGTCAGGCGCGGGATGTGCTTGCCGTGCATCCGCGATTGAGGCCGCCAGTGCCGTGATGGCTTCTGCGTGCCCGGACAGTTACTCGCCTGTGTCGCCGCGGTTCGCACCGGGCTCGCAATCGCTGCTGTGGTTCCCGCGTGTGCGGCTCCTGCCGTCTGGCGTGGGTGCCAGCTCAGTTGGTGCCGCAATGGTTCAGGGCCGCACGATGTGCTCGCCGTCGCTGTCGTGGTTTCGACAATCGCTGCGATGTTCCACCAGGTGGCTAGAGCGTCGCCGAAGCTTGGCGATGGTCTGTGCGGGGATGATTCACAGGTCCGCGATGAATCTGCCTGGGCCGGGGCGCCGTGGCTCCTGTCAAGGCGCGCCAAGGGCCGTCTGCCGGCCGCCGGCAGGGCCGCGGCCTTGCCTCCGGCCCCCGAAATCCACGCTACCGCACGCCACCGACAAGATCGGCGGACCAAGATCGCCGCGACCGCGGTTGTCCACAGGGGCGACACCCATTCCCGGTCACCGTGCAGTTGTTCCGCTACTTGAACTCGGCGGATATCCATGGGACTGATGGGGGTTGGCTATGGGGGATTTCGCGCAATGTGTCGAGAGGGTATCTCAGTATGGTCGGATCATTGGTTTAGGGAATTGGTTTGTAAAACGCTTTTTGCTCCGTTCAGTCGGATGTCTTCGGCTGGGGGTGGGCTACTGTGCGTGTAGCGCCTCGATCGTAATTGATCAGCATCGGAAAGGTGCCCCCCATGATTAGCACCCTGCTCTCGCTTGCCCTCGCCACCGTCGCGGTGGTCCCGCAAGCGGCCGCGCCCCGGGCGGTGGGTGAGGACGAGGTTCCCATCCAACGGGCCATCGTGGAGATCGTCTCCGTCAACGGCTCCGGGTGTCCCGCCGGGACAACGGACGTCGCCGTCGCCGACGACAACCTCTCGTTCACCGTGTCACATCGGTCGTTCATCGCCAAGGCGGGCGGCGGGGCTGAACCCACCGACGCCCGCAAGAACTGCCAGCTCGCGCTGGACGTCTTCGCGCCGAAGGGATTCACCTTCGGTATTGCCAGCGCCGAGTATCACGGCTTCATCAATCTGCAATCGGGCGCGACTGCCGCCCAGCGAGCCCTCTACTATTTCCAGGGTAGTGCGAACACGACAGTCCGCACGCACCCGTTCAAGGGCCCGTTGCGGGACGACTGGCAGTCGGTCGACACCACCGACCCGGCGTCGATCGAGTACGCACCCTGCGGTAACGACCGCCTTTTCAACATCAATACCGAATTGCGGGTCAATGCCGGCTCGTCGAACCCCTCGGCCACGAGCTGGATCTCCATGGACAACCCCGACCGCAATCCGGTCGTCCGCTACCACTTCGCGTGGAAGCGCTGCTGACACCGTCGTTGCTGAGATCACCGATGTGAACCGCGACCCGAGACCCCCAGCCTCGGGTCGCGGTCTCAGCCCATGATCCGCACGTACCGCCGCGGCATGTACAGCCGCTGCGGGTAGAGCTGGACGCGGTAGGTGGTACCGGAGTCGCCCGCCTGCTCGAACCCCCAGTACGAGTTGCGGCTGGCCCACCGGTCGAAGATGACGACGTGCCGGGTGATGTTCGTGCCGTCGCTGCGCAGCAGCACGTCGCCGGGCAGCAGGTCCTTGTGGTGCACCGGGTAGCTCACCGCCGCGAGCCCGAACGTGTTCAGGCCGCCGTCGCGCAGCATCGGGTGGCCGGGCAGGCCCCAGGCCATGGACACGTAGCCGGAGCAGTCGGCCCGGTAGCGCCCGTACTGGTTGGTGTGCAGCTCGGTCTGGCTGTAGGGGACCTCTTCGGTGAGCCAGCTGCGCGCCCGCTCCATGACCTGGTCGCGGGTGACGTCCGGGCCGAGCAGAATCCGCGACTCACTAACCCTCGTTGCCATGGTCCTTGCCTTCCCCAAGTCGTTCCGATCTCTGACATGGAGAAGCTTCGACCTCGCGCCTATAGATCGCCTATAAACGCGCTAGCCATCCCTCTGGCGAGGATTCCCGCAGCTCAGCGGCCTCGCGCCCGCCCACAGAGGTCATCAGCTCCAGAGCACGCGCCCAGTGTGCACCAGCGACATCCGGGGTCGCCACCGAGGCCGCCGCGAGGTCCCGGAGGGTCCGCGCCTCCCACAGCGGCAGCCCAAGTTCGGACCACCGTTCCAGCGCCTCGGTCAGCAGCTCCCGGGCCCGCGCGTGGTCGCCGAACGCCAGCGCCGCCTCGCCCATGGTCCGCACCGCGAGCGCCAGCCCGAACCGGTCCCGGTGCGCCAGGAACACCTGATGGCAGGAGTCGAGCAGGTCCGTGACCGGCTTCCGTTGCCGCAGCAGGGCTTTCGCCAGCGACTGACGCGCGTACGCCGCCCCGAGCGCGTCTCCGGCCTCGCGCAGGATCACCTCGGCCTGCCGGCTCTGGTCGGCGGCCTTGCCGAACTCCCCGGCCGCCCGGTGGCACAGGCTCACCCCGCGCAGTGCCAGGCCTTCGCCGCGTTGGTCACCCAATTCCCGGTACAACGCGACACATTTGTCGAACGACTGGGCCGCGGACGCCAATTCCCCCAGATCCCGTTTGATGGCACCGAGGCCGTACTGCGCCGCGGCGGTCACCCCGGCATCGCCCGCGCGGTCGGCGAGCTCGCTGCCCGCCAGCAGGTGCGCGATCGCCGGATCGAACTCGCCCAGCTCGCGGTGCACCGTCCCCATCCCGACCCGCGCGACACCCTGCGTGAGGTCGTCCTCCGCGGCCTCGGCATGCACCCACGCCTGATGGAAATGTGCCATGGCCGAGGAGAAGTCGTCCTGCTCGTACCGCAGCTGCCCCAGGCTCGCGTGCACGGTCGCCAGCTCCTGACGCGTCTGGGCCGCGCTCAACGCCACGTCCAGGATCCGCTGCCAGCCGTCGAACTCGTTGCGCACCGCGAACGGCGACGCCAGCAGCGACACGATCAGCATGATCGTCGCCCGGTCGACGCCCAGCTCGTGCGAACGCTCCACCGCGCGCACCACCGCGGCCGTCTCGGACTTGAGCCACTCGGTCGGATCCTGCTCGACCTCGTAGCGCAGTCCCGGGTCGATCTTCTCCTGCGACGCCGACGGGCGCAGGCCCAGCGTCACCCGGGGCAGCTGCCGGGCGCCGTACTCGACCAGGCGCATCCACGTGGTCAGCAGGCGGTTGAGCGCCGGCCCGAGCGGCTCGTCCGCGCCCTGCTCCGCGCCGAACAGCTGGATCAGGTCGTGGAACCGGTAGCGCACGCGCCCGAGCGAGTCGATCCCGACGACCTCCAGCAACCGCAGGTCGACGAGGTGCTCGACGATGTCCTCGGCGGCGCCGGGGGTGATGTCCAGCAGCGGCGCGGCCAGCCAGGCGCCGAAGTCCGGCAGGTCCAGCCGGGTCAGCAGGTGGAACGCCGTGCGGTGGTCCGGGCCGAGGTCGGCGTAGTTGAGCTGCAGGCTGGACCGGATGGCCAGGTCGCCCACGGCCAGCTCGTCCAGCCGTCGCCGTTCGTCGGACAACCGGCCGGCCAGCGCCCGCACCGGCCAGTGCGGCCGCGCCCGCAGTTTCGCCGCGGCGGCCCGGATGGCCAGCGGGATCCCGCCGCACAGCCGCGCGATGGTGGCCGCGGCCTCGGGTTCGGCGTTGATCCGCGGCGCCCCGACGATGGTGCTCAGCATGGTCACCGACGCGTCCGTGCGCAGGAAGTCCAGCTCGATGACCTCGGCGCCCTCCAGCCCGGTCAGCCGCGACCGGCTGGTGATGATCACCAGGCAGCGCGGCGATCCCGGTAGCAGCCGCCGGACCTGGTGTTCGCCGGTGACGTTGTCCAGCACGACGATCAGGCTGCGCCCGGCCACTTTCCGCCGGTACAGCTCGACCCGATCGTCCACAGTGTCCGGTAGGTCGGCGCCGGACACCCCGAGCGCGCTGAGAAACCGCCGCAACGCGTCCCGCACGCCGAGCTCGGGATCGGCCCCGCGCAGATCCGCGAACAGCTGGCCGTCGGCGTACTTGCCGGCCAGCAGGTGCGCGGTGTGCACGGCCAGCGCGGACTTCCCGGCCCCGCCGAACCCGGACACCACGACGGTAGGGGTCGCCGTGCGCGGCTTCGCGATCGCCTGTTCGGCCAGACCGACCAGGAAGTCCAGCTGCTCGTCGCGGCCGGTGAAGTCGCCGATGTCCGGCGGCAGGTGGCGCGGCGTGGTGTAGGCCGTTTCGGTGACGAGCGGGTCGAGCGTTCCGGTGAGGACGTCGTTGTGCAGCTGCTGCAACTTCTCGCCGGGTTCGACGCCCAGCTCGTCCAGCAGGTGCTTGCGGCCTTCGCGGTAGACCGCCAGAGCGTCGGCCTGCCGCCCGCTTTCGTACAGTGCGCGCATCAGCACCCCGCGCGCCTCTTCACGCAACGGGTGAGCCGCGGTCACCTTTGCCATGCGGGCGGCGGCTTCGGCGGTGCGGTGCTGGGCCAGTTCGCAGCGCGCGAGTCCTTCCTCGACGGTCAGCCGGTCCTCTTCCAGCGCCACGGCACGGTTTCGGGCGAAGTCCGCGTCGACGCCGCCGAGCGCCGAGCCACGCCACAGCTCCAGCGCTTGTTCGTACCGCGTGGCCGCTTCGGCGTAGTCGCCGTCGCGCTCCAGCCGCCTGCCCGCGCTCAGCAGCTGGGCGAACGCCTCGAGGTCGTTGTCCTCCGGCGCGATGTCCAGCCGGTATCCCGGTGGCTGGGTGACGAGAACCGAGCCGTTGCCCGCGGTGGTGAACGCGCGCCGCAGCGCGGACACATAGGTATGGACCAGTGCGGTCGCCGACCGCGGCGGGGTCTCGTCCCAGATGGACGAGATCAGCTGGTCGATGGAGACGACCGCACGCGGGTTGGTCATCAGGGCGGCCAGCAGGGTCCTCGGCTTGGCACCGCCGAGCGGGACCGGCTTGCCGCCGGCCCGCAGCTCGACCGGACCGAGCATCAGGACGCGCACACGATCATTATTCCTCACATCGGGTGGTCTTCCAGATACTGCGCCCAGACCTTCTTGGGAACACACATCCGCCACGCATCCACCACGAGCTCGCGCAGTTCGTCGGAGTCGATGGCCGAAAGCCAGACGCAGACCCAGTTGTAGCGCATGTCAGAGGCCCTCGGCAGGTGGAACTTGGCCGGTTCGCCCGCGACCAGAGCCGCGCGTTCCTCCTTCGGATAGCCGAAGCCCATGACCGTCTCGTCCCGCGACAGGGCCGCGAAGACGATCCGGCCCACCCGGAACTTCGCCCGATCGCGCACGTACGCCTGGTACGCCCTTGGCAGCTCCAGTGCGATTTCGCGCACGTCATCCCCAGTGACCATGCCGTTCATCATGCGCGCAACCGGCGTCCGCCACCAGTGTCCACAGTAGATATTGGCCGGAAATCCCGTTGTGCCTGGATACACAGGGCTGAAGGATGATGGGGTGACTGTGGAGAACCCTGCCCCGCTCCGCCTCCGGCCCCTCATCCCGCTCGCCACCCTGAGCCTCTCGGTCGGTATCGCCGGTGCGCTGGTGATCCCGTTCCTGTCGCTGTTCCTCACCGACGGGCTGCACGCCGGCCCGGTCCAACTGGGCGCCTTCCTGCTGGTCGTACAGATCGCGACGGTGATCGTGAGCACAGTGCTGGCCAGAGTTTCCGATTCACGGGACATCCGCCGCACCCTGCTGCTGGCCGGAGCCGCTGCCGGTACCTGCAGTTATGTCCTGTACGCCGTTGTGCGCGACTACTGGACGCTGCTGCTGGTCGCCTGCACCCTCGTGCCGGTCGCCTCCTCGCTGTTCCCGCAGCTGTTCGCGTACGCCCGGCAGTCGTTGCAGCGCACGGGATCGGCGAAGGTGCCGCAGATCATCGGCAACCTGCGCATGCTCATCTCGCTGGCGTGGGTGGCCGGTCCGCCGATCGGCGCCGCGCTGATCGGAGTAGGTGGGTTCGCCACGTTGTTCGGCGTCGCCGCGGTCCTCTACGGAGCCGTTGGCCTGTCGGTCATCCGCCTCCCAGATGTTGGGAAAGCGGACAAGACCGCCACTGTGTCCGACGAAGCCGCGGCCCCGCCGCGGGGAAACGTCGCGCTGAGCTTCGTGGCGTTCGGCCTGATGGCGGCGGCCAGTTCGCTGGGCACGTCCGCGCTGCCGTTGTTCGTCACGTACGACCTGCACGGCTCGACCGGGGACGCGGGCCTGATCTTCGGCCTGTGCGCCGCCCTGGAGATCCCGATCATGATCGGGTTCAGCTACCTGACCGGGAAGACCGATCTGCACCGGCTGGTTCTCGCCGGGCTGGTGGTGGCGCTGGCCTACCACGGCGTCATGGCGTTGACGA
Source organism: Actinocrispum sp. NPDC049592 (assembly GCF_040675465.1). Taxonomy (NCBI): domain Bacteria; kingdom Bacillati; phylum Actinomycetota; class Actinomycetes; order Pseudonocardiales; family Pseudonocardiaceae; genus Actinocrispum; species Actinocrispum sp. NPDC049592. Next base: position 265,459 of record NZ_JBFAPA010000012.1, on the reverse strand, counting down.
CAAGCCCGTGGCAGATCGCCGCGGCGCAACTGCTCAACGCCACGGTCATCGCGTCGGTGATGGGTGTGGGCATCAGCTACTTCCAGCTGCTGGCGCCGGACCGGCCCGGGCACGCGACCACGTTGTACGCCAACACGAACACGGTCGGCGCGATGCTGGCCGGCCCGCTGCTCGGTGTCGCCGCGAAGTTCGGCTACCGCAACGCCTATCTGATGACTCTGGGGATGGTCGTCGCCGCGGTCGCGCTGATGGTCATCACCCGGCCGCGCCGGACGGTCTGACGACGGTGGAAGCACCCGGCCAGGGGCATGCGGGCTTTCGCGCGATTCGCGTTGTATCAAATCCGCCACGACTGGGTACCCGCTCGCTCGTGACTCCAATCGAGGTGGTCCGCGCGGACGGATCCACCGCACATGTGACCGTGTCCGGCGAGCTCAACCTGGCTACCGGTGACGTGGTGTTACGGAAGCTCTCCAGCCTGATCGACCGGGGTTATGTCCGGTTGAGCGTCGACGCGTCCGAGGTGAGTTTCTGCGACTCCAGCGGCCTGGGGGCGCTGCTGCGCGCACGGGCCCGGGCCACCGCGGTCGCCGGGAGCCTGTCGCTCACCGCGGTCTCGCCGCAGTTGCGCAGAGTGCTTGAGATCGCGGGCATTCAGAAGCTGTTGGTGGCACGCTAAGACCCGTTCGGCTGATCCCGGTCGCGCCCATCCTGCTCGTACTGTGAGGTAGGTCTCATCGGTGCGGCTGTGGGGAGTTGGGCATGCGAACCGGTTTGAAGCTTGGACTGTTATGCACCTTATTGGCATCTTCGGTGGTGACCGCCCCGCAGGCGTTCGCCGACGATCGGCCGACAGCGGTGGTCTCGTTGGGGGACAGCGCGATGTCGGGCGAGGGTGCCGGCGACTACGAACCCGGGACACGGGGTGAGAACGGCGACTGGTGCCATCGCTCGGTGCACGCGATGATCCACCGCACCCAGCTGGCCACCAACACTTTCAACCTGGCCTGCTCGGGTGCGGACTCCGCGAACGTGTCCCTCGCGAACACCTCGCACTACACCGAGGGTTCGCAAGCCCAGCGCCTGGTTGACATTGCTCGCGCCAATCGGGTGACGGCGGTCCTGGTTCAGGTGGGGACCAACGACGAACCGGCGTTCGCGGACACGCTCGTGGGCTGTATCAAGGAATGGTTCAACCCGTTCAGCAGCGGCTGCGCGCCGAAACTGCGTCAGCAATGGCCGCAGCGGCTGGCCGCGATGGCACCGCGGGTGACGGCCGCTCTGACCGACGTGCGGTCCGCGATGCGCCAGGCGGGGTACGCGGATTCCTCGTACTCCTTGGTGTTGACGTCCTACGCGTCGCCGCTGACGGAGAACATGGACCCGATCCTGCATGGCCCGCAAGGCTGTCCGCTGAAGCTCAACGATGCCAAGTACGCCCGCACCGAAGCCGTTCCGCAGCTGAGCGCCGCACTCCAGGGCGCGGCGGCCAACGCGGGCGCGAAGTTCCTGGACTTCTCCCGTGCCACCGAAGGACATGAGGCCTGCAGTGGCGGCGACAGCTCGGCGAACGAGTGGCAGCGGCGGCTGACCGTGGACCCGAAGGCGTTGGTGTACGGCGGGCTGGACGCGATCGGCATCCACCTCGCGCAGGAGTCGTTCCACCCCAACGCGACCGCGCATGGCCAACTGGGCCGCTGCGTCACCGAGTTCGTGAACAGCGGCGCCAACACCGCACGGTGCCTCGTCGGCACCGACGGCAACGTGCACTCGGTTCAGAGCGCGGCGAGAGCCTCGCGTGCCTGAGCGCGGAACTTGTCCACATTGGCCAGTTTGACGTCTTCATAGCCACGCACGACGTCGTAGAGCGACACCAGCGCTACGACGTCGTGCAGGTTGTCCTCGGTCAGCTTCGCCACGGCCTGGCCGACGAGCTGCTGGTACTCCTCGATCAGCTCCCGCTCCAGGCGGCGGACCTTGGCGTAGCCGAAGATGTCCGCCTTCGTGCCGCGCATCCGGCGGGCCGCCCGCAACGCCTTGAACACCGGCGTCGCGGTCCGCCGGAGCCGGATCTTGCGCTTGAGCCCCATGGCTTTGAACACCGGCGGGTGCAGCAGCACGGACACCGACGCGTCGGGGCCGAACTCGGCGTCCCGGCGGGCCCGTTCGACGGTGTCCAGGTGCAGCCGGGCGACCTCGTACTCGTCCTTGTAGGCCATGAACCTGTGCAGCCCCTTGGCGTACTCGATCGCCACCTCGACGCCCGCCTTGCCGACCCGCTGGGCGACCTCCTGCACGGCGTCGAAGTAGCGGCGGGCGTAGGCGGCGTCCTGGAACTCGATCAGGTCCGCGACCCGGGTGCTGAGCACCTCGTGCAGGTCGCCTTCGGTGTCCTGGGCGAGCGCGCGGGCCTCGGGCGTCACGGTGACCGTGGCCGGTACCGGCCGGGTGACCGCGGCCTGCACAGCCCCGGGATCGACGACAGCCGCGCGGCCCCAGCGGAAGGCGGCCAGGGACTTCTCCACACTCGCGCCGTTGAGCCGGATCGCCTGCTCGATCGCCTCGGCGGTGATCGGCAGGCAGCCGTGCTGGTAGGCCGCGCCGACCAGCAGCAGGTTCGTCGGCATGTGGTCGTCGAACAGCGCCTCGGACAGGCCCTGGGCGTTGAGGTAGAGGTTGCCGGTCGCCCGGGTGGCGGACTCGAGCCGCTCGATCGAGTCGTCCGGTGACCCCGGGACGACGACCCGGTTGGTCACCATCGCCGCGGTGGGCACGATCGCGGTGTTGATGACCCCGATCGTGTGGCCCGGCCTGCACACCGCGAGGTTGCTGTCGTCAGCGCAGCCCAGCAGGTCGAACCCGATGAGCACGTCCACGCCGCCGCGGGAGGCCCGCAGCGAGCCGGTGATCGGCTGCTTGGCGATCCGCACGTCGCTGACCACCGGGCCGCCCTTCTGCGCCAGCCCGGTCTGCTCGATCCCGGCCGCGTACCGGCCGTCGATCCGGGCCGCCATCTGCAGGATCGCGGACACGGTCACCACGCCGGTGCCGCCGATGCCGGGCATCCGCAGCAGGGTGCCGTCGGCGGGCACGCGCAGGACGGGTTCGGGCAGCTCCACGGGCAGCGCCGGAACCTCGCGCTTGGCCTTGGTGCCCGGTTCGACGAGCAGGAACGACGGGCAGTCGCCCTTGAGGCAGCTGAAGTCCGAGTTGCAGGAGGCCTGGTGGATCTTGGTCTTGCGGCCGAACTCGGTCTCCACCGGCTGCACGGACAGACACGTCGAGACGTCCCCGCAGTCGCCGCAGCCCTCGCAGACCCGCTCGTTGATGACCACCTTCTCCTTGGGCGTCGGCAGGGTGCCGCGCTTGCGCAGCCGTCGTTCCTCGGCGGCGCAACGGTCGTCGTGGATCAGGATGGTCACGCCGTCCATAGCGGACAGTTCGCGCTCGACGTCCGCGAACTCGTCGCGGTGGCGGACCGAGGCGATCGGGTCGAGCGTGACACCGCGGTACTTGCGCGGCTCGTCGGTGGTGACGACGATCCGCCGGACGCCCTCGGTGGCCAGCAGGCGGGTCAGCGCGGGCACGTCCACCCGGCCTTCGGCCTTCTGCCCGCCGGTCATCGCCACGGCGTCGTTGTAGAGCAGCTTGTAGGTCATCGAGACGCCCGCGGCGATCGCGGCGCGGATGGCCAGCGAGCCGGAGTGGTGGAACGTGCCGTCGCCGAGGTTCTGCACGAAGTGGCGGTCGTCGGTGAACGGCGCCAGCCCGATCCACTGGGCGCCTTCTCCGCCCATCTGTGTGACGCCCAGCTGCGTTCCGCGACCGTCGCCGTCGAGCGCGACCATGGCGTGACAGCCGATTCCCACCCCAACGAGCGTGTCGTCGCCGGTTCGGGTGGACGTGTTGTGCGGGCAGCCGGAACAGAAGTACGGCGTGCGCTTGTCGATCGTCGGCAACGCCAGCCGGGCCGGCCTGATCTCGATCGGCGGCGAGGGCAGCCGGTCGGTGCCGACCCGCCGGGCCAGCGCGCGGGCGACATCCTCGGCGCCGACCTGGCCGCGGGCGCTGAGCAGCGGCTTGCCGGTCTCGTCGAACTTGCCGATCACGTTGGGCGCCTGCGGGTGGCGGTAGAGCGCGTCGCGGACCAGCGTCTCCAGGAACGGGTTCTTGTCCTCCACCACGAGGACCTCGTCCAGGCCGCTGAGCAGCTCGGTGACGGCCTCGCGGTCCAGCGGGAACGGCATGGCCAGCTTGATCAACCGCAGGCCCAGGGCGTCCAGCTCGGGCTCGTGCAGGCCGAGGTCGCTCAGCGCGCGCTGGACCACGGCGTAGGCGGTGCCACCCGCGATGATGCCCAGCTTGGCCTGGCGGGCGCTGAATGTGATCTTGTTCAACCCGGCAGAGCGCGCATACGCGCGGGCGAGGTTGAGCCGGCGGGTGAGCATGTCGTGCTCGACGTCGACGGACACCGGGCCGACCAGGATCGGGTTCAGCGCGCGGCTCTCGGTGGCGGGCATCGGGATCCCGTGCCGCAGCGCGCCGACGTCGATGGTCGCGGAGGCGTCGGCCACGTCGGCCACGATCTTCAGGCCGGTCCACAGGCCGGTCGCCCGGGACATCGCCACCGCGTGCAGGCCAAGCTCGATGACCTCGGCGACCGAGCCCGGCGCCAGCAGCGGCATCGACAGGCTCTGGCACATCGGTTCGCACGAGCTGGGCAGGGTGGAGGACTTGCTGGCCGGGTCGTCGCCGATCAGCGCGACCGCCCCGCCGAGGGCCGCGGTGCCCGAGACCACGCCGTGCCGGATGGCGTCCGCGGCCCGGTCCAGGCCGGGGTTCTTGCCGTACCAGAACCCGGTGACCCCGTCGTGGCGACGGCCCGGCGTCTTGTCCAGCAGCTGAGTGCCCGCCACCGCGGTCGCCGCCAGCTCCTCGTTCAGCCCGGGCTGGAAGACGATGCCGTCGAGAACCTTGCGCGCCCGCGCTAACTCCAGGTCCAGCCCGCCCAGCGGCGAACCGGGGTAGCCGCTGACGAAGATCCGGGTGTTCAGCCCGCGCGACTCGTCCAGCCTGCGCTGTTCGAGCATCAGCCGCACCAGCGCCTGCACGCCCGACATCAGCGCCCAGCCGGTGCCGGCCATGTACTTGTCGTCGAGCGACACAGAGGTGTCCATCGCGGGCTCCACGGCGTTGGAATGGGGGTTTGGCGATAAGGGAACATAGTCAACCACCCGGCTCACAAGGTGTTGACGCAACCAGGCCACCAAGACGCAAACTTTTGTACCCTGTGAGACCGTTCGCACATATTCCTTGCGTCACAAGGCCGGGGAGGGACCATGCCGGTGGACGTGGACGAGACCGACCGCAAGCTGCTGGCGCTGCTCAAGGCGGACGGCCGCCGCACCTACTCGGACATGGCCGACGAAGTGGGTCTTTCGGTCGCGGCCGTCAAACGCCGGGTGGACCGGCTGCGCGAAATCGGCGTGATCACGGGTTTCACCGTCCAAGTTGACCACACCAAACTCGGCTGGGGCGTGCAGGCCTTCACCGAGCTGCGCTACATGGGCACCACGCGCGTGAACGAGATCCTGCAGACCGCCGCCACGGTTCCCGAGGTCCAGGCCGTCTACACCATCGCGGGCGACCCCGACGCGCTCATCCAGGTCCGTGCCCGCGACATGAGCCATCTCCAGCAGGTGATCGACACGCTGCGTCATGTCGGCAACGTCACAGGCACCAAAACCCTCATCGTCCTTGGCGCCTGGACCACCGACGAACCCCAATTCCGGTGAAAGAAACGGTTTTCACGAAACCACCCGTATGTGTCCGGTCACTGACAAAAATGGGTTGGGCCGAACGGTCCAATGTGGATCGGCTGTTCGGTCCACTCGGTCCGGTGGGATGCTCAAGTCGTTGCGCGCCAACGGGTCCTGATACGCTTCTCGGCCGGTCCACCCCTGCCGGACCGCCGTCCGGCCTCCACGGTAATCGGAGGCGGGGAGACCGACTTGAGTACCACGACCGCCGCACAGCTCGGCGAATTCCGGCCGTCCGGTAACACCGTTGACAAACGCGAGCAGAATGGTTTCCGCACCGATGTGCAGGCGCTGCGCGCGGTCGCGGTGCTGGCCGTCGTCGTCAACCACCTCTGGCCGGAGTCGCTCACCGGCGGCTATGTCGGCGTCGACGTCTTCTTCGTCATCTCCGGGTTCCTGATCACCTCGCACCTGGACCGCGAGATCATGAAGACCCAGCGGCTGCGGCTCTTGCGGTTCTACGCCCGCCGGGTCCGCCGCCTGCTGCCGGCCGCATTCCTGGTCATCGGCCTGAGCGTGGTCGCCGCCTACTTCCTGTTGCCGTACCCGTGGTGGTCGTCCACCACACAGGAGGCTGTCGCCAGCGCCACCTACTGGGAGAACTGGCTGCTCGCGGCCAACTCGGTCGAATACTCGAACCTGACCCGCGCGGCGAGCATGTTCCAGCACTACTGGTCACTGTCGGTGGAGGAACAGTTCTACCTGTTCTGGCCATTGCTCCTCTTGCTGCTCTACAAGGTGCGCGTGCGGCGGGCGAAGGTGATCGGTATCGCCGTTGCGGGTGCCGCCTCGTTCGCGTTCTGCGTCGTCTTCACGGATTTGTCGAAGAGCCAGGCCTACTTCGCGACCCCGGTGCGGGTGTGGGAGTTCGCGATCGGCGCGCTGATCGCGTTGGCCGGTGCGCGGATCGTGCTGCCCGCGATCCTGGCGAACCTCGCGTCGTTCGCCGGTGTCGTGATGATCGTCGGGTCGGCGTTCGGATACGACCACCACACGAACTTCCCGGGCTGGGCCGCCCTGGTCCCGAGCGCAGGCACCGGCCTGATCATCCTCGCCGGGACGCACACCGCCCGGCAGTGGCACACTCCGGTCTCGGCGCTGCGGCCGGTCCAGTTCGCCGGGAACATCAGCTACTCGCTCTACCTGTGGCACTGGCCGTTGATCGTGCTGGCGCCGTTCGCGTTGCGTGGGGCGCTTGCGGACGGCCGGCTGACCCCGCAGTTGAAGGCCGGTGTCCTGGTGATCTCGGTCGCGCTGGCGTGGGTGACGAAGCTGCTGGTCGAGGACCGGTTCCGCACATGGGCGCCGATCGCGCGCAGCTCGCGGCTCACGTTCACCGGCATGATCGCCGGGATGGCCGCGGTCGCGGTCGCCGCGGGTGTCCTGAACTGGACGTACGACCGGCACGTGGCCCAGGCGGCGCTGGAGATGGGCACCGGCGGCCCGTGCCACGGCGCCGCGGCGCGGGTGAAGGGTGCGAACTGCCCGGACCCGTTCGGGCCGGCGAAGAACGTGAACATGGGGCCGGCCAACGAGTACTGGAACCCGCCGGAGGAGTGCGGGGACCCGGTCGCGGAGTTCGACTTCGACGGCCAGCCCTCCACCCGCTACTGCGACTTCAGCCTCAACGCACCGGGCCACAAGGTGGTGTGGCTGGTCGGCGACTCGCACGCGCAGCAGTGGCTCGGCCCGATCGTGGACCTGGCCAAGGAACGGCAGTGGGAGCTGAAGATCAGCTTCCAGGGCGGCTGCCCGTTCGCCAGGATCCAGTACCGCGGCTACCAGGACACCTGGCCGGAGTCGCTGACCCAGCGGTGCATGGCCTGGACGCCCCGGATCGCGGACCTGATCGCGAGCAGCAAGCCGGACATCGTGTTCACCTCGTTCTTCGCCCGCCAGGAGTACGCCGACGACCACAGCGGCCGGTCCCAGACCGAGCAGTACCGCGAGGGCGTCCAGCGCTACTGGCACAAGTGGACCGACGCGGGTGCCCGGGTGATCTGGCTGGTCGACCCGCCGCTGAACAAGGACGTCCGCGCGGTCGACTGCGTGACCCTGAACCCGCGGACCCCGTTGAAATGCGCGGTCGAACGAACCCAGGCCCAGCCACCAGACCCACTCACGGACATTGTGAAGTCCTACAACGACCCGAACGTGGCCTTCGTCGACCTCACCGACTACTTCTGCGACGAACGCAAGTGCTACGCCGTGGTCGGGAACGTGGCCGTGTACTTCGACGCCAACCACATGAACCTCGACTTCAGCCGGACCCTGCGGCCGATGATCGCGTCGGTCGTGGACAGCTGAGGTCAGGCCACCGAGCCGAGGACCCGCATCACCGTGATCTCGAGGACCACGCGTCTGGGGTTCACGCGGGGGACGCGGTAGCGGCCGGCGTACCGGGTCTCCGCGTCGCGGACCGATTCGGGGTCGTCGCGCAGGACGGCGACGCCTTCGAGGGTGGACCAGCGGCGGCCGTCCACCTGGCACACGGCGACGGGCATCGAGCCGGCCCGGCGGACCTGGCGCGCCTTGGCGGAGTCGCCGGAGGTGATCACCCTGGCGATGCCCTCGTCGACATCGAGCGTCACGCCGACCGGCACGACGTGCGGCGTCCCGTCGGCGCGGATGGTGGTGAGGGTGCTGAGGTGGCGTTCCTGCCAGAACGCGCGGAAATCGGCTCCCCTGTCCTTGGTGACGCTCATGCGGTGAAAGTTAACCGGATTGTGCCGCCGAACGGCACGCGCGTGTCACGCCTCATACAATGTGGTGAAAGTGCTGGTCGCGGACAGTCAGCCGATGTACCTCAATGGACTGGCGACCTACCTCGGACAGACCAGGGACGTGTGCGTGGTCGGGATGGCCGCCACGCCGGCGCAGGCGCTCGACCGGCTGCGTGCCGACCCGCCGGACGTCGCCCTGCTCAACGTGGACATGCTGGCGATCGTCCAGGATGTACCGGATGTCGTGGTCGTCGCGGTCAGTGATCTGGACAAAGAGGAGCATCTCGGCGCGGCGATGGCCGCCGGGGCCGGTGCCTACCTGACCAAGAACGCCGAACCGGAGGACGTGCTCACCGCGATCCGGGTGGCGGCGCGCGGCGGTTTCTTCACCAACGCGGCGGTCGCGCCGAGGATCCGCCGGATGCTCAGCCCTGGCACCGCGTTTCCTCAGCTCACCGCGCGGGAACGGGAAGTGCTCGACCTGCTCGCCCAGGACACCGGCCTGACCGCCATCGCCGGATCGCTCGGCGTCACGAGCAAGACCGTCGGCCGGCACGTTTCCAACATCTGCCTGAAGCTCCCGGCCCGCAGCCAGGCCGACGCGATCCGCATCGCGCGGGCCGCTCGAATCCACAGTAGACAGTAGTCGCCGGGCCAGTTGGCGTGACACCGATATCAATCCGCCGGGCCATACGGCAGACTTTCCCGGCGTGGACACGTTCGTCGGCCGGGGTGACGAGCTTGCCGTGCTGTCCGGCATCCGGGCGCGCGCGGCGGAGGGCCGTCGCCAGGTGGTCGTTCTCGCAGGTGAGGCGGGGGTCGGCAAGACCTGGTTGGGGGAGCGCGCCGCCGACGAGGCCGAACGCGAGGGCTTCGAGGTGGTCTGGGGCCGGTGCTGGCCGCACGGCGGCGCGCCCGCGCTCTGGCCGTGGCCCGCGATCTTGCCCGCCCTGACCGGACCCGAAGGCGCGCAGTTGCTCGCCTCGGACACCGGAGGCGAAATCGTCGGCTCGGAACGGTTCGCGCGCTTCGCGGCCGTGGCGGACCTGCTGCTCACCACCCGGCGCGGCAAGCCGACCATGATCGTCATCGACGACCTGCACTACGCGGACACGAGCACCCTGCTGCTCACCCGCTTCCTCGTGCAGACCCTCGACCGCCTGCCGCTCGTGCTGGTCCTGGCCACCCGCCCGGACTCCTCGCCGGACTCGTTGATCGCCGAGCTGCAGCGGGACGCGACAACCGTGGTGCTGCGGCCATTCGGCCTGGCGGACACCACCGCTTTGCTTACCGCGCACGGCATGCAGGACGTCAGCGACACCGCCGCTCTGGTGCTGTTACGGGTCACCGGCGGTAGCCCGCTGTACCTGACGCAAGCCGTCGGCCTGGGGTGGACGGGTTCCGGGGATGTCACCGCCGGGCACGCGATCGCCGCGGCGCTCGGGCGGCTGGCGCCCGGGACACGGCGGATCTTGGCGTTCGCCGCTTTGCTGGGTGTGGACGGCACGACGACTGAGGTCGGCGCCCTGGTCGGGGAGCCGCCCGAGGTCGTGGTCGAGGCTTTGACGGTCGCCTCCGGCACGGGGCTGGTCGACCTCACCGACACCGGATGGCGGTTCCACGACCTGGTTCGTGAGGCCGCTTTGGGTCTGCTGGACCACACCGAGCAGTTGAACGCGCACGCCGGTGCCGCCGCGATGTTGCCGGGGCCGCCTGAAAGGGTCGCTCACCACGCTCTGGCCGCGGCGCCGCGGTCGGCGGCGGACACCGACATCGCGATCGCCGCGTGCCGGACGGCGGCCGTTTCGTTGCAACGTGGGTACGCGTACGAGCAGGCGGCGGAGCTGCTCGACCGGGCGGTGGCGTTGGCGTCGCGGATGGGGGCGTCCGCGGAGTTGCTGATCGAGCGGGCCGATGCGGTGCTCGCTTGTGGACGGTTGATCGATGCGCGGGCCGGGTTCGAGGTGGCCGCGGAGGCAGCTTCGCGGGTCGGTGAGCCGGTCTTGTTGGCGCGTGCGGTGCTGGGGCTGGGCGGGGTGTGGGTGCACGAGCATCGCAATGCCACTGTGCGGCAACGGGTTCTGGCGCAGCAGCGGGCAGCTTTGCGGGCGTTGCCGCCGGAGGAGGAGTCGTTGCGGTGCCGGCTGAAGGTCCGGCTGGCCGCGGAGGCTGTTTACGAGGGGGCTCCCGAGCAGGCGGTGCTGGACGCCTTGGAAGAGACCCGGCAGGTGGGTGACGACTGGGCGCTGGCGGACGCGCTTTCGTTGGCGCATCACGCTTTGCTGGCTCCGGAGCACGCGCACGCCCGGATGGCGCTCGCGCAGGAACAGATCGAGGCGGCTTCCGCCGCCGGTGACGCGATTTTGTCGTTGTTCGGGCTGTTGTGGCTGACCGCGGATCGGTATCTGGTGGGGGATCCGCTGGCGGAGCGGTCGTTGAACGAGCTGCGGCAGCGGTCGGCGGCTTTGGGTGTGGCGAGCATCGGGTACATCGTGGCGGCGATGGACGTCATGCGGTTGATCCGGGCCGGGCGGCTGGCAGCGGCTGAGGAGGCGGCGGGGCCGTGTCTGCAGCTGGGGATCAAGGTGGGGGACGCCGACGCCACGGGGTACTACGGCGCGCAGCTGATGGCGATTCGGTGGTTGCAGGGGCGGGACGCCGAGCTGGCTGAACTCGTTGCGGCGACTATGGCTTCGGCCAGCCTCGCGGTGCCCGAGTACGGGTTCCGGGCCAGTGCGGTGATGTTGCTGGCGCGGGGTGGACGGCCTGCTGAGGCGCGGGCTGCTTTGGCTCCGTTGCTGGAGATCGGGTTGGCTCAGCTGCCGCGGTCGAGTACGTGGCTGGCGGCGATGGTGGCGTTGGTGGATGCCGGGGTGTTGCTGGACGACGCGGAGCTGGTGAAGCAGGCCGCGGATTTGATCCGGCCTTTTGCCTCGTTGCCGGTAATGCCTTCGCTCGCGGTTTCCTGTATTGGGGCGGCTTCCCGGGCGCTTGGGGTGGCCGCGATGATGGATGGGGATCTTGACGCGGCTGTGTCCTATTTGGAGCAGGGGGTGCTGGACAACGTCCGCATCGGGCATCGTCCGGCTGTTGCCTTGAGTCGGGCGCAGTTGGCTGAGGCTCTTATCGCGCGGGGGCATACTGGGGATCTTCCTGCGGCTCGTTCTTTGTTGACTGAGGCGGCTAATGAGGCTCGGGCTATGGATATGCCTGAGCGGGCTGAGGCTTGGCTGGCTCTGGCTGGGCCGCCTGACATCCCAGCGGTTCTGCGGCGGACACCCACCGGGTGGGCGATTGTGATGGGCGAGGCGGTGACAGCCTTGCCTGATCTGGTGGGGATCCGGTATCTCAGTGTGCTGCTCGAGCATGCGTGGCAGGATGTTCCGGCACTGGACCTGGCTGCGGCGGGGGTGGTTGACGCGCGGCACGAGCTGATTGATGAGTCCGCTGTGGATGCTTATCGGCGGCGGTTGCGGACCATCGACGCTGAGATCGATGTGGCGGACAGCGATATGGATCTGGCGCGGGCTGAGCGGTTGCGGTTGGAGCGGGAGGCTTTGACTTCCGAGCTTGCCGGGGCGGTTGGGTTGGGAGGGCGGATCCGGGGGTTTCCGGATTCTCCGGAGCGGGCTCGGACTGCCGTGCGGAAGGCTTTGAAGCGGGCGCTGGATGTTATTGCTGAGGCCGATCCTGTGCTGGGGGATGAGCTTCGGGGGTCTATCAGTACTGGTCTGGTTTGTCGTTGCGCTCCGGGACGGCAGTGGCGGGTTGAGCGTTAGCTCTCTTGGCGGTCGCGGTTGAGCGCTGGCTTCGGCTGGGTGGAAGAGATGTCCTCGCCGGACGGGCAGGCCGCCAAGAGGGGCGGGGGATCCTTCGGATCCTTGTGGGCTGGGTTGGGTGACCTGCGGTGTGGGGGTGGCTGGTGGGGGTGGCGGGTTTGGTCTTTTGGAACATTGCAGGCGGGGGGATGGGGTGTTGCCCTTTTGGGCGTTGTGTGGGGGTGGGTGGGTTGTGATTGTTTGGGGTATGGGGCAGTTTGATCGGTGGGTTGAGCGGGTTGATGGTGCTGTGCGGGCTGGTGGTGATGATGGTGGTGGTGAGGGTGGGAGGGTTGTTCGGCCTGGTGGGGCGGAGGGGCCTTCGTTCCTGGCCGCGGGCAACCAGGCTGTGGCCAAGGCGGCGGCTGAGCCTTCGATGCTTGTGCGGTTGTGGGGGCTGGGGGATGTGTGGGATTCGGCTATGGGGGCCGTTTCTGAGGTGTCGCACGGGCTTTTCGGGCAGGAGCTGCGTGGGTCTGTTGGGGTTGAGGGGGAGAACCAGCCCGGGGATGTGGTGATCGTCGAGCGCCTGTTGATGGGCGTGGGGATGGCCGATCTGGATGTCGGGGCCGCCATCACCAAGTTCCAGCGCGAGATCATGGGGTGGCCCAAAGCCGACGGGCGCGTTGACCCAGGTGGACGGACGTTCGCGGCCTTGCGGAAACACCAACCCAAGCCGCAGCAAGGAAAACCGCACGGCGAGGCGGCGGCGGGAGCGGCGGCGCCCGCGGCGGCGGCCTCGAAGCCTGCGGCGCCGCCGGAACTGGGTGGGCTGGAGAACTGGCCGACCGTCCTGCCCGTGGCCAAACGGGACAAGAAGACCAAGATCACCCTGACCAAGGGTGAGGACCAGGTCAACATCCCCGAGATCGACGTCCCCGAACTCACCGCCGAGCAGAAGACCCTCGTCGAGAAGATCAAGGCCAACCGCGAAACCCTGCCCGAGTACGCGATCAAGAAAACCACGTACCACGGCAACAAAGGCATGGTGCTGGGCGACAGCGGTGCCAACGAGAAACTCACCCCGACCCAGCTGCAGGGCGACGCGAACGACCCCGCCGCCAAGGCACGGAAGGTCGCCTTCAAGGAGCTCGGGCACGAGGGGACCGTCGACTCCATCAACACCTACGACGACCAGATCCTCACGTGGGGCAAGGGGTTCAGCGGCAAGAGCGGCTCGATGAACGAGGTCCTCATGATCATGTTCGAGCAGGACCCCGAAGCCAGGGCCGTTCTCCTGCGCGCGGGGATCGACTGCGGGCGGAACAGCTGGCGTGTCGTGAACACCGACACCGGGATGATCGAGACCGACGACAACGCGTTGCGGCTCATGCAGTTCGACAAGAAGCTCCTCGGCGTGTTCGTGACCCTGGGCCGCGATCCGGAACACCAGCAGCACGCGCTGGACGCCCAGTGGGCCGCGATGGAGAAACACGCCGCGCACATCCCGGAGTACGCCTACGACTGGCCGGAGTCGTCGATCGCGCTCGCCGCGCACCTGGCGCACTGGTCACCGGCGTTCGGGTGGGGCACGCATCCCAAGAGCTTCGAGAAGACCGGCGGCGACCTCGTGGAGATCGCGGGGGTGTGGGGCAGGCTGGCCGCGTCGAACCCGAAGTACACGACCGTGCTCAAGAACGGCGCGATCGTCGGCCCCTACGACATGATGCACGAAGGCCACCGGCTGCTCGGGTTCGCCGACGGCGCGGGCGGCAAGGCGGTGAAGGCCGCCGCCGAGATCATCACGGGCACCCGTGACGAGATCGGCGACGACCCGAAGTACACCAACCACGTGCTCTTCCCGGTCTACGACAAGAAGAACCAGTACTACGACATCGGCATGGCGGGCAACTAGCAGGCCCGCAACGCCTGGTGCGCGGCGGAGGTGGTGTCCGCCAACGCCCGCGCCAGGCGGGGCGCGCCCGTCCGCAACGCGCTCTCGACGGCCACATGCCGGGCCCGGCGCAGCAGCTTGTCCTGCAACGCACGGGCATCCATCGCCCACGGGGACGCCGGGTACTCGGTCAGCACCTGCCCCGGCACCAGCAGCTTGATCGCCTGCTCGGCGACCAGCAGGCAGTGCGCGGGCTGAGCGCTGCGCAGGGCCCGCTCCGCCTTGGTCACCAGCACCGCGGCCTCGTGCAGATCCACCTGCACGGTGCCGCCCAGCCGGTAACCGGTGCGCCGGCCGATGATGGTCTCCAGGCCGAACCTGGCCCGCAGCCGGCTGACCAGAGTGGCCACGTTCGCGGCCGGTTCCTTCGGTGGCGCGCCCTGCCACAGCGCGTCCACGATCTCCGTCAAGGTGACCCGTTGATCACCGTGCGCGCCCAGCAACGCCATCAGGGTCAGCGCCTTGCGGCTGCCGACCGGGCTGGTCTCCCACGTCGCGCCCATCCGGGCCATCTCGACCTTGCCGACCAGCCTCAGCTGCCAGCACGCCCCCTGCTGCTCGCGGAAACCCACGATCCCACTGTCCTCGCCCATGCCACACTGGCGTGACACAGACGTGCCGTGACCGTGCCGTTCACTCTCCGCGCATGGCCCGTCGGATTTCCTCGAGCTTGTCCTTGCCCGCCTGCTCCCGCTCGGCCATCTGCTGGTCGATCGACTGACCCTGCGGCGACTCGCCGGCCAGCTCGTTCGCGCCCACCGAGGTGGCGAACCGGCCCTCGATCCGGTCACGGACGTAGTCGAACGTGGGCACGCCGCCCTCGGTGTAGTCCGGGTCCGGCACGACCGGCGGCACGTACGGCTCCGAGGAGGCCGGGACGATCTCGCCCTCGATGACCGGGGGCTCCTGTTCTTTGTCCGTCATGATGTCAACCTAGCCGACATTCCAGCGGGCCGACGCGTTGTCCCTGGCCGGTCAGCACGACCGGGCCGAGCGTGCAGCCGATCTGCGAACGGGCCACTGTGGACAGTTTGGACACGTCGGCGGACACGGTGATCTCGGTGCCGGATTCGGCGGACGGGCCGATGTCCGCGGGCACCTCGGTGGTCAGGCCGGGCTCGGCCGGGCCACCGGCTAGCAGCGCCAGCGTTTCGAGCAACGACAGTGTGTGATCCGTGGGGCGTTCCTCGGCGATGAGCTTTCTGTTGGCCACGAAGAAAAGCCGCACCGGCGACAGGTCGACTCGAGGCGCCTGAACGCCGGAGATGACGCCACTGGCCTGGATTCCGCAAGCGGCCGTCATCGACACGGCCAGCACCACCATGAGCGAGCGCAGGATCCTCATGAGGTCGTCCCCGAGGGCAGCCGGAGGGTGAACACGGCGCCGCCGTCCGGCCGGTTCGCCGCGACGAGGGTGCCATGGTGCAGGTGCGCGTTCTCCCACGCGATGGCCAGGCCGAGCCCGCTGCCCTCGGACCGGCTGCGGGCCGTGTCGGCCTTGTAGAACCGGTCGAACACGTGCGGCAGGACCTCGGCGGGCAGGCCCTTGCCGTTGTCGCTGACCGTGATCACGACCCAGCCGGGGAACGCGTCGAGCGTCACGGACACCGGGGCAGCGCCGTGCCGCAGCGCGTTGCCGACCAGGTTGGCGACGATGACGTCCAGCCGCCGCCGGTCCACCGGCGCGACGATCGGCGGCAGCCGGGTCTCCACCATGTCCAGCCAGCCGCGGGTGTGCAGGGTCGCGGTGATCGCGGCGGCCAGGTCGACCGCGTCCAGCGCGAGCCCGGCGGTGCCGGAGTCGAACCGGCTGATCTCCATCAGGTCGTCGACCAGCCGGGTCAGGTTGCGGGTCTCCTGGCTGACCAGGCGCGCGGCCTGACCGGCGTCCCCGGGCAGGTTGGGCGCCTCCTCGTCGAGGATGTCGGCCACCGCGGTCATCGCGGCCAGCGGGGTGCGCAGCTCGTGCGACACGTCCGCGACGAACCGGCGCAGCTCGCCGACCTGGTGTTCCAGCGCCGAGGCGGTCACGTTGAACGTCCGAGCCACGCCCGCCAGCTCGTCCGTGCCGCGGACCGGGACGCGGGTGGTCAGGTCGCCCAGGCCCAGCCGGTGCGCGGCCATGTCGAGGTCCCGCACCGGCCGCAGCACGCCTCGCGCGGCCAGCCACGCCAATGTCATCGCGAGCACGAGCGACGCGGCGCCCAGGCCCCACGCGATCGTCGCCAGCTGGTTGACGCGTTGGTCCTCGTTGTCCATTCTCCGCTGGGTGTAGAGCTCCACGCCGTACGGCCTGTTGGTGGCGCGGTTGACCGGCGCCATCCCGACCACCAGCCAGATCGAGCCACCGCCTGAGACTCGTTGCCAGGCAACGCGTCCCGTGCGCACCTCGGCCCGCAGCTCCGGCGACACCCGCAGGTTCTGGTCGCCAAAGGACTGTCCGTTGTAGACGATCTTGGCCGAGGTGTCCCGGTCGGACAGCACGCCGATGAGCCCGTCGCCGCTGGGCGGCAGCTGCAGCCGCGCGGTGGAGACCCGGTCGGTCATCGTCCGCACCGCCGCGTCCTGGGTCTGCTGCACGATCACGTCACGCGCGTTGACGTACATCCCACCGGCGACCGCGGCCGCGGTGACCGTGGTGAGCAGGGCGAACGCGAGCAACAGGCGGGTGCGCAGGCTCCTCACAGCGGCCCGAACCGGTAACCGAAACCGCGCACGGTCTGGATGTACAGCGGGCCGGCCGGATCGTCCTCGATCTTGGCCCGCAGCCGTTGCACGCATGCGTCGACCAGCCGCGAGTCACCCAGATACCCGTGTTCCCACACCGCTTCCAGCAGCTGCTGGCGGCTGAGCACGCGGCCGGGCGAGCTGGAAAGCTCCAGCAGCAGCCGCAGTTCGGTGGGGGTGAGGCCGATCGTCCGGCCGTTCTTGCTGACCACCAGGCCCGCCCGGTCGATGGTCAGCCCGCGGTAGTCGTCGCCCTCGGGTCGTGGCCTGGCGTCGGTGGTCGTGCCGCGGCGCAGGACCGCGCGGATGCGGGCCTCGAGAACGCGGGCCCGCACGGGTTTGACCACGTAGTCGTCGGCGCCCGCCTCCAGCCCGGCGACCACGTCCATGTCGTCGTCCCTCGCGGTCAGCATGATGATCGGCAGGTCGCCCTCGGCGCGGATGCGGCGGCACACCTCGAACCCGTCCATCCCGGGCAGCATCAGGTCCAGCACGACCACGTCGGCCTCCGGCAGCCGGCCGAGCCCCTGCTCGCCGGTCCCGGCGGCGTGCACGGTGTGGCCTTGCCTGGTCAGCGCCAGCTGCAGGCCGTCGCGCACGGCCTCGTCGTCTTCGATCAGCAGAACCCGGGACATGTCCTCAACAATCGCACCGCGGACAGAACTCTGCTCGCCATGGTGCCCCAGGTGTGTCCCGATCGCGTGCGTGACATGTACGGGTTGTGTCACAGAAGTTCTGTTACACAACTCGGACACGACCAGCAACAGGCGTCCACAGTCGACGCTCACCGTGGGGTTCATGAGTTCACGGGAACAGTTCTTCGCCGCCACGACCAAAGTCCTCGCGCGCTGCCTGCTGCCGGTCGCCTTCCTGCGCGCCCCCGGCCACGCCCGCTACTTCGCCGCCCAGTGGGCGCTCTCGCTGCGGTTCCCGCACGAGAACCTCCGCGGCCTCACCAACGACACTTACCTGGCCTTCACCGCCGCGCGTTCGGAGGCGCTGTGGCGCGACGGCCAGCTGCTCGGCCTGACCTCCGGGCACCGCGACCCGGTGGAGCAGCATCGGCTGTACTGCGAGGAGATCATGCGGACGGGGTCTTCGGCTTTGGCGCGGGAACGGGTGTTGCCGCCCGAGGAGTCGTCGCATGTGCAGGGGATCGCCCTGGATGTGCGGCCCCGCGAAGGCGCCCGGTGGCTGGAGGCGAACGGCGCGCGCTATGGCCTGTACCGGACCTACGACAACGAATGGTGGCACTTCGAGTTCCGCACCTACGCGCCGACCCGCATCCCGAACCCCAGCCTGGTCACGATAATGCGGACAGAACGTATGTCGCTTCGTCAGGGTGCATACGCGGCTCGGTCCGGCCGTCTTCGGACCGGAACGTGACGAAGTACCTGTGCACCGCGGCCAGACTCAGCCCCCACGGCTTCGCCCATCCCGCACACGTACTCCACTTAGTTCAGTACTACTCAAGCAGTTGATATTGGCCGTGACGAAAACCGTCTCTCTGCCGCAGCTCGCCGTACGAGGTGGCCCAGGTGATCGATGCCATCGCCGAAACCGCGCTGAAAAGTCTGCTGAAGTAGATGTCGACCGACGGGGGACCCGTTCGACGTTGGGGTGAAGGATCACCCGAGCAAGGAGATGATGATGGCATACGCACAGGTCAACGGGCTGAACGTGTACTACGAGGTGCACGGCACCGGCAAGCCGCTGGTCCTGCTGCACGGCGGGCTGCTCACCATCGAGCTGGCGTTCGGCGGGCTGCTCCCGCACCTCGCCAAGTCCCGGCAGGTCATCGCGATCGAGATGCAGGGCCACGGGCGCACCGCCGACACCGACCGGGTGCCGAGCCTGGAGCTGTTCGCCAGTGATGTCGCCGGGGTGCTGGACACGCTGGGCATCGAGCGCGCTGATGTGTTCGGTTACAGCCTCGGCGGCCTGGTGGGCCTGCAGATGGCGCTGACCCAGCCGGATCGCGTCGACCGGCTGGTCGCGGCCGCCGCGCACTACCGTTCGCAGGGCTACCACAACGACATCCTCGACCCGGCGCTCTGGTCGGCCTCCCGCCGGATGCCGACCGCCGAGGACTTCCAGAAGATGCGCGACGCGTTCACCGCCGTCGCCCCCGACCCGAGCGTGTTCGACCAGGTCGAGGCCAAGCTGCAGCCGCTGGTCTCCGGCGTGGACGCGTGGACCGAGGCGGACTTCGGCGGGATCACCGCGCCGACGTTGCTGATCATCGGCGACAACGACTTCGTCACCATCCCGCACGCGGAGCTGATGCGCGACCTGATCCCCGGTTCGCAGCTGGCGGTCCTGCCCGGAACCACCCACATGCAGATCCCCCAGCGGGTGGACGTGCTGCTCGCCCTGCTCGGCGACTTTCTGCAATGACCGTCTGAGCAGGGGCTGGGACACGTTACGTTGGGTGTATGAGCTTCCGGGTGAACGGACGGTTTGTCGCTGACCCGCACACGAGCTACGAACGGCTGCGGCAGGAGGCGCCGGTGTGCCCGGCGCGGTTCCACGGCGGGCTGGACGCGTGGCTGGTCACCCGGTACGCCGACGCGAAGGCGCTGCTCAACGACCGGCGGCTGAGCAAGGACGTGACCAGGGGACTGCCGCTGTTCCCGCCCGGGTCGGAGGGCGCGCACAGCTCGCCGCTGGCCAAGCACATGCTGCACAGCGACCCGCCGGACCACACCCGGTTGCGCCGCTTGGTGAACAAGGCGTTCACGCCGCGGACCGTGGCCCGGCTGCGGCCGCGGATCGAGCGGATCGTCGACCGCCTGCTGGACGGGATGTCCGGCACGGTGGACATGATCGAGTCGTTCGCGCTGCCGATCCCGATCGCGGTGATCTGCGAGCTGCTCGGCGTGCCCGAGGAGGACCGGCTCGAGTTCCAGGAATGGTCACACCGCCTCGCCGGTGAGGGCACGGTCGAACAGATCGCCGAGGCCAGCGACAAGATGGGCGCGTACCTGGCCGGCATGGTCCGGGCCAAGCGCGAGCGCCCCCGCGAGGACCTGGTCTCCGACCTGATCCAGGTCTCCGACGGGGGCGACCAGCTGTCCGAGCGGGAACTGCTGAACATGGCGTTCCTGTTGCTGGTGGCCGGGTTCGAGACCACGGCGAACCTGCTCGGCACCGGTGTCAAGGGGTTGCTGGAGAACCCGGAGCAGCAGGCGGCGCTGCGGGCCGACCCGTCGCTGCTGCCCGCCGCGGTGGAGGAGTTCCTGCGGTTCGAGGCGCCGATCCACATGGCCACCTTGCGGTTCACCACCGAGCCGGTGCGGATCGGCGACGTGGAGATCCCGGCGAACCAGATCGTGATGATCTCCTTGCTGTCGGCCAACCGCGACGGGGACCGGTTCGAGGACCCCGACCGGCTGGACATCTGCCGGTCGGGCGACCCGCATCTGGCCTTCGGCTACGGGATCCACCACTGCCTGGGCGCCCCGCTCGCCCGGCTGGAGGGGGAGGTCGCGTTCGGGCGGCTGCTGGCGCGGTTCCCGCTGCTCACTCCCGCCTGGGAGCCGGAGTCGCTGGTGTGGAAGCGAAGCACGCTCTCACGGGGGCTCAGCAGCCTGCCCGTCCGAATCGGACCCTAGATCCGGTGGCCGGTCGTGACTTCGACGTGGTCCGGGACTTCCTCGTGTTCGTCGCCCACTGACAGGGTTCCGGTCGGCTCGACCAGCAGCACCACCGCTCCCTGTTTTGTGGACGGTTTGTGGAAGGTGTTGCGGGGCACCACGAAGAGGGAACCCTTGGGCAGGGTGACGACTCGTTCGCCGTCGGGCTCGCGCAGGGCGATGTCGATCTCGCCGTCGAGCACGAGGAAGAACTCGTCGGTGTTCTCATGCTTGTGCCACACGTGTTCGCCCGCGAACCTGGCCAGCCGGATGTCGTAGTCGTTGACCAGGGCCACGATCCGCGGGCTCCATGGTTCGGTGAAGGTGTCGAGCACGGACTGCAGGTCCAGGGGCTGAGATGTCATGGAGCCATCGTGGGGGCTGGCGCCGGGCGAGCGTGAGTGCTAGGAATCGCACATGTCGCAAGAATCCTCGCACCGGGTCGCCGTGCTGGTGGACGAGGGCTCGAACCCGTTCGAGCTGGGCGTGGCGACCGAGCTGTTCGGGCTGCGCCGGCCCGAACTGGACCGGCCGTGGTACTCGTTCACGTTGTGCGCGGCCCGCCCGGCGGTGTCGATGCACCTCGGGATGTTCACGCTGTCCGGGGTCGCGGGCCTGGAGGCCGCGGACGCCGCCGACACCCTGATCGTGCCCAACCGGCCGGACCCGTTGAACACGGCGTCCCCGGAGGTGCTGGCGGCGATCGCACGGGCGGCTGAGCGGGGTGCGCGGCTGGTGAGTTTCTGCACGGGCGCCTTCACGTTGGCCGATGCCGGCGTGCTGGACGGGAGGCGGGCGACCACCCACTGGCGGTGGGCCGATTCCTTTGTCGCGCGGTACCCCTCGGTGCTCCTCGAGCCGGATGTGTTGTTTGTGGACAGTGGGAACGTGTTGACAGCCGCGGGGAGCGCGGCCGCGCTGGACCTGGGGTTGCATCTGATCCGGCTGGATCACGGCGCGGAGATCGCGAACGCGGTGAGCCGGCGGCTGGTGTTCAGCGGGCACCGGGACGGCGGGCAGCGCCAGTTCGTCGAGCGGCCGATCCCCGCTGTGGCCGACACTTCACTCGCTCCAGTGCTGGCCTGGGCCCGGGAGCGGCTGGATCAGCCGTTGACCGTGGCGGATCTCGCCTCGCGGGCGGCGGCGAGTCAGGCGACGCTGCACCGGCGGTTCCAGACCGAGCTGGGCACGACTCCGTTGGCGTGGCTGACTTTGGAGCGGGTGACGTTGGCGTGCCGGTTGATCGAACGCGGGGAGTCGCAGCTGGACCGGGTCGCCGGGGCCAGCGGACTGGGCACGACCGCGAACCTCCGCGCCCAGTTCCGCCGGCACACCGGCGTGACGCCGTCGGCTTACCGTCAGCGGTTCGGCCGTTAGAACCAGAGGGCCTTGTCCACCACGTTGATCAGCGGTTCTCCGGCGGCGAACCGCTTGGCGTTCTCCAGGATCACCGCGAACCGGCGTTCCTCGCTGTGCGGCCCGGCTCCGGCGACATGCGGCGTGATCAACACGTTCTTTCGTTGCCACAACGGATGCTCCGCCGGCAACGGCTCGGTCTCGAACACGTCGAGTGCCGCTCCCGCGAGCTCTTTGACTTCCAGCGCATGGTTGAGCGCGTCGAGCTGCACGAGCGGGCCACGGCCGATGTTGATCAGGTAGGCGC
The DNA here is from genome assembly GCF_040675465.1 of Actinocrispum sp. NPDC049592. NCBI lineage: Bacteria > Bacillati > Actinomycetota > Actinomycetes > Pseudonocardiales > Pseudonocardiaceae > Actinocrispum > Actinocrispum sp. NPDC049592. The sequence goes on along the minus strand of NZ_JBFAPA010000012.1, from coordinate 243,180 downwards.
TCTTGCGGAACAGCTTGAGCCGCCGCGGGTTGATCAGGCCTTCGGTCTCTGGGGTGTGCGGGATGGCCAGGATCACCAAGTCGGCACGCGGGATCTCATCGTCCACTGTGTCCGGTGGCCGCACGGTTGTGAACCCTTCCGGCGCGTCGGTCCGCCGGGCGTCGATGCCCACGACCTGTGTCCCGAACGCCGCGAGCATCCGGCCCACCTCGGCCCCGATCGCACCGACCCCCACCACCAACGCCCGGATTTCCGCCAACGCCAGCACCGACCCGGGATCCCAGTCCGGCGCCCACCTGGACTGCTCCTGCGCTCGCACATACATCGGGATCCCACGCGCCAGACTCAGCACGAGCGCCATCGTGTGCGTCGCCACATGATCCGTGTACGTGTCGCGCATGTTCGTCACCCGAACCGGATGCGCGATCAGATCCGCGTGGTAGAACCCGGGCGGCGGCCCCGCCTGCGGCGCCTGCAACCACCGGAGCCTGGTCGCGTGCCTGAGCAGATCGGCCGGCAGGGTGCCGTACGCCGCATCCGCCTCAGCCAACGCCTCAGCGGCCTCGTTGGTCGTTCCCGGCCGCAGGACCTTCAGGCCGGGCACGGCTTGCTCGAGCCGTCGCGGCCACGTCGAGGTGTCCTCCTGATGGGGCGGCACCATCACCAGCGTGAATCCTTGGGTCACCGCCGCGACGTTACCCTGACCGGGCGCTGTTCGTGATCGCCCCCATCGTGCCGGGCAAGGGGCTTTCTCCCGCGATCGCGTGCGGGAGAAAGCCCCTTGCTTCAGTTACTTCAGAATGCCTGGCCCGCTTCGATCGCCGCCTGGGTGGCGGCGGCGCGGCGGTCGGCGGACTTCTGCTCGCCGGTGTTCACCCGGGGAGCGGCGGCCTGGGCGCGGGCGGCCTTGGAAGCTGCGGCCGCGGCGCCGGTCTGGCCGACGACGCCGCCGCGGATGCGGTTGTTGGCGGCGACGGCGGTCGCGGGGTTGTTGCCGTTCAGCTGGAGCTGTCCGTTGATGATGGTGTCATCGACGGAGGACTTGCCGTTGGTGTTGCTGATGCTGACGTCCCGGCCGAAGTAGCCGCCGGACGCGCAGCTGTCCAGGGCGCCGTTCGGGCCGAGCTGCACGCCACCCTGGTTGCCGGCGAAGGTGGCCTTGCCGGCGACCGAACCGCCGCACACGACGCTGCCGTTCGCGTTGTTCAGCACCGACAGCGTACCGTCCACAAAGGAGTCACGGACGTCCGTGGAGTACGCGCCGCTGCTGTTGACGTTCCCGGTCACCTGGGTGTTCTTGTCCAGGCGGACCTCGCCGACGCCGGCCGTGACATTGCCGTCGATGACCGAGTCGTCCACGAACAGGAAGCCCTCGACCGTGGCGGTTCCCTTGGGCTGCAAGGTGACCGAGGCGCCCCGGACCTTGCGCAGGTAGCTGCCGAACCCGCCGGGGGCGAGCACGACCTCACCGTCGACGCGGGTGTTGGTGGCGTCGAAGTAGCCGTTGTTGGCCACCTGGACCTGGCCGTTGATCGTGCCGCCGGAGATCACCAGGTTGGCGCCGGCCTGGACGCGCACGTTGCCGGTGACGGTCGTGCCCTCCAGTGAACAGGACTCGCCGGAGGGCACCAGCAGGTCGCTGGGCACGGTCACGGCACCACCGGTGCCGACGCAGTACATCACCAGGTCGGCGTTCGCGTTGGGCGCCGCCACCAGCGCGGTGACGATGGCGCTCAGGGCAGCGAGCGCGGAAACGGTGCGTCTTGGCATTCTCTTAACTCCTTGTGGTGAAAGGGTCCTGCTCATCTGCCAATGTCCGAACGGGACGCCGCGCGCACGATGGTGCCCTGGTCCCTGCGAGAAAGCACGCCGTTGGCCACCAGCGGGCTGGTGACGTCCTCGACGTGCCGGACGAACGTGCCATGGTCGGGGTAGGACGCACGCTCGGCGATCAGATCGTTGACCGTGCAGCCGTTGCCGGTGTCGATGTTGGCGACCTTGGTGTCCTCACCGCCGATGATCACCGTGGCCCGCGTGTCCGAGTCGGGGCAGACATCCCCACTCGGCTCGACCACCGTGAACGACACCGAAACCGGCGCCGAGGCGTTCCCGGCGTTGTCGGTCGCCCGGGCCTGCACGGTGTGCTGACCGTTCGTGCCAACGACAACGGGAGCGGTGTAGGCCGCGAACGCCCCACCGTCCACTGAGTACTCAACGGTCTTCACGCCGGACTGCGAGTCGGTCGCCGTCACGGAAACCGTTGCGCTGTCGATGTAGTTGCCGTTGGCGTCCCGGTTCCCGGCGACCGAAGTGGACACCACTGGCGGCGTCGTGTCCTGCACCGGCGGCTCGACGACCGTGAACGACGTCGACACCGGGGTGGAAGTGTTCCCGGCGTTGTCGGTGGCCCGGGCCCGCAAGGTGTGCGATCCCTTGGCGCTCACGACAACCGGCGCCGTGTAGGCGGTGTAAGCCCCGTTGTCCAACGAGTACTCGACCGTCTTGACGCCTGACTGCGCATCCGTGGCCGTGACAGTCACCGAAGCGCTGTTGACGTAGTTGCCGTTGGCATCCCGGTCACCGGTGACGGTGGTGTTCACCGACGGCGGAGTGGTGTCCTGCGGCGGCGCCGAGACGACGGTGAACCCGGACATGCCCTCCGGAGAGATGTTCCCGGCGTTGTCAGTGGCGCGGTAGTGGATCATGTGTGATCCGGCTGCGGTCACCTCGACGGGGGCGGTGTAGACGGTGAAGGCGCCACCGTCCAAAGAGTACTCAACGGTCTTCACGCCCGACTGGGTGTCCGTCGCGGTGATGGTGACCGTCGCCTTGCCGATGTAGGCGCCGTTGGAATCCTTGTCACCGGCAACAGTCGCGTTGACCGTCGGCGGGGTGGTGTCCTGCGGCGGTGCCTGGACGATGGTGAACCCGGTCATCCCCTCGGGTGAGGTGTTCCCGGCGTTGTCAGTGGCCCGGTAGTGGATCATGTGTGAACCCACTGCCGTGACCTCGACGGGGGCGGTGTAGGCGGTGAAGGCGCCACCGTCCAAAGAGTACTCAACCGTCTTGACCCCGGACTGGGTGTCCGAGGCCGTGATCGTCACGGTCGCCTTGTCGACGTAGTTCCCTTGTGGATCCTTGTTCCCGGCGACGGTCGCGCTGACCGTCGGGGGAGTGGTGTCCTGCGGGGGAGCTTCGACGACCCGGAACGACACCGAGCCGACGGGGGAGACGTTGCCCGCCTTGTCGGTCGCGCGGAACTGCACCGAGTGGTCGCCGACCGCCGTCACGTCCACCGGGGCCGTGTAGGGCAGGAAGCTCGTGTCGTCCACCTGGTACTCGATCTTGTCCACACCGGACCCGGTGTCGGACGCGGTCACCGTCACCGTCGCCTTGCCCAGGTAGTTCCCGTTGCCGTCCTTGTTGCCGGAGACGACCCCGTTGACCGTCGGGGGAGTGGTGTCCGGGCCGGCCGGTCCCACGGTGAACTCGCCGACCATCTGCTGATGGCCCGGCATGGTGCAGAAGTACCGGTACTTGCCCGGCGTCAGCGTCACCGTCTGCTCGTGCCGGCCGTTCTCGGTGTCGAACGGGTTCGCGAGGATGTTGACGTTGACGTCGTGGTTGTAGCCCGGGGTGTCGGTGTCGAACGTCAGCGTGTGCGACATGCCGGTCGTGTTGCCGGTCGCCTCGCTGTTCTCGAACACGATCGTCGTCTGCCCGGCCGTGGCCGAGGTGGGCGCGGACTTGTAGCGGGTGATGTCGTTGTCAGCGGTCCACGTCAGCGTTTGCGCCAGCGCGGGCTGCGGGATGGTGGCCGACGCCACGGGGACGACGACCACCGGGATGAACAGCGCTAGGCCGAGCAGAACCACCCAGCAGCGTTTCAGAACCGTTTGAAACATGGCACCTTCCATGAGTGCGGTACCGAAAGGGCCCGGCCGGTGGGCAGTTCACCGGCCGGGCCACGCGGTTACAGCGACCGCACCCGGATGTTGCGGAACTCGATCAGATCGTTGTCACTGTGGTTCTGCAGACCCACGAACCCGGTCAGGAACTGGCGCAGATCCGTCGGCGGGTCGCCTGCCCGGGAGGACTGCTTGCCCGGGGTGTTGTCGAACTCGTTGATCACCACGCCGTTGCGGATGATCGTGTAGTGCTGGCCGACAACGCGGATCTCGTAGTTGTTCCACTGCGCCTTCGGCGTGACACCCGCTCCCGGCAGGCTGACCGGGTCGAAGTTGTAGATCGACCCCGTCTTCTGCGGCTCACCGGTGTCACCGTCGTAGATCTGGATCTCGTGTCCACAGTAGATCGCCACCCAGGCCTGCGAGGTGGCCGCTGATCCCGTCTGACCGCACGCCGGGCGCTGGCTGACCGGCTGGCGCGGGTCGGGGAACCGGGTGAAAACACCGCTGTTGGCGCGGAACCCGTCCGGGGCGATGTCACGGAACTGCAGCTTGAGCGAGAAGTTCGCGAACTGCTCGTTCTTGTACCACAACATGCCCAGGCCGCCAGCCGACCTCAGTGACCCGTCCGGCTGGATCGAGAACGACCCGGACGGAGCCTGTGTCCAGCCCTGCAGCGACTCGGGAGTGCCGTCGTACAACGGCTTGTAGCCGGTGTTCGTCGACTTGCCCACGTCGGACGCGGACGCCGCGCGCACCAGGGCCGAGTTCTCCCGGCTGGTGATCGTGCCGTCCTTCTGCAGCTGGTCGGCGATCGTGGTGACATAGCGGACGAACGCGCCGTGGTCGGGGTAGGCGCTCTCGTCGTCGATCAGGTCGTTGATCGTGCAGCCGCCACCGACCTGCTTGTTGGCCACACCGGAGTCCTGGTCGCTCAGCCACACCGTCGACCGGTTGTCCGGCACCGCACAGCCGACGTTCACAGTGGACTGCGCGGAGGCGATCTCACCGTCGGCGTAGGTGACCGTCAGCTTCGCCGTGTAGGTACCCGGCTTGGCGTAGACGTGCCGCGGGTTCTGCTCGGTCGACGAGGTGCCGTCGCCGAAGTCCCAGCGGTAGGACACGCCACCGGACTTGGACCCGTTGAACGCGATGGTCAGCGGCTTGTTCTGCACTGCCACCGAGTTCGCGGCCGGGGCCGGGGTGGCCGGGCCGCCGGTGTAGGCCACGCGGATCAGCTTCTGGTTGGGGTGCAACGAGAAGAAGCCGCCGCCGTAGTCCAGCATGTACAGTGCGCCGTCCGCGCCGAACTTCGCGTCCATCCAGCTCTGCATCCGGTTGTCGCCGTTGCCGGACGGGATGATCCGCGACAGCGTCTCGGCGAACGCCGGGGGCGCCTGCTGCGGCACCTTGTTCGGGTCGACCGTGACCGCGATCCGGTTGTTCGGGCTGGACTCGTCACCGATGAACCACTTGTCGTTCCAGTACGACGGCCACGCGACGCCGCTGTTGGCGTTGATCAGCTCGCGGTGGTACGTCGGGCCGGACATGATCGCCTGGCCGCCACCGCGCACGTACGGCTCGGTGTAGACCGCGTCGGCCGCGTTGTAGGTCGGGATGCCGCTGCCGTCGGAGCGCAACGGGAAGACCGGGCCACCGCCGTCGGGCGAGTACCAGATCATGTTGTCGCGGATCGGCGGCAGGTCGACGAGACCCGTGTTGCGCGGCGAGTTGTTCTTCGGCGCGTTGCAGTCGTACCACCCGGTCAACACCGTGGCGTCGGTGTTGCTGCGGTCACGGTACGGCTGGCGGTTGCCCATGCAGTACGGCCAGCCCTGGTTGCCCGCGGAGGTGATGATCGTGCCGGTCTCGTACTTCGCCGGTCCCAGCTCGGGGTTGGGCGAGGACGCGTCCGGGCCGACCCAGCCCGCGGTCAGCCACTGGTGCACCGGGTCGATCGCCAGGCGGGCGATGTTGCGGACACCCATGACGTAGATCTCCGGGCGTGCCTTGGGGTTGCCCGGCGGGAAGAGGTTGCCTTCGGGGATGGTGTACGTGCCGTCGGCCTCCGGGTGGATGCGGATGATCTTGCCCGCGAGGTCGTTGGTGTTGCCGGCGGTGCGGCGGGCGTCCTGGAACGAGATGCCCGCGAACTCCTGGGTCCAGTTGTTGCCGGAGTACCCGCTGGAACCCTCGGAGGAGTTGTTGTCGCCGGAACCCACGTACAGGTTGCCCTTGGCGTCGAACGCCATACCGCCACCGGCGTGGCAGCAGCTGTGGATCTGCACCGGCCAGGACATGATGTCCTTGCGGGTGGCCTGGTCGATCGTGTTGTTCGCCTTGTCGTAGGTCAGCCGCGAGATCGTCCGGTAGCCGATCCGCTTGACCCGGTCGATCGACTCGTGCGGCATCCAGTAGACGTAGATCCAGCCGTTGGCCGCGAAGTTCGGGTCGGGCACGATGCCGAGCAGGCCCTCCTCGTTCTTCACCAGCTCCGAGCCGCTGCCCCGGTTGCCCATGACCTGCAACGTGGTCAGCAGCTTGGTGGTCTTGGTCGCCGGGTCGTAGCGGTGGATCGTGCCACAGCCCAGGCCCACGTTCGGGTCGTCCCAGCTGACGATCGGGCCGGTCGGGCAGGCGGCCTTGCCGACGTAGAAGATCGAGCCGTCCGGCGCCACGGTCAGCCCGTGCGGCTCACCGATCTGGTCGAGCTGCCCGGCCTGGTTCTGCCCGGTCAGCCGCTCGATCTTGTAGTTCGACGCGATGGTCGCCTGGCAGTCGCCGCGCACGAGACCGGCCGTCCACTTGAGAGCTCCGTTGAGGTGCTTGCGGAACGCGTCCTCGCCGTAGCTGCCCTCGGTGTGGCCCATGCCGGTGTAGAACGACCGGCCGCCTTCGTAGTCACGGCACCAGGACACCGGGTGGAAGGCGCCGTTCGCGCCCGGACCCGGGTTGTAGAACCGCTCCTCGACCTGCGCGACCGTGTGCACGGTGCCGACCGGGCTCGGATCCCAGTTGTACCAACGGTCCGAGCGGGTCACGTTGAGCGGCAGCTCCTTGGTCGCCGGGTGCTGGCGGTCGAGGATGTCGACCACGGCCTGGTTCACACCGGGCGCGGGCGGGGGTGCCGAGCTGCCGGTGAACAGGCGGATGTCGGCCAGCTGCACCAGCGGCTCACCGGAGTTCGCGGTGATGTTGAGCCGGTAGTACGTGTACGCGGTGGTGTTGACCGGGGTGGTGGTGAACTTCCTGGTCTGGAACCGCTCCGGGAACGTCTGTCCGGTTTGGACGTCCACATTGGTCCACGCCTGGCCGTCGTTGGAGCCCTGCAGCTGCCAGTCCCGCGGGTCGCGGCCGGGGAAGTCGTTGGCCGAGGTGAGCGCGTAGCTGGTCACCACGGTCGGCTTGGTCAGCTGCAGCCGGGCCCAGCCGGTCGGGTTGAACGTCAGCCACTTGGTGTTGGCGTCGTTGTCGATCAGCTTGGTGGCGATCTCGTTCGGCGGGTTCTCCGCGCTCGCGGTGACCGCGGCGACCGCCTCCGGGTTGGCGATGCTGCCGACCGGGCGGGTGCCGATCAGACCGGTGAACCAGGACGAGCTGTCCTGCGCCTTGGCGGCGTCACCGATGCCGAGGAAGCCACCACCGGCCTTCATGTAGTTCTGCAGCACGGCTTCCTGGTCCCGCGTCAAAGCGTTGCCCTGCGCGGAGAGGAAGACGACACCGCGGTAGCCGGCCAGGTTCTCCGGCGTGAACACACCCGGGTCGGTCGACTCGGTGACGGTCAGGCCGTTGGCCTGGCCCAGATCCTTGATCGTCTGCGTGGCCACAGCGACCGGGTCCTCCTGCTGCGCGACCTGGCCGTGGAACACCAGCACCGAACCCGTCGCGGCCGCGGCCGCTGGCGGCGCGGCCGGTGCGGCGGCAGCGGAGGCCGGGACCACCATGCCGCCCAACGCGATCGCGGCCCCGGTCAGCACGAACAGCGAGCGATGTCTCGCCGTTCTGCGCCGGTGGCCCGTGGAAAACCTATGCCCCATCCGTGAACTCCTTTGTCGTTGGCAGGCCGAGAAAAGGAAGCGATGGCTCTAGTGCGACATCCCTGGCATGTCGGTCGCGGCTGACGCCGCGTGCACGTGGCCGTGGAAGCGGTCGATGGCGTCCTGGGCGCCCGGCGGCATGCTGCCGTCGGCGTTGCGCACCAGGAAGATGCCGACCATGCCGCCGTCGGAGTGGTTCTGCACGTGGCAGTGGTACATCCACGCGCCCGGGCCGACGCCCTCGCCGGCGATCACCTGGAACCCGAACGAGCTGCCCGGGTTGAGGTCCTTGTTGTCGATGGCCCGCGTCGGGTCCGACGGGCCGTCGAGGTATCCGGTCCGGTTGTCGGCCCAGCGGTGGGCGTGCAGGTGGAACGTGTGGAACAGGTCGCCGTGCCCGATGGCGATCCACTCCACCCGCTGGCCGAGGTTGGCCTCGAACATCGGGGTGTCCGGGGCGACCTTGTTGTTGATCTGCATGCCGTTGAACACGGCGACGAACTGCTTGTCGGGCAGGATGTCCCCGCGGCGGCGCACGATCAGCGCTCCGTACAGTCCTCTGAGGACACCCTGGGTGCCGTGGTCGGTGCCCATCGCGTGGTCGTGGTAGTGCCAGTACCCCGCGCTGCCGGGCAGGTACTGGCGGCCGGCGGTCTGCGCCGCGACCCGCGAACGCCAGGTGTAGACCTTGGTCTCGCCGGGGTTGTTGAAGGAGGCGTTGAACGGGCTGCCATCCGAGTCGGTGCTGTAGTCCACGCCGTGCGGGTGGATGGACAGCCGCTTGTCGGTCTTGTTCACCAGGGTGATCTCGAGCGTGTCGCCCTCGTACATCTCCAGGGTCGGCCCGGGCACGGTGGCCTGTCCCTCGGCCAGCCCGTAGCCGTAGAGGTTGCCGGGTAACAGCTCCGCGTAGATGGTCACCTTCTTCACCACGCCGGTCTGGGCCGCCGCGGTGTGCGTCGGCGCGGCCGCGCCGACCGTCATGGCGGCCGGGACGGCCAGTCCGACCGTGGTGCCCGCGAGCACCGAGCGCCGGGAGACGAGCTTGTTGAACCAGCCGGTCTGGGCGTGCTTTTCCATCCCTCTCCATTCGGGGTCCATGAAAAACCGGGAACAGCGCCATGCGGGGCATGGCGTGAGGCACGCACATCCCCAGGGATCGACTTCTTACCCCTCGCCGCGCGCACAGGGGGTATCGGTGTTACTCGGTTGCCTTCCGGGCCGTCGGTTGCTCATATTCTTTCGTGTCGATCACGTGGAACTTATGCATTCCCGAGACAAAAGTTAAGGGCCAAACGGCGTAACGGGCCGGACAGGCCTGTGTCATTTTCGCAGGACAGGCGTCCTATGGGCACTGTATGGGTTCAGTTCCGAACAAAGTTCCCGTCACGGTCTGCCAGCATTCCCAGCGAAGGCTCTCACTGTCCGCGACCGCCCGGCAAGATCCAGAAGTTCTCGATCAGCGGCATGAGCTGGCGGTCCTCGTGCATGCCGGTGATCGTTCCGGCCCCATGATGGGCTGTCTGTGCGGGCCAATAGGATCGGTCGCGAATCACCGACTGGGGGCGTGCATGCGTAAGTTCTTTGTCGTCATCGGAGTCCTGTTGGCGGCGGGCTGCACTTCGGTGCCCGACGAACCAGCGAAGGCCGCGGGCGGGCAGCCGTGGCTGGACGACACCAAGGCCGCCACCGCCGCCGGCCCGATCGGCGCCACCGGCAGCCTGTGCCCGATGCCGGTCACCTTCGAGGTGGCCAAGTCGTGGAAACCCAAGGCGATCGAGAACAAGGGTGACGACGAGCTCGGCCTGGCCCGGATGGGCAGGTTCACCGCGGTGTGCGAGGTCGACGCGAAACCCGCCGGGATGATCGGGTTCCTGCGGGTGTGGACCGACGAGGACGGCGGCCCGCAGGCTCGTGCCGCGCTGGAGGACTTCGTCGCCGACGTCAGGTACGCCAAGCAGCCCGAGTACCGCTCGGTGCGGCTCGGCTCGCTGGCGGCCGAGGAGGTCACCTACTCGCTGGAGGCGCCGCAGTCCGATCCCAAACGGGAGAGAGCGTTGGCCGTGCCGACGCCGAGGGGCCCGGTCGTGCTGCACGTCGGTGGCCTGGACACCGAGGAGCACGAGCAGATGCTGCCCGCCTATGTCCTGGCCAAGCAGACCCTCAAAGTCTCGTGAGCGGTTGAGCTGGCAGTTGGGTCAGCCCCGTCACGATAGGTTTTGAACACGTTCAAAAAGTCGTACCGTGGCAGTGGAGAGGGGACTGCCATGAAGATCGTCATTCCCGGTGGGACCGGGCACATCGGCCGCTTCCTGACCCCCGCGCTGCGCGCCGCCGGCCACACGGTGGTCGTGATCGCCCGCAGCGACGGGGTTGTCTGGGACGGCCGGACGTTGGGACCGTGGGCTGCGGAGATCGACGGCGCCGACGCCGTGATCAACCTGGCCGGACGCAGTGTGAGCTGCCGCTACACCGACGCTCATCTGCGCGAGATGATGTCCTCGCGAATCGACTCGACCCGCGTGATCGGCGAGGCCATCGCCTGTGCGGACAAGCCGCCGTCGGTGTGGCTGCAGATGAGCACGGCGACCATCTACGCGCACCGGTTCGACGCGCCGAACGACGAGGCCACCGGCATCATCGGCGGCCACGAACCGGATGTGCCCGCGTACTGGGCCTACAGCGTGGACATCGCCAAAGCGTGGGAACACACCCAGGAAGAGGCCGTCGTCCCGGGGACCCGCAAGGTCGCGTTGCGCACGGCCATCACGATGAGCCCCGGGCGGGGCGGGCCGTTCTCGCACCTGTACCGGATGGCCCGGCTCGGGATCGGCGGGCCGGTGGCGGGTGGCAGGCAGTTTGTTTCGTGGATTCACGAAGTCGACCTCGTGGCCGCGGTGGAGTTCCTGCTCGGGAGCGACCTCACCGGCCCGGTCAACCTGGCCGCACCCGCCCCGCTGCCGCACCGGGAGTTCATGCGCGAGCTGCGCAAGGCCGCGAAGGTCCCGTTCGGAATCCCGTCCACGGCCTGGATGGCCGAGATCGGCGCGTTCGTGATCCGCACCGATACCGAGCTGCTGCTGAAAAGCCGCCGGGTGATCCCAGGGCGGTTGCTGGACGCGGGTTTCTCGTTCACGTACCCCGAATGGCCGAAGGCCGCGGCCGACCTCGTGCGACGTTATCGCTCCAGGACATGGACGCCCGCCGGGGTTTCGTGATCAGCTGGGCGAATGGACTTCGCTGATGTGCTGAAGGTGCGCCGGATGGTCCGGGACTACCGGCCCGATCCCGTTCCCCCGGACGTGCTGCGCCGGATCGTGAAGGTGGTCCACCGCGCGCCCAGCGCCGGGTTCAGCCAGGGGCACCGGCTGATCGTGGTCACCGATCCGGCGGTACGCCGGCGGATCTCCGACCTGTACGACCCGGCCTACAAGGGCGCGGACATCCAGGGCTGGATCGGCAAGGCCCCGGTGCTGATCGCGGTCTGCGTCCGGGAGGAGTCCTACCACGAGCGGTACACCCAGCCGGACAAGCTGGACGACGACGGCAACGAGATCGAGTGGCCGGTGCCGTACTGGTGGTTCGACAGTGGCAGCCTGCTCGTGCTGCTCCAATTGGCCGCCGCCAACGAAGGGCTGGCGACCGGGTTCTTCGGTCCGCACGAGGAGGGGCTGCGCGAGATCCTCGAGCTGCCGGACGACATCGGCCTGTCCGGGATGCTGACGCTCGGCTACGCGGGGGACAAGGGTTCCCGCGCCGCGGAGCTGAAGAAGCGCCAGCTGCCGTTGGAGGATCTGGTCGAATGGCGCTGAAGCACGCGGTGGTCACCGGTGGGTCCAGCGGGATCGGGCTGGCCATCGCGACGCAGCTGGGGCAGCGGGGGATGACGGTCTCGCTGATCGCCCGCGACGCCGAGCGGCTCTCGGCCGCGGCGGACTGCTTACGAGCCAAGGAGATCAAGGTCCACACCGCCAGCGTGGACGTGTCCGACCAGGACGCTGTCACCAAGGCGCTCGCCTCGCTGACCGAGGCCGCCGGTCCGTGCGACATCCTGGTGACCGCGGCCGGCCAGGCCCGGCCCGGGCAGTTCCAGGAGCTGGACGACGAGGTGTTCCGCCGGATGGTCGAAGTGGACTACTTCGGCACGCTGTACGCCGTGCGGGCGGTCGTTCCCTCGATGGCCGAGCGTGGCACCGGGTCCATTGTGGCCATCTGCTCGGCGACCGGGATCCTGGGGATCTACGGCTACACCGCTTACGCCCCGGCGAAGTACGCCGTGCGAGGCCTGATGGAGTGCCTGCGGGACGAGCTGCGGCCGCGCGGTGTGCACGTGGCCTGCGTTTACCCGCCCGATGTGGACACGCCGCAACTGGCCGAGGAGAACCTCTACAAGCCCAAGGAGACCGCCGCGATCAGCGGGACGGTCAAGGCGATGACCGCCGAAGCCGTTGCCTCGGCGGTCATCCGGGCCATCGACCGCAAGCGCTTCACGGTGTTCCCGGACCGGTCGATCGGCCTGCTCGCCGCGTTCGGGCCACTGATCGCGCCGATACTGCGCAGGATGATCGACCGCAAGGTCCGTCAAGCGCAGCGGGTCACATCGGCATGAGCACCGAGTCGACGATGTAGACAGTGGCGTTGGCGGTCTTGATGTTGCCGCAGACCACGTTGGCGTCGTTGACCTTGTACGACTCGCCGCTGCCGGAGGTGGTCAGCGACCCCTTCTCCAGGGTCTCGAAGCTGCCCGCGGCCAGCTGCATCGGGCTGATCGTCCGCGGGACCACGTGGTAGGTCAGGATCTTGGTCAGGGTGGCCTTGTCGGCCAGCACCTTGTCCAGGGTGTCCTTGGGGAGCTTGGCGAACGCGTCGTTGGACGGCGCGAACACCGTGACGTCCCTGGCCCCGTTGAGGGTGTCGACCAGACCGGCCTGTTTGACCGCCGAGACCAGTGTGGACAGTGCCGGGTTGTTGGAAGCCGCCGTGGCGACGGGATCCTTGGCCATGCCGGCAAACGACCCGGCACCGTCCTTCGGCACACCGGCGCAGGCGGGACCGAACTGTTGCGCCGAGGTGGTCTGCGTCATGGACGGCTGGGTTCCGCTGCCGGCCTGGTTCGAGCTGCCGCAGGCGGCCATGCCGAGCACGGCCAGTCCGGCGGCCGCCAGGCCCGCGGTACGTCGCAGAAGCATGGTGGTGCACTCCTTGGGAAGTGGAACAGGTGCCGGGGGTTCGAAGCGATATGCACGCCAGGCTTGGACTTCGTGGCCGAATCACCCGGTCGGAGGGAAAACCCAATCCACCTCGCGACCGGCGCCGAATCCCTGGAGTCGCGTGCGGCGGCGCCGGGTATCCCGTGCGATAGACGCCACTGCGAGGCAATTGCACATCACTTGTGACAGTGCGGGGCACAGCGTAGGTTCGTAGGTGGTCAAAACAAGCAGTGCTTGGGAGGTGGGAGTGACCGCAACGTCCGTTTCCGCACGCGATTCCCGTTGGTCGCGAATGTGGGGCGCGCTGACCCGCCAGGACCGCCGGTCGCTGGCCGGGATGCTCGGGTTCATCGTGTTCCTGCACGTCGCGGGCTTCGGTGTGCTGCTCCTGCTGGTCATCCCGCGGCACTACGACCTCGGCGAGACGGGCGTTTTCGGAATCGGCGTCGGCATGCTCGCCTACACGCTGGGAATGCGGCACGCGTTCGACGCGGATCACATCGCCGCGGTGGACAACACCACCCGCAAGCTGATGGCCGACGGCGGCAGGCGGCCGTTGTCGGTCGGATTCTGGTTCTCCCTCGGGCATTCCAGCGTCGTTTTCGGACTGACCTTCCTGCTGTCGATCGGCGTGAAGGCGCTCGCCGGCCCGGTCGAGGACGACGGCTCGGCGCTGCACTCGGTCACCGGGGTGATCGGCGCGTCGGTCTCCGGCGTGTTCCTGTGGATCCTCGGGATCCTGAACCTGGTGGTGCTGCTGGGGATCGTGCGCGTGTTCCGGCAGATGCGCACCGGCCGGTACGACGAACAGGAACTCGAAGCCCAGCTGAACAAACGCGGCTTCATGAACCGGATCCTGGGCGGGCTGACCAAGTCGGTGCGCAAGCCGTGGCACATCTACCCGATCGGTGTCCTGTTCGGACTCGGCTTCGACACCGCCACCGAGATCGGCCTGCTCGTGCTGGCCGGCGGCGCGGCCGCGTTCAACCTGCCGTTCTACGTGATCCTGGTCCTGCCGGTGCTGTTCGCCGCCGGGATGTGCCTGCTGGACACCATCGACGGCGTGTTCATGAACTTCGCCTACGGCTGGGCGTTCGCCAAGCCGGTGCGCAAGGTGTTCTACAACATCACGATCACCTCGGTGTCGGTCGCGGTCGCGCTGGTGATCGGCACGATCGAGCTGGTCGGCGTGCTGGTCGACCAGGCGAAGATCACCTCCGGCCCGCTGGTGGCGATCGCGGACATCCCGCTGGACTACGCCGGGTACGGGATCGTCGCGCTGTTCGTGGTGGCCTGGCTGGTCGCGCTCGCGGTGTGGCGGTTCGGCCGGATCGAACAGAGGTGGAGCGCGCGCGAGGAGACCTGAGATCATGGCCCGGGACACGCTCTAGGCGAAGGAGTTCGGGTGAACCGGGTCACGCAGGCGTACGAACGCATCCGGCGGGTCGACCGGCCGGAGATCTGGATCGATCTGCGGCCGGAGGCCGACGTCCAGGCCGAGTTCGCCGCCGCCACCGGGCCGCTGGCCGGGAAGCTGTTCGCGGTCAAGGGGAACATCGATGTGGCCGGCCTGCCGACGACCGCCGCCTGTCCGGCGTACCAGTACCAGCCCGTCGAGGACGCCGCTGTGGTTGCGCGGCTGCGGGCCGCGGGCGCTGTCGTGGTGGGCACGACCAACATGGACCAGTTCGCGACCGGTCTGGTGGGCACACGCAGCCCGTATGGCGCTGTGCGCAACGCCATCGACCCCGAGCGGGTGTCCGGTGGGTCGAGTTCGGGGTCGGCCGTGGCGGTCGCGCTGGGCATTGTGGACTTCTCGCTGGGCACGGACACCGCCGGCTCAGGCCGGGTTCCCGCCGCGTTCAACGGGATCGTCGGCCTGAAGCCGACCTACGGGCTGATCCCGACCGACGGGGTCGTGCCCGCGTGCCGCAGCCTGGACTGTGTCTCGATCTTCGCGCGGACCGTCGCCGAGGCGTCCCAGGTGCTCGCGTGTGCTTCGCAGCAGCCGCCGACGCCGGTGTTGTCGTTGCCGTACCGGCTGGGTGTGCCTGCTGAGCTGGGGGAGTTGGCGCCGGGGTGGGCCGAGGCGTTCAAGGTCGCGGTCGAGCGGTTCCCGGGTGCCTCGCTGGTGCCGATCGACCTGGAACCGTTCCTCGCCGCCGCGCGGTTGCTGTACGAGGGTGCGTTCGTGGCCGAGCGGTACACGGCCGTGGGCGAGTTCATCGACGCGCATCGGTCCGAAGTGGACCCGATCGTCGGTGGGATCATCAGCGCTGCCAAGGACGTTCCCGCGCACCGGTTGTTCGCCGACCAGGAGGTGCTGGCACGGCTGCGGTCGATCGCCCTCGGCCAATTGTCCACTGTGGACGCTCTGGTGCTGCCGACCACCGTGGCGCATCCGACCATCGCGGAGGTCGCCGCCGACCCGGTGGGCGTGAACGCGCGGCTGGGCCGGTTCACCAACTTCGCCAACCTCTTCGGGCTGGCGGCGCTGGCGATCCCGGCGGGGACGGTCGACGGACTGCCGTTCGGGATCTCCTTGCTGGGTGAGGGATTCAGCGACGGGTTGCTGGCCTCGATCGCCGGGACGCTGCCCGCGACCGCGAAGGTGGCCGTCGTCGGCGCCCACCTGAGCGGGCAGCCGCTGAACAACGAGCTGGTGTCCCGCGGGGGTGTGCTCGTGCGGGACACGACCACCGCTGCGGCCTATCGGTTGTACGCCTTGGACACGACCCCGCCGAAGCCCGGCCTGGTGCGGTCGGACGACGGCGCGGCGATCGTGGCCGAGGTGTGGGAGCTGCCGCTCGACGCGTTCGGGTCGTTCGTGGCGTCGCTGCCCAGCCCGATGGCGATCGGCCGGGTCGAGCTGGCCGACGGGACCTGGGTGCCGGGCTTCACCTGTGAGCGGTACGCGCTGGAGGGCGCCGAGGACATCACCTCGTACGGCGGCTGGCGACCCTATCTGACCAGGGCTTTGTAGCTCAGTTGTATGTGGCTGGGTCACCCTTGCGCCCACCTCGACCCAAGGGAGGTTCAGCCATGCGGGTACTCCTGCTGACCGCGATGGTGGCCGTCTCGGTCGCCGCCGCTCCCGCCCAGACCGCCGTCGCGGCCCTGCCGTCGGTGAACATGGAGGCGGTGCTCAAGGCGGCGCAGATCGATCCGCGCCGGCCCGACACGGCGCTCACCCCGGGCGCCAAGGACAGCGTGATCCTGGTCGAGCAGGCCCTCGTCGCCAAGGGCCTGCTCGACAGCCAGTACGTCGACGGCCACTTCGGCACCTCCACGATCTCCGCGTACGCCGCCTACCAGCGATCCCTCGGCTACACGGGCATCGACGCGTCCGGCTTCCCCGGCCCGACGTCGCTCAAACAGCTGGGCACCAACAGGTACACGGTCGCCAACGTCATCAGCGCGGGCAGCAAGGTCACCTACCACGGCGCCACGATGAACACGCGCACGAAAGCCATGCTCGTCGCCGCCGAAGGCCTGCTCGGCCGCCAGCTCGGCATCACCCAGGGTTCCTACAACCCGGGCGGCGTCGGCGGTTCGGCCGGAACCCACGACGGCGGAGGAGCGCTGGACATCTCCGTTGAGGGCATGTCATCGGCGACCAGGGTGACGGTCGCCAAGAACCTGCGCCTGGTCGGGTTCGCGGCCTGGGTCCGTACGCCGGACCAGGGCGACTGGGGCTACCACATCCACGCGATCGCGATCAGCGACACCGACCTGTCCACCGCCGCGCAGCACCAGGCGGGCGACTACTACCTGGGCTTCAACGGCCTGGCCAACCACGGCGCCGACGACGGCCCGGCCGTGTCGCCGAAGCGCACGTGGGAGGAGTACCAGCGCGCCTAGAGCAGCGTCTGCTGGCCGTCCAGGTCGGCGGCGAGCGCCTCGATCTGCGTCCGCACCAGGCGCCCGTACCCCTCCTCGGGCAGCGTGGCCTCGGCTGCGCGGGCGGCGTCGAGCTGCTTGCGGGCGTCCTCCGGGCGGCCGAGCTTGTTCAACGCGGTGGCGGCGTTGACGTGCAGCGATGCACGCAGCGGCGCCACCGCTCCGGCGTCCTCGTGCTCCGGCGTGACCTCGGCGGCGGCTTCGAGGGCGCGCTCGTCCCAGAGCAGCTCCTCGGCCGGGTCGTCCTGCAGATCGGCCATGTAGTGCGCGATCGAGACGCGGTGCAACGGCTTCTCGGCCTTGGCCCACAGCTGCTCGTACGCGGACTTGGCCTGCTCCTTGTGCCCCCGCAGGGCGGCCTGCTGGACCTGGGCGATCGTGGCCATGACCGGGTCGTCCATCGGCACGGCGGCCGCGCTTTTGTTCTGGTCCAGGCCCTGCAGGATCTCGTACGAGGCCCGCACGCACCCGTCGCAGATCCACACTTCCGGCCCGGTGAACAGGTAGCCGACCTGCGCGCGACCGGCACCGCAGAAGGAACAGGCTTCGCTCATGAGCGCAGTGTGGCAGGCGGGGCGAGCAGGGCGATCGAGGCCCGGACCGCCGTCTCGGTGACGTCGCTGGCGCGTCCGCCGTCCTCGATCGTCGTCGCGATCAGCTCGCGCAGGCCGCCCAGCAGCAGGATCACGATCTGCCGGGACACCGGGCCGGCGCCCGCCCCGCGCCATTCCGGTGTGTCGCAGAGGGTCTGGACCATCGTGATGAAGCCCTCCATGCCGTCGCGCTGCAGCTGGCGGGCGGCCATGCCGAGGGTGGGCACGTCGCGGATCCAGGCCAGGTTGATCTCCTGGTTCGCCTCCATGCTCGCGACCCAGCTCTCGATCGCCTGGCGGACCTGGGTCGCCCACGGCGCGCTCTGGTCCACCGCCGCCGTGATCCGGCGGATCATCTCCGCGTTCGCGTCGGCCAGCAGGGCGACCAGGCACTCCTCCTTGCCGGCGAAGTGCTCGTAGAAGGTGCGGCGGCTGGTGCGGGCGAGGCGGACGATGTCGGCGACCGTCGTCTTGCGGTAGCCGTCCGCGACGATCGACGCGGCCAGGCCGTCGAGCAGGCGCTGGCGGAACGTGGTGTCGTCGAGCGTGGTCACGGCGCTCCCTGCGGTCCGGGTCTTGCCGCACATGGTACAGCGGCGTACCGTCGGTGTGGTACGTCCGCGTACCACGTGTGGAAGGGCTGCTCGATGACGACGACACTTCCCCCGGGATCGACCGCGCCCAGGTTCGTGCAGGGCGCGTTCGCGTTGGCCGGGCGTCGCCGCAACCTGCTGCGGTTACGGGCCAAGTACGGCGACGCGTTCACCATCGACGTGCCGGTGTTCGGCCGCGCGATGGTGATCAGCGACCCGGCGGAGATCAAGCAGCTGTTCACCACGCCGCCGGAGATCGCGGACAACCTCGAACGCAACCTCGGCCGTGTGCTGGGCCCCGGTTCGCTGTTCGCCAAGATGGGGGAGGAGCACAAGAAACACCGCAAGCTCCTCGTTCCGTCGTTCCACGGCCGCAGACTGGCCGTGTACGAACGGATCATCGAGGAGGAGACGGTCCGCGAGCTGGCCCGCTGGCCGCAGGGCCGGCAGTTCCCGGTGCTGCCGTCGATGATGCGGATCACCCTCAACGCCATCCTCAAAGCGGTGTTCGGCGCGGAGGGCGAGGAGTTCGCCGAGCTCCGGGAGCTGCTGCCGCGGTTCGTGGAACTCGGCTCCAAGCTCGCGGTCCTGCCGGTGCCGACCGTCGACTTGGGACGGTTCAGCCCGTGGGGCCGGTTCTGGCTGATGCGCCGCCGGTACGACGCCATCGTGGACAAGCTGATCGACAAGGCGTCGCCGGACGGCGACGACGTGCTGGCGATGATGCTGCAGAGCCGGTACGACGACGGCACGTCGATGACCCGCGGCGAGATCGCCGACCAGCTGCTGACATTGCTCACCGCCGGTCACGAGACCACCGCGACCACCCTTGCCTGGACCGTCGAACGGCTCCGGCGCCACCCGGATGTGTTGCACAGGCTCACTTCCGAGGTCGACTCGGGCGGAAGTGCCTTGCGGCAGGCCACCATCCTCGAGGTCCAGCGCAGCAGGCCGGTGATCGACATGGTCGGCCGCCAGGTCCGCGCGGACAGCCTCCAGCTGGGCCGGTGGACCGTGCCCAACAGGACGGCCATCCTGGTCTGCATCGCGCTCGTGCACAACGACGACGCGGTCTTCCCCAACGCCAAGGCGTTCGACCCCGACCGGTTCCTGAACGCCAAACCGGACCTGTACGAATGGATCCCGTTCGGCGGCGGCACCCGGCGGTGTGTCGGCGCGGCCTTCGCGAACATGGAGATGACCGTGGTGCTGCGCACGATGCTGCGTGAGCTCACCTTCATCCCGACCCACGAACGCGACGAGCGATGGCACTCCCGCGGGATCGCCAACGCGCCAGGCAAAGGTGGCCTCGCGGTGGTTCAGCGCAGGCCCGTACGGCACAGCACCGACACCGACGCGGCAAGGAGCGTTCATGCCCCGACCCCATAGGATCACCGGCCGGCCCGTGGTCATCACCGGCGCGGCGTCCGGCATCGGCCGCAGCCTGACCCGGCGGCTCGCCGGGCTCGGCTCGCCGGTGGCCATCGCGGACGTGGACGAGTCCGGCCTCAAGGAGACCGCTCGATCGCTCAAAGTGCCGGTGTACAGCCGGGTTCTGGACGTCCGGGACGCCGAGGACGTCACCCGGTTCGCGCGTGAGGTCGACGACTGGCTGCCCGCGCCCCTGGCGGCGGTGTTCAACAACGCTGGTGTGGCACTGAGTTCGTCCGTGCTGGACTCGGTTCCCGAGGACGACGACTGGCTGTACCAGATCAACTTCAAGGGCGTGGTGCACGGAACCCGTGCGTTTCTGCCGATCCTGGTCGAACAGGACAGCGGTGTCATCGTGAACACCTCCAGCGTCTTCGGGTTGCTGGGCATGCCGAACCAGAGTGCTTACTGTGCGGCCAAGTTCGCCGTCCGCGGCTACACGGACTCGTTGCGCCAGGAGCTTCGCGGCACCGGCGTGAGCGCGGTCAACGTGCACCCGGGCGGGATCAAGACGAACATCGTGCGCAACGCCCGGATCCGCAAGGATCCCGAAGGCCGTGGCCGCACGATCGAGCAGATGGCCGAGGACTTCAACGCCGTCGCCATGACCACCCCGGACAAGGCGGCGATGATCATCCACAACGGAGTGGAGCGCGGCAGGGCGCGGATCCTGGTCGGCCCCGACGCTTACGTGTTCGACGCGCTCGCCCGGATCGCCCCGACCGGCTACTTCACCGTGATCGACCGCTTGCAGCAGCGGTTGCGCGACCGGCAGAAGGAGGCGGCGAACACACCATGACCGCGGACGTCGACGTGCTGATCATCGGTGCCGGGTTGTCCGGCATCGGTGCGGCGCACCACATCCAGTCGGCCTTCCCGGGCCGGACCTACACCATTCTCGAGGCACGCGAAGCGATCGGCGGCACCTGGGACCTGTTCCGGTACCCGGGCATCCGGTCCGACTCGGACATGCACACCCTCGGCTACCGGTTCCGCCCGTGGACCAAGGCCAAGGCGATCGCGGACGGTCCCGCCATCCTGAGCTACGTCCGGGAAACAGCTTCGGACGCGGGCATCGACCGGCACATCAGGTTCTCGCACAAGGTGCAGAGCGCCGAGTGGTCCACTGAGGACGCCATGTGGACAGTGAACGCCTTGCACAACGATGAACCAGTGCAGATCACCGCCCGGTTCTTGTACGTGTGCAGCGGCTACTACAACTATGACGGTGGCTACACACCGGACTTCCCTGGGGTGGAACGGTTCCGCGGTCAGGTGATCCATCCGCAGAAGTGGCCGGAGGACCTGGACTACGCGGGCAAGAAGGTCGTCGTCATCGGCAGCGGGGCGACGGCGGTGACGCTGGTTCCAGCGATGGCGGACAAGGCCGCGCACGTGACGATGCTGCAACGGTCGCCCACGTACATCCTCGCGCTGCCGGGTGAGGACAAGATCGCGAACACGCTGCGGCGCGTGCTGGGGGCGCGCTTGACGTACCCGATCACCCGGTGGAAGAACGTGATCCTGTCCACTTTGCTCTACCAGCTCAGCCAGCGCCGCCCGGCGATGATCCGGTCGTTCATCCGTGGCGCGACGGTGAAACAACTCCCGGCCGGGTACGACGTCGACACGCACTTCAAGCCGGAGTACAACCCGTGGGACCAGCGGCTGTGCCTGGTGCCCGACGGCGACCTGTTCCGGTCGATCAAGCACGGCAAGGCCTCCGTGGTCACCGACCGGATCACCGAGTTCACCGAGACGGGCCTGCGCCTCGAGTCCGGCGCCGAGCTCGAGGCGGACATCATCATCACCGCCACCGGCCTGAGGCTGCTGGCCATGGGCGGGATCCGGCTCGCGGTCGACGGCGACGACATCAAGTTGCCGGAGACGATGGCGTACAAGGGTTTGATGCTCAGCGGCGTGCCGAACTGCGCGTTCACAGTCGGCTACACCAATGCCTCGTGGACCCTCAAGGCCGACCTGGTCAGCGAGTTCGTCGTCCGCGTCCTGCGGCACATGGACGACCACGGGTACGACAAGTGCGTGCCGATGAACGACGATCCCGCGGTGACCGAAAAGCCGTTGCTGGACTTCGCCGCCGGGTACGTGCTGCGGTCCATCGACGAGTTCCCGAAGGCCGGGTCGCGGGCGCCGTGGCAGCTGGGCATGAGCTACGCGCACGACCTGGTCAAGCTGCGGTACGGGAAGATCGACGACGGCGCCCTGAAATTCTCCCGGACGAGAGCCAATCAGCCGTCGATCCGGTAGCGGGGGTGGAAGACCCGGTCGAAGCCGACCTCGCGGCGGGGCCCGGCCATCACGACGGGCACCGTCGCCCGGATGTCCACACTGGACGCTCCGACGCGGAGCTCGACTTCGCCCGGGTCGACCTGGCGGCACCCGGCGCGACCGGTGTAGGCGGCCAGGTCGGCGTGCAGCTCGATCGTGACGGTGCGGGTGGCTCCCGGGGGAAGGCCGACCGGGACCGCGCCGATGAGCTGTCGCACCGGCCTGGCCACTTCTGCGACCGGGTCATGCAGGTAGATCTGGATCACTTCGCTCGTGGCGATCGGAGTGTCGTTGTGCAGCCGCACTTGCAGCTCACACGTGCCGTCGGTCGGCCAGGACGCGGGCCCCCGCACGTCGAGCCACGTCGCCGGAGCGTAGGAAAGCCCGTGGCCGAACGGGAAGAGCGGGGTCGGGTCGACCGTGCTGACCTCACTGCGTTGGCCGAGCGGCGCCGCGAGGTAGGTGGAAGGCTGAGGCACACCCGCGGCCGGGAAGCTGATCGGCAGCCGGCCGCTCGGGTTGATCCGTCCACAGAGGACGTCCGCGACCGCGTTCGCGCCCTCCTCGCCGGGGAAGAACCCGCACACCACAGCCGCCAGCCTGTCGATCTGGCGGGACAGTTCGTACGGCCGGCCCACGAACAGGACCAGGATCACCGGCGTTCCGGTGGCCAGCAACGCCTCCAGGAGCTCCTCCTGGCGGCCGGGCAGCTTGAGGTCGGCGGCGTCACAGCCTTCGCCGGACGTGCCACCGCCGAACAACCCGGCCTGGTCGCCCAGAACCGCGATGCACACGTCGGCATTCCATGCCATGTCAGCGGCTTTGGCGATGTCGTCGTCGCTGCCGCCGAGCACTGGGCAGCCCTGCGCGTACAGCACGTCGTGGTCGGCCTGCAACGCCTCCAGCAGCGTTGGCACCTCGATCCCCATCGGCACATCGGGATGGTGTACACCGACGTGCAGCGGGAACGAGTAGCACCCCATCATGGCCCCCGGGTCGGCGGCCCGCGGTCCCACGACGGCGACCTTCGACCCGGTGTGCAACGGCAGGAGTCCGTTGTTGCTCAACAGGACCGTGCCGCGTTGGGCGATCTCGCGGGCCAGCGCCCTTGACTCGGCGTCGTCGAGGTCGATCGAGCCGGGCGGGTCGGGCGCCCAGTCGTCGTCCAGCAACCCGAGCTGGCACTTCTGGATCAGCACCCGCTCAACGGCCCGGTCGACCACCGTGATGTCGATCTCGCCGCTCTCCACCGCTTCCAGCAGGGGAGTGCCATAGCAGTGGACGGTCGGCAGCTCGACATCGATCCCGGCTCGCAGGGCCTCTCCGGCCGCGGCGGCCGGTGATCCGGCCGTGCTGTGCAGGGTCTGCAGGAACGCCACCGAGAAGTAGTCGGCCACAACGGTTCCCTGGAAGCCGTACTCGTCGCGCAGCAGCTCGGTGAGCAGCTGCGGATCGGCCGCGACCGGGACGCCATCCAGGTCGACGTAGGCGTTCATCACCGACCGGGCGCCCGCCTGCAACGCCATCTCGAACGGCGGCAGCAGCACATCGGCCATCTCACGGCGGCCAATGGAGACCGGCGCGAGGTTGCGGCCACCGCGAGACGCGGAGTAGCCGACGAAATGCTTGAGCGTTGCCACCAGCCCGGTGGACTCCAGGCCGCGGACGTAAGCGCTGCCAATGGTTCCGACCAGGTACGGGTCCTCGCCGATGGTCTCCTCGATCCGGCCCCAGCGCAGATCCCTTGCCACGTCCAGCACCGGCGCGAGTCCCTGGTGGACACCCAGCTTGCGCATCACGGTGCCGATCTGGGCGCCCATCCGCTGGATCAGGTCCGGGTCGAACGTCGCACCCCAGCACAACGGCGACGGGTACACAGTGGACTGCCAGGCGGCCAGGCCGGTGAGGCACTCCTCGTGCACCATCGCGGGGATGCCCAGGCGGCTGGCGGCCATGATCTGCCGCTGGCTGCGGGCCACCGCGTGCGCGCCGACCTCGGGGGCGACCGGCGCGGTGCCGAACGGGCGGGTCAGCTGGCCGACGCCGTCGCGGATGTGCGCCTCCCAGTCCGGCGGCTCACCGGCGAAGTCGTGCTGGTGCGGGGCGACCGCGCCGGAGTCGATGCCGACCCAGATCCCGGACAGCTGCGCGACTTTCTCGGCTGTGGTCATCCGGCCGACGAGATCGCGGGCCCGGATGGTCGGCGGGGCCATGGTGTCGCGCCAGGTCTCCTCCGGCATCCGGTAGGTGATCATGACAGCGCCCTGGCGGACTGGCGCACCACGAGTTTGGTCTCCAGGGTGACGTGCATCGTGTCCGGCTGCTCGCCGCGGATGAGCTTGATCAGGTCCTCCACCGCGCGTTTGCCCATCCGGCGGATCGGCTGGTCCACTGTGGTCAGCGGGGGAGTGCAGAACGCGGACTCGGGCACGTTGTCGAAGCCCACCACCGAAAGATCCTCCGGGACTCGCAGGCCGAGCTCGCGGGCCACCTCGATGGTCGCGATCGCGGACAGGTCGTTGGCACCGAAGACCGCGGTCGGCCGGTCCTCAGTGGACAGCAGGTCTCGCGCGGCGGCGGTGGCGATCTCCGGGTCGTAGTCGCCGATCCGGACCAGCTTCTCGTCCACCGGGACCCCGGCATCGGACAGCGCCTGCCGGTAGCCGCGTTCGCGCAGTTGCGCGGACTGCAGGTCGGCGCGGCCGGTGAGCATGGCGATCCGCCTGTGGCCCAGCGAAAGCAGGTGCTCGGTCGCGAGCCGGCCGCCGTGCAGGTTGTCCGAGTCGACGGTCAGCAGGCTCGAAGGGCCCGTGTGCGGGTCGACCGCGACGATCGGCGCCTCGTACTGGACGTCGACGACGGTCGGCGTGACCAGAACGGCCCCGTCGATCAGGGTGCCGCTCAACCGGGACAGATAACGGCGTTCCCATCCGGTGTTGTCGCCGGTCCGGCCGCCCGCCGAGTAGACGACCAGCTCGTAGCCGGTCTCCCGGATCGCGTCGGCGGCGCCCTTGAGCAGCTCGGTGCTGAACGGCTCGATGTCGGCGACCAGGATGCCGATCACGTTAGTCCGGTGGTTGCGCAGGCTCTGCGCGACCAGGCTCGCCTCGTAGCCCAGCTCCTCGATCACGGCCAGCACGCGCGCGTTGGTCTCCGCGGCCACGCCATAACGGTGGTTGATGACTTTGGAGACAGTCGCGACCGAGACGCCGGCGCGGGCGGCGACGTCCCGGATGGTCACGCGAGAACTCGGCTGCACGCTGGCAACGATAGCCATGTAAAACGTTATCGACAACGATTGACAGACCAGTTTCTGCGGCGCCACACTCTTGGCCAACCTGGGCCGCAGCACGCCCGGTCCGTCTGTCGTCGCCGCCAGGAGTGGACCAATGCGCAGCATCCGAACAGCGTTCTCCATCATGTCCGCCGTCGCGCTCGTCGCCGCGTGCAGCAGCAGCGGGGGTGGTGATGCGGCACCCAGCCAAACTGGTCCGGTCACGCTGACCTGGTGGCACAACGGATCCAGCGAGCCGCTGAAGAGCCTGTGGCAGCAGGTGGCCGACGACTACCACGCCGCCCATCCGAACGTGTCGTTCCAGGTCGAGCCGATCCAGAACGAGCAGTTCCAGACCAAGGTGCCGCTGGCGCTGCAGTCGGACAACCCGCCCGACCTCTACCAGCAGTGGGGCGGCGGCCAGCTGGCCAGCCAGATCACCTCCGGCAAGGTCAAGGACATCACCGCGGACACCAGCGGCTGGATCGGTCAGCTGGGCAAGGCCAAGGACGGCTGGCAGATCGACGGCAAGCAGTACGGCGTCCCGTACGTCCTGCACGCGGTCGGTTTCTGGTACCGCAAGGACATCTTCACCAACGCCGGGATCACGGCGCCACCGTCCACAATGGCCGAACTGGCCGACGCGGTCACCAAGCTGAAGGCGGCCAAGGTCACGCCGATCGCCATCGGCGGCAAGGACAAGTGGCCGGACGCCTTCTACTGGGCCTACTTCGCGGTCCGGGGCTGCTCGACCGACACGCTGAAGAGCGCGTCCAAGACGATGAAGCTGGACGACGGCTGCTGGACCAAGGCGGGCGAGGACGTCAAGGCGTTCCTGGGCACCAACCCGTTCCAGGACGCCTTCCTCGGCACCCCGGCGCAGCAGGGTGCGGGCAGCTCGGCGGGCATGCTCGCCAACGGCCAGGCCGCGATGGAGCTGCAGGGCGACTGGGAACCGTCCACAATGGCCGCACTGACCTCGGACAAGGACCTCTCGTCGAAGCTCGGCTGGTTCCCGTTCCCGGCCGTCAGCGGAGGCAAGGGCGACCCCGCCGTGCTGCTCGGCGGCGGTGACGGGTTCTCCTGCACCACCAAGGCCCCGCCGGCCTGCGCGGACTTCCTGAAGTACATCACCGGCGCCGACGTGCAGAAGAAGCTCGCCGCCGCGGGCGTCGGCCTGCCGGTGAACCCGGACGCCGCCGCCGCGGTGACCGACTCGGCCACCAAGTCCACTTTGGAGAAGGCGCAGAAGGCGCCCTACATCCAGACCTACTTCGACATCGCGTTCCCCACCGCGGTCGGGCAGGCGCTCAACGACGCCATCGCGAACTTCTTCGCCGGCAAAGGCACCCCGCAGTCGATCGTCCAGGCTGTCACGGATGCCTCCACGGGGGGCCGGTGATGCGGGAGGCCACCACGCTGCGGGACAAGCCCGCGCTGGTGACCGTCGGGCCGGCCGCGGCGCAGGGGCGGCCGGCCCACCGCTTCACCACCAAGCGGCTCGAGCTGATCGTGTTGCTCGGGCCCGCCTTGGTGCTGTTCGTCGGGTTCGTCCTGGTGCCCATCGGCGTCGCGGCCTACTACAGCCTGTACGACTGGAACGGGTTCGCGGCGCTGGACCGGTTCGTCGCGCTGGACAACTACTGGCTCGTCATCACCGGACCCGTTTTCCAGCAGGGCGTCCTGCACAACCTGATCATCGTGGTGCTGTCCATCCTCGTGCAGCTGCCGATCAGCATCGGTCTCGCCCTGCTGCTCAACCGCAAGCTGCGCGGCCGGGCGTTCCTGCGGCTCGTGGTGTTCGCGCCCTACGTCCTTTCCGAGGCCACGACCGCGGTGATCTGGTTGCAGTTGTTGCAGCCCAACGGGTTCGTCGACGCGCTGCTCCGGCCGTTCGGGCTGGTGCACCAATGGCTGGCTGACCCCTCGCTCGTGCTGTACACGTTGTTCGTCGTGATCACCTGGAAGTACATCGGGTTCGGGATCATCCTGCTGCTGGCCGCCCTGCAGAACATCCCCACGGAGTTGCGGGAGGCGGCGGCGCTGGACGGGGCTTCCTCCTGGCAGACCACGCGGCATGTGGTGATCCCGTTGCTGGGGCCGACGATCCGGATCTGGATCTTCCTGTCGGTGATCGGCTCGCTGCAGCTGTTCGACCTGGTGTGGATCATGACTCTGGGCGGGCCCGCGAACGCGTCGACGACCATGGCGACCTACCTGATCGACCACGGGTTCAAGCGGTACCAGTTCGGGTATGGCAGCGCGGTCGCGGTGATCCTGTTCGTGATCTGTTTCGTGTTCGCCCTGCTGTACCAGCGGTTCGCGCTGCGCCGGGACACCGAGGGCGCGCTGACCCGGCTGGCCGGGTGACCGGCGTGCGGACCCGCGACGGCTTCGCTTATCTGGCGGCGGTTCTGGTCATCGGCGTGACCGTGGTGCCGATGCTGTTCGTCATCCTCGGCGGGTTCCGCACCACCGCGCAGATCAACTCGGCTCCTGCCGGGCTGCCGGATCCGTGGGTCTGGGACAACTACGAGTTCATTGTCACCTCCGGCGCCTTCTGGCGGTTCCTGCTCAACAGCGGTTTGGTCGCCGTGGTGGCAACGGTTCTCGCGGTGGCCTTGGGTTCCATGACCGCGTTCGCCTTGTCCCGGTACTCGTTCAAGGGGCGGGAGGCGATGTACACACTGTTCACCATCGGCCTGCTGTTCCCCATCGGTGTGGCGAGCCTGCCGCTGTACCTGTGGATGCGGCAGCTGCACATGCTCGAAAGCCCGCTTGCCCTGGCCGTTCCCGAGGCGGCGTACTCCCTGCCGGTGACCATCGTGATCCTGCGGCCGTTCATGCGCGCGATCCCGGCCGAGATCGAGGAGGCCGCCGTGCTGGACGGCACCAGCCGCCTCGGGTTCTTCTGGCGGATCCTGCTGCCGTTGAGCGTTCCAGCCCTGACCACGGTGGCCGTGCTGGCCTTCGTGACGAGCTGGAACGCCTACCTGCTGCCGTTCCTGGTGTTCAACGACTCCAGCAACTTCACGCTGCCGCTCGGTGTCGCGTCCTTCCAGTCCCAGTACACCTACGACACTTCCCGGATCCTCGCGTTCACCGCGTTGTCGATGCTGCCCGCGCTGGGGTTCTTCGTGCTGGCCGAGCGGCGGCTGATCGGCGGCCTGACCGGATCGGTCAAGGGGTAGCGATACCCCAGAACTGGCCGATCTGCCATGCCGCGCATACGCCCACGTCCAAGATGTACGCGGCAGCGTGCCCGCAGTGCCCGTCGGTGGTGCCGGGTGAGACCGGCTGGCCGTGGCCCATCCCGATGATCAGGTGCGTCTCAACGGTTGCGCCCACGTCGGTCCACTGTTCCTTGAGCTCACGCAGGTTCGACGGGTTGACCGTGAAGTCGGCGCTGCCCTGCCAGATGCTCACACCCGGACGGGGCCCAGTGGATGAGCTGGCGGCTCGGACCTTGTCGCCCCATTGCTTGGGAGTCAGGTCCTTGCCAGGGTTCATGCAGGTGTAGGCGTCGACAATCGAAGTGGCGCAACCATAGGGCAGGCCGGCGACGACCGCGCCACCGGCGAACAGATCCGGGTACGCCGCCAGCATCACCGAAGTCATTGCGCCACCGGCGGAAAGCCCGGTGACGTAGGCGCGGCTGCCGGCGGCGTCGGCGATCCCGCGCCGGGCCATCTGCGCGATCGACTCGGCCTCACCGGAGCCGCGCGAGATGTCGTTGGCCTGGAACCAGTTGAAGCACTTGCTGATGTTGTTCGCCATCACCTGCTGGGGCAGCACGACCGTGAACTTCCAGCGGTCGGCCAGTTCCGTCCAGCCCGCGTTCTGGCCGTAGGTCGCGTCCTCGGTGCAGCCATGCAGGGCGACAACGACCGGGCGCCCAGCGGGCAGGCCGGCCGGGGTGTACTCGAACATCTGCAGTGCCCCCGGGTTGCTGCCGAACCCGGTGACCTGCCGCAATGTTCCCGCAGCGGACGCTGGGGGAGCCAGGGCGAGCAGCGCCGCCAGGACGATGAGGATTCTCCGCATCCCGACCACCTCCTTGTGACCGTCGTCACTCTGAGGGTACGAACGGTCACCGGACGATCCCACGGTGCCAACCACTACAGTCCGCAGGCGTTTTGTGTGGGCAGACCGCATATCGCTCGGCGATGTGGCCACCTACCGTCCGGCCAATGCGGCTTTCCTTGGTTATCGCCGGAGTTCTCCTTGCCACCTCGGCCACACCGGTGGCCCACGCGGATACCTGCGCGCCCGTGTTCGTACCCGGGGCCGCGCACACCGAACAGTCCTGTTTGGACGACCTGACCACGACCGGCACACTGAAGACGGGCCACACCGTGCAAGCGGACTGGGCGGGTCTGACGTCGGCCGGACTGCCCGCGCCGAGCGGGGTTCCCGGGGTTCAG
Organism: Actinocrispum sp. NPDC049592; assembly: GCF_040675465.1. Classification (NCBI taxonomy): domain Bacteria; kingdom Bacillati; phylum Actinomycetota; class Actinomycetes; order Pseudonocardiales; family Pseudonocardiaceae; genus Actinocrispum; species Actinocrispum sp. NPDC049592. The sequence continues at coordinate 213,521 of NZ_JBFAPA010000012.1, read as the reverse complement.
GTGGACGGCTACTTCCCGGACACTTCCACCACCAACACCAACCACGGCTGGAACCACGACTCCCAGTTCGTCCTGCGCCTGCCCGCACGCTGGAACGGCGGGCTCGTGGTGTCCGGCTCACCAGGAGTCCGGCGCCAGTACGCGAACGACCGGGCCATCGGCGACCAGATTCTGGCCGCCGGATACGCCTTCGCGGCCACCGACAAAGGCAACACCGGCGCGGACTTCTTCACCGACGGCAAGCGCCCGGGTGATGCGCTCGTCGAGTGGAACGACCGGGTCACGCAGCTCACGATCGCCGCGAAGCTGGCCGTGACGTTCCACTATGGACGCTTCCCGAAGCGGACCATCGCCGCGGGACTGTCGAACGGCGGCTACCTCGTGCGGTGGCAGCTGGAGAACCGCGCCTGGCTGTACGACGGTGGCGTCGACTGGGAAGGCACGTTGTGGCGCGCCGAAGGGCCGAACCTGTTGACGTTCCTGCCGCCCGCGATCCGAGGCTTCCGCGATGGCAAGCCGCAGCAGGTTCTTGACGCCGGATTCGCGCCGGGGTCGGAGTTCCTGTGGCCGTACCACAAGCAGGTCTACTGGGACCTGACGCAACGGATCTACCGCCAGGAGGTCGATCCCGGTTACATCGGTGACGACGCCGACTACGACTACGCGTCCCGACCGGTCCACCAGGTCGTCGCCCGCATCGAGCTGACCGGCCGGATCGGCAAACCGATGATCACCCTGCACGGCACGCTGGACTCGTTGCTGCCGATCAGCCAGGACTCCGACGTGTACCAACGCATGATCGCCGCCCAGGGCCGGGCGCATCTTCAGCGTTACTACCGGATCGAGGGCGGCAACCACGTCGACGGCCTGTACGACGCCTACCCGGACCTGTTGCGGCCCATGGGTCCCTGCTTCCGGGCGGCGTTCACCGCGTTGGCGGGCTGGCTCAACGGCAGGCAGCCACCGGCGTCGGCGACCATTCCCCGTCCGGCCGCCACCGACGCCGCCACTTGTGCTTTGGGTTAGAGCTGGTGCTTGTGGATCACGCCGTGCACCCGGCCGTCCACAAGCACCCAGGCCGCGTCCCGGCCGTCCAAACGCGACAGCACGGTCTCGGTGCTCTCGCCGATGCCCACGGCGGGCAGCGGTTCGGTGGTGTGGTCGGTGACGAGGGCCGCTGGGTCGGCATCGCTGTCGCGGAGGGCGGCGATGTCCAGCGTGCCAACGACTTCCGCGACCGATGGCGGCCCGGCGGCGCGGACCGCGCACACCGGCCACAGGTCATCAGGTTCGGTCCGGGCGAGCGCGTCGCCGACGGTCGCGGTGGCCGGCAACCACGGTACGGGAGACGGGCTGAGCGTCTCGGTACCCTCCAGGAAACCAAGCCGCGCAAGCCATTCGTCGTCGTAGTACTTGGACAGGTAGGCCTTGCCGGAGTCGGGGATGATCACGACCACGACGTCATCGGGCCGCTGCGCCACTCGCAACGCCGCGGCGACCGCGGTTCCGGCCGAACCGCCGAGGAGCAGGCCTTCTTCGCGCGCGAGGCGACGCGCGGTCAGGATCGACTCGCGGTCGCCGATCCGCTCGATCCGGTCGGCCACCTCGGCGTTGTAGGACTCCGGCCACACGTCGTCCACAGTGTCCGGATGCCGGTAGTGGCCGATGCTCTCGACCAGGTACGGGCTGCCGTCGCCGCCCGAGTAGGTGGAATGTTCGGGGTCGGCGCCGATGACCTGGACTCGGCCGTCGCTGATCTGTTTGAGGAACTCACCCGTCCCGGTGATCGTCCCGCCCGTGCCGATGCCGCAGACGAAATGCGTGATCCGGCCCTCGGTCTGGGCCCAGATCTCCGGGCCGGTGGTGGCGCGGTGCGCGTCCGGGTTGGCCGGGTTGTTGTACTGGTCGGCCCACCAGGCGCCGGTCTCCGCGGCGATCCGCGCGGCGACCTCCCGGATGTGCTCGGGATGTCCGAGTGGCCGCATGCCCGGGGTGATGACCACCTCGGCGCCGTAGGCCTTGAGGGTGTCGATCTTTTCCTTGCTGCTCTTGTCCGGCAGCACCACGATGAGCCGGTACCCGCGCTGGGCGGCCACGATCGCCAGACCGATGCCGGTATTGCCCGATGTGGACTCGATGATCGTGCCACCCGGCTGTAGAACGCCCGATTCCTCCGCGGCCAGCACCATCGACAGCGCCGCGCGGTCCTTGACGCTGCCGCCAGGGTTGAGGAACTCGGCCTTGAGCCAGACCTGCGCGCCGGAGGCCGGCGCCATCCGGTTGAGCCGGATCAACGGCGTGCCGCCGACCTGGTCCAGCACGGAACCGAACTCCGCCATGGTCACCCCCGGGTCTGTCGTCCCATCTCACCGTACCCGCATGTCGCGGGTTGTTCTGGTCGGACTACCAGTGGCGGGGTGTGTACAACTCATGTACCGGCCGTGAGCGAGGCCGGCACCGCCACCCCGGAGGAGGGGCACCGAAAATGGAAATGAAGGTGACCAGCACCCGCGAGATCCGTCCGCTCCGGCTGCTCGGGATCATCGCGGCGCTCTGCTTCTTCGCCTACCTCGCCGGGGGTGCCACCGCCACCGCCAAGGCACCCGCCGCGCCCACCGTCGCGGCCTGCACCAGTCGGTAGGCGTTTACTTGCTCGCAGGCAGCATGCCGGCGGCCGGCGTCGCCAGCAGCTCACGCACGCGGGGGATGACCGCGTTCCCGTACAGCTCGATCGTGGTCATCAGCGACTCGTGCGGCAGGCCGCCGATGCCGTACTTCAGGTCGAACCTGGTGGCCTGCAACACCCGCAGGTTGGCCGCGATCTTCTGCGCGACCGTCTCCGGGGAGCCGACGTAAAGCGCCCCATGGGGTCCGACCTCGTGCGCGTACGAAGCCTCGGTGGGCGTGGCGAATCCGCGCGTCCTGCCGACCCGGGTGATCACATCCCGGTAGTACGGCCAGAACTCGCGCTGCGCCTGCTCGTCCGTGGCGGCGACGTGACCGGGGGAGTGCACGCCGACCGGCAACGGGTCGCGGCCGAACTGCTTGAGCGCCTGCTGGAACAGCTGCGAGTAGGGCGCGAACCGCTTGGGGTGCCCGCCGATGATCGCGAGCATGAGCGAGAACCCGTAGTGCGCGGCCCGCACGACTGACTGAGGGCTGCCGCCGACGCCGACCCAGACCGGGAAGTCGCCGGTGTGCGGCACGACATCCTGGTTGTCCAGCGCTGGGCGGGTCTTGCCGTGCCAGGTGACCGGCTCGCCCTTCATCAGCTCGGCGAACAGGTTCGTCTTCTCCTCGAACAGCTCCTCGTAGTCGGCGAGGTCGTAACCGAAGAGCGGGAACGACTCGATGCTCGAACCGCGGCCGAGGGTGACCTCGGCGCGTCCATTGGAGACGGCGTTGAGCGTGGCAAACCGTTGGTAGACACGGACAGGGTCGTCCGAGCTGAGCACGGTGACCGCCGAGCCGAGCCGGATGTCCTCGGTGCGGCCCGCGATCGTCGCCAGCACGATGTCCGCGGCGGGCATGGGCATGTCGTCCGTGTGGTGTTCGCCGATCCCGAAGAACTGCACGCCCACCTGTTCGGCCAGCACGGCCTGCTCGACGACGTTGCGGATGGCCTCGGCGTGCGACACCGGCTTGCCGTTGGCGTCCTCGGTGACGTCGCCGAAGGTGTCCAGCCCGAATTGTGCCGTGGTCACGACAGTCTCGCTTTCTCAATGGCCGCTTCGAACCCGGCGCGGGTCAGGCGCGCGCCGAAGACCGGGCCGCCGGGTTCCAGCAGCCGCCCGTCGGCGAGGCTGTCCAAAAGCACGGCGTCGTAGCCGATCCGTTCGATCAGCTCCGCCACCGTCTTGGTCGCGGTCGTGTCGTCGCCCGCGACGCCCAGGGCGCGTCCGGTGTTCCGGTCCTCGTCGAGCTCGTGGTAGCCAAGGTGGTTCAAGGTCTTCACGATCGTGGAGTTCGCGAGGCGGGCGGCGACGATCTCACTGCTGCCGCGCCGGCCGTCCTCGAACATCTCCTGCACGCCGTCGACCGGCGGCCAGTAGTTCATCGAGTCGATCACCAGCTTGCCCGCGACCAGGTCCGGGTCCAGCTCCGGGAACCGGTGCACCGGCAGGGAAAGCACGACGATGTCGGCGTCTCTCACCGCGTCCGCCGCCCACTTCGCCGTGGCGCCCGGGGCGAGCACCTGGGCGATCAGCTCGATGTTCCTGGGGTCGCCCGAGTTGGCGATCGACACGTCGTACCCCGCCTCGGCCGCGACCCGGGCGATGATCGGCCCCATGTGGCCGCTGCCGAGGATGGCGATGCTCATGTCGTCGCCTCCATGTGCTTGCGCAGGGTGGTCAGGATGTCGTCGAGGGCCTCGAACTGCTGCGCGGACAAGGCATCCGCGAACACCCGCTTGATCGCGCGCAGGTGCGGCCGGCCCGCCCTGCGGAACGCCTCGGCGCCTTCATCGGTGAGCACGACCTCCGCGCCCCGGTTGTCCGTGGCACAGTCGTCCCGCCGGATCAGGCCGCGGCGTTCCATCCGGCCGAGGTGGTGGCTGAGCCGGCTGCGTTCCCAGTCGATCCCGGCGGCGAGCTCGGACGACCGCAGCCGGTGCTCCCTGGCCTCGCTCAACGCCAGCAGCACCCGGTAGTCCCCGCTGGAGACACCCGACTCCTGCAGCTGCGCGGTCAGCACCCTTCGCAGATCGTCCGTCGTGTCCAGCAGCGACCGCCACACCGACAACTCGTACTCCGTCATCCGCCCGGCCATCACACACCCCATCTCATTGACACGTCAATATTGACACATCAATTACTTGGACGCGAGAGACGCCGGTCACCTCCGCGGTCAGCCGCCCGATCGGGCAATCCGGTGATCCGTCGAAGCGATTTGCCGGAGGGGCCGGGAAATGCGACGATCGAATCGTGACGTGGTCGCCGGACAGTACTGCCCTGGCCGGACGGGTCGCCGTGGTCGCGGGCGCGACTCGTGGGGCCGGACGAGGGATCGCCGCCGCGCTGGGTGAGGCCGGAGCGACGGTGATCTGCACTGGGCGCAGCAGCGCCAATGGGTCGGGCGCGTCGGACTACGACCGGCCGGAGACCATCGAGGAGACCGCCGAGCTGGTGACCCGGTTGGGCGGCAAGGGAATCGCCGACCAGGTGGACCACCTCGACCCGGTCGAGGTCGAGCAGCTCGCCGCCCGGATCCGGGCCGACCACGGGCACATCGACATCCTGGTGAACGACATCTGGGGCGCCGAACGGCTCAAGGGCGGCCCCGCCGAATGGAACACCCCCATCTGGGACCACGACCTCGACCGGGGCCTGCGGATCCTGCGCCTCGGCGTGGATACCCACCTGATCACCGCGCACCACCTGCTGCCGTTGATGATCGACCAGCCGGGCGGCCTGCACGTGGAGATCACCGACGGCACCGCCAAGCACAACCGGACCGAGTACCGGATCTCGGCGTTCTACGACCTGGCCAAGGCCTCGGTGAACCGCCTCGCGTTCTCCCTCGGCCACGAACTGGCCCCGCACGGGTGTACCGCCGTCGCCGTCACCCCCGGCTGGCTGCGCTCCGAGATGATGCTCGACGCCTACAACGTCACCGAGGAGACCTGGCGGGATGCCCTGGAGTCCGGCGCCCCGCCCGAGTTCGCCGAGTCCGAGTCGCCCCGGTTCGTCGGCCGCGCCGTCGCCGCCCTCGCTGCCGACCCGGACCGCGCACGGTGGAACCAGAAGTCCGTGACCGCCGCCAAACTCTCCCGCGACTACGGCTTCACGGACATCGACGGCCGCCGCCCAGACGCCTGGTCCGTCTAGACGGCGACCGCCGCTCAGCGGTCGGCCCAGGCGCAGGCGATGTCGATGTGACCTGGGTCACCTAATGTCACGTCAGTTCACGCGCTGCCCGTCTCGAGGTCGACACAACGAGAAGGGACCGGCAGATGACCAGGATCGTGGTTCTCGGCGGCGGCTACGCGGGCATGACAGCCGCCATCACCCTCGCGGCGCGGACCAAGCGGCGCGACGACGTCACCATCACCCTCGTGAACGCGACCGCGCGGTTCACCGAACGACTCCGGCTGCACCAGACCGCGGCCGGCGAACAGCTGGCGGACCTGCGGATCCCCGAACTGCTCGAGGGCACCCGCATCGAGTTCGTCCAGGGCTGGGTCACCGGCATCGACGCGCATACCGTCCGTGTCGACGACGAACACACAATCGGGTACGACAAGCTCGTCTACGCGCTGGGCAGCGTCGCGGACACGGCGACGGTCCCCGGGGCGGACGATCACGCGTACACACTGAACACCGCCCAGGACGCCGAACTGCTGGCCGGACGGCTGACGAACGCGAACACCGTGGCGGTCTGCGGCAGCGGCCTGACCGGCGTCGAAGTGGCGGCCGAGATCGCCGAACGCCACCCGGACCTGCACGTGGTCCTGCTCGGCCGTCAGGAACCGGGCGCGCAGATGGGCCCGAAGGCCAAGGCCTACCTCCAGGAGTCGCTGGCCAGGCTGGGCGTCGAGGTGCGCAGCGGCGTCGAGATCGTCAAGATCCGCCCGGACGCGGTCGAGCTGACCGGCGAGACGGTGGAGGCCGACCTGGTGCTGTGGACCAGCGGCGTCCGGGTCTCCCCGCTGGCGGCCAAGGCCGGGCTCGAGGTCGACGGTCACGGCCGGATCGTCACCGATCCCCAGCTCAGGTCGATTTCCAACCCGAACGTGTACGCCGTCGGTGACTCGGCGGCGGTCCAGCAGGCCTACGGCCTCATGCACGGCACCTGCCAGAGCGGCATGCCGACCGGTGTGCACGCCGGGACGTCGATCGTGCGGGAGCTGAACGGCAAGCAGCCCAAGCGGTTCCGGTTCGGCTACCTCCACATCCCGGTCAGCCTGGGCCGCGCCGACGCGGTGATCCAGTTCGTCCGTCCGGACGAGACGCCCAAGCGGCTGAGCCTGACCGGGCGGCGCGCGGTCTGGTACAAGGAGACGGTGAGCTCCGCGCCGTGGCCGTCGTTCCAGCGGCTGAAGAAGATGCCCGCCGCCGGCCTGTTCGCGTGGCGGCGTGGCGGCCGGTACACGCGATGATCCCGGAGTCGACTTTCGGCCAGTACCGCAACCTGCTGTTCTCGGTCGCCTACCGGATCCTGGGAACCGCGGCGGACGCCGAGGACGCGGTGCAGGACAGCTGGGTGCGCTGGTCGGCCGCGGACCGTTCGCAGGTCGCCGACCCCAAGGCCTACCTGGTGCGGATCGTGACGAACGTGGCCATGGACCGGCTGCGGGCGGTCAGCGGCCGCCGCGAGACCTACGTCGGCCCGTGGCTGCCGGAACCCATCCTGACCAGCACCGACACCGCCGAGGACGTGGCCGCGGCGGACTCGGTGTCGATGGCCCTGCTGGTGGTGCTGGAGACGCTGAGCCCGCTGGAACGGGCGGTGTTCGTGCTCAAGGAGGCGTTCGGGTTCAGCTACGGCGAGATCGCCGACGCGGTCGACCGGTCCGAGGACGCGGTGCGCCAGGCCGCGCACCGCGCCCGCAGCCACGTCCAGGCCCGGCGCCCCCGGTTCCACGCCGACCGCGCCAAGCAGCGAACCGTCACCGAGCGCTTCCTGACCGCGGCGACCGGCGGCGACATCAACGGGCTGATGGAGTTGCTCGCGCCGGACGTGACACTGTGGACGGACGGCGGCGGCAAGGTGCGCCAGGCGATGCGGCCGATCACCGGCGCCGACAAGGTGGCCGTCTGGTTCGCGGCCGTCGGCACCCGCGCGTACGAAGGCGTGCTGCCGTCGGAGATGAACGTCGAACTGGTCGAGCTGAACGGTGGCCTGGGCGTGATGTTCACCGGCGCGGGCCGGGTGATCTCCACGCTGAGCCTCGAGGTGGACGCCGACGGCCGGGTCGTGGAGATCCACAACGTCGCCAACCCGGAGAAGCTGCGCGCGGTGGCCGCCCGGACGGTCCACTCCGTCCACAGTGGACGACCGGATTAGTTCCGCTCTGGGTGGGTATGCCCCTTCCAGACCGGGAAGGAGGCCCGAGGCATGTCCATCAAGACGGACGACCGTTCGGTGAGCCAGCTGGTCTCGGACGCGTCCGAGCAGCTGTCCAGGCTGGTCCGCGACGAGATGCGGCTGGCCGCGGCCGAGCTGAGGCAGAAGGGCAAGCGGGCCGGGATCGGCGCCGGGATGTTCGGCGCCGCGGGTGTGCTGGCGTTGCTGGGGGCGGGCGCGTTGGTCGCCACCGCGATCCTGGCGTTGGCGCTGGTCATGGCGGCCTGGCTGGCCGCGCTACTGGTCGGCGCGGCGCTGCTGGTGATCGCCCTGGTGGCCGCGCTCATCGGGAAGTCGCAGGTCAGCAAGGCCACGCCGCCCGTGCCCGAGGAGGCCGCCGCCAGCGTGAAGAACGACATCGCCGCAGTCAGGGAAGGGGTGCACCGATGAGCGAGCACCAGACCGAAGCGGAGATCCGCCAGGACATCGCGGACGCCCGCCGCCGCCTCAGCGACACCGCGGAAGCGTTGGCCTACAAGGCGAACGTGCCGGCGCGGGCCCGTGAGAAGGCCGGCGAGATGCGTGACAAGGCCATGCACACCGCCTCGGTCGCGGCCACCAAGGCCGACGCGGCGATGGACAAGGCCCAGCACGCGGCCGCCGAGAAGCTCCCGGACCCGGTGGCCCAGCCGGCCGAACAGCTGATCGCCACGATCCGGCGCAACCCGGTGCCGTTCGCACTAGGAGCGGTGGTGGCCATCTGGATCCTTCGGCGGCTGTTGAGCTGACAACTTGATACGGTCCCCGCGCACCGAGCGAAGGGGACCGGTATGACCAGGACGTCCAGACTCCGCTGGGTGCTGCCCGCCTTGCTCGTGGTGGTGTGGCTGGGGCTCGGCGGATTCGGCGGGCCGTTCACCGGCAAGCTGTCCGAGGTCGCCAAGAACGACAACGCCGCCTTCCTGCCGAAGTCGGCCGAGGCGACGGCGGTGGCCAACGAACAGAAAACGTTCGTGCCGCAGGAACTGCTGCCGGGCATCATCATCGCGGAGCACCAGGGTGGGCTGACAGCGGATGATTGGGCCTATCTGGACGGTCTGGCCACTCGCGTCGCCCAGGTACCCGGGGTGGTCGGCCCCATCGGCAAGTTCCGCCCACCGCGCAACGACAACGCCGCCGCGCAGTTGATCGTGCCGATCGCGGCCGGCGGCAAGCCGGTGGACGTCGTCAAGGCGGTCCGAGCCGCGTTCGGCACTGGTCCAACCGATCTCGCCGTGCACATCACCGGTCCGGCCGGGCTGATCTCGGACTTGGTGGCGTCGTTCGGCGGCATCGACGGCGTGCTGCTGATCGTCGCGGGTGCTGTAGTGGCTTTGATTCTGGTGGTGGTGTACCGGAGTCCGGTGTTGCCGCTGCTCGTGCTGGTGTCCGCCGGGTTCGCGCTCGGTCTGGCCAGCTTGGTCGTGTACACGTTGGCTCGTGACGATGTCCTGGCGTTGAACGGGCAGAGCCAGGGCATCCTGTCGATCCTGGTGTTCGGTGCGGCGACGGACTATGCGCTGCTGACCGTTTCGCGGTTCCGGGAACAGTTGCGGGATACCCCCAGCCGGTATGACGCGATCCGGGTCGCCTGGCGGGCCACGCTCGAACCGATCGCCGCTTCGGCCGGGACGGTCATTCTCGGCGTGCTGTGCCTGTTGTTCAGCGATCTCAACTCCAACAAGGGCCTCGGTCCGGTGGCGGCGATCGGCATCGGCACCTCGCTGCTCGCGTCGACCACGTTCCTGCCCGCCGCGCTGGCTTTGCTGGGGCGCGGGGCGTTCTGGCCGTTCCGGCCCGCACTGGGCTCGCCGCACCCGGAGAAGACCGGCGTCTGGGCCCGGATCGCGCGGATGGTCGGCGCCCGCCCGCGGGCGACGTGGGTGGTCACGACGCTGGTCCTGTTGGTGGGTGTCGCGTTCGTGCCGCAGCTCAAGGCCTCCGGGACGGCCCAGACCGACGTGTTCCTGACCAAAGTGGACTCGGTGACCGGTCAGGAGGTCCTCAGCCGCCACTTCCCGGCAGGTCTCGGCTCACCGGCGGTCATCATCGCCAACGAGTCCCAGGCTCAGGCTGTGGCCGCTGCCGCCAAAGTGGACGGTGTCGCTGAGGTAACGCCCATTCCGCGGGTGGTGAACGGGCGCGTCGAGATCCAGGCTGTGCTGGCGAACCCGGCCGACTCCGAGGAGGCCATCGCCACCGTGGGCCGGTTGCGTACGGCCGTGCACGCAGTGCCTAGCGCTGACGCGAAAGTCGGCGGTGCCACGGCGATCCAGCTCGACACGCAGCGAACGTCCGAACGGGACCGGGCGCTGATCATCCCGATCGTGCTGCTGGTGATCTTCGTCGTGCTCGCGCTGTTGCTGCGGTCGTTGCTGGCTCCGCTGCTGCTGATCGCCACTGTGGTGTTGTCGTTCGGCGCGACCATGGGCGTGTCGGCGATCGTGTTCAACCACATCCTCGACTTCCCCGGCTCGGACCCGAGCGTGCCGCTGTTCGGGTTCGTTTTCCTTGTCGCCCTGGGCATCGACTACAACATCTTCCTGATGACCCGGGTTCGCGAGGAGGCGCTGAGAATCGGCACCCGTGACGGCACCCTGCGCGGGTTGACGTTGACCGGTGGTGTGATCACCTCGGCCGGTGTCGTGCTGGCGGCGACTTTCTCGGCACTGTCGGTGATCCCGATCCTGTTCCTGGCGCAGATCGCGTTCATCGTCGCGTTCGGCGTGCTGCTGGACACTTTGCTCGTGCGGTCGTTGCTGGTTCCCGCGCTCGCCGTGGATGTGGGACGGCGGATCTGGTGGCCTTCCGCCCTGTCCCGCCAGCTCAGTGCGCCGCCGCCAGTTCCGCGAGAGACTTCAGTGAGCGGCGGATGACGTCCTGCTGACCGGTCAGCCGGTGCGCCTCGGCGGCCGGGATCTCCACGTGCACGGTGATCTCGGTACCGTGGTCGGTGGCGCTCAGCCGCCACTCGAACCGCAGATCCGAGACCAGGCAGGAGATCGCGACCGTCCCATTGGTCCGGTCGGTGCTCAGCGCCTGCGGCATCGGGTAGTCGGGATACCCGGCCGGGTACATCGTGTACCGGTCCGTTGTGGACGATTCCACGGTCTCGATCCCGGCCCACCACTCGGGGAACCGGGCCGGGTCGTAGAGCAGCTTCCAGACCTCCTCGACCGGGGCCGGGCTGGTGGCGTGGTCATCGAACGTCGGCACGGCGGTCCCCTAACGCTTCCAGCTCGGCGAGCACGGCGGCCAGCTCACGGTCCGGCTCGATGAAGACGCTGATCGGCGGGCGGCCGAGGTCGATCAGCGCGGCCACGTACCGGGCGCCGGGGTCGCGTTCGATCCGGCCGCGCCAGCCGCGTTCCGCCTCCCGCAGCCGTTTCCGGGCCAGCGCCAGGTCACCGCGGTTGAGTGCTATGCGTGCCTGGACGCGGGCCATCCGGGCGACGAGGGTGTCCGGGAAGTCGGCCGGGGTCAACGGTTCCAGCGCGGTGGCTCTCAGCTCGGCTTCGGCCTCGTCGAGCTTGCCGAACCAGGCCAACGCGTTCGCGCGGTGCAGGCGGGCGAGCGGGATGCTGATCGACCCGTGTGCCTGGATGGCCTTCTCGAGTTCGGCCGCCGCGGTGGCCCAGTCCTGGGTGTCGTGGGCGAGCATGCCGCGGTCGTAGTGGACCAGACCGTCCACTGTGGAGAGGCCAATGCGTTCGGCGAACATCGCGGCACGGTCGACCGCCGCGCTCGCCTCGGCGAGCCGGCCCAGTCGACGTAGAACCGTTGCCTGCGCCGAATACGCGTAGACCGCGAGCCCGATCAGTCCATTGGGGACGACCAGTGGCAGGCAGCGGTCGGCGAACTCCAGCGCGCGGTCGAACTCTCCGGCACATGCGGCGGCGCTGGCCGCGCTCGTCATGCAGCTGTAGGCCATGTCCGGGCGGCCCGCGCGCGTGGCCGCCGCTGCGGCGGCCACCAGCGGCGCATAGCTCTCGACGAACCGGCCCGCCCGTAGCAAAGCGTGGCCGCGGGCGCAGCCGAGGTCGTGGTTGAGCAGGTTGGTGGTGCCGTGCTCGCGGGTGATGGCGGCTGCCTGGTCGAGCAGGTGCTCGGCTTGGGCCGGGTCGCCCGCAACCGACTCGGCCCAAGCCACCCCGGCCAGAACCTCAACGCGGGCAAGAGGATCGGCGGTGTCGTTCTGCACCATGTCCAGCGCGGCCCGGTAGGACCGTTGGGACTCCCGGGGATGGCAGATCCCACCCCGCAGCCACCGGCCTCGCCGCAGCCACGCACCCGCGCGGGCCGCGGTGTCGAGGACCGGGATGGCCTGGATCGCGCGGTCGAAGGCGGTGTCCGACTCGGCCAGCAGCCCGCGCCAGGCCTGGACTTCGGCGAGTTCGACCCAAGGGTCCGGGTCGTCCGGCTCGATCTCCGCCGCCTCGGTGAGCAAAGCCGCTGCCTCGGCCAACGCGGAGACCGTTCGAGCGTGGGCGGCGGCGGTGACGAGGTGGGCGACCGCGAGGTGGTCCTTGCCCGCCAGCCTCAGGTGCCGCGCGATCTCTGCCGCGCTGCGCCGGGCGTTGCGGCCCGCTCGTCGTCGTAGCGCGTCGGCCAGGGCCGCGTGCAGCCGCGCCCGCAATGGGGCCGCCAGATCGTTGTAGACGGCCTCGGACAGCAGGGCGTGCCGGAACCCGATCGTCTCGCCTTTGGTCCGCAACAGCCCGGCCCCGAGGGCCTCCGTGGCCGCTCGCACGGGATCGCCGGGGATCGGCAGCTGCGCCAGTTCCGCCTGGTCGAGGTCGCGCCCGGCCACCGCCAGGAACTCCACGAACAACCGCGCGGGACCCCGCAACCGGCTGATCGCCGCCCGGATCGCTCCTTGTACGCCCGCGACCGGGTCCCGCGCGCTTTCCAACGCTATCAACGGGTTCCCGTCGGCCAGGCTCACGATCTGCGCGACCTCGGCATCGGGGACCGTGCCCCGTACCAGTTTTCCGACCGCGCTGGGCTCCAGCGGCCGCACTTCGAGGTCGATCGCCAACGCCCCGCGTCCCCGCAAGGCACCCAACACCGCATCCACGTCAGCCCTCGGCGGCAGTCTCCGCCGGGTCACCACCAGAACGACCGGCATCCGCACGATCCGCCGCCCCACGTGCGCCACCAGCTCCACAGTGGACGAATCGGCCAGCTGCACATCCTCCACCACCAGCAAAACCGCCCGCTCCCGGCACGCCCAGGCGATCAACTCCACGACGGCCTCGAAGAACCGGATCCGGTCGAACCCCGGCTCCGTCGCGGGCTGGGATCCGCGGCCCGGTGCCGCCCCGGCAAGAACGCGAGCCAGTTCGGCGGCCCACGGCTTGTCCTGGGGGAGCGGGCCGAGCTCGGCAGTGAGGTCGTCGATCAGTTCGGTCCAGGGGCCGAACGGGGTCGTGCCGCCCAGCAAAGTCGCCGTGCCGGTGGCGGTGAGCGCGCCGGTGTGGGTGACCGCGGCCATCAGTTCCGTGGTCAGGCGCGTCTTGCCGATACCGCCGTCGCCGCTGATCGCGATGGTGGCGCCGGTTGCGTGGGCGGTGCGGTTCCAGACCTCCAGCAGGGCGGCGATCTCCCGGTCACGTCCCACCAACTGGCCGGAGACTTCGGCAGTTGTGTCCACCAGTTCGCTTGTCTCCTTGGCGGGCAGGACGTTCAGCTCGGTCCGCAGCCGCCCGGCGAGGCGCGTGTAGGCGGCGACGGCGGCCGAGCGTTCGCCGGTCATCGTCAGCAGGCGGATCACTTCGCGGCCCGCGGCCTCGTCAAGCGGGCGCAGGCTCGCCCGTTGCCGCGCCCACTCTGCCGCCTTGTCCAGGTCACCGGCGGCCTCAGCCCGTGCGGCGAGGTCGCCGAGCAGGGCCGCGCGCTTGTCCTCGTAACGTTCGCGCAGGTCAAGGACCCATTCCGCGTCGAACCGGTGCAGCAGCTCGTCCCGGCTCAGCCGCTCGGCCGCCAGCGGATCGACGCGATCGAAGTCGTGCAGGTCCACCTCAACGTCGATGAGCGACACGTTGTCGCGGTCGGTGTGCAGGTGGTCGCCGGCCGCGCCCAGATGGCTCCGCAACGTCCAGATCGCGCTGCGCAGGCTGGCCCGGGCGCTCGCGTCCAGCACCTCCGGCCAGAACTCCGCCGCGAGCCGGGACCGCAGGTGCGCGCCGGGATGCGCGGCCAGCCAGGCGAGCAGCGCGCAGGCCTTGCGGCTGGCCGGAAGCACCAGCGGCGAGTCGTTCACCCACACGGCGAGCTCGCCGAACAACCGGATCCGGACCATCGCCGATCAGTGTCCGCGCGGGTGCGTCGCGGCGCAACGGCGGCGTTGACGGTGGTGTTGACGCTGGATTGACGGAGAGAGCGGACGCTGCTGAAGCACAACCCGTCCTATGAAAGGCATTCACGATGAGTCCAACTGAGACGGTGCCGTTCCACGCCGAGGGGCTGCGCCGCGGCATCGAGGAACGCGACGCGAGCGCCCTGCTCGCGCTGTACGCCGACGACGCCGAGGTGCGGATCATCGACCGGACCAGCCCGCCGAGCAGACCGCGGACCCTGCGCGGCAAGGCGGCCATCGCAGAGTACGTCGAGGACGTCTGCGGCCGCGACATGACCCACTCGCTGGACCGGCTCGCGGTGCAGGGCGACACCGCCGCGTACCTGGAGTCCTGTCAGTACCCCGACGGCACCCGTGTGCTGTGCTCGGCCGTTCTCGACCTCGAGGACGGCCGGATCACCCGTCAGATCGGCGTTCAGGCTTGGGATGAGTGAGCGATGATGGAGAACAAGGATTTCGCGACCCCGGACGAGGTCCGGACCTTCGGCAACGGCCGGGCCGAGCTGTTGAAGTTCACCGGCGGCGAGATCGGCAGGCTCGTGTTGAAGCCCGGCTGGCGCTGGTCCAACGACGTCAAGCCGATCGCGGGCACGCAGTGGTGCGAGGCGCCGCATTTCCAGTACCACGTGTCGGGCACACTGCGGATCCGGATGGCCGACGGCACCGAGTTCGAGGCCACTCCCGGTCAGGTCACGAACCTGCCGTCCGGGCACGACGCCTGGGTGGTCGGGGACGAGGACGTCGTGATCGTCGACTGGTGGGGCGCGGCGCACTACGCGAAGCAGTGAAGAAGTGACCGGACGGCCTGGCTCACCGCGTGCGGACTGTTCAGGTGCGCGTGGTGGGCCTCGCCGGGCAGTTCGGTGAACCGGGCGTGCGGCAGGCTGCCCAGCAGGAACGTCGTGGCGTCCTTCTGCCGCTGGATGGTCTCCGACCCGACGAGCAGGTTCGTGCGTCGCGGGATGGTCATGTACGGGCCCAGCCTGCCCACAAGTGCGTTGGTGG
This sequence comes from Actinocrispum sp. NPDC049592, assembly GCF_040675465.1. Lineage (NCBI taxonomy): Bacteria > Bacillati > Actinomycetota > Actinomycetes > Pseudonocardiales > Pseudonocardiaceae > Actinocrispum > Actinocrispum sp. NPDC049592. The sequence goes on along the minus strand of NZ_JBFAPA010000012.1, from coordinate 198,112 downwards.
CGCGGAACTCTCGTTCGAACGTCGGCGCGACGCCGGCCATGGCCGTCCACAGTGGAGTGCCGCGCAGCTTCTCGGCCAGGCCGGCCGCGCCCATGGCCTCCGTGAGGATCAACGTCAGCGCCAGCTCGGTATCGCCCGCGTCGAGCGCTTTCCCGATGCGGGGCAGGGCCGTGTCGTCCCACGGCCCGTTCACCGGCAGCGGCGGTTCGTACAGCACCAGGGCCGCGATGTCCGCGCCCGCCGAAGCCGTTGCGGCGGCACAGATCCCGCCGTACGAGTGGCCCAGCAAAGCCGCGCCGGGGCCCGCGTGTGCCAGTACCGCATGCAGATCCGCGACCTCGGCGGCCAGGCAGTACTCCGGGCCGTCGCCGCTGAGGCCGCGGCCGCGCCGGTCGACCAGCAACACGGTGTGGTCGGCGGCGAGGTCCTCGGCGACCGGGTACCACTCCTGGCCGGTCGCGAGCCAACCGTGCACGATCACCAGGGCGGGCCCGCGGCCGAGCTGCCGCCAGCCGATCCTCGTCCCGTCGGCCGAGAGGGTGTGGCCGACCGTTCGCTGTGCACCCATGATCCAACGATAGGTTCGGCCAAAGCCGTTGTCCCGTGCGGAAACACGCCACGATGGCGGCTGGCAGCCGGTCACCGCGCACCGTATCGTTTCAGGGTTGCCCGTGATCGCGGAAAACGCGACCTCAATTGCTGTCCGGAAAACGGACGCGCTATTGCCGAGTGTTATGTCCTTCTCGTTTGACGGCCCCGGACAACCCACTTTTGTAGGGTGGCCAAAACACGTCCGGCCCGGGAAGCTGATCACGTACTCCCTTGTCACCCCTGCAAGGCGGCTTCGGCCGTCGACGACGGAGAGAAGTAGATGCGCAAATTCCTTATGGCCGCGTTCGGCGCGTGCGCCATCGCGGGTGCGGTCGCCGCGCCCGCCTCGGCGGACGGCATGCAGCCGAACATCATCGGTGGGCACAACGCCTCCGAGACGTACTCGTTCATGGTCGCGCTGAGCAACGGCTGCGGCGGTAGCCTGGTCGCTCCACAGTGGATCGTCACGGCGAACCACTGCGGCAGCGCGTCCCAGGGCCGGATCGGGTCGGTGAACCGCAACTCCGGCGGTGAGCTCGGCCGGATCGACCGCCGGATCACCAGGTCCGGCACCGACCTGACGCTGATGCACCTGGCCACCCCGGCCCGGTCGGCTCCGGTCAAGATGGCCCAGGCCAACCCCGCTCCGGGCGGTCCGGTGCGGCTGCTGGGCTGGGGCTGCACGGCGTGGCCGAGCTGTCCCACGCCGCAGACGCTGCAGGAGATCGACCTGACCGTGCTGCCCAGCAGCCGGTGCCGGGCCGGTGGCGGCGGCGCCAACGACCTGTGCGTGTCGGGCGACCGGACGCACTCCGCCTGTCACGGCGACTCCGGCGGCCCCGCGGTCACCGGCGTTCGCGGCGACTGGACGTTGGTCGGCGAGACCCACGGTCCCGGTGACAACAACGGTGAATGTGCGACGACGACCCTGTACACCGGGATCGCCCAGCACCTGTCGTGGATTCGTCAGCAAACCGGTATCTGAGGGAGGTCCCATGGTCAAGACCATCCGGGCACTGGTCGCCGCACTAGGGCTGATGGCCTCGTTGGTGGCGTTCGGCGGGACGGCGGCCACGGCCGCCCCGTTGGCCGTCCGCACGATCTACTACGACGCCAGCCAGGCCCAGGAGTTCAGGGCGGCGGTGGATGAAGGCGCGGCAGCGTGGAACGCCGCTGTGCCGACGATCCAGCTCAAGCCGGCCACCGGCAGCACCGCCACGGTCAAGGTCTACGCCGACAACGGCTGGCCCCGGACCTACCCGGGCGGGTTCGGCCGCGGCACTGTCTACATGGGACGGGAAGCGGTCAGCGACGGGTTCTACCCGCCGCGGATCGCCGCCCACGAGCTGGGGCACATCCTCGGCCTGCCGGACAACCGCAACGGTCGCTGTGACTACCTGATGTCCGGTCACAGCTCGCCGACGTCCTGCAAGTCGACCACCCCGCACCCGACCGAGGCGGCCCAGGTGCGCCGCAACGCCGGCAATGGCCTTGTCGCCGCGCTGGCCTCGGTCCGCACGACCGAGTACGTCGACTGCTACGTGTTCTAGAAAACAGCCGCACACTGGGAAGAGGGCACTGCGTGGCGTGCCCTCTTCCCGCATGTCCGCTCCCGTGAACCGGATCGTGGCACCAAGATGCCACCACAAGAATGCTCGCCACAATCATGGTCGATCCCCACGGTTTTGTAGATCTGTTGAGCGGCGTCACCGATGTACGCGGCTTCGACCGCGCCGGGCGCACGCGAGCCTGACCAGGCTGGACGGCTCCTGGTTCGTGGCTCATAAAACCTGAAAGAATCGCGCGCCTGCCTCGGCGGCTGTTCACACCTGTCTGGCGTTTGGCCAGTTGCTGGCCAGAAATGGATGAGATTCCGTACAAACGCGGGATTCTCAGTTCTTTCAGGTGACTTTTTCCATTTACGCCTCCCGGATTCGTCACTTCGATGAGCACTCAGAGTGGGTGCCCGCGCGCGAAGGCCTCTGGAGGGGGGTGGGGTCGATGTCCGTACCGAGCGGCGTGGCGTGGTCCCCGCGCGCGGGGATCCGTGGCCGACCCGACCGGGGTGTGGACCCCCATCAGTCGCGGTCCCCCGAACGCCCCATGCCGGAGCACACGAAACGGACCCCAGCGTGCTGAACGTACCGCCCACCCCGAGTGACCCGATCCGAGAACGAATGGACCCCGCCTTCGTCAACCTCTACCCGGACCTGCGTGCACAGGTCCGGTTCTACCTTCGTCACCGGTTCCGCGACCTCCTCGACGTCGACGAGATCGCCGACGCCGTGCTGGAGAAGCTGCTGGTGAACTGGCCGACCGTGCGCAAACCGCTGAACTGGGCCATCACCGCGGCCCGGCACCTCGCGCTGGACGAGCTGCGGCGTACCCCGGTCGAGCGGATCGAGCGGATCGAGGACGCCATGGACTCGGTCTCGCAGTGGATGTCCAGCTCCGTCGACGAGCGGGTGAACGTGGACGCGATCCTCGACGCCCTGCACGTGCTGTCCGTGTCCGAACGCAAGGCGATCGTGCTGGCGGCCCTCGGGTACACCAACCCGGAGATCGCCGAGCTGCTCGAGCTCGCGCCCTCGTCGATCCCCCGATGTCTCTACGCCGGCCGCAAGAAGCTGGAGAAGATCCTCCGCTACCGGCGGCGAAAGTCCAGCAAGTCAAGGAGATCCTCCGGCCGTGGACCCGGCCGGGCGTAGCCCGCATTCGCACAACGAAGGGTGGTCACCGTGTTTCGCCGGTTGTGGTCTCGGTGGGAGAACAGACGAACAGCCAGCACCGAGCCCGTGGGCGCCTGGTTCACGCGGCTGCGCGACGCCGCGGACGCCGAGCTGCCGCCCTCGGGGATGGATCGCCGTCGCCGCGCCGAGCTGATCCTCGAGGTCGTCGAGGCGATGCGCCGGCCGGATCCGGCCGTGGCGCCCGCCCTGGCCAAGGAGACTCCCGTGCCGGGCCGGGTACGGGGGAAGCACCGCGCGGAGACCGTCCGGGGCCCTGCGCGGCACCGAGCCGGGGGACGGTCTCCCGCGGTGGCCCGGTTCCTGCACGCGAGCCGGCGCACCCAGTCGTTCATCATCGCCGCCGTGGTCGTCGCGGTGTTCGCGGCGGTCACCGCGGCCCTGGTGCGGCTGCCGGAGGACCCCTCGCCCGGTGCGGGGGCGTTCAGCGACTCGGTCATCGGCCGGCCCAAGCTGCGGGTCGGTGTGCTGCCGGTGGTCGACGTGGCGCCGTTCTTCCGCGCGCTGGATGCCGGGTACTTCGCCCAGGAGGGCGTGGACATCGAGACGGTGACCGTCCAAAGTGGACCCGACGCGGTGTCGGCGCTGGGCCGCAGGCTGGACGTGGCGTTCAGCAGCTATCCGGCGATCCTCCAGGCGCAGAGCGACGGCAAGGCCGACCTGAAGATCATCTCCCCGGCCTACACCGCCCTGCCCGGGCACCTGGAGCTGGTGGTGCCGCCGGAAGGCAGCATCCAGAAGGCCGAGGACGTGCCAGGCAAGCGGATCGCGGTCACCGGCACCGGCTCCATCTCCGATCTCGGCGTGCTGTCCCAGCTGCGCAACCGCAACCTGGACGGCTCGTCGATCAGGTGGGTGCCGATGGCGATGCCGGACATGCCCGCCGCGATGCAGCGCGGCGAGATCGACGGCGCCGTGCTCGCCGAGCCGTACCTGACCATCACCAACAGCGACTTCCACGCCCGGCCGATCGTGGATGTGGCCCTCGGCCAGCCCGGCGGGCTGCCGATCTCCGGCTGGGCCGTGCGCGCCCAGGACTACCAGCGCGACCGGGACGCGCTCGACGCGTTCGTCCGCGCCCTGCGCAGGGGGATCGCCGACATGGGCACCGCCGCGATCCTGCAGCCCCTGCTCGTGAAGTACCTCAGGCTCGACCCCGCGACCGCCCAGAAGGTCCGGATCGCCGAGTACACCGCGGACATCGCGGCAGGCGACATCCAGCGGGTCGCCGACCTGATGCGGGAGTTCGGCGCGATCTCCCGCCCGCTGCCCGTCCAGCCGATGCTGCTGCCGAGATGAACGAGGTGTGCCATGACCATGCGTGTTGACTTCCACCTTGTCGACGACCTGGACGGCACGGTCGGGCCCGACGTGGGCACCGTGACGTTCGGCCTGGACGGGCAGCACTACACGATCGATCTCACCGCCGCCAACGCCGCGCTGCTGCGCAGCCGGCTGGCGGGTTTCGTCGACGCCGCCCGCCGGGTGGCGTGACTTCTCCGTTCCCGTACCCACCACGAGGTCTCTGTGCTCGTTCCCCCGCAAGCGGTCCACCGGACCATTCTCGTCCTGGACGTCGAGGGCTTCGGCGCCCAGGAACGCACCACACCGCACCAGGTCGCCGCCCGCGACGGGCTCTATGCCGTGATGAAACGGGCCTGCGCGGACGCCGGGATCGGCTGGGGCGACTGCTACCACGAGGACCGTGGCGACGGGCTGTTCCTGCTCGCCCCGGTCAGCGTGCCGAAGTGCGTGTTCGTCGAGTCGTTTCCCCTGTCGCTGGTCAAGGAGCTGCGCCGGTACAACGCCGGCTGCCCGCCGCAGGCCCGGATCCGGCTGCGGCTGGCCATCCACGCCGGTGAGCTCACCCACGACGACCACGGCGTGGCCGGCAAGGCGCTGAACTTCACCTTCCGGCTGTCCGACGCCCCGGCGCTCAAGCAGGCACTGGCCTCCTCGCCCGGGCTGCTCGCCGTGATCACATCCACCTGGTTCTTCGAGGAGGTCGTGCAGCACAGTCCCGCCGGTGAACCGGGCAGCTACCGGCGGGTCGAGGTCGGCGTCAAGGAGACCTCGACCGTGGGCTGGATCTGCCTGCCCGACCACCCTTATCCGCCCGCGGTGCCGGTTTCCGACGCACCACACCAGTTGCCCGCGCACACACCGTACTTCGTCGGCCGGGCAAAGGAACTCGCCATGCTCGACACGGCGGCGATCGTCGCCGTCAACGGCCGCGGCGGGGTGGGCAAGACCGCTTTGGCCGTGCAGTGGGCAAGGCAGGTGGATGCACGGTTCCCCGACGGGCAGTTGTACGTCGATCTGCGCGGATTCGGCGGCGGGCCGCCGATGTCGCCGGGCGAGGCGATCCGCGGGTTCCTCGACGCGCTCGGCGTCACCCGGATCCCGGCCGGGCTGAGCGCGCAGGCCGCCTTGTACCGCAGCGTTCTGGCCGCCAGGCGGATGCTGATCGTGCTGGACAACGCGCACGATGTCGCTCAGGTGCGGCCGTTGCTGCCGGGCACTCCGGCGTGCACGGTCGTCATCACCAGCCGTGACCCGCTTGTCGACCTCGTGACCTGGGAAGGCGCGCGGCCACTGACCCTGGCCCCGCTCGATCTGGAGGACTCCCGGCAGTTGCTGGTTCGCCGGATCGGGGCCGCGCGGGTGGCGTCCGAGCCGGAGTCCGTGCTGCGGCTGCTCGAACGTTGTGCCGGACTGCCCTTGGCGGTGGCATTGATCGCGGCCCGGCTGGAGCTCGACCAGGCGTTGTCGTTGCGCGCGTTGGCCGACGAGCTGGCGGGGGAGACCCGTGACGAGCTGCGGGCCGTGATCGCCTGGGCCTACCAGCATCTGGATCCGGCCGCGGCCCGCATGTTCCGCCTGCTCGGGTTGCACCCCGGCGCCGAAGCGTCCACCACCGCGGCCGCCAGCCTTGCCGGGGTCCCGGTCGACGAGGCCAGAAGCACGTTGACGGACCTGATCCAGGCGGAGCTGTTCACCGAGGTCACCCCCGACCGGTTCGCCTCACACGACTCGCTGCGCGACTACGCGGCCACCAAAACGTCCACTTTGGACACGGGGGCCATGCGTCAGGAGGCGATCCGCCGGTTGCTGGACCACTACCTGTACACGTTCTTCGCCGCCGGGGGATATGAGATCGACGACCCGCCCGGCCACGGCGTGACGCCGGCGGAGATCCGGTCGGCCCGGCAGGCCAGTGCCTGGTGCACCGCCGAACACCACACGTTGCTGCGTCTGATCGAGGATGCCCACCGGCTCGGCTTCGACGCGCACGCCTGGAAACTGGCCTGGGCCCTGTCGTCCTTTGTGGACAGAAATGGACGTTCGCAGGATCTGGTGGCGTTACAGGACTGCATTCTGTCCGCGGTGGACCGCAGCGGCGACGATCTCGCCCGCGGCCGGGTACACCTGATGCTGGGCTGGATGTACGACCGAATGGGCGCTGGAGTGCGGGCGCGCGGACACGTGCAACGGGCACTGGAACTGTTGCGTCCCGGCACGGACGAGCTGACCCGGGTGGACCGCGACCGGATCCGCAGTCTCACGGGTGACTGACCAGGTCACTGGCCCGGGGTGACCGGTGCGGTGGGGGGACGGTCGAGCTTGCGCAGGTCGAGCCAGCGGGTGCTGATCTCATCCCAAACGCCTTGCTGGCGCGCGAAGAACTCCGCGAGGCGGTCGCGCGCCAGCTCGGCGGACGGTGTCGAGACCAGGTAGTAGTCGATCTCGTCCCGCAGCCGGTTGAACCGGTACTGCGCCTCCTCCATCAGCACCCACCGCGACCGCCAGTTGAAGAACGTCTCCAACGTGCCGAGCACGGTTACCATTGCTACCAACGGAAGTGCCCACGAGGCACGGTCCGGAATGGACTGAACGCCGAGCACCACAGTGGACGCCGCCGTCAGTCCAAGTGTCAGGCCTCGCAGCCAGACGGAGTTGCGACGGAACCGGCGTTTTCGCGTGTCGGTCCACTCCAGGTCGAGGCTCACCTGTTCCCGGAAGTGGATCAGGGCCTCCGCCACCGGCAGATCCAGCCTGCGGCCGGCCTGCTGGAAGAACCCGAGCTCGGACGGCGGGACCTGGGTACTGCGCCACGGCCACTTCATCGCAGCAGCCTGCCGGGCGCGCCCGGTTCGGGGCAAGACGGCTTTCCGCGGTTCGCCGGGATAGAGTTGGGAACGTGGTCGACGTTCCTGAACTGACGCTCAACGATGGACACAAGATCCCGCAGTTCGGCCTCGGCGTGTGGCAGGTGCCCAACGCCGTGGTGGCCGACGCGGTGACCACCGCGCTCGACGTGGGGTACCGCAGCGTGGACACCGCCGCCCTGTACCGCAACGAGCAGGGAGTCGGCCTCGCGCTGGCGTCCTCGCCGGTGCCCAGGTCGGACCTGTTCATCACCACCAAGCTGCTCGGCAACTCCAACAGCTACGACAACGCCATGCGCGGGTTCGACGAGAGCATGGACCGGCTCAAGCTGGACTACCTGGACCTTTACCTGATCCACTGGCCCGGCGGCTCGGACTTCGCCGGCTCGTGGAAGGCCTTCACCGAGATCCAGGCGTCCGGCCGGGTGCGCTCGATCGGCGTGTCGAACTTCGAGATCCCGCACCTGCGCCGGATCATCGACGAGACCGGCGTGGTCCCGGCGGTGAACCAGATCCGGCTGCACCCCGGCGAACCCGAGACGCAGCTGCGCGCCTTCCACGCCGAGCACGGCATCCTGACCGAGGCCTACAGCCCGCTCGCGGTCGGCGCGCTGATCAAGGACCGGACCGCGGCGCAGATCGCGCACAAGTACGGCCGCACCCCGGCCCAGGTGCTGCTGCGCTGGAACGTCCAGCAGGGCAACCGGGTGATCCCGAAGTCCATCACGCCCTCGCGGATCCGCGAGAACCTGAACATCTTCGACTTCACCCTGTCCGACGAGGACATGGACACCCTCACCAACCTCTGACCGGCGGGCCGGTGCGCGACCGGCCCCATCCGGATCAGCAGGGGGTGGACTGGGTGCCGAGAGCGGCCTTCGGGGTTGCGGTGGCCAGGCCGGTCAGGGTGACCGGGATGCGCACGCAGTTGTTGGCCTCGTTCAGTTCCTTGATCTTGTTCGCCGGGTCGACGTGCGTGACCAGCACGTAGGTCGCGTCCGTCAACGCGCTGACCTCGATCATCTGGTCCGGCAGGGCCCACCAGTACTCGTCCGCCCAGCCGCGGGAGATGCCGTTGTTGAACGCGTCCACGTCGGCGGGCGAGTCGGCTCCCGGCTCGAGGCAGCGCGGCGCCGGGTAGCTCTGCGGCGCGTTGCCCTTCTTGGCCCACCACGGCAGTTCGGTGTCGGCCATGCAGAACCCGTTCTTCTTGCCGGTGGCGACCGGGGCGGTCCCGGTCGGTTTGCCCGAGGCGTCGGCCGCCCACAGCTCCGAGACCGAGAAGTCCTCGAAGTGGTAGTGCTGGTGGATCGGGTGGTAGTGCATGGTCCCGATGGACGGCACGTCGTGGTAGGTGCCGTCGGACCGGAAGATCCGCTGCGACCCGGGCACCTCCGGCGGGCGCTGTCCCTTGGGCGTGCTGAACCGCACGTCCACCGGCCCGTCGCCGATGTTCGACATGGCCTGCCCGAACCGCAGGCACAGCTTGGCGTGCTGCTCCTGGACCTCGCTGGTGAAGCAGGAGGCCCCGGGCGCGGCCGAGTCGTCGAAGAACGGCGGCGGCGTGTCGAACGTCGCGAACCGTTGCGGCAGCACCTGAAGGTCCGGCAGCAGGTCCCGCACTCCAGGGCTGGACGGCGTGTTCTCGTTCTCCGCCAAGCCTTCGTAGCGCACCGACGGCGACGCCAGGTCCGGCACGAAGGGGTTGTAGAACACGTAGACGGTGTACCGGGCGTCGGCCTTGGGCAGCCACACCGACCGCGCCGGGCCGATCTGCGCGTCCGCCAGCGCGACCCGCTTACGCCCTTGGTACACAACAAAACCCAGGCTGTCGTCCGGCGTGGCGCCCACCGTGCGGATCGCCAGCTCGACCCCACCCGCCTTGCGTTTCAGGTCCCTGGGCAGCCGCACCGCCACCTCGGCGCGGTCACACCCCGCCGCCTTGCACTCCGGCACATCCCGCACCCTCGGGTCGTTCTTGACCACCTTCCCCTGCCAGAACTCCGGCCGGTCCGAGTCCACTGTGACGCCCCCGTGCGCATCCGCCGCGGGAGCACACAACAGCAGTGCGAGCACGACCCCGATCAACGTTCCCGTTCCGCGCATGCGCGCCAGCCTGCCGGGAACCCCTGCCCCTGTCAGCCCCCAGACGTAGGGTTGGCGCATGGGCTGGGTGACGTTGCGGCAGTTCGCGTGGACGGAGCGCGCGGCGCACGTCGATCCGTATCCCGAGGTGGACGGGGTGCACCGGGTGGCGGCGGACCGGTTGCTGCCGGTGGATCTCAGCTACGCGGTGAGCGTGAACGCGCTGGCGGTGCCGGCGAGCGGACCGGTGCGGTACGAGACGCGGCAGCACGAGCTGCGGCTGGTGCTGTGCTACCTCAACAGCGAGCCGGGGACGGCGATCCGGTTGCGCGACGAGCCGTTCCGCGCGAGCGCCTCGCACATCCGCAGGTTCGTGAGCGAGTCGATCGGGCTCGGGATGCTCACCGCGGCCGTGCAGACCGCGTACCAGTGGCAGGCCACGTCCGGCACGATCGCCCACTTCGACGCCCTGCCGACCGCCCTGGCCGGGCACTACAACGTCACCAAGGCCCGGCCCGACCTGCTGTTCGACATGCCCGGCGTGACCTTGGCGGGGGAGGCGCGCGGCCGGTCCGAGGCGCCGCCCACCCGGGTGACGGCGCAGCAACGCGACCGCCTCAACAGCCTGCTGCCCTGGTCTCACCACCACGGCGTGCACCCACTGGCCGTGACCTGGGCGTACACCACTGGCCACGGGATCACCGTCGACCTGTTCACCCGATCGGGGCGGCTGCCGGGGATGAACGGGCCGGTGGGTCAGCCGATGCCGTCGCCGGTGGCGTTCCAGCCCGAACTGTTCGACCAGCTCTCCGCCTCGCCGTCCGACGAGAAGGCTTTGGCACCAGCCCGCCGCGACAGCCGCGCGAGGGACTTCGACCGCAGCTCACCGCGGGAGCTCGCCACCACCATCGCCCGCCGCGTGAACGACATCGCCGACCAGCTCTACGCCACCGCCCCGGAGTCGTCGGTCCGCGTTGCGGGACAAGCATTGCGGGGCACGTGGGCCGGCCTGGACCTGCTCGGCCCGTCCACCGGCTCGTTCCTCCTCGGCGTCCTGGAACACCCCCTCACCCGTGAGCAGAGCCTCGAGCTCACCGCGCGCCTGCACCGCGAGAACCAGTTCGACGACAACGGGTTGTCCGCGCACGTCTCCGGCCGGCTGGTCATCGCGATCACCGCCGAACGCGACCAGCCCTGGGACCTGTTCACATAACGGGTTTACGACTCACTTCCCCCCAAGAACACGTACGGGTTGTCGACATGTGGTTCAACTCCGAGAAAGGCTTCGGGTTGATCGGAGGCCGGTCGAGGAATTCGTCGTTCAGATCTACCTGGACACCGCGGATGGCGCGACGAGCGCCGCCGTTGTTGAGGGGCCGCTGGTCCAGCATGGTCTGCGGGTCTCGCAGGACGATATGCCGGTGCGCCTGCTTCTGCCCGGTCAGAGCGCAATGCTCAGCGTTGTCGGAAATGGCCATTCCAGTACGGTCAACCTCGCACTTCGCGGGGAAGGGCCGGTCGGCGAAGCCGTCGAATGCGTGATCAGCGTCGAGTTCCAGTTCGGCGACGGCCGCGATGCCTCTAGGTCAGCCCGAACTCGGCGGCGGCTCCGTCGAGGACGGCGCGCAGGCCGCGTTCGAACTGTTCGCGCAGGCCGTCCTCCGCCATGGCCGGGCTGGGTGCGTCCTCGGGGAACGACGAAAGATCGCCGCCCAGCAAGGCGGCGGTATGCGGGAACTCGCCGGTCCGGAGCTGGGCCATGCCGAACTCGATGGCGGCCTGGACGGCGGCGGGGTCGGCGTCCGCTGTGGACTTGCGCTTGCGGATCTCGCTGGCGCGCAACACCGCGCCGCGCACGTAGTCGTCGACCAGGGTCAGCACGCTGAACTTCGCGGGGGTGTCGATCCCGGTCCTGGCCAGTGCGGCGAGGGTCTGTTCGAAGTGGCGCATGGCGTTCGGCCCGAACTGGGCCTCCTGCAACGAGTTCAGCGCCCACGGGTGGCGGGCCATGACGTCGTGGGTGCGGTGGGCGATCAGCGTCAAGGCGCCGCGCCAGCTGTCCGGCAGCTCGCCGGGCACGAGGACCTGGGCCATCAGCTCGTCGTGCATGAGCGCGACCAGTTCGTCCTTGGTACGGACGTAGTTGTAGAGCGTCATCGCGCCCGTGTTCAGCGTCGCGGCGACGTGCCGCATGGACACCGCGTCGAAGCCCTCCCGGTCCGCGATCTCCAGCGCCGTGCGGGCGATCTGCTCCCTGGTCAGCCGCGGACGGCGGCCACCGGGCTCCGGGCGGGCCCAGATCGGCTGGTCATCGCTGGTCCTTGACACACGTACACCGTACTTCCTAACCTGGCACGTACAACGTACGTAATCACGTACCTTGTACGTGTCTGGAGGGGTCACCCATGAAAGAGGCGCTGCACCGGGCCATGCACCGGCTACCCGGAGTTCCCGCGCACGAGGACCGGCCCGCCGGTCACCAGGGCCGCAGCCTGCGAAACCGCCGGCCAAGGGTCCGTCAGCCGAGGGTGCTGGTCGCCTGGCAGCGGCGGATCGGCCGGTTGTTCGGGCAGGAGCTGCCGTGAAGGCCGCCGTGCTGCACGCGGTGGGGGAGGTGCCCCGTTACGAGGAGGTGCCCGAACCCGTTGTGGGCGAAGGACAAGACCTCGTGCGGGTGACGGCCTGCCCGGTGATGAACTACGACCGGGCGTGGGCGGCGGGCACGCACTACTCGTCCCCGGACAAGCTGCCGACCGTGTGCGGGTTCATCGGCGCGGGAGAACTTGCCGACGGGACAAGAGTCCTGTTCGGATCGCGGGACGGTGTCATGGCCGAACGTGCTGCGACACAACGAAAGTGGTCCACGGAGATCCCGGACGGCGTCGACGAGGCCGTGGCCGCCGCGATCCAGAACCCGGCGATGTCGGCGTGGACCGCGTTGGAGTGGCGGGCCAAACTTCAAGCGGGGGAACGGGTCCTGATCCTCGGCGCCACCGGGGTGACCGGTCAGCTCGCGGTGCAGCTCGCCAAACAGCTGGGAGCCGGGCACATCGTGGCCGCCGGACGCAACCAGCGCGTGCTGGACCTGTTGCCCGGCCTCGGTGCCGACGCGACGATCCAGCTCAACCAGCCCGAAGACGCCCTGCGTGAGGCCTATCGCGCACACGGGCCGTTCGACATCGTGCTGGACTATCTCTGGGGCCGCCCGACCGAGGTTCTGCTGAGCACGTTCGGCGCGACCGACATGGAGCTCCGGTTCGCCCGGACCCGCCTGGTCCAGGTCGGCGTGATGGCCGGGCAGACGCTGAACCTGGACGCCGAGGTCCTGCGCAGCCACGCCCTGGAGATACTGGGCAGCGGCTCCGGCAACGCGCCGCCGCTGGAGGTCATCACCTCGTACCTGCCGAAGGTGATGGACATGGTGGCGAGCGGCGCGCTGCGGATCGAGATCAACCGCGTCCCCCTGGCCGAGGTCGACCGAGTCTGGAACCTCGACCAGGGTGGGCGTCGGACGGTGCTGATCCCTTAGCCGGCCATCAGCTGGAAGGCGCCCTTGACGATGGCCAGGGCCTGGCCGGCCACGTGGTTCTCGTTCAGCGGCGCCGCGGTGTCCGAGACCATCACGCTGCTGACGAACGTGCGGCCGGTGGCCGTGCGGGTCAGGAAGTTCATCGTCAGCACGCCCGGTTCGCTGCCGCCCTTGTACCAGATGACCGGGAACCGGGTCCGGTCCAGGCCAATGCCGGCGTCATTGATCGACAGCGCGTGGCCGATCTCCGGCTGGTTCTCCTTGGCCAGTCCGGAGTAGGCGCGGCACATGTCGTTCGGTGAGCCGAACCACTCGATCTGGTCGATCTTCTCCGGTTTCTGCCAGCCGGCCAACCCGGTCAGCGGAAGGCGTTCCAGCGCGTTGACCGCCACGGGCTTGGCCCACTCGGGCAGCGCGAGGTACGCGTCGGCGCGGGCCGGGTACTGCGTGGCCTTCAGCTCGAACATCGCCTTCGTCGTCAGGAACGGGATGTTGGCCTGCGGCCGCTGGTTGCCGAACGCGAACAGCTGACGCTGCACGGCATCCCGGCCCAGCCGGTGGATCAGGTGATCCGTGGCGGTGTTGTCGCTGATCGAGATCATCTTGTCGGCGTACTCGGCCAGCGTGTGCTGCGTGCCTGCCGGGTCGTTCTGCAGCACCCCGGAGGGCAGGCTCTTCCAGTCGTCGCGGATCGCCAGCTGCTCGGTCCAGGACGCGCGGTGCTCGGCCACGGCCTTGCCTAGCGCGCCCAGCACGTACAGCTTGAACGCCGACCCCAACGGCCGTTGAACCTGTTCGCCCACACCGTGAACGACGCGGCACTGTCCATCAGCGACGATCTCGGACGCCCCGAACGACACCCGCGCGCCCAACGCGGACAGCTTGGCGTCGACCTCACTCCACGAGGTCGGCGCCGGGTTGTTGGGCGACGCGCGCAACCCGTCGATCAGGCCCGACTGGTCGGTGTGGACACTCATCAGATAGTCGTCCGCCGGTGCGTGCACGTTCGCCTGGACGACATTCGGTTGTGAGACAACGATCTTGTCAAGCGTCAACCGGCCGAGGCTGGTCAGCGCCGCGTTGACCCCGGCAGGCCCGCTGACCGCGTCGAGCAGGACCTGCGCCACGTGCTCGCGGATCTCGTTCTCCGGCAACGGAACCCGGCCGGACGCGTCGAGCACCCAGTCCAGCTGCTGCTCGGCGGTCGGCACCGCTGCGGCGACCGCCGGTGTCCCCACAAGCCCGGCCAGCGCCACAACGCAGGCCAGGACTGCCTTTCTGAACATCAACTCCCCCACTTCCCTTGTGAACTACTGGTTCGACGGCCGGATCCAGAGCCCGGCCACCTGCCCCTCGGCGTTGAACGTCACCTGCGCGGTCAACTCGCCCGCCTCGAAGAACAGCGGGACCTGGACCATCGTGAAGTCGCCCGCGCCCCGCGTGAACGGTTCGCCCATCCGCTCGTACTGACCGACCAGGCTCGCGGTCTGTGCCCACACCTGGCCGAGCATGGTCTCGCTGATCGCCTCGAGCATCCGCTCGTCGAAGTCCCGGCGAACGTCCGCCCACCGGCACTCGATGATCGCGACCACAAGGTCCTCCGCGCGCCGGTCGGCGCCGGCCAGCGTGGGCTCGGCCATCGGGCTCCCCGTTCGTGGATCGATCGGACGGCCGAACCGCTGGAAGGCGGCCTGCCGGCTGGTGCCCAGCAGGTCGCCGAGCTCCTGCCAGGTGTGCCCGGCCCGCCTCGCCGCCTCCACGGCCTGCCGGAGCTCGGCTTCCGCGGCACGGACCTTCCGCACCGCGTCGCCGACCCCGGACAGCGGGTCGTTCAGCACGCTGTCAAGACTGGCTTGACGTTCGGCCGGTGTCAAGTCTGGCTTGACGCGTTCGCGCCGCCGCCGGGCCGCGCTGCGGCAGGTGGCGTCGCAGTATCGCCTGATCCGACCGGTTTTGAAGGCTGGTGGGAGCGGGCGGCCGCAGGCTTCGCAGTTCACGTGGCTGAGTCTACCGCACGAAACTCTGATTCGTGCCGTTTTCCGGGTGGCACGAAACTCCGTGACCGGCTGTGATGTCGCTCGTTGTCGGCAGGCTGGGAAGGGACAGCGCCGGTAATCTGCGCGACGACGCGCCGGGTGCGGGCGCGATGCACCAGGAGGAGCGCCGTGTCCGACCACAAGGGCCGGGACAGTGTCCGGCTCGCGATCGTCGTAGGCGCGCTCGGCGTCGTGTTCGGCGACATCGGGACCAGCCCGATCTACACCCTGCAGACCGTGTTCAACCCGGGCGACCCGCATCCGGTGCCGGTCAGCACCGAGAACGTCTACGGCGTGGTGTCGCTGGTGTTCTGGTCGGTGATGATCGTCGTCACGGTCACCTACATCCTGCTGGCCATGCGCGCGGACAACGACGGCGAGGGCGGGATCATGGCCCTGATCACGTTGCTGCGCCGCTGGGGCCGTCAGCAGGGCGGCAGGGCGGCGGTGATCCTGGCCGGGGTGGGCATCTTCGGCGCGTCGCTGTTCTTCGGCGACAGCATGATCACGCCCGCGATCTCCGTTCTGTCCGCTGTGGAGGGTCTGAAGGTCGTCGAGCCCTCGCTGGACACGCTCGTCGTGCCGATCACCGCGCTGATCATCGTGGCGTTGTTCATGGTGCAACGGCGGGGAACCGCGGCGGTGGGCCGGGTGTTCGGGCCGGTGATGATCCTGTGGTTCGTGGCCATCGGCGGCTTCGGCCTGGTGGGCATCGCCCAGCACCCGGACATCCTGAAAGCGCTCTCGCCGACCTACGCGGTGAGCTTTCTCGTCGGCCACTTCGGGATCGCGTTCTTCGCGCTGGCCGCCGTCGTACTCGCGGTGACCGGCGCCGAGGCGCTTTACGCCGACATGGGCCATTTCGGCCGCCGCTCGATCACGCGGGGCTGGATCTTCCTCGTGTTCCCGGCCTGTGTGCTGAGCTACCTGGGCCAGGGCGCGCTGATCCTCAACGATCCCAACAACATCAGCAGCCCGTTCTTCCTGCTGGTACCGGGCTGGGGCCGGCTGCCGATGGTGCTGCTGGCCACCGCCGCGACCGTGATCGCGTCCCAGGCCGTCATCACCGGCGCGTTTTCTGTTGCCTCCCAAGCCGCACAGCTCGGCTACCTGCCGCGGCTGCGGATCGCGCACACCTCCGAGTCCACCATGGGCCAGATCTACGTGCCGTTCATCAACTGGCTGCTGATGGTCTCGGTGCTGACACTCGTGTTCGCGTTCCGGAGCTCGGCCGCGCTGGCGTTCGCGTTCGGCATGGCGGTGACCGGCACGATCACCATCACCACGACGCTGTTCTTCTACGTCGCCCGGCGTCGGTGGGGGACACCTTTGTGGCTGATAGCGATCGGCGCCGCCGTCCTGTTGACCGTGGACCTGCTTTTCTTCGCTGCCAACATGACCAAGCTCATTCACGGCGCCTGGCTGCCGCTGCTGATCGCCCTGATCGCGTTCACCGTGATGACGACCTGGCAACGCGGGCGCGAGATCGTGACCGCCGAGCGCGAGGACGCCGAGGGTTCGCTGAAGGAGTTCATCGCCCTGCTGCGCTCCGACAGGTCACCCGCGTCCCGCGTTCCCGGCACCGCGGTCTTCCTCAACCGTGGCAAGCGAACCGCGCCGCTCGCCATGCGCGCCAACGTCCAGCACAACCACGTGCGCCACGACCACGTGGTGATCATGTCCATCGAGACCGAGCCGATCCCGCGGGTCGCCACGGCCGACCGGATCGTCGTGGATGATCTCGGCTACGCCGACGACGGGATCACTCACGTCACGGCCAAGTTCGGCTACATGGAAACCCCTGATGTGCCAACCGCCCTGCGGCTGCTGGACCCCACCCGGACCGAAGGCCGGCTGAACATCGACGGCGCCTCCTACTTCCTGAGCAAGATCGAGCTCCAGCGCGGCGCCAACCCCACCATGGCCGGCTGGCGCAAGTTCCTGTTCATCGCCACCAGCCACATCACCGCCGACGCGGCCGACCAGTTCGCCCTCCCCAGAGACCGGACCGTGGTGATGGGCTCCCATATCGAGGTCTAGCCATACGTTGCCCAAGATTCGAACATAGCCGCTCCCTGACGGCAGCCATGCCCACCGCACCTCAGGGGACCGTGACGCAACCCAGCCACAAGTACGAGACCAACGAAACTTCCGTCGGAACGCAACCACACCCGAAAATCCGGGGAGGCGGTCAGCGCGCGGTGTGGAAGGCCAGGCCGTCCTTGTCGCAGCCGATGATGCCGGTGCCCTGGGCGCCGGTGTCGGCTAGGCAGGTCCAGCCCTGGACGGTGAGGGTGTGGGCGGTGCCCTCGGACTTGGTGGGGGCGTCCCGGTAGTAGTCCGAGATGATGGTGAAGGCCTCGGTGCAGCCGACGGTGCCGGTCTTGGTGGCCACGGCGATCAGGTCGACCTGCTTGCCGCCGGCCGGGCCGACCTTGCCGGCGCCGTTGGAGCTGCAGTTCACGTCCTTGCCGATGGACTCGGTGGATCCCTTGGGTTTCTGCCCCGCGGGCTTCTGCACGGGCCTGGCGGACGCCGAAGTGGACGGTGAGCTGGTGGCGGTGCTTGTCCCGGTTGTGGTTGTGGTCGTCGCCGGGGCGGCGGCGGTCTGGCTGGAACACGCCGTCATCAGCGCGGCCCCGGCGATGAACATTCCCACGGTCACAGCACGCATCTGGATATCCCCTTACCTGGTTCTCGCGGACCCCTTGCCAGACAAGACGTGCGGTGCGCGCCAGGGTTGCATTCGGACTCCTCAGCACAGCTCACGCTTGAGGACCTTGCCCGCAGTGGCTCGAAGCACTGGTCCAGGATCGGGCCGACATCTGGAACGGCGTACCAGGCTGTGCGGATGGGATCGTCGAAACACAAGGCGTCGTCGGGGCAACGAAGCACGGGTCCAATATGGACCCCTGAGTTGTGAAACACCGCCGTGCATTGGAGTTCCCGCAGTCCACGGCGGATGGTTGGCAGTTTCCCCGCCGGACCACCAGTGCATCGGGCTATCTGGCTCGCCGCTTCTTCACAGTGAGCCCAGTGCGCCGGATCGGGCCATCAGGTGGTCGTGGACCAGGGCGATCGCGGGGATGGTGAGGGCGTTGGTGCGGGTGGCGAGGAAGGAGGTGTTCAGGGGGCCTACCCGGGCCTGGTGGAGGAGTTCGACGGAGCCGGAGGTGAGGGCGGGTTCGGCGATGTACCTGGGCAGGGCGGAGATCCCGGCGCCGGCGATCACCGCGGCGAGGACGGCCCGGAGGTCCGGGACGATCATGGCGGTGGGGTTCGGGGGTTTGTGGCCGAACTCGGTTCGCCAGTAGCGGCGGATGATCGGGAGGGTCTCCGCGTACGCGACCAGGGGGAGGTGCGCGAGGGCGCGGACGGGGTCGGCGGCGAGGCGGGCGGGGTCGATGGTGCGGGCGAGTGGGGGTGGGCCGACCAGGACGAACTCCTCGTCGGCAAACGTTGTCGCGACGATGCCCTTGTGCCGGGGCCGGATGGTGGACAGCACCAGGTCCAGGCGGTCGTTCTGCAGGTCGGCGAGCAGGTCCTCGGTCAGGCCCAGGCTGATGTGCAGGCGCAGGCCGCGGGTGGTCAACGGTGCCAGGGTCGGCACGAGCCGGGCCGCCATGAACTCCGACGGACCGCCGATGCGTACCACGCCGGTCGGCGCGGGTGTGGTGGTCAGTTCGGCGGTGAGCTGGTCGAGGTGCGGGCCCACTCGTGCCGCGAGGTCGTCGCCGGAACGGGTGGGCGTGACCCCGCTGCGGGACCGGACGAACAGCTGAACGCCCAGCTCCTGCTCCAGTTTCGCCAGCTGCCCGCTGACCGCGGGCTGGGTCAGGCCACGCCGAGCCGCCGCCGCGGTGAGCGATCCGCTGCGGTGGATCTCCAGGAACGTGACGAGCAGGTCGAGGTTCGGCATGCAACTCCGCGGCGATAAGAATAGTTATGACCCTGCCGAGCTTAACGGATGATTCCTGATGGAATGGCCGTTGTCGCGATCAAGAGCCAACACGAAGGAGAAGGCAATGGCCAAGGTCCTGATGGTGCTGACCGGCGCGGACCACCTGATCATGTCCGACGGCACCCGGCACCCGACCGGCTACTGGGCCGAGGAGGTCGCCGAGTCGCACCGCATCCTCACCGAGGCGGGCATCGAGATCGACATCGCCACCCCGGGCGGCGCGGAGCCGCCGGTCGACCAGAACAGCGCGAACCCGCCGTTCACCGAGTACCTCGACGGCATCGCCGACCACCTGGCCAAGCCGCTGGTGCTCGCGGATGTGTCCATTGAGGACTACGACGCCGTGTACCTCCCAGGCGGCCACGGCCCGATGACGGATCTGGCCGTGGACAAGGACCTCGCCCGGTTGCTGCGGACGGCCGACGAGGAAGGCAAGGTCATCGCGGCGCTGTGCCATGGTGGTGCGGCGCTGCTCAGCACTGCGGTCGACGGCGAGTTCGCCTTCGCCGGCAGGCGGTTGACCGTGTTCAGCGACGCCGAGGAGCTCAACGGTGGAACGGGCGAGAAGACCCCGTACTTCGTCGAGACCCGGCTGCGTGAGCTGGGTGCGGTCGTGGAGCCGGGACCGCCGTGGTCGCAGACCGTTGTGGTGGACGGCACCCTGATCACCGGTCAGAACCCGCAGTCCAGTGTGGACACGGCGAACCGGGTCGTGGCAGCGCTAGCGAGCCGGGCGTCGGCGTAGCACGAAGAACGCCACACCCGCCAGCACGGCCGGGACGGCGATGGACAAAGTGATCAGCACGGGGTCCGGACCATCATCCACAATGGACGCCGCTGTCCGGACCGGAAGGGCCTTCGAGATCACCGCAACCGATTGCTGCGCCGGGGAAGGGTGCGTGGCGGTCACAGTGACGGTCCACGTGCCGACCGGCAGCGGTTCGGCGCTGGTGTAGAAGGACTGGCCCTCGGCGGAGGCGACCAGCTTGACCGGGCCGATGGTCTTGTTGTCCGACGAGATCGCGGTGTACGTCATGTGCACCTCGTCGGGCACCATGTGACCGTCGTTCTTGTACGTGACGGTGACATTGACGCCCTGACCGCCGTCACCGTGCACGTCGAGCTTGATCGGCCCGCCGTGCGCATGCGCGATCCCGCCGGACAGCAGGAAGGTCAGCACGAACACGAACAGCGCTGCGGCCTTGCGGATCATCGGCTTCCGCTTCCTTCCGGGGAACCGTCGGAGGTGAACGCCCCGCTGCCGGGGTCGGCGGGCAGGAACACGTGCTGGTGGCCGTAGCCGGCGTCGATGTTCACCTGGTCGAGCTGGGTGCTGGCGACCGACCAGGTGGCCACCGCGTTGGTCCGTTGCCGGCCGGCCAGCTCGCGCAGTTCCTTCTGCGCGGCCGGATCGGCGGTCAGCGACAGCGTGTAGGTCTTGACGGCGCTGCCGATCTGGTTGACAGCGGCGGTGAAGCCACCGCGAGCGACGTTGGTCGCGGTGGCTCCGGACGGCGGGTCGGCGAACGCGGCCACGGCTTTGTCCGCGGCCTGTTGCCACCCCGCCACGTCCGCGGCAGCCGCAGGCTGCGGAGCCTTCGCCGGGTCGACCGGCATCGCCGTGGCCATCCGGGTCAGCACGGGCATGAGCTGGTCCCGGGTGGTCCGGGCCAGGGTGGTCAGGTCGGCGACCTGAGCCTTGTCCCTGGCCGCGTCGGCCTGCCGGATCTGGTCGGCGTCCTGCTGGACACTGCTGGGCCTGCCGATCAGGTATCCGGCGAGGAAAAGCAGCGCGCCCACGAGGA
This sequence comes from Actinocrispum sp. NPDC049592, assembly GCF_040675465.1. Taxonomy (NCBI): domain Bacteria; kingdom Bacillati; phylum Actinomycetota; class Actinomycetes; order Pseudonocardiales; family Pseudonocardiaceae; genus Actinocrispum; species Actinocrispum sp. NPDC049592. The sequence goes on along the minus strand of NZ_JBFAPA010000012.1, from coordinate 177,189 downwards.
TGACGCTCACCCAGCTCCGCCAAGGCACAGCGGCCTTCGCGGGCGTGGCTGTCCACTTAGCAGGAGCGGTGGTTCGCTTCGCCATCACGGGAACTCCCTGCCGGGAGGGGCGGGGCCGGGCCCCGCCCCTCGCTGGACTACTTGACTCTTCCGGTAGGACCGGACAAACGGGCTATCAGCGCGTCGGTGTCGCGGACCAGGGTCTGGCGGACCTCGGCCACGGGCACTGTCTGCTGGTTGTTCGCCAGCGTGCGGAACGCCTGCAGTTCCTTGACCGTCTTGGCGTCGTTGCCGTTGGCTTCGGCCTTACGCACCTTGGTCAGCTGGTTCTGCAGTTTGTTCGCGTTCGCCTGGGACAGCCAGCCGACCGCCTTGAACCGGTCCACCAGGTTGCCGACGTCCCTTGTGGACGTGGTGACCCCGAAGGTGACCGTCTGCACGGTCTGGTTCCCGGCCTTGTCCACCGCCGTCACCGACAGCGAGTGGATGGACAGGCCCAGCTCGTAGAGGGCTTGCAGAGTGCCGGACGCATACGCCTTGCCGTCCAGCGACCCGGTCACCGTCTTGATCCCGGAGGTCGAGTCCACGGCCTGCCAACCGATCCGCAGATCCTGGCTGTCGCCGTAGATCTGCCCGTCGGCCACACCCGAGACGAGGACCGTCGGCTTGGTGCCGTCGATCTTCACCGTGGCCGCCTTCTGCGCCTCGACGTTGCCCGCCTTGTCGGCGGAGCGGTACGCCAGGGTGTGCGTGCCATCGCCGGTCACGTTCACCGGCTCGGTGTACGCCTTCCACGGTCCACCGTCGAGCGAGTACTGGGTACTCGCCACCCCGGACGCGCTGTCCGTTGTGGACAATGTCACGGGAACGGTGCCGGGGTTCCAGCCGTCGTCGTTCGGCGCGGCGAACTGGGCGGTGGTCAGCGGCGCGGTGGCGTCCTTGTTCACCGGCAGGCTCCCGGAGAACGTGTTGCCCGCCGTGTCGGTGACCCGGTAGCCGACCGTGTGAGCACCGTCGGCGGCGATGCTGACCGGGTCGGTGTACGCCGTCCAGGCCCCGCCGTCGATGCTGACCTCGGTCTTGGCCACCCCAGAGGTGGCGTCCGCCGCGGTCACCGCGACCGACACGCTGGAGACGAACCAGCCGTTCTGACCGTCCGGCGCCGCCGGGGTCGTCGCGGCCGTGGCCGTCGGCGCGGTCGCGTCCACCTGTACCGCAAGGGTCTTGGCGGCCTCGACGTTGCCCGCCTTGTCCGCGGAACGGTACTGCACCTGGTGGTTGCCGTCGGCGCTGACCGTGAACGGAGCGGTGTACGGCGTCCAGTTGCCACCGTCCACTGTGTACTCCGTGCGGTCCACGCCGCTACCGGTGTCCGTGGCGGTCAACGTGACCGTCACCGGCGTCTTCGACCAGCCCGGCCCGGCCGGGTTGGCGACCGCCGTGGTCACCGGCGCCTCCGCGTCGGCGGGCTGGCCCCACGAGGCGTGGAAGTAGTCGAACTTGGCCGTCTTCGACGCCGTCTGGTTGGCACCGAAGGCGAACAGGCCGACCTTGGCGGAGGCCACCGCGGGGTTGCTCACCGCACCGATCTCGGTCCACACCGAACCGTCCGGTGAGGAGAACCCGTGATAGGTGTTGCCCTGCTTGACCATCCGCAGCCACCACACACCCTGCGTGAGGTTGTTGGCCCCTGGTTGCGGGTCCAGTACCGTGTCGTTCGCCTCACCGCGCAGCTCGATCCGGCGCGTGACCGCCGCACCGGCCGTATTGTCGGTGATGTAATCGAACTTCACGTAGTTCGCGTCGTCGACGTACGCGATCAGCCCCGCCTGCTGGTACTGCTCGTTCAACGCGCTGCCGTCGACCTTCGTCTCCACCGTCCAGTCGCCGCTGGGCGGCGCCTGCAGGGTGAAGTTGTGCGGACCGGTGTTGCCGGTGCCGTAGATGTCGCCGGTCTGCGTGTCGATCTCCAGGTTGCCGCCGGTCACCCGCTCGGTGGTGGGGTCGGGCCGCACGATCGTGGCCCAGCGGCAGGTGTTCAGCGCGGTGCCGTCGAACTCGTCGTTCGGCGACGGCGGGGTGGCGGTGTCGTCCGGCACGAGCTGGAACCAGTCGAACGCCGCGTCCACCACCGGGCGGGTCCCGGTGCTGGCCAGCGACATCAGGCCGATCCGCGGGTTGGTGATGCCCGCGATCAGCTTGTCCGTCTGCGGCATCGACGTCCAGGACACACCATCGGCGGAGTAGGCCGCGGTGATGTGCGTGCCGTCACTGGCCAGCCGGACGTACGCGGTGTCCGGGAAGGCCGCGCCGAGGTTGCCCGTGTTGGACTCGGCCACCTCGTTGGGAACACCCTTCTCCTCGCGGACGAACTGGAAGACCCGCGCGTTCGCGTCGTTGGTGCCCCGCGCCTCCAGCATCATCTTGGCGTAGTTGTCGTCATCGCCGTAGAGCACGAGACCGGCCTGCTGGTAGGCATCCCGTGCCACCATGCTGACCTTGGTGGTCGCCTGCCAGGTGCCCGAAGGCATCGGCTGCAGCACCAGGTTGGGCACCGGTTTGCTGTTGTCGGTGCCGTAGATCTCGGCCAGTGCGGTCGGGATGTGCAGGCTGCCGCCGGACACGGCCAGGTCCTGGTTCTCCCGCAGGACCGTCCACTTGGACCGGTCGAGCGGACCGTCGAACCCATCGGACTTGCCGGACAGGCATGTCGTGTTCGGACTGTCCACAGTGATCGCCACGTGCTCGCTGCGGGACGCACCCTTGGCGTCGGTCACGGTGACCATCGCCTCGTAGTTGCCCGGCACCTGGTAGGTGTAGCTGGCGTCCGGAGTGGACGGTTTCGGCGCGCCCGCGACCCCGAAGTCCCAGGCGTACGTCAACGGCGTGTCACCCTCGGGATCCGTCGCGGTGGCGTGGAAGTTCACCGTCAGCGGGGCGGTTCCACGGGTCGGCGTACCGGACACGGTCACATCGGGCCGCTGGTTGTCGGTGACGCCCTTGCCGAGGAAGTCGACCCAGTTGACGTTGAACAGGCCCCCGTTGTTGCCGCTGCCCGCGGGTTTGCGGGCGACGAAGAACAACGGGCCGCTGCTCGTCGGCGGGTTGCTGAGGTTCAGCGTGACATTGGTGTAGACCTGCCAGTCACCGGTTCCCGGTGCGGTCACCGAACCGATCAGCGGGCCATCGGTGGCGCCGGTGTGCACCTCGATGACGCCACCCGTGCCCGCCGACGCGGTGCGCAACCGGAGCGCGGTCACGTTGGACAGGTTCGTGGGGTCGAACGACCACCAGTCACCGTCCTCGATGGACCCGATGTCCTTGAACCCGCCCTGCGTGTCACTCGCGGTCTCCACCTGCACACCCGGGTTTCCGGTGCCGGTGCCGTCCGCGGTGCGGCCGGTGGCCGCGAAGAACTCGGCCTGCTTGTGCTTGGGCTGCAGGATCGCCTGTGCCCGGCCGGTCAGTGGCGAGGCGCCGCCGGCGCCGCCCTTGTCGGTGTAGGAGGCCTCGAGCACGGCGAACACGTTGTCGCCGTCGCTGTGCCCGGACGACAGCGTGGTCTGGACCGCACCCGAGCACCCGGTGTACTGGTCGAGCGGGTGGCCGTGCGTGTCGTGGCCGAGGATCGACTGCAGCTTGACGTCGGTGCAGTTGATCGTGCCGTCCTCGGGGTCGGTGACCGTGATGCCGAACTTGACCTGGTCACCCCAGTCGAAGAAACCACCGTTCGGCGGCAGGTTCAGCGTTACCGTCGGCGCGCTGTTGCCCACCACGACCGGCACGTTCGCCGTAGCCGTCCGGCCACCAGGGTCGGACACCGTCAGCGTGGCGCTGAAGTTCCCGTTGTTCTGGTAGGTGAACGTGGGGTTGGCCTCGGTGGAATCGGTGGTGCCGTTGCCATCGAAGTCCCACGCGTACGTGACCGGCGTGCCGTCGGGATCCCGTGAACCGTCACTGGAGAAGTGGACGGTCAACGGTGCCGGCCCGGATGTCCGGTCCGCACTGGCTTTCGCGATCGGCGCCCGGTTGCCCTGCACGTAGTCGATCCGGTAGACGCCCGAGTCGGTGTTGTCGCCACCGAAGCCGGACCCCCACTCGATCAGGTACAGCGCGCCGTCCGGGCCGAACTTCATGTCCATCGGCTTGAGGAAGCTGAACGAGCCGAAGATGGAGTTGATGTCGACCAGCTTGCTGCCGTCCTCGTTGAGCTGGAACGAGTACAGCTTGTTCTGGTTCCACTCGCCGAAGATCGCCTTGCCGTCCCAGTAGGCCGGCCACTTGCGGCTGGAGTTCAGCGCCGCGTCGTACCGGTAGACCGGGCCCGCCATCGGCGCGCCACCGCCGCCCAGTTCGGGGAACGCGGGGTCGGGCGAGTAGTGGTAGTAGACCATCGCCGGCAGCGCCGGGGGCAGGTTGGTCATACCGGTGTTGTTGGGGGAGTTGTTCACCGGGTTCGCGCAGTCGAACGCCGCACCCGAGACACCGGTGGCGAAGTCGTAGTCGTTGTAGGCCTTGTTGTTGCCGACGCAGTACGGCCAGCCGTAGTTGCCCGGCTGGTTCAAGATGTCCCACTCGACGGTGTTCTCCGGGCCGCGGGTCGCGCTCGGGTTGCCGGCGTCCGGGCCGTAGTTGGCGACCAGGAGCTTGTGCGTCTTCGGGTCGATGCCGATCCGGAAGGGGTTGCGGAACCCCATCGCGTAGATCTCCGGGCGGGTCTTGTCCGTGCCCGGCGCGAAGAGGTTGCCCGCCGGGATGGTGTAGGTCCCGTCCGGCTGCGGGTGGATGCGCAACACCTTGCCGCGCAGGTCATTGGTGTTGCCCGCGGTGCGCTGGGCGTCCCAGGAGGACCGGCCGGCGCGTTCGTCGATCGGGGTGTAGCCGTCGGACGCGAACGGGTTGGTGTTGTCGCCGTTGGCCAGCCAGAGGTCGCCGGTCTGCTTGTCGAACACCATGCCACCCCCGTGGTGACAGCATTCCGCGCGCTGGACCGGCACTTCGAGCACGGCCTTCTCGCTGGCCAGGTCGAGGGTGGAGTCGGCCTTCACGGTGAACCGGGACAGCCGGTCGACGTCCTTGCCGTTGGGGGAGTAGTAGAGGTAGATCCAGTTGTTCGTGGCGAACCCGGGATCGAGGGTGACGCCGAGCAGGCCGCTCTCGTTGGCGGTGAACACATCCAGGTGCGCCGCGGTCGCGACGCCCCCGGTCGGCCGGATCACCTTCACGTCACCGAGCCGGTCGATGTAGAACACCCGCCCGTCCGGCGCGATGTCCAGCATCATCGGGTTGGACGTGTTGTCGTCCAGGGTGACCTTCTCGAAGCTCTTGTTCAGCGAGGCCGAGCAGTCCGCCGGGACGACGCCCGCCGAGGTCTGGATCCCGCCCAGGATCAGGTGCAGGAAGTTCGGCTCGGTGTAGCTCTCCTTGGTGTGCCCCAGACCGGTGTACCAGGAGCGGCCGCCGTCGTAGTCCTGGCACCAGGTGTCGGGGTGGTCGGTGCCCATCGTGCCGCCGGTGTAGGACCGTTCGTCCAGCGAGGTCAGCACGTGCACGTTGGCGCGCGGGTTGGTCTGGTAGTCGTACCACTCGTCGAACCGCGACCACGTGGTCGGCAGGCCCTGCGTCGACGGGTGCGCGGGGTCCTCGACCTTGACGGTGGCCTGTTGCGGGGCCGGGTGCTGCTTGAAGTAGGCGCCGACCAGTCCGCCGTACCAGGACCAGGCGTACTCGGTGTCGGCCGCGGAGTGGATACCGGTGTAGCCGCCGCCGGCGCGGATGTAGCGCTCGAACGCGGCCTGCTGGGTGTCGTCCAGGACGTCACCGGTGGTGGAAAGGAAGATCACGACCTGGTACTTCGCCAGGTTGGTGTCGTTGAAGGCGGCCGAGTCCTCGGTCGCGTCGACGGTGAAGTTGTGCTCCTGCCCCAGCTTCTGGATCGCCGCGATGCCGTCCGGGATGGAGTCGTGCCGGAAGCCCGCGGTCTTGGAGAACACCAGCGCCTTGAACGCCTGATCCGCGGCGGGCGCCGCGGCCGCCGTTGCGGCGGTCGTCGCCGGTAAGGCGGCGAGTACGACCGCGACGGCAGACATCACCCGTCTGCTCGCGGCCGCCATCCTTCTGCCGAACATCTACTCTCCCTGCTTCGGGTGTGACAGCGTTGTTCCCCCGAAATGCGCGGAATGTCCGCGGCTCCTCCCTCCGTCCCCAGAGCCCGCGCCCAGCAATTAGTCCATTGCCTGAACCAATTAACGGCACGTGGGAGCACGCGTCAAGAGTTGCCCCGAAGTTTCCTCCGGGTTGCCGATTTCGTTCAGCAGCTGAACAAAGTCAGTCCTGAGTGGACTCGAAGGTGCGCAGCGCGGCGCCGGTCGCGGCGGCCACGGTGACCTCGAAGATGGCGTCCTCGCTGTGCCCGGCCTCGCGCAGGGCCTCGACGTCGGCGTCGGTCACCCGGTAGGAGGCGTCGCGAACGGTCTTCGCGTAGCCGCCCCAGACATCGCCGGTGGCCGCGGTTCGTCGCGTTGTCAGATCGGTGACGCCGGGGCCTTCGAAGACCGAGTACCTGAGATCGGCGATCGGGTCGCCCGTCCTGCGGCCGCCTTCGGCGAGCAGGAAGGCGGGGAACCGGTAGCCGAATCGATGCAGGTTCTTCGTGCCGGTCTCCAGCTGGCCCGGCCGCAGCTGGAATCCGAACGCGTTGGCCAGCCGGTTCACGATGCCCCAGACCAGGTTCACCCGCAGCGCCTGCTGAACCGCTTCCGCTGGCAGGTCGGTGTCGGCGTGCCTGCCCTGGTTGCGTTCGCTGAGGAACTTCGCGATGGCCAGGACCTCGGGCCGCTGCCGGTCGAGGCCGATCTCGCCCCGCGAGGCGAGGCCGACCAGGTGAGCGTGCGTGTCGACGCAGAACGGGCACTCGTGGGTACGGGCGATCGACATCGCCAGGAACTCGCGTTCACCCGCGGTCCAGAACGACGGGCCGCGCATCGCGGGCGCGGTCAGGTCCAGCAGCGGGCGGGTCATGAACCCGGGGCGGTACAACAACGTCCGCACGATGTCCGGCGTGTCCACCCGAGACATCGCGGCGGTGGCGCCCATGAACAGCTTCGCCCGCAGCCGGTGCCCGTGGTCGAGGATCTCCAGCCTCATGCGCTGTGCTCGGCGAGGCCGGGGATGCCGGCGACCGGGCGGACCTCGATCGACCCGACCTCGGCCAGCGGACACATCCCCGCGAGTTCCACCGCCTCCTCGAACGTCTCGCAGTCGAGCAGGTAGTAGCCGCCGAGGTGCTCGTGTGTCTCGGTGAACGGTCCATCGGTGACCAACGTCCGCCCCTCGCGGACCGTGACCGTGCGGGCCGTGCGCTCGGCCTCCAACGGGTGCCCGGACACAAACACTCCGCGCCGCCGCAGCTCGTCGGCGTACGAGTTCACCCGCTTGAGCGCCTCCTCGAACCCGGGCTCCCCGGGCTTGGGCGGCTCACAGTTGTAGATCAGCAGCATGTAGTACACGCCAAACCTCCATCCACCAGTACCGGTCGACAGAATGACGATCAGCATCCCACCAACTCGACATCCCGGCTGGAGAAGTCTCACGCCAGGAAGGCGGCGACGGTCTTGTCGGTGAGGCGGTCGAGGTAGCCGGCCGGCAGGGGGGTGTGGATGGCGGTGAGGCGCCAGTAGAGGGGGCCGGCCAGGAAGTCCAGGCAGAGGTCGATGTCGGTGTCGTCGGGGAGTTCGCCGCGGGCGATGGCGCGGTGCAGGAGCTCGGCGGCCTTGGCGCGGCGGGGGTCGCGGACGGCGGAGAGCAGGGCTTCGGCCAGGTCGCCGGCTCGGTTGGCCTCGGCCAGCAGGTCCGGGACGATCTTGGCGACGAGGGGGTGCTGCAGGGCCGCGCGGGCGTTGGCCAGGTACTCGCGGACGTCGCCGCGCAGTGAACCGGTGTCGGGCAGGTCGATGGCGGCGATCGCGACGGCGGAGATCAGCTCGACGGCCATCCGGTCCTTGGAGTTCCAGCGGCGGTAGATGGCCGCCTTGCCCACGCCCGCGCGGCGGGCGACGGCGTCGACGGACAGCCGGCCATAGCCGTTGTCCGCGAGTTCTTCGAAGAACGCGCCTGCGATGGCCTCGGTGACGTCGTCCTGCAGCACCGCGTTGCCCGCCGGCTGTCGTCGAGAGGTCATGAGGCGAGCGTAACAGGGGAACGGAACGGTTGCGTCTCGCCGTCCACCCGCGCTATCGTAAGGACGATACGGTTCCGTTCCATCGCAACAAGTGAGGTCACCATGAAGTTCCTGTTCGACGACGAGTCCTTCTCGTTCGAAACCCTGCGGGCCGCCGGGTTCGCCAACTACGGCGGCGCGGACCTCGGCGAGGTCGTGGCCACCGCCGGGCGCATCCCGGAGGGCGACGAGACCGCCTGGCACCGCGAGTGGAAGGCGACGGCCGGGCGCGCCGAGGCGGCCGGCCGGGATTCGCTCCACAATGGACACTCGGTGAGCGCTCGTGAGGCCCTGCTCAGGGCCTCGAACTACTACCGCACGGCCGAGTTCTACCGCCGGGACGACCCGTTCAACGACCCCGAAGTGGCCGAACTGTCCGGCAAGTCGCGCGAGACCTTCGTGACCGCCGCCGGCCTGTTCGGCTTCGGCTTCGAGGAGATCGAGATCCCTTACGAGGACACGACTCTGCCTGGCTACCTCTACCTCGTGGACGACCAGCCGCGGCCGACCGTGATCTACAACAGCGGCTACGACTCGACCCTGGAGGAGTCCTACTTCGCCATCGCCGCCGCCGCGCTCGCCCGCGGCTACCACGTGCTCGCGTTCGACGGCCCAGGTCAGGGGGCCGCGCTGCGCAAGCAACGCCTGGTGTTCCGGCCCGACTGGGAGGCCGTGATCACACCGGTGCTCGACTACACGCAGACCCGCCCGGAGATCGGCGAGACGGCGTTGTTCGGCTACAGCCTCGGCGGTTACCTCGTCGCGCGGGCCGCCGCGTTCGACCAGAGGCCTGCCGCGGTGATCCTGGACGACGGCATCTTCGACTTCCACGCCGCCATCCGCGACTCCGTGCCGCCTTTCGTGGCCCAGTGGATGAACGAGGGCCGCGACGACGTCACCCTGCCGGTGCTGCAGTTCTTCATGTCGGTCAACACCCAGATCCGGTGGGCGATGCGCAACGGCGTGTGGGCCATGGGAGTGGACACCTACGCCGATCTGGAGCGCGCGTTCAAACTGTACACATTGGACGGTGTGGCCGACCGGATCACCGCGCCGGCCCTGGTCCTCGACGCCGAGAACGACCAGTTCTTCAAGGGACAGCCGGAGAAGGCCGCCGAGGCGATGACCAGCGCCAAGACCACCTTGGTCCGGCTGAAGGAGGCCGACGGCGCGGGCGAACACTGCCACATGGGCGCGATGTCCCGAGCGCACCAGATCATCTTCGACTGGCTGGACGAGACCCTGGCTACTGGTCGACGGTGAAGATCACGGCCCGTCCGGTGCCGGCCACCTGCTCGAAGAACCTTCGCAGATCGACGAAGTTGGTCCAGACGTACTGCAGGTCCTCGGTGAGGTCCAGCGTGACGAGCCGTTGCCAGAACCACTGCTCGGTGAGCGGGCCGAGGGCATGCGCGACGTCCCCGACCTGCTCGGGCGTCAGGTAGCCGACGAAGTAGTCGTCCCCGGCGTCCACCTGCATCCCGCCGAGAATCGCATGGGACAACGGGTAGTCGCCGCCGGTGGTGTTCAGTGTGCCGTCCGACAGGCACCGGTGGATGGTGTCCCAGGCCTTGTCGGTGTCCATCAGGTCGGCCTCCGCCGCACCCTCCTCGATCCGCGCGACCACGTCGAGGACCTCGTCCGGGTCAGCGGCGTCGAGCAACGCGTCCTCCTGCTCGACGGTCAGCGCGAAGTGGACGCCAAGGCTCGTCATGCGCCTATCTTCACCCGCCACAGGCCGATCGGACGATAGACGCGGCATCACATGCACATGCTGAACCGGGACCGTTGTGTTGAGCAGCGGTCCGGCCGGCGACCCGCCAGGGGTTGACGGCTGGAGTTGGCTGGGTGCATGGGTGTCTATCGGCGGGTGGTCCGGCCGGTGCTGTTCCGGGCGGATCCGGAGTGGATCCACGACCGGTCGATCCGGCTGGCGGGCTGGGCGGGTTTCGCTGCCCGCGCGATGGCTCCCTGTTTCGCCACGGATGATGACCGTCTGAAAGTGACAGTCGGCGACCTGCGGTTCAGCTCCCCGTTGGGGCTGGCCGCGGGCTTCGACAAGAGCGCCCGCGCGGTGCCTTTCCTGGCGGCGCTGGGGTTCAGCCACGTCGAGGTCGGCTCGGTCTCGGCCCGGCCCTCGGCGGGCAACCCCAGGCCGCGGTTGTTCCGGTTACCGGCACAGCAAGGGATCATCGTGAACTACGGCCTGCCCAACGACGGCGCCGACCAGGTGGCCACCCGTCTTGCCAAGTCGACGGCACCCGTAGGGGTCAACGTGGTGAACACCAACTACGGTCCCGACGCCCCAGAAGCATCCGACGACGAGATCCTCGACGACTACGTGCACACCGTCACTCGCCTACAGGACCTGGCGGGCTATTTGTGCCTCAACCTGAGTTGCCCGAACACCAGGGATGGCCGAGGGTTCTTCCAGGACCAGGGCCGTCTGCGGGCGCTGCTCGACCGGCTCGCCGATCTCGGTGTGCGCAAGCCGCTGTTCCTCAAGGTCGCCGCCAATGCCGACTTCGACCCCTTGCTCGCCACCGCAACGGAGTTCGGCTTCGTCACCGGCTTCGCCGTCAACCTCGCACCCGGCAAACCGCAGGGTGTCCGCTCCGGCCACCCCGGCGCGGTCTCCGGAAAACCCGCCGAACCCGCTGCCGACAAAGCGATCCGCGACCTCTACCGCCGGATCGACCCCGCCCGCCACACGATCATCGGTTCCGGCGGGGTCTTCACCGCGGCGGACGCCTACCGCAAGCTCCGCCTCGGCGCGACCCTCGTCCAGTTGCTCACATCACTCGTCTACGAAGGCCCGGGGATCGCGCGATCCATTACGAGAGGCCTGCCGGACTTGTTGGCACGGGACGGTTTTCAGCGTGTCTCCGAGGTGGTCGGTGTCGATGCCTGAGCCGCGGCTACGGTGACGCACGGAGTTTCGTTGACGCGCAACGTGAACACGTCGGGCCGGGCGTAGTGGCCGACCGGGTCGAAGTCGAACCGGGCGCGGGCCAGGTCGTCCAGGTCGGCCTCGGCGGTGAGGATGCCTTCGCGGTCGCGTAGTGGTCCGGCGAGGACCTCGCCGAGGGGTGACACGATGACCGAACCCCCGTTGATCAGCACCTCCTCGGGACCGGTGTCCCCGCGCAGGTCGGCGGGGAGGGCGTCGCGGCGCATGAACTGGGTGGCGCCGAGCACGAAACAGCGGCCCTCCAAGGCGATGTGCCGCATGGTGGCCTGCCAGGAGTCGCGATCGTCCACTGTGGGCGCACACCAGAGGTCGACACCCTTGGCGTACATGGCGGTCCGGAACAACGGCATGTAGTTCTCCCAGCACACGGCCGCGCCGATCCGGGCCTTGCCGGTGGAGATCACCGGCATGGTGGACCCATCGCCCTGGCCCCACAGGTAACGCTCGGCGGCGGTCGGCATCAGCTTGCGGTGCAGGCCCTCGTACCCGTTGGGGCCGAAGAACAACGCCACGCAGTACAGCGAGCCGCCGGACCGCTCGACCGCGCCGACCACCGCGTGACAGCCGATCTCACGGGTGACCTCGGCGAGCCGAGCCACCTCAGGCCCGGGAACCTCGATGGCCGCCTCGAAGTACCGGCGGAACAGGTCGCGGCCTTCGGGCGTGCGGTTGCCGACCGTGATCCCGAAGTCCTGGCCCTTCGGATAACCGCCGATGAACGCCTCGGGCAGCACGACCACCTCGGCCGAGGCCGTGCGGATCAAGTCCTCGGCGCGGTCGACGGCGGTTTCGGTGTCGAACAGCGGGGCAGCGGCCTGGACGACGGCGACGGTCACGGTGGTCATGGGAGAAGGCTAGAAATCCCGGCCATCATCCAGCAAACTGAACTTCGCGATGATCGACATCTATGAGACCGAATTCCGGAAGGCCGACCTGAACCTGCTGGTCGTCTTCGCGGCGCTGTTCCGCGAGCGCAGCGTGACCAGGGCGGCCGCGGCGCTGCACCTGAGCCAGGGCGCGACCAGCGCGGCGCTCGGCCGGCTGCGAAAGCTGTTCGACGACGAGCTGTTCACCCGCACGAGGACCGGCATCGAACCCACCCGCCGCGCCATCGACCTGGCCAGACGCATCGAACCGGCACTCGGGATGATCCACGGCGCGGTGACCGCCCAGGAGGGTTTCACCCCGGAGAACGGCCGGTTGTTCACCCTCGGCATGTCCGACGACCTGGAGGCCGCGCTCCTGCCACGGCTGCTCGCCGCGACCGCGGAACTGCCGGGGATCCGCCTCGCGGTCCGGCAGGCCAACCGCAACACGGTCGCCGACATGCTCGACCAGGGCGAGATCGACCTCGGCATCGCCGCCGCGCCCGCGCACGGCCCGGACCACCGCACGCGGACCCTGTTCACCTCCGGTTACAGCTGCCTGTTCAACCCGCGCCTGCTGCCGTTGCCAGTGCCGCTCAGCCTGGACGACTACCTGGCCCACCCGCATCTGCTGATCTCGTTCGACGGCCGTCGCGGCATCGTCGACGACGTGCTCGACCCACGCGGCCTGACCAGGCGGATCATCGGCTCGACCACGCATTTCGCCGGCGCCGCGATCCACCTGTCGTGCCTGCCCGCGCTGGCGACGCTGCCGACCCACGCGGCCGAGGTCTTCGCCGAGGCCATGAACCTGACCGTCGCCGACCCGCCGATCCCGATGCCGGAATACACGGTCTCAACGATCTGGCACGCCAGCGCCTCGCACGACCCCGCGAACACCTGGCTGCGCGAACTGGTTCAGTCGATCCACTGATACTCGTGCTCGGGCCGCCCGGTGGTGCCGTAGCGCAGGGTCATCGTGGCGCGGCCGTCCTGGGCGAGCCCGGTGAGGTAGCGCTGGGCGGTGGCGCGGGCGATGCCCAGCTTGGCCGCGATCTCCGCTGCTGAGGCCGGGTTTCGGTGCTCGCGGAGTTCCTCGGCGACCAGCCTGGCTGTTGCGGACGACCTGCCTTTCGGGGTTTCCTTGCGGTCACGCTCATGCAGCAGGCGAACGGCGCGGTCGATGTCGGCCTGGGTGGCCGTTCGGTCGCTTGAGGACAGTTGAGCGTGGTAGCGGGCGTAGGCGTGCAGCCGTTCTGCCAGATCCTCCGCGTCGAACGGTTTGACCAGGTAGTTCAGCGCGCCCGCGGCGAAGGCGGCGCGGACGGTCGGCACGTCCGAGACCGCCGTCAGCATGATCACGTCCACAGTGGTGTCCCGGAGGAACAGCAGGCCGGACTCGCCGGGCAGATAGTTGTCCAGCAGCACCAGATCGGGCCGGACCTCGTCGAGCAGCGTCCTGGCCTTGGCGGCGGTGTGGGCCATGCCGACCACCCGGAACCCCGGCACCCGGCGGACGAACTCGGCGTGCAGGTTGGCCACGCGGATGTCGTCCTCGACGATCAGCACCCGGATCGTCACAGCCCCTCCTTGACGGCCATCGCCGGTTCGAGCACGTGTGGCAGCTGGGCCAGGAACAACGCGCCCCGGCCGTTCCCGCCCGGGTCGGCGAGCCGGACGTCCCCGCCGAGGCTGCGGGCGGCCTGCAGGGTCAACGCCAGACCCAGCCCACCGTCATCCTTTGTGGACACACCCTCGGTGAACACGGTGTCCTGCAGGCCCTCCGGTACGCCATCGCCGGTATCGGTCACGGCGACGTGCAGGGTGGTGTCGTCGGCGAGCAGGTCGACCTCCACTTCGGCTGGACGCCGTTCGCCGCGCCGGGCGGCTTCGAGGGCGTTGTCGACGAGGTTACCGACCACTGTGGTCACTTCGACCGGAGCGACCACTTTGGACGGTACCCAGCTGCCGCCGCCGACCTTGAGCCGCACGCCCAGCCCGGCGGCGGTGGTCGTCTTCGCACACAGGAACGCCTGCAGGTACGGATCGTTGATCAGGTCACCGGCCGGGCCGAGCATGGTGATCGTGCCCGCGGACATCGCCTTGAGGTAGTCGTCGGCCTCGGTGTAGTGCCTGGTCTGGATCAGGCCGGACAACGTGTGCATGCGGTTGGCGAACTCATGTCGTTGCGCCCTCAGGGCATCGGTGAGCTCACGGGTGGAGTCCAGTTCGCGGGTCAGGGTTTCCAGGTCGGTGCGGTCTCGCAGGGTCAGCACGCCACCCAGGTCGATGCCGTCCTTGCGGACCTCGCGGTAGTTGGCCACCAGCACCCGATCCCCGGCGACCGTGACGAGATTGTCCACGCGCTCACCGGATTCCAGGGCCGCGCGCAGCCTCGGCGGCAGCTGCAGCTCCGCCAGGGGAGTGCCGGCCGCGGCGTCGAGATCCAGCAGGCGGCGGGCCTCGGAGTTGCACACCGAGACGCGGCCCTCGGTGTCGAGGGCGAGCACGCCTTCGCCGATCCCGTGCAGCACGGCCTGGTGCTCCTGCATGAGTTCGGCCAGCTCATGGGGTTCCAAGCCGAGGGTCCGGCGCTTGAGCAGCCGGATCAGCAGCAACGCGCCGCCGACGCCGAGCAGCAGCGCGACCCCGCTGAACCCGATGCCCAGCCACAACTGCTTGCTCTGCGCCGCGTCGATCTCGGCCGCGTCGATGCCCAGGCTGACCTCGCCGACGATCTTGCCGGTGTGGTCGCGCAGCGGGACCTTGCCGCGGGCGGACAGTCCGAGCGTGCCGCGCTCGATGTTGGTGACCTCCTGCCCGGCCAGCGCCGCAGTCGGGTCGGTGCTCACCAGCTGGCCGATCTGGTCCGGGTTGGGGTGCGCGAGCCGGATCCCCTTCTCGTCGGTGACCACGACGAACAGCGCTCCGGTCGCCAGCCGCGCCCGTTCGGCCTTGTCCTGCACCAGCGGCTGCCGGTCGGCGGCCACCGCGTCGCCCAGGTCCACATCGGAGGCGACCACCCGGGCCATGCCCAGCGCCCGCTGCTCGTACTGGCTGCTCAGCTGGCTGCTCTCCAGCCAGACCGCCAGCACCGTGCCCACGCACAACACCAGCGCCAGCAGGCCGATCTGCAGGACCAGCACCTGGCGTAAGAACGGCATCCTTGCCCGCGCCATGGCCAAGACGGTACGGCCTTGCCCGGCCGAACCCAAGATGAGCAAAACGCGCAAAACGAGGAAAACATTCGTTGCGCGAACAACGCGGCAAAGCATTGGGAAGTGACCGGCCGCACATACGGTTCTCGGCCAAGTACCCGTGTCCGCAACCTTACACAACAATGGAGTTGGCCGATGGCACAGGAAACTCCCCTGATCGAGCTGCGGGAGGCGACCAAGCGCTTCCCGACCGGGTCGGGCGGGACGCACACCGCCGTCCGTGATCTCACCCTCAGCCTGCGGCGGGGGGAGTTCGTCGCGGTGGTCGGCCCGACCGGGTGCGGCAAGTCGACCATGCTGTCGCTGGTGTCCGGCCTGGAGCCGGCGTCCGCGGGCCGGGTCCTGGTGGACGGCAAGGATGTCCGGGGCATCCCGGACGGAATCGGTTACATGTTCCAGAACGACGCCGTGCTGCCGTGGCGGTCGGTGCTGGACAACGTCGCCGCCGGGCCGCGCTACCGCGGCGTGGCCAAGTCGGCCGCGCGTGAGAAGGCCCGGGACTGGGTCCGCCGGGTGGGTCTCGGCGGGTTCGAGAACTACTACCCGCACCAGCTGTCCGGCGGTATGCGCAAACGCGTTGCCCTGGCACAGACTCTGGTGAACGAGCCGTCGATCCTGTTGATGGACGAGCCTTTCAGCGCCCTGGACGTGCAGACCCGCGCGTTGATGCAGGACGAGTTGCTGCGGCTGTGGTCCGGCACTGGTGCCGCGGTCGTGTTCGTCACGCACGACCTGGAGGAGTCGGTGGCGCTGGCCGACCGGGTGGTGGTGATGACCAGCAGCCCGGCCACGGTCAAGGCGTCGTTCGACGTGCCGCTGGAACGGCCGCGCCAGGTCGAGGAAGTGCGCCTGACCCGTCAGTTCCTGGACATCTACCGGGAGATCTGGGAGTCGCTGCGCGAAGAGGTCGAGAAGGCAAGGGAGAGCCAGGTGCGCCATGTCGCATGAGGTCGTGGAACAGACGGCGATAACGTCCACAAAGGACGCCGAGGAGCCGGTCGGCCGCACCGCGCGGCAGGCGTGGCGGCGGCGCCGCTGGGCGGTGTGGGCGATCCGGGTCGCGCTGATCGTGGCCTGGCTGGTCAGCTGGGAGCTGACGGCGACCTACCTCATCGACCCGTTCTTCTACTCCAAGCCCAGCGCGGTGTGGAACCGGCTGGTCGAGTGGTTCTCGGTCGGCACGAGCCAGGGCACCATCTGGGACCAGATCGTGGTGACCCTGCAGGAGGCCGTGCTCGGGTTCCTGCTCGGCGCCTTGGCCGGCGTCGTGCTCGGGATCCTGCTGGGACGCAGCCGGTTGCTGGCCGACATCTGCGCGCCGTTCATCAAGGCGGCCAACGCGGTGCCGCGCATCGTGCTGGCCTCGCTGTTCGTGATCTGGTTCGGGCTGGGCATGTCGTCCAAGGTCGCCACCGCGTTCGTGCTGGTGTTCTTCGCGGTGTTCTTCAACGCCTTCCAGGGTGCCCGCGAGGTTGACCGCAACCTGATCAACAACGCCCGGATCCTGGGCGCGGGCCGGTTGCAGGTGCTGACCTCGATCGTCGTGCCGAGCGCGACCTCGTGGATCCTCGCCTCGCTGCACTCGGCGTTCGGGTTCGCCCTGATCGGTGCGGTGGTCGGTGAGTTCACCGGCGCCGACCGCGGCCTGGGCCTGTTGATCAACCGTTCGCAGGGCACGTTCGACGCGGCGGGCATCTACGCGGGGATGATCGTGATCACGGTGATCGCCCTGCTCGCCGAATGGCTGCTCACGTTGGCGGAGAACCGCCTGCTCAAGTGGCGGCCGCCGGCAGCGAGCGCCGAAGTCCAGATCTGACACCAGGAGTTGTGCACATGAGGACACAGACACGAGCGATCATCGTCCTGGCGGCCGCGGTGGCCCTGGGTGTGACGGGCTGCCGTTCGTCGGCTGGTGGCGGGACTGGCGCCCCGGCGTCGAGCGGTGGCGTGACCGACGTGAAGATCATGGTCGGCGGCGTGGAGAAGGTCATCTACCTGCCCGCCAAGCTGACCGACCAGCTGGGCTACTTCAAGGAGCAGGGCCTCAACGTCCAGATCCTGACCGAACCGGCGGGCGCCACGGCGGAGAACTCCCTGATCTCCGGCGACGTGCACGGCGTGGTCGGCTTCTACGACCACACGATCGACCTGCAGGCCAAGGGAAAGTGCATCACCAGCGTGGTGCAGATGGCCGATGTCCCCGGCGAGGCGGAAGTCGTTGCCACCAAACAGGCTTCGACGATCAAGAGCGCGGCGGACTTCAAGGGCAAGAAGCTCGGCTTCACCAGCCCGGGTTCCTCGACCGACTTCCTGACCCAGTACCTCGCGACGAAGAGCGGCGTGGCCACCAGCGAGTACACCGGCGTGAAGGCGGGCGCGGGCCAGACGTTCATCGCGGCCATCGACAACGGCGGCATCGACGCGGGTATGACGACCGATCCGACCATCGCCCAGCTGGTGGACTCCGGCAAGGCGAAGGTCATGCTGGACATGCGAACCGAGGACGGCACCAAGGCGGCCCTCGGCGGCCTCTACCCGGCGAGCTCGCTCTACATGGACTGCGCGTTCGTGGAGAAGAACAAGGAGACGGTCCAGAAACTGGCGAACGCACTGGTGAAGACCCTCGGCTTCATCAACTCGCACACCGCCGCCGAGATCGCCGCGAAGATGCCGCCGGACTTCGCGGGCGGCAACCCGGCCCTGTACGAGAAGAGCATCAACGACACCAAGGGCATGTTCAACCGGGACGGCAAGATGAAGGCCGAGGGCGCCAAGAACGTCCTCGAGGTGCTGGCCCAGTTCTCGCCGAGTGTGAAGCCCAAGAAGGACTCCATCGACCTGACGAGGACCTACACCACCGAGTTCGTCGGCAAGGCGGCCCAGTAGTCCCTTTGCCTGCGCGGTGATCGAGGCCCCGGCCCTCGGTCACCGCGCACCCCTGTCCTGGTTACAACGTGGACAGAGTCAGGCCATAGGTGGAGAGGATCTCGTTGACCGGCTGGAACCAGGTCTGGCCGCCGGAGGAGCAGTTGCCCCAGCCGCCCGAGGTGACGCCCTGGGCCTGGTCACCGGTGATGAACGAGCCACCGGAGTCGCCGGGTTCGGCGCACACGCTGGTCTTCGTGGCCCCGTAGAACGCCCCTTGCTGGTAGTTCACGGTCTCGTTCTTCGCCTGGATCTGGCCGCAGTGCCAGTGGGTGGTCGAGCCGGACCGGCAGACCGAGCTGCCCACCGGCGCCTCCCACGAGCCGCGCACGAGCTGGTCGGGCACCTGGCCCCAGCCCAGCACGACGCCGACGTTCCACCAGCCCCAGCCGGTCCGGATGTAGGAGTAGTCGTTGCCGGGGAAGGACGAACCGGCGAACGTGCCCATCTGCGAGCCGTCCCAGCCGACGACGTTGCTGCCCACACCACCGCAGTGGCCGGCGCTGACGAACCCGCCGACGACCGAGAAACCGATGGAGCAGCGGACGTTTCCGTTGATGTAGTAGGGATCGCCGCCGACCGTCCCGGCCGCGAACGTCTGCGGCCTCGGTGCGGTGGTGGTCTGGACTGTCACCGGCCCAGCGGCCCTGGCTTGCGCGATGAACGTGTCCACATCGGACGAACGGCTGTCGACGGTGACCACGACGCTGCCGGTCCGCGGGTCGGCGTACCAGCTGTGCACCGCCGCGGGCGCCTTTTGCTTGTCTATCTTGGCTTTCACCGAGTCCAGCTGGGCGGCGGACAGCGCGACCGGGACCGTGTCCGCGCCGGTCGCCTGGACCGCGGCCGCCTTGGACTGGTCGGTCAGGCCGACCACCAGGCGGCCGCGGGTCCGGTCGAACCAGTTGCCGCCGAACGCCGCCCCGGCCGCCTGTTCGGCCGTCGGGGCGACGCGTGCGGCAGTGGCTTCCTGTCCGATCAGGGTGCGCGCCTGCTGGGCGGTCAAGCCCAGGTCGTGGACCATCGCGTCGACCAGGCCGGGGGAGTAGTCGCGAGCCACGGCAGGCGGTGTCGCCGCGGCGAGCACGGCGGCGGCGCCGGCGAGCAGCGCCATTGTCTTGCGGAGCCTCATCATCGTCCTCATTCCGTGCAGGGGTGCGGATTGGCAATGATGGTGAGAGCGCTCTCGCTAGCGAGGGTCGGGCACCGTTGAGCGGGAGGTCAAGAACCTGACCGAAAATGATCGGGCGCCGGCCGGGTTCCGATCAGAAATGGCCCGCCGCCCAGCAGGCCGGCCCGCTGTGGCAGTTGATCAACTTGCTCAGACCCGTGTGCAGCTGGCTGAGCCGGTCCGGGCCGAGCGTGCCGGCGATGTTGTTCAGCTCGTGCGGATCGCGGACGAGGTCGTAGTACTCGCGCGATCCGTCCACGTATTCGACGTAGGTGAACGTGTTCGTGCGCATGGCCTCGTAGCTGGGCGGGTTGCCGCTGTTGGGGGCGGGCAGGTCCGGGTCGTCGGCCTGGGTGTCCGGGCCGTGGTGCTCGACCAGGTTCGCGGTCCGCCAGCCGGACCCGCCGTGCAGCAACGGAACCAGGCTGTGACCGTCCACAGTGTCGGATATCGGCGCGTCGCCGAGGTGCTGGAACGTCGGCGCCAGGTCGATGTTGGCGACCGCGGCGTCGCTGGTCGACTTGGCCGCCACCCCAGGTCCGCTGACGATAAGCGGGACCCGGATGTCGGTGTCGAACGCGGTCATCTTGCCGGGGTTCAACCGGTATTGGCCCATGTGGTAGCCGTTGTCGGAGCTGAACACGATGTAGGTGTCACCGGCCACGCCCGCCTTGGCCACCGCCGAGCGGACGGTCGCGATGAGATCGTCGACCGCTTGAACGGCCTGGGCGCGCTTGCGGAACGCGGTGTCGATGTTCTGCTTCTCGGTTGCTGTCAACGGAGTGCGGCTGACCAACCAGGGCGGCGCGTTGGCTGGCAAGGTGTCGAACGCCGGGCCGCGAGGTGCGGTCAGACCGGGGAAGGCGTCGGCGTCCCGGGGCGCGGGCGTGTACGGCGCGTGCGGCGCGAACGTGGCCAGCTCCAGCAGGAACGGAGTGTTGGCCTGCGCCGACCTGGTGATGAAGTCCGCGCCTTTGCGGGCGATCACGTCGGTGAGGTAGTCCTCAGGCGCGTCGCCATAGGGCACGATCTTGTGGTTCTCGTTGAGGTTGTAACCGAACTCGGGATAGCCGTTGCCTGCCACGTCCCACTCCGACCAGCCCGGCGGGACGTACGGCTGCGGACCGCCCTGATGGTCGGCCGGCTGGTAGCCGTTGAGGTACTTGCCCATCATCGCGGTCCGGTATCCCTTGGCCTGCAAGGCGGTCGCGAACGTCGCCGACTCCTCGCCGTGGCCGTGGAAGTAGCCGAACCCGCCGTCGTCACCGCCGTTGGTGAACACGCCGGTGTCGTGCGGGAACCGGCCGGTGAAGATGGACGAGCGGGACGGGCAGCACAGCGAGTCGGTGACCACGTAGTCGTTGAAGGTCATCCCCTCGGCCTGCAGCTTCTGCACCTGCGGCAGGTACTGCACGAGGTTCCAGGACAGGTCGTCGGTCAGGACGAACACGATGTTCGGCGGCTTGGCGGCCACTGCGGTGCCGGCTCCGGCGAGTCCGGCCACGAGGGCGAGACTCAGGCCGACCGAGGACAACGCTAACCGGGTGGAAAGTCTCATGCGGGCCACCGTGGCGGTCGCGCGTTGGCGCCGCGTTCGGGCAATGTTCGGGTTCGGTCAAGAACCCCACCGCATGCTGATGTGCCCGTCCGGCCGGACCAGAAGGGTCGGATGGTCGGACGGGACGGTCTCGATGCGCAACGGCCACGGCGTGTCGTAGTGCGCCCAGCGGGCCCGGTCCGGGGTGAGCAGGGTGAACCATTCGCCGAGGGCGTCGAGGGTGGACCGCCCATCTTTCAACCAAAAGTGTGGCATTCGGTGACCGGGCTCGGCGGTCGGGACGTAGTCCGTGCTGGTCTCGGTGGTGCCCGGCGGGTAGGCCACGCCCAGAACCAGACCCAATTGGGCGAAGTACTCCTCGGACCACGGCAGTTCGACATGCGCTGTGTCGCCCGTCTCGAGCTGCTGACGGCGCAGGACCTGGGCCTCGTTCATGAGCTTGGAGTTGGCCACTGCCTGGCGCAGCATGCGGTGGGCGACGGGGTGACGTTCGGTCTCGTAGCTGTCCAGCAGGCCCGGCCCGGCCCAGCCGCGCAGCACGCCCGCCAGCTTCCAGCACAGGTTGTGCACGTCGCCGATCCCGACGTTCATGCCCAGCCCACCCGCGGGCGGGATCGCGTGGGCGGCATCGCCGGCGAGCAGGATCCGGCCGTGGCGGAGGGTTTCGGCGATGAACGCGTTCACCGCCCAGTGCTGGACCCGATCCACCCGCACGTTCATGCCGAGGACATCGCGGAGCCGTGCGGGCCAGTCGGCGTCCTCGGCGGTGGGAACGATCCAGGCCCAGCCGCCCTCGGGGTAGATCGGTGCGAACGTGCCGTTCGCGGTGACATATACGCCCGCGGGGTCGGAGCTGATGTCGGCGTCGAACACCACCGTCGTGGCGTGTCCGATGACTCCAGGGCCTTCGGTGCCGATCCCCAGTTTCTGGCGGACAGTGGAGTTCGCGCCGTCCGCGGCCAGGACGTACGTGGCATGGACGCGGATCTCTTCGCCGTCTTCGAGGAGGGTGGCGACGACGCTTTCGTCCTCTTCGACTTCGACGAGGTCGATCAGCTCGGCACCGAACCGCACCGGCCCGTCCGCCGCGCTCAACAGCGTCGGTTCGAGCCGGTCCTGCGACGTGACGACACCCATGACCGGGCTCTGCGGGATCGGCGCGTTGACGCCCACCATGCCCGCGCTGGCGAAGTCCGGGCTGGTCATGGTGTCGCGGAAGCGGATCCGGCCGTACTCCGGAGCGAACGCAAGTCTTGCGATATCCGTGTCGAGCCCCAGCTGCCGGAAGATCTCCATCGTGCGCACGTTGACCAGGCGCGACCGCGGGAACGGCGACAGCTCCCGGTACCGCTCCACGACCAGCGTCCGCACACCCCACCGCGCCAGCAACGCCCGGGCCGTGAGCCCCACCGGCCCGCCGCCGACGATCAGCACCGCCACGTCGTCCACGCCCGTCATGAGATCAACTATCCGCGCCACCCGCGCGCCGGACACGCCCTCCAGGGCAGCGGAACAGGCATTCGCCGAGGGGTGGTCGGCGGCAACGGTTGGACGCGGCGGCGCGCGAATCTTCACACCCTTCACACGTCGGGCCGCCGGAGCTTGTGACTGACGGGTAACCGCGCGGAGAGACGAGTCGCACACCCCGGACCGTGGCATTACGGGGGTCTGCCGGGCTCGCGCGCGAGACCGGTGTTTGCCGAGTTCACCGCCGCCGCGGTGAGGCGGTGGCGCCATCGGCACTTGGCGGTTGTCCACAACTTGAGGACCGAACCATGCTCGCTTTCGAGCATTCTCCTACGATCGATTACTGGTAAGGCTGTGCTGGCGCGTCGGGCGCCACACGCATCCGCGCACAGCCAACAGGAGGGTTCGGTCGAGTGTTCAGTCGTGTCGCCATTGTGAACCGTGGTGAGGCCGCCATGCGGCTCATCCACGCCGTCCGGGATCTTGCCGCGGAGAACGGGACACGGATCGAGACCGTTGCTCTGCACACCGATGTCGACCGCACGGCCACGTTCGTGCGCGAGGCCGACATCACCTATGACCTGGGTCCGGCGGCCAACCGGCCGTACCTGGACCTGAAGGTGCTGGAGCGCGCGCTGGTCGAGACCAAGGCCGACGCCGCGTGGGTCGGCTGGGGCTTCGTCGCGGAGGACCCCGCGTTCGCCGAGCTGTGCGAGCGGATCGGGGTCACGTTCGTCGGGCCGAGCGCGGACGCGATGCGTCAGCTCGGCGACAAGATCGGCGCCAAGCTGATCGCCGAGGAGGTCGGTGTCCCGGTCGCGCCGTGGAGCCGTGGCGCGGTGGAGACGCTCGAGGCGGCCAAGCAGTCCGCGGCCGAGGTCGGCTACCCGTTGATGCTCAAGGCGACCGCGGGTGGCGGTGGCCGGGGCATCCGGGTGATCACGAACGAGGACGAGCTGGTCGACGCCTACGAGCGCACCAGCCAGGAGGCCGCGCGGGCGTTCGGCAGCGGCATCGTGTTCCTGGAGCGCCTGGTCACCGGCGCGCGGCACGTCGAGGTCCAGGTGATCGCCGACGGCGAGACCGCGTGGGCGCTGGGCGTGCGCGACTGCTCGGTGCAGCGGCGCAACCAGAAGGTGATCGAGGAGTCGGCCTCGCCGGTGCTCAGCCCGGAGCAGACGGCCGACCTCAAGGGGTCGGCGGAGCGGCTGGCGGTCCGGGTCGGCTACCGCGGCGCGGCCACCGTCGAGTTCCTCTACCACCCGGGCGACAAGCTGTTCGCGTTCCTCGAGGTGAACACCCGCCTGCAGGTCGAGCACCCGATCACCGAGTCGACCACCGGGTTCGACCTGGTCAAGGCCCAGCTGCACGTCGCGTCCGGCGGCAGGCTGACCGGTGAGCCGCCCGCCGAGCGCGGGCACGCCATCGAGGCCCGGCTCAACGCCGAGGACCCGGACCGTGACTTCGCGCCCTCGCCGGGTCGGATCGCGCGGCTGGACCTGCCCGCCGGGCCGGGCATCCGGGTGGACACCGGGGTCAGCGAGGGCGACACCATCCCGGCCGACTTCGACTCGATGATCGCCAAGATCATCGCCTACGGCCGCGACCGCGACGAGGCACTGGGCCGGCTGCGCCGAGCGATGACCGAGACCACGGTGATCATCGAGGGCGGCGCCACCAACAAGAGCTTCGTGCTGGACCTGCTGGACCAGCCCGAGGTGATCGACGCCAGCGCGGACACCGGCTGGATCGACCGCGTCCGCGCCGAGGGCAGGCTCGTCTCGCACCGGCACTCCGCCGTCGCGCTGGCGGCCGCCGCGATCGAGGCGTACGAGGACGAGGAGCGGGTCGAGCGGCAGCGGCTGCTGTCGACCGCGTTCGGCGGGCGCCCGCAGGTGCAGCACGAGAGCGGCCGTCCGCTGGACCTCAAGCTGCGCGGCGCGGGCTACCGCGTGCGGGTGGCGCGCGTCGGTGCGCACCTGTACCGGGTGAGCATCGAGGCGGGCGACGAGGTGCGCACCGCCGATGTCGAGCTGGAGC
Organism: Actinocrispum sp. NPDC049592; assembly: GCF_040675465.1. Taxonomy (NCBI): domain Bacteria; kingdom Bacillati; phylum Actinomycetota; class Actinomycetes; order Pseudonocardiales; family Pseudonocardiaceae; genus Actinocrispum; species Actinocrispum sp. NPDC049592. The sequence goes on along the minus strand of NZ_JBFAPA010000012.1, from coordinate 152,755 downwards.
GGTTCGACAAGGACACCGGGCGGATCACCGTCAACGGCTCGCACTACCGCCTGCTCACCGCCACCCACGGGCCGGTTCACCTGGTCGAGGTGGACGGCGTGACGCACCGGGTCAGCCGGGACGAGGGCGGCGTCGTCCGTTCGCCCGCGCCCGCGCTGGTGGTCGCCACTCCCGTCCAGGTCGGCGCCGAGGTCGAGGCGGGCGCGCCGGTGCTGGTGCTGGAGAGCATGAAGATGGAGACCGTGCTGCGGTCGCCGTTCAAGGCACGGCTGAAGGAATGCGTCGTGTCGGTCGGCAGCCAGGTCGGCACCGGCGCCCCGTTGCTGCGGCTGGAGCCGCTCGGCGACGCCGACGACGAGGACACCGGCGTCGAGGAGTCCGTCGAACTGGACCTGCCGGAGAACGGCGCCGTTCCGCTGAAGCAGCGCGCCGCTCGTGGCCAGGAAGCGTTGCGGGGTCTGCTGCTGGGCTACGACGCGGACCCGCTCGACGAGCGCCGCGTGCTCGACGACTACCTCGCCGCGCGCCGGGAGCTGATCGCGGACGGGCAGCGGCCGCTGGCCGAGGAGCTCGACCTGATCGGCGTGTTCGCCGACCTCGCCGAGCTGAGCCGTAACCGTCCGGCGGGTGAGGAGTCGGGCGGCGACACCCAGGTGCACAGCGCCCGCGAGTACTTCCACAACTACCTGCAGAGTCTGGATGTCGAGCGGGCGGGCCTGCCGGAGTCGTTCCAGGACAAGCTCGCCAAGGCGCTGCGCAACTACGGCGTCACCGAGCTGGACCGCACGCCCGAGCTCGAGGCGGCGGTGTTCCGGATCTTCCTCGCCCAGCAGCGTGCGTCCGCCGACGCCGCCGTGATCACGACGTTGCTGCGGGCCTGGCTGCAGGAGCCGCCGCCGGACGAGACGCTCCGTGAGCCGACCGGTCTGGCCATCGAGCGGCTGGTGGAGGCGACCCAGATCCGCTTCCCGGTGGTCTCCGACCTCGCCCGTGGCGTGGTGTTCGCCTGGCTCGGCCAGCCGCTGCTGCGCCGCAACCGGGCCCGTGTGTACGCCAATGTCCGCAAGCACTTGCGGCACCTCGACGCGTTCCCGCAGTCGCCGGACCGCGCCGAGCGGATCGCCGAGATGGTGCGCAGCACCGAGCCCTTGGTGCGGCTGCTCAGCCACCGCCTGCTTCGGGACAACCTCGACAACACGGTGATGCTGGAAGTGCTGACCCGGCGCTACTACGGCAACAAGGGCCTGACCAGCGTGCGCACCAACGAGGTCGCGGGCTGCAAGTTCGTGGTCGCCGAGCGCGCCGGTTCCGCGGTGGTCTCGGCCGCCGTGGGCTTCGCCGAGCTGGGCAACGCCTTGAGCGGGCTGGCCGAGCTGGCGGGCGGCGGGAACACGGTCGACGCGGACATCTACCTTGCCTGGCCCGAGCAGCCGGCCGACTCGGACGAGATGGTCGCCGCGCTGCAGGAGATCGTCAGCGAACACCCGCTGCCGCAACAGGTTCGACGGCTCACCACCACCATCGCGGGCCGTGGCGGAGCGGTCATGCACCACCACGTGACGTTCCGCCCGTCGACCACGGGGATGACCGAGGAGCGGCTGATTCGCGGCCTGCACCCGTACATCGCGCAGCGGATGCAGCTGGAGCGGCTGAGCAAGTTCGACCTGACCCGGCTGCCCTCGTCGGACGAGGAGGTCTACCTCTTCCAGTGCGTGGCGAGGGAGAACCCGTCGGACGACCGGCTCGTCGCGCTGGCCCAGGTCCGCGACCTGACCGAGCTGCGTGAGCACGACGGCCGCCTGGTCGCGTTGCCGACCGCCGAGGACATCATCGCCACCTGTCTCGACTCGATCCGCCGCGCGCAGTCCCGGCGGCCGTCGAACAAACGGTTCAACACCAACCGGATCGTGGTCTACATCTGGCCGCCGAGCGACATCACCCGCGCCGAGCTGGAGATGATCGTCAAGCGCGTGCTGCCGACGACCGCGGGTGCCGGGCTGGAGGAGATCCTGTTCATCGCGCGGCAGCGGGACCGGGCGACCGGCGAGCTGACCAAGAGCTCGGTGCGGATCTCGTTCGACGCCACCGGCGGCACCGCGCTCACCGTCGGCGAACCGCCGTCGGACCTGGTTGAGCCGCTGGACGACTACCGCCTGAAGGTGCTGCGCGCGAGCAGCCGCAACACGGTCTACCCGTACGAGCTGACCGGTCTGCTCGGCGACTTCGTCGAGCACGACCTCGACGAGAACAACGCGTTGGTACCGGTCGACCGGCCGAAGGGCCGCAACACCGCCGCGATGGTCGCCGGTGTGGTCACCACGAAGACCCGGCGGCACCGCGAAGGCGTCACCCGGGTCGTGCTGCTCGGTGATCCGACGAAGTCGCTCGGCGCGTTGTCCGAGCCGGAGTGCCGCCGCGTGATCGCCGCGCTCGACCTCGCCGAGCGGATGCGGGTTCCGGTCGAGTGGTACGCGCTGTCCGCCGGCGCCCGGATCTCGATGGAGTCGGGCACGGAGAACATGGACTGGGTGGCCGCGGCGCTCAAGCGGATCGTCGAGTTCACCCAGGACGGCGGCGAGATCAACATCGTGGTCGCGGGCATCAACGTCGGCGCGCAGCCGTACTGGAACGCCGAGGCGACGATGCTCATGCACACCAGGGGCATCCTGGTGATGACACCGGACTCGGCGATGGTGCTCACCGGCAAGCAGGCGCTGGACTTCTCCGGTGGCGTGTCGGCCGAGGACAACTTCGGCATCGGCGGCTACGACCGGGTGATGGGCCCGAACGGCCAGGCGCAGTACTGGGCGCCGAACCTGCCCGCCGCCCGTGACGTGCTGATGTCGTACTACGACCACACGTACGTCGCTCCCGGCGAGGACGCGCCGCGGCGGGCGAAGACCAACGACCCGGTCGACCGCGATGTGTCGGACTACCCGCATGTGGTCGCGGGCAGCGACTTCACCACGGTCGGCGAGATCTTCTCGGCCACCGCGAACCCGGACCGCAAGAAGCCGTTCGACATCCGCACGGTGATGCGGGCACTGTCCGATCAGGACCATCCGGTGCTGGAGCGCTGGGCGGGCATGGCGGACGCGGAGACCGCGGCGGTGCAGGACGTGCACCTCGGCGGCATCCCGGTGTGCCTGCTCGGGATCGAGTCCCGGTCGGTGCCGCGCCGCGGCTTCCCGCCCACCGACGGCCCGGACACCTACACGGCCGGCACGCTGTTCCCGCGGTCGTCCAAGAAGGCCGCGCGGGCGATCAACGCGGCCAGCGGCAACCGGCCGCTGGTGGTGCTGGCCAACCTGTCCGGGTTCGACGGGTCGCCGGAGTCGATGCGCAAGCTGCAGCTGGAGTACGGCGCGGAGATCGGCCGCGCGATCGTGAACTTCAAGGGCCCCATCGTGTTCTGCGTGATCTCGCGGTACCACGGTGGCGCGTTCGTGGTGTTCTCGAAGGCGCTGAACCCGAACATGACCGTGCTCGCGCTGGAGGGCTCGTTCGCCTCCGTGCTCGGTGGCGCGCCCGCCGCCGCGGCCGTGTTCGCCGGTGACGTCAACGCCCGCACGGCCAACGACCCCCGCGTGCGTGAGCTGGAGGCCCGCGTCGCGGCCGCCTCCGGCACCGACCGGGCCAAGCTGACCGCCGAGCTCGACGAGCTCCGGGCCTCCGTCCGCGCCGAGAAGCTGGGTGAGGTCGCCGCCGAGTTCGACCGCGTGCACAGCATCCAGCGTGCCGTCGAGGTCGGCTCCGTCGACGCCGTCATCCGCGCCGCCGAACTCCGCCCCCGCATCATCGAAGCCATCGAGTCCCACCTCCCCTAACACCCACACAACCGAGCGAAGGCTGTGCGCGCAGGACACCCTGTACGCACAGCCTTCGCCCATCCCCCCACCCTGATCTCCACCTGCGCCCCGGCTTTACGTCAACGTCGCTCTGCCCAGCGCCGCACCACTTCCGCCACGGCGTCCCACCCGGGCCGCACCACTTGCCACATCCATCCTTTGTGCTGCCCTACGCCTACGCGCACCACCTCAACCCGCCGACGCCGTCACGGCTCTGCGCGCCTACCGTGGCCCGTCCGCGATGGTCTGCGTCTCCGGGGTCGCCGCAGCGGACACGGATGAGCACGCCGAGCGGCTGGCCAGCTCAACTCGCCTCAAGGCGCTCAGCCGGACACACAACCGCCGCATCCCGCTACCGAACCCGGAAGAGATCGCCTACCCGCACAGCGCCGCGCTGACCGAGCTGCCGGTGCCGACTGCGTCGGGCCGTGCCGCACCGACTGCGCCGTGCCGCGCTGGCTGCGTCGCGCTGACCGCGCTGGCGGTGCCGACCGCGCTGGCGGTGTCGGCTGCGTCGGGCCGTGCTGCGCCGACCGCGCAGGCCGCGTCGTGCTGCGCTGACCGCGGTGGCTGCGCTGACTGGGCTGTGCTGCGCCGACCGCGCTGACCGCGTCGTGCTGCGCTGGTTGCGCCGCGCCGACCGCGTCGTGCTGCCCTGACCGCGCTGGCTGCGCTGACTGGGCTGTGCCGCGCTGACCGCGCCGCGACGGTGACATCGTGGTGGGTTCACCTGGATGTGTCCGGGAGCAGCTTCAGGCCATCCTCGACGCCACCGGGGCGGTCAGGACGCCGACCCATGACCACAGCGCACGGCGCCAGTCCTGTGAACTGGTGGGGAGGTCGCACCCCTGCCGCGTCCAGCCGCGCGACCAGGCTGAATTGCCTGGGGGGCTTGACAGAAGGTGCAGAATAAAAGATTGGCGCGTCCTCCATGAACCCGTGGAGAACCCGCCGAACTACTGCCAGATTAGCCGCTGTGAGGGGCATGTGTCAACTCAGGGGTACGAAGAGGAATTGCGGTCCGAGCGGGACTACGTGGCCGGGCTCTACGCGCGCCTCGACGCCGAGCGCGCGCGAGTGAAGGGGGAGTACACCGCGGCACTGGGCGGAAACGGCGGCTCACCGATGGAACGGGACGTCGAGGTCCGCGACCGGGCCAGGGAGATGAAACGGCTGAACGTGGCCGACAACGGGTTGTGTTTCGGCCGGTTGGACACGGTTTCGGGCGAGCATTCCCACATTGGCCGGATCGGCCTTTTCGATGAGCGGAACGGCTACGAACCGGTGCTGCTCGACTGGCGGGCGCCCGCGGCGCGCCCGTTCTACACGGCCACCGGTGCGAATCCGGAGAACATGCGCCGGCGCCGCCAGTTCCTCACCCGCGGCCGTCAGGTGCTCGATTTCACCGACGAGGTGTTCGGCCGCCCCGGCGAGGACGAGCGCGGCGACGCGGCCCTGCTCGCGGCGGTCAACGCGCCGCGCGGTGAGGGCATGCGCGACATCGTGGCGACCATCCAGGCCGAGCAGGACGAGATCATCCGCCTCGACCACCCGGGTGTCCTGGTGATCGAGGGCGGTCCCGGCACCGGCAAGACCGTGGTGGCGCTGCACCGCGTCGCCTACCTGCTCTACACCCAGCGGGAACGGATGGAACGCCACGGTGTGCTCGTGGTCGGGCCGAACCCCGCGTTCCTCACCCACATCGGTCAGGTGCTGCCGTCGCTGGGTGAGTCCGACGTGGTGTTCGTGACTCCGGGTGATCTCGTGCCCGGTCTGCACGTCACCGCTGAGGACCCGCCGGAGGCCGCGCGGCTCAAGGGATCGCTGAAGATCCTGGACGTGCTCAAGGCCGCGGTCGCCGACCGCGAACGGGTGCCGGCCGAGCCGATCCAGATCGAGCTGCGGGACGTCAAGGCCCGGATCGACGCCGAGACCGCGACGTGGGCCAGGGAGGAGGCGCGCGCGACCGGTCTGCCGCACAACGAGGCCCGCGAGACGTTCGTCGAGATCATCACGTATGTCCTCACCGAACGCGCGATCGCCCGGATCGGCAAGGGCTGGCTGACCCGGTCGGACCGCGAGGCGTGGGAGGAGATGCGAGCCGACCTGGTCAAGGAGCTCGCGGAGGACCCGGTGTTCACCAGCGCGATCGAGGACCTCTGGCCGGTTCTCACGCCGGAGACGCTGCTGTCCTCGCTGTACTCGTCCGAGGAACGGCTGCGTGCGGCAGGCGCCGACCGCGCGTTGTGGCGCGCCGACGGCGAGGCCTGGACGGTGTCGGACGTGCCGTTGCTCGACGAGCTGGTCGACATGCTGGGCCGGGACAAGGCGGCGGACCGGGCCGCGGAGCAGGCCATCGCACGGGAACGGCAAGCCGAGGCCGAGTACGCCGCGGGTGTCATGGACATCATGAAGCTGGACCGCGAGGAGCTGGACGAGGACATCGGGCTGGTCGCGGCGAACCTGATCTTCGCCGACGAGCTGGCGGACCGGTTCGTCGAGCATGACACCCGTGAGCTCGTCGAACGTGCCGCCGCCGACCGCGACTGGACCTACCGCCATGTCGTGGTCGACGAGGCCCAGGAACTGTCCGAAATGGACTGGCGAGTGCTGATGCGGCGCTGCCCCAACCGGTCCTTCACCGTCGTCGGCGACCTCGCCCAGCGCCGTTCACCCGCGGGCGCGACATCGTGGGGCACCATGCTGGAGCCGTACGTGCCCGGCCGCTGGGTCTACCGGTCGTTGACGGTGAACTACCGCACGCCCGCGGAGATCATGACCATCGCCGCCGCGCTGCTGGCCGAGTTCGCCCCCGGGGTGCAGCCCCCGGAGTCGGTCCGCGCGAACGGTGTCCGGCCGTGGTCGAGGCTGGTCACGGCGGGAGACATGGCCGCCGCCATCGAGGAGTTCGTCCGGGACGAGGCCGGGCGCGAGGGGACGAGCATCGTGATCGGGCCGCCGGGCGTGCCGGGCACGGTGCCGGCGTCGGAGACCAAGGGCCTCGAGTTCGACGCGGTTCTGGTCGTCGACCCCGAGCGGATCATCAACGACGGGCCCCGCGGCGCGGCCGAGCTCTACGTCGCGCTCACCCGCGCCACCCAGCGCCTCGGCGTCCTGCACGAAGGCCCGTTGCCCCGAGCCCTGTCCGGCCTGACCGAGATCGAGACGCTGGCGACCGCCGACTAACACTCGTGAGCGCTCAACGGGGAGCGGTCACCGACAAGCCACTTGTGCCCGAACGGGTCGACGAAACCACCCTGGCGGTGCGGGCCCCAGGGCATCTGGTGGTCCCGGATCTCGTCGACGCTGCCGTCGGCCCCGGCCTGAACCGCCCGCGCGATGAAGGCGTCCGGGTCGTCCACGAACACCTCGACCCGGACCGTCCGGGTCCCGGCCGTCCGGGGATCGTCCCAGCCGTTGTTCTCGGGTTGCCCCAGGAAGATCGGAGCTCCACCGACCGACAACCCGATGACACTGCCGAGGTTCCACAGCTCGGTGGCGCCCAAGGCCTCGGCGTACCACTTCGCCGCGGCACCGGCATCGGGCACGGCGAGCATCAACGAGATCACGGGATCGGATGACATCGGGCCATCTCCTGGGGCTGGACGGTTTCGCGCGAACCATCCTGGCCCAAGAACCAGCCCGCTGCTATGGGAACGAGGTGGCGCCGCCGGCGCTGGTGGCGGCGCCACCTCACGTCAGTAAGGCCAGCCTGGGACGTTCAGCCGGACGCTGTACAACCCGAAGTTGCCGGTGTTCCCGCCGGAGGAAGGGGTTCCGGAGGTGATGTACAGGGTCGTGCGGTCCGCGCCACCGAAGGCGACGTTGGTGGCGTTGCGACCGGCGGAGATCGTGCCGAGGGACTGCCCGGACGGCGAGTACACGTGCACCTTCCCGTCGCCATAGGTGACCTGGTAGACGTTGCCCGCGCAGTCGATGGTGCCGCCGTCGGTCCCGCCCAGCGACACGAAGTCGCTGCGGGGGCCGGTGCTGCCGTCCGCGTTGACCGGGTACCTGTAGACCTTGCCGCTGGCGTTTCCGCCGACGTACAAGGTCTTTCCGTCGGGCGACAGCTCGATTCCGTTGGGTTCGCGGATGGTGTCGTCGATGAGGGTGACGACCCCGTTGGTGACCCGGAAGACGCTGGTCCTGCCGGACATCTGGTCCGGCCGGTTGGCGCGCTGGAAGTCCGGGTCGGTGAAGTACACGGTTCCGTTGGCGCCCACGGTCACATCGTTGGGCGAGTTGAACAGGTGCCCTTGGTAGTTGGCCGCGATCGTCGTTCGTTGTTTGGTGGCAAGGTTGTACGCGGACAGGCTGCGCTGGTCGTGGGTCGCCGCGTAGATCGTCGTGCCGTCGCGGCTGATGGCCAGGCCGTTGCTGCCTGCGTTCGGAATGAACGTCGTGAACGCCCCGGTCGACGGGGTGTACCGCAGGATGTCCGAAGGCTGGACGTTCTGAGAGCCGGTACCGTCGTACATGTTGGTCAGCAGCAACGTCTGGCTGGCCGCGTCCCAGGTCGGGCCTTCCAGGAAGTTGAAGCCGTCCCTGATCTTCGTGGCGGTCAGGTTCGGCGAGGGCATGGGATTGCCGAACGGCCCCTGCGGGCAAAGGCCCGGGCCGCCGGAGGAAGCGGGCAGGGTCCACTGCTGGTTCGTGCCCGAGGAACACGACCAGAGCTGGAGTTTCGTGCCGTCCGCGCTGGAGACTCCCGTTGCGTCGAGGCACTTCTGGGCGGCCGCGTTGAGCAGCCGCCCCGACGAAGCCGTCCACTGTTGTGCGGTGGAACCGTTGCAGTCAAAGATCTGCACGGCCGCGCCGTTGGCGGTTCCTGCCGCGTTGAGGCATCTGCCCAGGGCCGCGATCGATCCGTCGTCTCGAACGGTCCACTGCTGCGCCGCACCACCGTTGCACGTCCACAGCTGGATGCGCGTCCCGTTGGCCGGGGAACCGTTCGTGACGTCGGCGCACTTGCCGCCGATGCCGGTGATCTGGCCGCTGGCCGCGGCCGAGGCGCCGGTGACGGCGACCCCGGTCACGGCCAGGACGATTGTGGCTACTGCCAGGAACTTCACGCGGGCACCATCCATTTCTGGTTGGACGCGCCCGTACAAGTCCAGATCTGCAGTTTAGCGCCATCAGCGGTACTGCGGTCCTTCACATCAAGACATTTCTGGCTGCCGACGTTGACCAGGTCGCCGGCCGCCGAGTATGTCCACTGCTGGTTCCCGCCACCGAAACAGTCCCATAGCTGGACAGCGGTGCCGTCCGCGGTCCCATTGCCGGTCACATCAAGGCATTTGCCGAGACCGCGGATCGTGCCGTCGGTGGAGATGGTCCACTGCTGGTTCGGGCCAGAGGTGCACGACCACATCTGCGGCTGGTTGCCGTTGGTGGTCGAACCACCGGTGACGTCCAGGCATTTGCCGCCCAGGCCGGTGATCGCGCCGGTCCGGCCGGTCGGTGGAGTGCTGCCGCCGGACCCCGGCCAGGTGAACGTGGCCATCGCGCCGCCCGGGAGCTGGTAGCCGAACGACTGGCCGCCATACGAGACCTGGAAGTTCTGCGTGCCACCGGTGTTGATGGCCACGAGCGCGATCGTGCCGTCCGGGTTGCGGAAGGCGACGTTCTGGATGCCGCCCTCGCCGAAACCGGTCGAGTCGATCCGCACCGCCCCGGGCTTGACGAACTTGCTCAAGTGCCCCAGCACGTAGTACTCGGCGTTGTAGGTGACGCTGTTGCCATTCGTTGTGACGACACCCATGCAGTTGCCGCAGCTGCCGATCACCGGGCCATGGCTGGCGTTCAGCGCCATGTTCCAGATCGTCACGGTCCGCGCCCAGTTGCGGGTGGCGCCGATGGCGAGGTTCATTCCCTGCCACCGCAACGTGTCCCGGAACGTGCTGGCGTCGTCGGCGGAGGCCGTACCGGAGCACTCGGTGAAGAAGATCTCCTTGCCCGGCTGCGCGTTGTGCACTGTGGACTGTCCACTTGGGTTACCGCCGTAGCAGTGCCACGCCGAACCGACCACATTGGACCCGGCGCCGCTGTTCACCGTCTGCGGGTAGCTGGTGTCGTCCCAGTTGTGGTCGTAGCCGAGCAGTTTCGTGCCCAGTCCGGCCGAGCGCAGCTTCGGCGCCAGGTTGTTGATGATGTTCACCTGCTGGCCGGCGGACATCCGCATTCCCGGATAGGCCGGTGGCGAGAAGTTCGGCTCGTTCTGCACGCTCATGTACGAGACCGGCGCGCCCGCGGCACCATAGGCCTGCGCGAACTTGACCAGATAGTCCGCATACACCCCGACCTGGCTGTCGTTGAGCGACCCGCCGACCAGGTTGTTGTTGTTCTTCATCCACGCGGGCGCGCTCCACGGAGTGGCCATGATGGACAGCGCCGGGTTCAGCGACTTCGCCTGCCGCACCAACGGCAGGATGTACGCGTCGTCGTGCGCGACGGAGAACCGGGACAGGCTCGGATCGGCGGCGCCGTCGTCGTAGGTGTAGAAGCTGCGTGAGAAGTCCGTCGCCCCAATGGGTTGGCGCAGCCAGCTGAGACCGACCCCGCTCGACGGGTTGAACAGCGCGTTCATGATCCCGTCGCGCTGCGGCGAGTTCCAGATGTTCCATGCGGCCGCGTCGGTGAGCGACGCGCCGAAGCCCACCATCGACTGGAAGGTGGCGTTCGGGTTCACGGTGATCACGGGTCCGCTGCCGCCGGTCCCGAACGTGACGTTCCCCTGTTGCCGCAACAGGTTGGACCGATCAGCAGTGGTGAGCCACACACTCGCGGTGGTCGCCGCGAGCGCGGGCGTGGCCAGGTACGTTCCGACTAGCACGGTCGCGGCAGCGGCTATGCGCCACCGCACGGTCGTTGATCGCATGACGCTCCTTGCAGGGTAGGGAGCAATCTCCGCACGATCGTGAAACAAAGTGAAACTTAGTTTCCTCGTGTGGCTCATGACACAACGCCCAAACACCATTCGTCAAGGCTGAACTTGCCTACATATGAAACAAGAAGTGAAACAACGAGGTCGCTCGGCACCCGTCGCGGCAACGAGAACGGGCCCGGTCGAAGTGACCGGGTCCATACCAGCGATCAGCAACTACAGCTGAGCGATCAGGTCGAACCGCTCCGCGGTACTGGCTGCGGTACTGCTCGCGATCAATGCGTTGGTGGCGTTGACATATCGGCCGTTGGCGCGGGACCGCAGGCTGACTGTCCCGGTTGGACCCGGGGCGCCGCCGTTGGGTTGTGCCGGCCGGTTGGGCGTCAAGGCCGGCTGTCCCTTGAGCATCCGGCCGCCGTCCGCGGTGAGCCGCAGGTAGTAGTCATCGGCCTCTCGTGAGGGTCTTAGGCGGGTTTGCGGGCCGCGAGGCGTTCCACGGTGCCGGCTTTGAGGCGTTGCGACTGTTCGATGACGAACCCGGCCTCCTGCACCAGCGGCAGCGGCCGACGCGTCTGGTAGTCGCCGAGCATCCGCACGGTCATCCTCTCCAGCAGCCGCTGACCCCACCAGATCAGTTTGTGGTGGCTGCCAACGTGATCGAGCAGCAACAGCCGCCCGCCCGGCCGCAGCACCCGCCGCATCTCCGCGATCGCCACCCGCTCATCCGGAAAACCGCACATCCCCAGCGTGCACACCACCGTGTCGAACGAACCATCGGCGAATGGCAACGCCTGCACATCCGCCCGCATCAGAACGACATCCCGGCCGAGCTCCGCGGCGCGCTTGCGGGCCAGCTCAAGCATGGCGGGACTGAAGTCGATCCCCGTCACCCGCGCTTCCGGCGGGTAGTGCGCCAGGTTCAACCCCGTCCCGACCGCGACCTCCAGCACCTCCCCACTCGCCTGCCCGCAGACCCATTCGCGCCCGCCGCGGAACTGCACCCGCTCGAAGAACCCGATATCCCGGTCATACCTCGGCGCGTACTGATCCCAGCCCCGTCGCAGCCGATCACCCTGATCCATACCCTCATTGTGGTGAAAAGCAGCTGCCATGCCCCATGCGGGGATACCTGCCGGTGATCGGCCAACGGATCCTGGCATCCCACTTCGAGTGGCGATCAGCCGACGGTTGGGCGGTACAGGGCGCTTTGGACGTACTGCATCGCGGCCAGGAACTTCTCGTCGGTCATCCGCCGGTTCATCTCGGCCTCGTCGACGGTCTCGATGCGGGTCTGCAGCCAGTAGAGGTTGCCGAACGGGTCGTGCACGCGGGCGACGAGATCGCCCCAGAACAGGTGGGTCGGCTCGGTGACGATGGTGGCGCCCGTGGCGACGGCCTTCTTCACCGACTGGTGCACGTCGGGGACGTAGAACCGCAGGAAAGCGGGGGTGTGCGGCCAGTCGGGCTTGTCGAACATCATCACGATGGAGTCGCCGATGCGCATCTCGGCGTGCCCGATGTGGCCGTGCTCGTCGACCACGCGCCCGCCGAGGTCCTCGGCGTCGAACGCGGCGGCGAGGAAGTCCATCAGCCCGGCGGTGTCGTGGCCGATGATCCAGGGGGTCACGGTGTGGTAGCCGTCGGGGATCGCGTTCATGTCCAGCTCCTTCGTCGTTGGTTAGACCAAGGTAGAAGCCATGTAGGTCGGATCGTGTCCTAGTTCTGTGGCAATCTTCGAACCATGACGCGCCTGCTCAGACTGCTGTCCCTGCTGCAGACCCCACGCGAATGGCCGGGCAGTGAACTGGCCGAGCGCCTGGAGGTCAGCCCGCGCACGGTCCGGCGGGACATCGACCGGTTGCGCGACCTCGGCTACCCGGTGGAGGCCACGATGGGCGCCACCGGCGGCTACCGGCTGGGCGCGGGCGCCGCGATGCCGCCGCTCCTGCTCGAAGACGACGAGGCGGTGGCGATCGCGGTCGGGCTGCGGGCCGCGGCGGGCCAGGCGATCGCGGGGATCGAGGAAGCGTCGGTGCGGGCGTTGACCAAGCTGGAGCAGGTCCTGCCGTCCCGGTTGCGCTACCGCGTCAGCACGATCAGCGGATCCACCGAGGCATTGGTTCTGCCGCCCGCGTTGTCCGGTCACGCGGCCGCCCCGGTCGATCCCGATCATCTGACGCTGCTCGGCGCGGCGGTGGCCAACCGCGAGCGCGTCCGGTTCTCCTACGCGAGCCACTCGGGGGCGGCCTCCCGCCGGCACGTCGACCCGCATCGCCTTGTCGCCCAGGGCCGTCGCTGGTACCTGGTCGGGTTCGACAACGACCGCGCCGACTGGCGGACCTTTCGCGTCGACCGGATCACCTCACCGGTCGCGACCGGCGCCCGCATCGTGCCGCGCGCACTTCCCGCGGACGACGCGGCTTCCTATGTCCGCGAGTCCATGTTCTCGTCCGCTCCGACGTACCGCGCGGTCGTCACCCTCCACCTCCCGGTGGCCGAAGCGACCCGACGCCTTGGCGCGATCGGGGACATCACCGCGGCCGGCGACGAAACGTCCCGTGTGGACCTTGCCGCCGACACTCTCGAGTGGACGGCCATCCGGCTGCTCCTGCTGGACGTGCCCTTCGAAGTCCAGTCGCCGCCCGAACTCCGCGACCAGCTGAGGAAACTCCAGGCGAGGCTCGCTTCGGCCATCCGGTAAACAAAACGTCAATGTTCCCGGCCCGGCCGTCAAGATCACGCCCGACCGGTCCGAGATAAAGCACTGTGGGACGCACAGTGAATGACGTGTCAGGTCTGACGGTGCTGGTCACCGGTGCGACTGAAGGTGTGGGGTACGAGACAGCCCGGCTGATGGCCACGGGCGAGCGGACCGTGATCGTGCACGCCCGGACCGAGCGGCGCGGTGAGGAGACCCTGGCGCGGCTCGTCTCAGCGGGAGTCGATCCGGCGAGGTTGCGGTTGGCGGTGGCGGACTTCACGAGCCTGACCGAGGTCGCGACCATGGCCAAGCTGGTCGCCGACGAACATCCCCGCGTCGACGTGCTGATCAACAACGCCTGCACGGCAGGGGAGAACCTCCGGGTCCTGACCGAGGACGGCCACGAGGCGACGTTCCAGGTCAACTACCTCGCGCACTACCTGCTCACCGCGATGCTCGAGGAACAGCTCAGCCACCGCGCCCGGATCGTCAACGTTTCGTCCACAATGCACAGAGGTGCGAACCTCCACTGGCTCGACCTCGGCCGTTCCCAGCGGTACAGCCAAAGCGCCGCCTACGCACAGTCCAAACTGGCCTTGACGATGTTCACCAGCGCGCTGCCCGAGTTCGGGCCGCCCGGAGTGACCGCGGTGAGCGTGCAGCCAGGCTCGCACGTCTACTGCGCCGAGGGCAGGCCGTTGCGGGAGTGCGCCGCGGTGATGGCCGGGATCTGCACGAAGGACGTCGTCAACGGCGGGTACTACAACGAACGCCTTCGGGAGACCCAGCCGGCCCCGGCCGTGGTCGACCGGCGGTCGGTGGAACGCCTGTGGCGGATGAGCAGTGAGCTGGCCGGGCTGGGCGCGACAATGTGAGCCATGACTGACGAGTGGCACCAGCCGTTGCGGCACATCCGGGGCGGCGAGCTGACCGGGGACACCAACCAGACGACCGGGATGACGAGGCTGGAAGCGTTGTCCGGCAAGACGGTCGGGTCCTCGAAGATCTGGATGGGCGAGACGCACGTCGCCCCGGCGACGAACTCCGGCGACCACCACCACGGCGAGGCGGAGACGGCGATCTTCGTGAAGTCCGGGCATCCGGTGTTCGTCTTCGCCGAGGGCGACCAGGAGGTCCGGCTGGAGACCGAGCCGGGTGACTACATCTTCGTCCCGCCGTACGTCCCGCACCGCGAGGAGAACCCGACCGGCGAGCCCGCCGTGGTGATCATCGCCCGCAGCAGCCAGGAAGGCATCGTGGTCAACCTGCCGAGCCTGTGGGCGCCGGTTGAGCGAGGGCTTTGAGGGTCAGGTCCAGCTGCTCGACGTGCGGGAAGTGCGCCGCGTCGGGGATGAGTTCGAAGCTGCCCCGAGGGAAGGCGGCGGCGTAGTCGCGGCCGTAGTCCGCGGACACGACGCCGTCGTACTCGCCCCACAGGACCAGCGCGGGAACCGTGACGTGGGCGAGGCGGCGGCGCAGCTTCGGGTCGTGCATGTAGGGCGTGCCCGCGTAGATGGCCAGGGTCTGCTGGTTGGCGGCGATGTTCTCACTGGGCCGGAGGGCCAGGGCCGGGTTGTGGAACGCCAGCGCGGTGATCTCGGCCGGGGGCAGGCCGGCCAGGTTCGTGATCTCGCCCGCGATGCCGACCGCGTTGAGCAGGGCGATCCGGCCGATCCGGCCGCGGGTGTCGCGCAGGGCCATCTCGGCGGCGATCCAGCCGCCGACCGAGTTGCCGATGACCAGCACGTCTCGCAGGTCCTGAGCGTCGAGCAGGTCGAGGTAGGCGACGGCGAGATCCGCGATGGTGTCCATCCAGCCGGGCCGGGGCTCGCCCTCGAAACCCGGGTGGGTCGGGGTGATCACGTGCGAGTGCGCGGCCAGGGCGTCGGCGAGCCCGGCGACGGACTGCGGGCCGCCACCGCCGTGCAGTATCAACACGTGGCTGCCGGTGCCTTGCTCGGTTGCCGTGATGGTGAGCCCGTCGCCCAGGTCGAACGTGGTCATGACGCCCCTTCGTAAGAGTTGACTCTCACGAACGTAGCCACCGGGTTCGTGCAAGTCAACTCTCACGATGAGGGTGTGACCGCGCAACGGGTGAGGGTCGTGGCGGTGTGCACGGCGCTGGCGATGGCGGCTTCGCGGTCGAGTCCGCACAGGTCGGTCAGGATGAACAGGGCTTCGGCGCTCACCGCGACGGCGAGGTCGAGCTTGAGCTGCTCGCAGACGTGCTCCATGGGCTCAAGGGCGAAGTCGATCACGTCGAACCGCAGGCCAGGGCGGATATCGGCGGTGTGCGTGATCGCGGCGGCCATCGTGGCCCGGACCGCGGACTCGTAGGTCAGTATGTGCCGCAGCAGGTACTCGGTCGCGATGGCGATGCGCTCGACCGGGTCTCTCGAGCTGGTGAGCTCCTCGAGGTCGTTGCGCACGTCCGGGAGCCGCTCGGCCATCACCTTCTGCAGCAACGTGGCCAGGTCGGGGAAGTACCGGTATGCCGTCGCCTCCGACACCAGTGCCGCCTTGGCGACCGCCGGCATCGTGATCTCGCGGCCCTGTCTGACCAGGGCGTCCGCGGCCTGCAGGATCGCGGTGTAGGTGCGTTTCTTCTGGTTGACGCGGCCGGCCGTGCTGTCCATGCGGCCGAGGATAACCCCTCATAACGAGAGTGCACTTGCATAACGCTGTAGGCTCGGTCGTGAGAGTGAACTCTTACGAAGGGGTAACCGTGAACGAGGTGTCCATCACCGGGCCGGACGACGGCGAGGTCATCGAGCTGGGACCGGCCCGGATGCGGATCATGGAGGACGGCGGCACCACCGCGCACCGGCTCGGCATCGGCGAGATCACCCTCGCCCCGCACAGCGCCGGCCCGCCGCAGCACCGCCACGCCGAACACGACGAGGGCTTCTACGTCGTGTCCGGAACCGTCCGCTTCACCGTGGGACAGACCGACTACGAGGCACCCAAGGGCACCCTCGTTATGGTCCCGCCCGGCGTCCCGCACACCTTCGCCAACCACGGCGACGAACCCGCGGTCATGCTCAACACCTTCACGCCCGACCTCTACGTCCAGTACTTCCGGGACCTGCGCACCGCCATCGACAACGGCCAGGAGCTGACCCCGCAGGTCACGGCCAAGGTCATGAGCCGCTACGCCACCGAGATCGCCTAACCGGCTGGAACGCGATCGGGTGGCGTATGTCGTTGCCGGTCGGTGCTGCGCGCGAACAGGACGCCGATCACGGCGAGGGCGAGGACGACGATCGGGACGATCAAAGTCGTGCGCATCGCCGGGATGTAGGCCTCGTGGAACGTTTTCAGGGCCACTTGCTCGATCGCGGGCCGCACCGACTCCGGCAGGTCGGCGGGGAGGTGCGCGCCGGTCTGGCCGGCGCCGACTTCGAGGCCTTTGATGGTGGCGGCGGCTTTCTCGAACCCGTCGAGGACCCAGTGGCGGAAGGATTCGGGCAGGGCCTGGACGTTCTCCCGTGCCGCGGGGCCGAGTCCGGTGGCGAGCCGGGCCTGCAGGAGCGCGCCGGTGATCGCGGAACCGAACAACGCGCCGAACTGGCGCGCGGTGTTCATCAAACCCGCTGCGGCCCCGGCGGTCTGGTCGGTGACGTCGCGCATGGCGATGCTCTGCAACGGTGCGAACGTCATTCCCAGGCCCAGCCCGGACACGACCAGGCCGATGATCAGTTGTGTGCGTGCGTCGTAGATGCTCGTCGCCCACAGCACGACCGCGATGCCACCGGCCCACAACACCAGACCGGTGATGAGGATGTCCTTGCCGCCGTTGCGATCCGCCAGCCGGCCCGCGAACGGGGCGCTGGCGACGGACGCCAGCGACATCGGCGCGAGGATGAGCCCGGCTTGGACCGCGCTGAGCGACAGCACCGACTGCAGGAAGATCACCAGTGGCAGGAACAATCCCAGCATGCCGAACGAGATCGCCGCGACCACGCCGCTCATCACGGCGAAGTTCCGGTTCGCGTAGATCCCTGACGGGACAAGCGGTGCGGGGTTGCGGCGGGCGCGTTGCCACCAAGCGAATCCTATGAGGACAGCGAGACCGGCGCCGAGGATCACCGGGATCGTGACCGGTCCGGACACCGTGCCCCAGCGGTGCGACGGCCCCTCGATCAGGCCGAAGCTGAGCAGGAACAAACCCAGTGACGCAAGCACGGTTCCGCGCCAGTCCAGTTTGGCCGGACGGCGGTCATCGAGGCCGGGCAGGTACAGCCAGGCGAGGGTGAGCGCGGCGAGGCCGATCGGCAGGTTGACGTAGAAGACCCAGCGCCAGTTCAGGCTCGTCACCAGCAAGCCGCCGAACACCGGCCCGGCGATGGTGGCAGACCGGCCACGCCGCCCCAGATGCCGTACGCGGCGCCGCGCCGGTTCTCGGGGAACGTCACGGTGATGATCGCGAGCGTCTGCGGGGTGAGGAGCGCCCCGCCGATCCCTTGGGCCGCACGGGCGGCGATCAGCTGGGCGGGGGACTGGGCGGCGCCGCAGATCGCTGACGCCGCGGTGAAAAGCACGAGGCCGATGAGGAAAAGCCGCTTCGTGCCGTACATGTCGCCGAGCCGCCCGCCGGTGACGAGCAACGTGGCGTAGGTCAGGGTGTACGCGTTGACGATCCACAGGACCTGGTCGAGTGTCGCAGTGAGACCGACGGTGATCTGCGGCAGGGCGATGTTCACGATCGTGGTGTCCAGCAGGACCATGAAGAAACCGAGGCATAGCACGGAAAGTACGAGCCACGGGCGCGTTTGCGTGCCGGAAGTCATGACGTGGCCTCCCGAGGGCAGGGCAATGCTGGTGCCGCGGTGAACGCGGCACCAGCACTGTGTTGCTTGGTTGCTAGGCGGTGGAACGGCGCCGGTGCAACTGCCGGGCACCCGGGTAGAGGCCGGTGATGGCCGGTGGAGTCGCCTGCTTGGCAGGCAAGGGTGTGCGTGAGTCGTGGCGGGTCAGGGTACTGGTGCTCGCCGCGACGGTAGGCTCCGGCTGGGCGGCGACGGCCTCGGCCGCCTCCACCGCGTCGACCGGGCCCGCGCCGGCGTTGGGCGCGCCGGGGATGCGGAACACGTTGGCCGGCAACTGGTTCGCCGGGATGTCGGTGTTGGCCGCGATCACCTGCGCCAGGGTGCGGCGCGAGTCGATGCCGAAGTTGCTGCGGATGTAGCTCTGCAGCGGGTCGTTGAGGTAGAAGAACCGGTCGCCGTCACGCGCGGCACCGAACTGGTCCTTCCAGGCGGCGAGCTGCAGCTCGCCCATTTCCGTGCCGGACACGTGCTTCTCGGCCATCATCCCGGTGAAAGCGTCTATGTTGGACACTGAACCGTAGAGGGCCTTGAGCCGCGCGGCCACTGTGCACCGCCGGACGACGCGGGTCGCGTTGTCGGCCTCAACGGTCGTCGGGTTTCCGTTGATGTCGAACAAGGCGATGACGTCAAGGCAGTTAGGGGCGTTGATCTCGTTGCCAGGAGTCAGCAACGGGTCACGCGGGAACGCATCCGTTGACTCGCCGGTGATCGCCGTGAACGACGTCTTCGACGACAGGCCGTAGGCGTTGCGCATCTGGTTGTACGACGGCATTCCGTGGTCGCGGCCGCGCTGCAGGTCGATCGCGCCCAGGTCCACCACGCCGCTGAAGCACTCGGGCAGGGTGGGGCCGTCCAGGCAGTCCGGGTTGCTGGAGGTGGGGATCCGGAACAGGATGCTGCGCAGCTGGTTGTCGATCGTCTCGTCGTTGCGGTAACCCGACTCGCCGGTGATACCGGCCATGATCGGGCCCAGCTGGATCTGCTCGACCAGGTCCGGGTTGAAGAACAGCAGGTTGTCCGGAACGGCGATGGTCACGTCGGCGCCGTCCTGTTCGACCTCGGCGCCCATCTTGCGCAGCGCGTCGAGAGTGGCCTGCGAGTAACGGCTGATGTTGGTGTCGGTCTCCATCTCACCGTGGATGATGCTGTGCGCGCGGTAGGCGACGGTCGCGAACTCGTGCGCCGTCGAGGGGTCCACGCCGGGATCGTAGCCACGGTAGGCGGGCAGCGAGACGCCCATCGCCGGGAGGAACTCGTTGTACGTGATGTACTGGATCTCCGCGATCACCACCGCGCGGGCGATCTGGAACTTGTCCTGCTGCGACACACTGCTCGGCAGCGCGGCGACGATCCTGTTGTGCTCACGGGCGAACAGCGTCTGCACCGAGGTCAGCAGCGCCTGCTCGTTGGCTCGGACGTCGCCTGCCACGACGGCCTTGCCCGGGGTGGCCAGCAGCCGCCCGTCCACTGCCATGACCGGGGCCGCCGACGGGTTGCCGCGTTGCGTCGCCCGGGGCAGATAGTTGTTGGGCAGCAACAGGGATCCGGAGTTGTTGTCCGGGTTGCCGTCCAGCGAGCCGGAGCGCAGCCAGTCCAGCCGCGCGTCGCTCGTCCCGTACACCGCTTCGGCGTCCAGGAAAGAGTTCTCGGTGTTGAGGTGCTGCCTGGCGTTGTTCACACCCGTGCCCGGCGCGGGGACCGAGCGGTTGAACGGGACCACACCGAGGGTGTTGCGGAACGACTCCATCGGGTCGTTGGCGTTGAACGGAATGTCCGCCGCGGTCCCGGCCTCGTCGCGGTGACCGATGTTGTGGTCCACGAACTGGCCCCACACGTTGCCCCACTGGGTGACACCGCGCTCGGAGAACACGTTGATGTTGATGTCGTTGAAGATCCGGTTGGACACGGCCCGGGCGTTCGGTCCGGAGACCATCTGGCTCGCACCGTCGGCGTACCGGGCCGAGCCGATCCGCAGGTACCGGGTGCCGGCACTGCCCGCGGCCGAGCTGAAGGGGTTGTTGTTGACACCGTTGAGGCTTTGCGCCTCCCAGATGCCGAGGATCGGCGGATCGGAGACGCCACCGTCATCCGCCTGGGCGGAGTTGGCGGTGGCGACAACGGCGATCGCGGTTGACGCGGCGAGGGCGGCTAAGAGGGATCGCCTCAGTCCGGCCCGGCGCAAGGTGAATCGCATTGCTCGCTCCCGTGTGGATGATCAATGCAGGGATTCGGGAGGCTTTTCGGCCGTCGCGTCCGGCCGAAAAACAGCAGACGAATAGGGCCCAGCCGGCGCGGCAGGGCTCTTGTCACTCCAAGAGAAGGCGGTCGGTAAAGGCAGGGTCAACCGGTAGTGCCGGGCAATAATGAAACCGGTTATAGTCCCTGGTCAACTTCCCGATGACAAGATTGTCTTAGGACTCGCGCGCCAGTTGGGCCGTTCGGCCGCCACACCCCTCGGCGAGAGCCCGAACCCCCACGCGTGCAAGTACCAACCCACCCCCACACCCGGCCGCTTACCGGACGGTACGGGAAGAGTTTGCCGCCCCGGCGGTGCCGCCCGGGAGCGTTCCCGGCCGCCCAGGACCACAGTCCCTTTCGGACAGGAACCCCCGCGGCGAGGATACCCCCATGCGAACCAGAACCGCCCTCGCCGCCGCGGCCCTGACGGCCGGCACGATCCTCGGCCTGAACGCCGACTACCCCTGCACCGGCGGCGGATGCGCCACCACCGACCAGCAACTGACCCACCCATGCAACGGCGGCGACTGCCTCACTGCCCACCCTTGCAATGGCGCCGAATGCCGCAAACCCAACGAACCCGCGTCCCGTCTGTCGTGACATCCCATGTTGTTCGCCGATCCACGTTGAGCAGGCGACGCCACCGAGGCGATTGCTGGTCACCGGGCGGCCCGGCCCGGCCCGGGCCGAGCATGAAGACCAACCTCGCGGTGTGTGTTGCCGATGCGGATGGCTCGGTGTGCTGGGGTCCGGCGCCACCCTGGACGGGTTTGGGCAGTGGGTGGCGCCGGAGGCTGGGTCACGCCTTTGATTCGCGAGCCAGCCAATCCCCCAGGGTCGTGGTGGCGAGGGTGACGCCGGGGCCGGGCAGGAGGTCGTTCTCGCTTGGCACCGCACCGAAGTACGGCGCGTTCGGATCCGTGACCACCTCGCGGGGGTCGGACCGGGCGACCAGCACCGTGCGGATCCAGCTGTCCAGGCCGAACACCTCGGGCCCGCCGACCTCCCGGATGCCGTTCACCGGTTCACCCGCCGCGGTCCGCCCGACGGCGGCGGCCACGTCGTCGGCGGCCATTGGCTGCACGCCCGCACCGGGGAGGTGCACCGCTCCGTCCACCATGGAGGAGTCCGCGACGCCGCCGGCGAACTCGAAGAACTGGGTGGCGCGCACGATCGAGTAGGGCAGGCCGGACTCGCGGATCAGCCGTTCCTGCTCCACCTTGGCCCGGAAGTAGCCGACCTCGGGCTGCCGGTCGACGCCGACCACCGACAGCGCGACGTAGTGCCCGACGCCCGCGTTCTCCGCGGCGGAGATGAGGTTGGTGGTCGCGGTCCTGAAGAAGTTCATCGCGTCGTCGTCGGCGAACGACGGCGAGTTCGACACATCGACCAGGACGTTCGCGCCCACCAGCACTTCCTTGACGCCTTCACCCGTCAGGGTGTTCACCCCGGTGTTGGGGGAGGCGGGCACCGCCTCGTGACCGTGCTCGGTCAACCGCGCCACGAGCTTGGTACCGATCAGGCCGGTCCCGCCGATGACGACGACCTTCATCGTTCACTCCATTCCGGTAGATGGGCGCTGCACATCCGGCTAAGACAAGGCAGCGGTGTGGTTTGTGACAGCCGGGTCGCCACCCGACACGAACGCGTCACGTGGGTGCTCCACCGAGGCGAGCGACACGATGTCGCGGCCGAACAGGAACGCGGTGATCCACACGGCCGCCACGCGGACCTTGCGTTCCCAGGTCGGCACGGCGAGCACGTGGTACCCGCGGTGCATCAGCCACGCCAGCAGGCCCCTGATGGTGAGCTTGCGGTACTGGAAGATCCCGCGGCCGTAGCCCAGCGTCGCCACGGCTCCGAGGCTGTGGTGCACGTACGCCTTGGTCTTGCGCCCGTGCAGGCTCGCCGCGATGTTCCGGGCGAGGTGATTGCCTTGCCGGACCGCGTGTTGCGCGTTCGGCACGGTGTGCCCGCCGGTCACGAGGTCCGGGACCGCCGCGTCGTCGCCTGCCGCCCACGCGTCCGGCACGGGCTCGGTTTCGGTGCCGACCCGCAGGTCCGGCCGCACCACGATCAGCCCGCGCTCGGTCACTGGGAGGTCGGTGTGCTTGCGCACCACCGGGTTCGAGTCGTTGCCCGCGGTCCACACGATCAGCCCGGAGTCGAACTCCGCGCCGTCCGACAACACCACCAGACCGTCCACAGCGGACTCGACCACGGTCTTCAGGTGCACCTGGGCGCCTCGGCGCTGGAGCGACCGCACGACCCACTCACCCTGGTCGCGCGACACCTCGGGCAGCACCCGGTCGCTCGCCTCGACCAGGTGGAACCGCAGCTCACTCCGGTCCAGCTCGGGGTACTTCCTCAGCAGGCTGGTCGCCAGCGACAGCAGCTCGCCGAGCCCCTCGACGCCACTGAACCCGCCGCCGACGAACGTGATCGTGAGCAGCTTGCGCCGCAACCGTCCGGGCGGAAGCACCGCGGCGCGGTCGAAGGAGGTCAGCAGCCGGTCGCGGATGGCCACCGCCTCTTCGACGTTCTTCAGCCCGATGGCCTGCTCGGCGATCCCGGGCACGGGGAACTTGCGGGTGACCGCGCCCGCGGTGACCACGATGATGTCGTAACCGAGCGTGAACTCCTCGCCGTCCACCGGCTGCACCGTTACCGACTTGTGCGCGTGGTCCACTTCGCGCACCCACCCGGCCAGCACACGCGTCCGGTGCAGGTGCCTGCGCAGCGACACCGCCGCGTGCCGCGCCTCGATCGACCCGGCGAGCACTTCGGGCAGGAACGGCTGGTAGGTCATGTACGGCCGCGGGTCGACCACTGTGAGCTCGGCCTCGTCCGGCCGGAGCCGCTTCTCGAGCTTCCAGGCGGTGTAGAAACCCGCGTAGCCACCGCCGACGATCAGGATCCGCTTCACGACGTGCCCCGTTCTTCTTGGTCCACTCACTCGACAGGGCAACCCCTGGTTTTGTGACAGCCCGCGAAAGTTCGTCCGGAACTGTCACATCCCGGCTCGCTGTCCTGTCCTGTCTGGTGAGGACGAACAACCGCCAGGAGGACGCAGTGAGCACCACGGACCATGCCCACAGCCTTGCGAACCCGTACGCCGACGGGCCACCGCCACAGATCGACGTGGTGTCGACCGTGGCGGGCGCGCCGCAGAT
Organism: Actinocrispum sp. NPDC049592; assembly: GCF_040675465.1. Lineage (NCBI taxonomy): Bacteria > Bacillati > Actinomycetota > Actinomycetes > Pseudonocardiales > Pseudonocardiaceae > Actinocrispum > Actinocrispum sp. NPDC049592. Next base: position 129,080 of record NZ_JBFAPA010000012.1, on the reverse strand, counting down.
CCACGAGCAGGCCGAGGCGATGACGATCCTGGTCACCCTTCCGCCCGGCAGCCCGGGTGCGCCGCCGCACCGCCACTCCGGTCCGGCCTACGGCTACGTGGTCAAGGGCGAGATCAACTTCGAGCTGGAGGGCGAGCCCGCGCGGGTGGTCAGGGCGGGCGAGGCGTTCTGGGAGCCGGGCGGTGACGTCATCCACTACCAGGACGGCAACCACCTCACCGACGCCGAGTCCCAGTTCGTGGTGACCATGTTCTGCGTGCCCGGCCAGCCGATGCTGGTCCCGGTGAGCGCCGAGGAGCTGGAGCAGCGGCGCGACCGGAGGGCCCCGCGGCCATGACGGGCGGGCCCAGGACCGGGTTGACCAGCATGGCGCGTCAGCAGCTGGAGCTGGCGCGTGCCGCGTCGAGCCGCCGCAGCGCGGCGACGGTGTTCGGCGGCCACGAGCACTCGCTCCGGCAGACCGTGATGGCGTTGCTGGAGAACGAGCACCTGCACGAACAAGAGCACGAGCACGAGACGACCGTGCTGTTGCTGGACGGCCGGGTGCGGCTGGTCGCCGGCCCGGAGTCGTGGGAGGCCGGTCCGGGCGACCTGCTGGTGCTGCCGGGCAGGCGGCACCGGATCGAGGCCGTGGAGGACTCGGTGTTCTTGTTCACCAACGTGGTCTCGCGCTGAGCGAAAAGGGGTGCCAGGGCTGATGGGTTTCACCTCATCGGATGACTCACGACCCGGCCGTCCGGGCGGGCCGGAGTTAGGATCCGCCACGCCCGGACGCGCACCACGTCGAAAGGTAACCATGGAGGACACCGCGCTGGACGAGGCGGCCGAGGTCTTCGCTCAGGTCCGTCCGCGGCTGTTCGGGATCGCGTACCGCATGTTGGGCAGTGTGAGCGACGCCGAGGACCTCCTGCAGGAAGTGTGGCTGCGCTGGCAGACCGCCGATCGTGCGGCGGTGCAGAACCCGAGCGCCTACCTGGCCACGGCGACGACAAGGCTCGCCATCAACGCGACCAAGACCGCCTACGCGCGCCACGAGACGTACACCGGGCCGTGGCTGCCGGAGCCCGTCGACACCTCGGCGGACCCCCAGCTGGGCGCCGAACGCGCGGCCGCGCTGGAACTCGCGGTGTTGCTGCTGCTGGAGAAACTGCCGCCGACCGAACGTGCCGCGTACGTGCTGCGAGAGGCGTTCGACTACCCGTACAACCAGATCGCCGAGATCGTGCAGACCTCCGAGGTCACCGCCCGCCAGTACGTCAGCCGCGCCCGCAAGCACCTCGCCGCCGAACGACGGACCCCAGTGGCCCCAGCCGAGCAACGACGGCTACTGGATGCGTTCATCGCCGCCGCCCAAGCAGGTGACTTGTCCGCGCTGGAGCGGCTGTTCGCCGACGACGTCGTCAGCTACGCAGACGGCGGCGGCGTGACCCGCCAGGCCGCGCGCGTGCCGCTGCACGGGGCGACGACCGTCGCGAAGGTCATCAAGGCGTTCGCCGCCAACTTCTGGACGGACATGAAGGCGCGGCCGACGGTGATCAACGGGCAGTACGCGGTGCGGCTCGAGCAGGACGGCGGGCTGTTCGGCGTGGTCGCCATCGAAGCGTCGGCCACCGGCATCAACCAGATCATGTGGATGGTGAACCCCCACAAACTCACGGCAGTTGCCTGACCCCTGCTGGCCATGTCCGCGGCGCGCAAGCCATGGCCGCCGTGGCGCTGTCCTGTGCATGGGACGTCGGGCTGCGTGGTCGCGCGCATGCGCCAAATGCCGCATCCCGCAAACGCGCCTTGCCGTGAGTTTCCAGCCCCCACCCTCCACTGGGGGGCACCCCTGCGGCCAGTCTATCGAGGTGGGAGGGGTGGGCCGAGGGTTTGGGCGTGCGAGTGGACCGTTCGCTCGGGGTTCACATCTTCGGGTGATCTGCGCCGAGCGGGAGTTTGCCGGAAGTGGTGGACGTGGCCGAGATCAATCCGTAACCTGTCCGTGATTTTGCGTTCGACAGGTCGGAGGAGAGATCACGATGCCCTCGTCGCGGTTAAGCCGGGTGTTCGTGGTTTCCGCTGTGTTGGCGGCGGTCTGCGGCTTACCCCAGGTGTCGGCGGCGCAGCCGGCCACCCAGGCCGATGCGGTGGAGCAGTACCGCAAGCTCAACGTCGAGGCCGAGCAGGTGCACCAGGACTTCCTGCAGGCCACTGAGGACAAGAAGGCCAAGCAGGCCGAGCTGGACAAGGCGAACGCCGAGCTCGGCGACGCCCAGCGGGCCGAGGTGCAGGCGCGGGCCACTCAGGCGGAGTTCCGCGGCCAGGTCGACGAGCTGAGCAGCGCCCGGTTCCGCGGCGCCCGGTTCGACAAGATGTCGGCGTTCCTCACTGGCACTTCGCAGCGTGACTTCCTGGACCGCTCGACGGCGTTGTCGGTGCTGGCCGCCGAGAGCAACAAGACGATGGCCACGATGGCCAACGCGGTGCTGGCCGCGGCCGAGGCGCAGCGAAAGGCGGCGCAGGCGCAGCAGAAGGCGAGCGAGGCCAGGGACGCGGCGGCCCGGTTGACCGACCAGATCGCGGGCAAGCAGAAGGAGCTCGACGCCAAGATCGCGACCGTCAAGGCGGATCTGGACCGGCTCACCGCGGCGCAGAAGGCACAGCTCGCCGGGCCACCGGACGCACCACCTGCTCCGCCGCCGCCCCCGAAGCCCAACAACCCCACGACGAAGGCCCCGCCTCCGCCTCCGCCACCCGGCGGTGGTGACGGTGGCGGCGCAGCGGATGCCGCGCAGCGAGCGGTGAACGCGGCGCTGAGCAGGCGAGGCGACGCGTATGTGTGGGGCGGGACCGCGCCGGGTGGGTTCGACTGTTCGGGGCTGACGATGTGGGCGTACGGGCAGGCGGGGGTCAAGCTGCCGCGCACGAGCCGCGCCCAGTTCGGGGTCGGCCGCTCAGTGCCCAAGGACCAGCTGAAGCCCGGCGACCTGCTGTTCTACGGCGGCAGCGCGTCCTCGATCCACCACGTCGCCATGTACATCGGCAACGGCAACATCGTGCACGCCTCCACGTACGGCGTACCGGTGAAGTCCGCGCCGCTGTCCAACGGCGGCTCGGACTACTACGGCGCCAAACGGATCGTGGGCTAGGAGGGCGCCGACTCGCGCAGGGCGGGCAGGCCGGTGGCCATCGCCAGCAGAGTGCGCCGCAGGGTCGGGACGAACGGCAGACGGGCCGCGGCGATGGCCGGCTCCTGCGCGTAAAGCTGTTGCAGCACCGGGGCGGGGGTGGCCATCTGGTAAAGCAGGCCGGCCAGCAACGCCGCCGCGCCCGCGAGTTCGGCGCCTTCGCTCTCGGTCAGCAACGGGTGCGCCCGGGCGATCGCCGCGCCCAGCCCGGCGGTGGCGCCGATCGTGTCGAGCTTGAAACCGCGCGCCACGTCCAGGGAGATGTTGCGCTCCAGGGTGGTCGTGCACTCGCTGATCAGGTCGCAGAACAACGGGCGCGCGGCCAGGGTGTCGACGATCGCCTCGACGACGCCTTCCAGGCCGCTGGTGCGCTCCAGGCGGGCGCGGACCTCCTGCTCGAAGTCCCGCAGCTCCTCGGCGGTCAGCTCGAGGTAGATCTCCTCGCGGGTGCCGAAGTACCGCACCACATTGGACTTCGCCAGGCCGACCTCGCCGGCGATGTCGCCCAGGCTGACGTTGCGCACCCCGTCCCGCACGGCGAGCCCCCTGGCCGCGTTCAGGATCGCGGTACGCCGCTCCAGTTTCTGTTCCGGTCGCCGTGCGCGGCGAAAACTTGACTGAGACATCCCTCAGACATCATACGGCCGAGGTTTACAGAACGGCAGACTCTTAATAAAGTGACGTCGTTCTCTTAACTGACCGCTGCCGGAGGAGACAGGGTGGTCGAGGTAACCATCAGAGTCAACGGGCAAGACCGGGCTCTGGACATCCCGCCGCAGGTCAGCCTGCTCGACGCGCTACGCGAGCGGCTGGGGCTGACCGGCCCCAAGAAGGGCTGCGACCAGGGCGCCTGCGGCGCGTGCACGGTGCTGGCGGACGGCGAGCGGATCAACTCGTGCCTGGCGCTGGCCGTGCAGTACGACGGCCGCGAGATCACCACGATCGAGGGCGTCGACGACCCGCTGCAGGCGGCGTTCGTCCGCAACGACGGGTTCCAGTGCGGCTACTGCACTCCCGGCCAGATCTGCTCGGCGCTCGGCATGCTGGCCGAACACAAGGACGGCGCGCCGAGCGCGGTGACCGAGCCCGACGCCGAACCGGGCGAGCTGACCGAGGAGGAGATCCGCGAACGGATGAGCGGCAACCTGTGCCGCTGCGGCGCCTACAACGGCATCGTCCGCGCCATCCAGGAAGTGGCCGAGCCGGAGACCGAGGAGGTCTCCTCATGAAGTCGTTCGCCTACGTCAGCGCGCCGGACGTGCGGACCGCGGTCAGCGCGATCGCCAGTGCGCCCAACGCGAAGTTCCTCGGCGGCGGGACCAACCTCGTCGACCTGATGCGCGGGAACATCGAGCAGCCCGACACCGTCGTCGACATCACCCGCCTGCCGCTGACCGGCGTGGATCTGCTGCCGGACGGTGGTGTGCGAATCGGGGCGCTGGTGCGCAACAGCCACCTGGCCGCACATCCGCTGATCAGGTCGCGGTATCCGGTGCTGTCCCAGGCCTTGCTGATGGGCGCCTCGGCCCAGCTGCGCAACATGGCCACCGTCGGCGGGAACCTGTTGCAGCGCACGCGTTGCCTGTACTTCTACGATCGCGCGTCCGCGTGCAACAAGCGGGTCCCGGGCAGCGGATGCGACGCCATCGGCGGGTTCAACCGCAACCACGCCATTCTGGGCGTCAGCGATGGCTGTATCGCGACGAACCCTTCGGACATGTGCGTGGCGCTCGCGATGCTGGACGCCGTCGTCGAAGTGGAGAGCACACGCGGGATTCGCCGGATCCCGATGGCAGACTTCCACTTGCTGCCAGGGGAGACCCCGCACAAGGAGACCTCCGTCGCGGCGGACGAACTGATCACCGCGGTGGAGTTGCCGCCGTTGCCGATCGCGGCGAACTCGCGCTACCGCAAGGTCCGCGACCGTGCCTCGTATGCGTTCGCTCTTGTTTCGGTCGGTGCTGCCGTGGAAGTGAACGGTGGGACTGTGACGCAGGCGCGGCTCGCGCTTGGCGGGGTGTCCGCGAAGCCTTGGCGGGCAAGCAAAGCGGAAGAGGTCCTGGTGGGCGCGCCGGCCACTGAGGAGACCTTCCGGCGCGCCGCCGCGGCCGAGCTCGCGGCCGCCACAGCGCGGCCGGACAACGAGTTCAAGATCGGGCTCGCCGAGCGCACCATCGTTGCCGTGCTCCGGCAGCTCGCCAGCAAGGGGGACGCGGCATGACCGCCGTTGAGCAGCGCGGCAAAGCCGTCGGCGCGCCCGTCGACCGAGTCGATGGTGTGGCCAAAACGACTGGCACTGCCCAGTTCTCGGCAGAACACGCCTATCCCGGGCTGGCTTATGCCGTTGTGGTGCACTCGTCCATCAGCCGTGGGCAGATCGCGGCCATCGACACGGCCGAGGCGTCGGCGATCCCCGGTGTGCTGAAGGTGATCACGCACGAGAACGCCCCGCCGATGAAGCCCGCGCCCAAGCAGAGCATGGTGAACCTGAGCACGATCGTGTCCGCGAGCTCGGTGAACTACCTGCAGACCAACGAGATCCACTGGGATGGGCAGCCCGTCGCGGTCGTCGTCGCGCAGACCTCGGACGCCGCCAAGGAAGCCGCCGCGCTGGTCGACGTGTCGTACCGGCCCGCTGAGTCCTTTGTGGACTTCGCGGCCGGTGTTCCGTCGGCGCCCCTGGTGAAGGGGAACGCGTTCATTCCCACCGGCGGGAAGAAGGGTGACGCCGAGGCCGCGCTGGCCGCCGCGGCGGTCAAGGTGGAGGCGCGATACACGACTCCGCCGTACAACCACAACGCGATCGAGCCGCATTCGACCACCGCCGTGTGGGACGGGGACCGGCTCACGGTCCATGACGCCACCCAGGGCATCGACTGGTTCCGCACGCACATCGCGATGCGGTTCGGGGTTCCGGCGGCCAATGTCCGGGTGATCGCGCCTTACGTCGGCGGTGGCTTTGGTGGCAAGGGTTTTGTCTGGCCTGGCACCTTGCTCGCCGTTTTGGCGGCCCGGGCTGTCGGCCGGCCGGTGCGGCTGACGTTGACGCGCGAAGGGGTGTACCGGACCGTCGGTGGCCGGACGCCCTCGGTTCAACAGGTCGCACTTGGGTCTACTGTGGACGGAAAGCTGACCGCGCTGGTGCACAAGAGTGTTGCGCGGGTGGGCCGGACCGGTGGGCAGTCCGAGCCGATCACGTCACAGTCCCGGCACCTCTACGCCGCCGAGAACATGCTGCTGGAGCAGCGTGCGGTCGAGCAGGACATCCTGCCGACCTCCTCGATGCGGGCGCCGGGTGAGTCGATCGGGTCGTTCGCCCTGGAGTCGGCCGTCGACGAGCTGGCCGTGTCGCTGGGCATGGATCCGATCGAGCTGCGGATGCTGAACGAGCCGGAGCGGGACCCGTTGGAGGGCAAGCCTTTCGCCCACCGGATGCTGCGCGAGGCGTACGCCGAGGGGGCCCGGCGGTTCGGGTGGTCCGCGCGGTCGCCGGAGCCCCGGTCCACGAAGGACGGCCGGTGGCTGGTCGGGACGGGTGTGGCTTCGGCGTTTCACCCGTTGATGTTGTTCAGCGCGAACGTCACGGTCCGGGTCTCGGCGGACGGCAGCGTGCTGGTGCGGTGCGCGATGCAGGAGATGGGAATGGGCTCCGCGACCGTGCAGGCCCAGATCGCGGCCGACGCGTTGGGCGTGCCGGTCGAGTCCGTGCGGGTCGAGTACGGCGATTCTGCTTTGCCCGCAGCGCCTTTGGCGGGTGGGTCGCTGCAGACCGCCAGTGTGGCAGCGAGTGTGCTGGAGGTGTGTGCGAAGGCGCGGGCCTCGCTGGAGTCGTTGGCCAAGAAGGCCGGGGCTGCGACGGGATCCTCACCGCAGGAGGTGCTGGCGAAGGCCGGTGTGCCGTTCGTCGAGGCCGCCGTGGGGTCGGATACCCGGTTCGGCAAGGTCGCCGGGCAGCTCAAGATGATGCGCCGGCTGCTGCGGGACCGGCGGTACGTCCGGGCCGCCACCGGCGCGCACTTCTGCGAGGTCCGGGTCGACCAGGACACCGGTGAGACCCGGGTTTCGCGCTGGACCAGCGTGTTCGACGTCGGACGGGTGATCAACCCCAAGACCGCCGGGAGCCAGCTGCGCGGCGGCATCATCATGGGCATCGGCATGGCCCTCGCCGAGGAGACCCTGTTCGACCCCCGCACCGGCCGGATCATGAACGCCGGCCTGGGCGAGTACCACGTCCCCGTGCACGCCGACATCCCACCGATCGACGTCAGCTGGATCGGCGACCCGGATCCCACCATGCCGTTGGGGCTGCTGGGCGTCGGCGAGGTCGGCATCACCGGCGTCGCCGCGGCCGTCGCGAACGCCGTTTTCCACGCGACCGGGAAGCGGGTCCGCGACCTGCCGATCACACTGGACAAACTCGTGCCCTGATCAGCGCTTCACCCCGCCATCAGCGCCTTGCTGTCGCCGGTGGCGGGGTGCGCGTGTGTCCACAGAGGTCAGAGGCGGAACTGGCGGGTGTGGGTGCGGATCTCCCCGGCGGCGCGGCTGTGCACCTGCGGGAAGAACCGGTCGTTCTCGAGCACGCGGGTGCGGGCGAGCGGGCGCTTCGGCTTGTTCTGGAACACCGATATGCGGTCGTGAAGTCGGGACCACCCCAGGGGACGAGCTCCTGGAGCACGCAGGTCATCCCCGCGGACTGGCAGCGCTCGCGGAACTTCGCCGCGGACATGCTGCCCGCCCGCCAGCGGCCGGGTCCTTGTTCTCCTGAACGCTCGGCATCGTCGCTCGCTCACTGGCGTGGGATCCGGCAAACCGAGCAAACGATACGCACCGGACGCGCCGCGCCCAAGGGATGTTCGTTGCCAGTTCAGGGTTTGTAGGCCACTCCGCCGAGGATGAGCCGCTGCATCGCGCCGGGCGGACCAGTCCTCGGCGCCTCCGGCCGCCAGTCGCCGACCGGCACCAGGCCCGGCTCCAGCCAGTGCAGTTTGGGCAGCAGGTCGCGGATCCGCTCGGCACTGCGCGGCCAGCCGGTGCCCAGCTCGGCCCGGTACACCTGGCCGATACGCCCGATCGTGTCCGACAGCTCGCTGCCCGGCCCGGGGTCGAGCATGTGGGCGATCATCGCGAACGAGCCGGGCGCGAGGGCGTCGATGTAGCGCTCCATCGTCAGCCACGGGTCGTCGTGGTCCGGGATGTGGTGCAGCGTCACCAGGTGCAGCAGCCCCATCGGCCGGTTGAAGTCCAGGTGCGCGCGGACCACGGGGTCGGCCAGCACGCGGTCCGCGTGACTGATGTTCACATCCGTGACATGGGCGTAGTCGTTGCGGGCCAGCTGGTTCTGGCCCTCCTTGAGGATGAACGGATCGATCGTCGGGTACACCACCGCGCAGTCCGGGACGATCTGCTGCGCCACGACGTGCGAGTTGTAGGCGATCGGCAGGAACAGGCCGCAGTCCAGCAGCTGCGTGATCCGGCCCTCGCGGACCAGCAACCGCACCGCCCGGGCCAGGAACGCCCGGACATCCTTGGCGGCAGCGGGAAACTCGGGGTCGATGGCGACCAGCCGATCGCGGACCGCCCGGTCGGCCGCGAAGTTCTCCGTGCCACCCAGGAGCGCGTCGTGCACCCGGGTGATGCTCGCCTTGTTCATGTCCATCGCGCCCCGAATCTACGGGATGTGTCAAAACCCACCACTCGTGTTGGCGTTCGCATGTGTTCGCGCCACGATGTGTTCCGGCAGCAGGGACCGACAGAGGAGTGAGATGCCTGAGTCCGGAGTGGATCTGGCGCAGGCCGCGGCGGTGTTCACCGAACTGCGGCCCCGCCTGTTCGGGATCGCCTACCGGATGCTCAGCAGCGCCGCCGAGGCCGAGGACCTGCTCCAGGAGGTCTGGCTGCGCTGGCAGGCCACCGACCGTGCCGCGGTGCACAACCCGGCGGCGTTCCTGACCACGATGACGACCCGGCTGGCCATCAACGAGCTGCAGTCCGCCCGGGTCCGGCGGGAGACCTACATCGGGCCGTGGCTGCCCGAACCGGTGGACACCAGTGCGGATCCCTACCTGGGCGCCGAACGCGGTGAGGCCCTGGAGTTCGCGGCCCTGCTGCTGATGGAGAAGCTCACCCCCAACGAACGCGCGGCGTACGTCCTGCGCGAGGCCTTCGACTACGCCTATGCCCACATCGCGGAGATCCTGCAGACCACCGAACCGGCAGTGCGGCAACTGGTCAGCCGGGCCCGCAAACACATGGCCGGTGAACGGCGTACACCAGCGACCCCTACCGAGCAACGGGAGCTGCTGACCACCTTCCTCGCCGCCGCCCGCTCCGGCGACATGGCCGCGTTGGAGCGCCTCTTCACGCCGGACGTCACCAGCATGTCGGACGGCAACGGCGCGGTGCGGGTGTCGCGGCGGCCGGTGGTGGGCACCCTCCGGGTGGCGAAGTTCCTGGCAGCGGTAGCGGACTGGTTCTGGGACGGCACCGACATCCAGTGGGCCACCACCAACGGTCAGACCTCCGCGGTGATCCGGCGGGACGGGTCGCTGGTCGCCGTGGTCACGGTCACCGCCACGGCGGACGGCATCGACCAGGTGCTGTGGATGTTCAACCCGGCGAAGCTCACCGCGTTGCCAGGTGGTGCCTGACGTCACAAATCGGCGCCCTGTCAGGTCATGTGTGGCGATGGGGCGAGAGCAGAGGCAGCATGTTCGACCGGCATGACCAGGTGGTGCGCAGGTTCGCCGACGCGTGCGGATTGGGCGCGGTCGGTGGCCTGCGCGCGGCCCTGCACACCGACGCCGTGGCCGTGTGCGACAGCGGCGGCCAGGTCTCCACCGCGATGGGCGTCGTCTCCGGCGCCGACGACGTAGCGCACCTCGCCGTTGTCCTGCTGTGCGGCCAACCGGACACCGAACTGTCGATCGAGGCGATCAACGGCCGCTCCGGGCTCGCACTGCGCCGCGCCGGCCAGGCCATCGCCGTGGTCGGCGTCGACACAATCGGCGCTCGGGTGGCCGCGCTGTGGATCGTGCTCAACCCGGCGAAGCTCCGGGGCTGGCATCGGTCTTGAGGTGTCGCCCGGGGCGTGGTGCGCGTGCTCGGCCTGGCGGGGGTTTCCGGCTGGCGGTCCTGATGTGTTGCAGCGGCGGGCGGCCGTACTGCCGATGGCGCTCGGCAGGTGCGGTTCCGGAGGTGGCGCGGGTCCAGAGGTGCCGGGCAGCCGACCCCGGGAGCTTCGCCAGGCTGGGCACATCCAACTCACCGCCACGCGGCACGCAGGGCACCTCAGGGGGCAGGCGCCCCTCGAACCCGGCCAAGCCGAACGCCACCCCCACGGCATCGTGCGGTGACGGGGCGACCGCGGTGCGGATGGTGCTCAGCCAGGCGACGTTTCGCGGCTGGGGTGTGGGGGTGTCACAGATTGGAGGGCTGTTTGGTCTGAGCTGGCGTCCGTTCACGGTTATCGGGTCTGGGTCTGGAGCAGTATGAGCACCCCCACTGGTGACAGCGCCTTCCTGCATGAGCTGGAGGACAACGTTCGCGTCGAGCTGGCCGAGGCCGAGACCAGCCGGGCGGACGAGGCGGAGCTCGACCGGTGGCTGTACGACCCGGTGGATGTGCAGCGGCAGGAGGCGGGGCTGCGCAGCCTGCTCGGCGCCGTCGAGGCCAAGGAACGCAGCGCTGAGCCGCCCGACTACGCCCACATGTTCCCGGGAATGGACCCGCTGGACACCGAGCCGCGGCTGTTGATGCACATGGGTGGGCACGGTGGGATCTGCGACTCCGCGCCCGTCCTCGACCAGCTCAACGGTCAGGGTGAGGACGCCGCTGAAGCTGCGGGGTGGCCGTTTTTCGGGCAGTTGATCGCCCACGACACCACCGCCGACCGGTCAGCGATCAGCGACGGCGTGCACCCGAAGCGGCTGCGCAACGCCCGCACCCCCGAGCTGAACCTGGAGATGCTCTACTCGGACGGCCAGATCGGTTCTCCCTTCCTGTTCGACCTCGACGATCCCGCGAAGTTCCTGCTCAGCCCGGACGGCAACGACGTGCCGCGCAACCAGCAGGGCGTGGCCCTGATCGGCGACCCGCGCAACGACTCCCACCTGTTCGCGCTCACCCTGCACGTGGCCTTGCTCAAGGCGCACAACCACATCGTCGACCGGCTGCGCGCCAAGGGCGTGCCCGAGCAGGACGTCTTCGAGCAGGCGCGGACCACCCTCACCTGGCACTACCAGTGGGTCGTCGCGCACGACTTCCTGCCCAGGGTCGTCGGCGCCGACCTGGTCGGCCGGGTGCTCGCCGAAGGCGGCCGGTGGTTCGCGCCGGCACCGTCGCAGGCCTACATCCCGCTCGAGTTCTCGCACGCGGCCTTCCGCTACGGCCACGGCCAGATCCGGCACAGCTACCGGCTCGTCGAGGACGGGCCGGCGGTGCCGCTGTTCCCGGACCTGGTCGGGTTCCGCCCGATGGACCGCCGCCTGGACCTCGCGCAGATCTTCGACATGCCGGGACGGCCGCCCGCGCAGCGCGCCAAGCGGATCGACGGACGGCTCGCCGCCAGCCTGATCGGCCTGCCCGAGCAGATCACCGGCGCCGTGACCGTTGCCGCGTACCGTTCGCTGGCCGTGCGCGACCTACTGCGTGGCGACAGCACCAAGCTGCCGAGCGGCGAGGCGATCGCCGCGCTGTTCGGCGTGCCACCGCTGACCGCGGCCGAACTGGACCACCCCTGGCCGGACGGCACTCCCTTGTGGTTCTACATCCTCAAGGAGGCGGAGCACCGCGGCCACGGCGACCTGCTCGGTCCGGTCGGCGGCCGGATCGTGGCGGAGGTCCTCATCGGACTGCTGGGTGCCGACCCCACGAGCTATCTGAACCTGCACCCAGACTGGACACCTACCCTTCCCGCGGCCGGACCGCGCTTCGGTCTGACCGACCTGATCACCCTCGGCCGGGCGTGACTCATCGACGCCCGCCGAACTCGAAGTCGTGCACCTCGATCACGTCATACCCATCGGCGGTGAGGACGGCGCGTGCGGCGTCCGCGCCGGGCGCCCTGAGCAGCACCGCCGTACCCAGCCAGGCGGCACCGTCGTCGGATAACAACGGCCCGTACGCGACCAGCTCGTCGGTGTCCGCGGGCAGGTCGAGATCGACCGGTTGCCCCTCACCAAGCCCCAGCACGAGGTACCGGTTGCCGCCCTCCCGGCCACCGGGGAACTCCCACATGGTGCGCCCCAGCAGGTTGCGCCACCGCCTCAACAACACATCCCGGTACACACCCGCCTGATAGTTGGGTTCGTCGAAGGCGAACGCGCGCGCGGCCGCGGCGTCCGGCAGGTCGACGATGTGCACACTGCCGGTCGCCGTGTCGCCGTCCAACGTCGGCCCACGCGCGATCAGCTCTTCGACGAACCCGTCCATGTAGGACCAGTGCCGTTCGACCAGCTCGTCCCGCAGCTTCGCCGACCCGGTCCGGTCCCGGTGGTAGCAGAAGAATTCCACGTGCCACAGTCTGCACCACCCCACCGACAATTCTGGTGTTTTCACTGGTCGGGACCCAGAAAGATAGCCGCGTGAAGCCATCGGCGCTGCCCCGGATGACCCACCGGCACGAGGGCGGGCTGGTGGTGTTCATGATCGGGATGACGCTGAACAGGTGGTGGCGGCCGGACCTCTGGCTGCCGACGTTCCTGTCGGTGAAGCCGATGATCGACGAGCTGAACGCCGAGCGGGACAAGGGAATGCTCGGCTACCGCCTGCTGGTCGGCCCGGGCGGCCCGATGATCCTGCAGTACTGGGAGTCCCTGGACAAGTTGCTGGCCTACGCCACGAACCCGGACGCCAGCCACCGGCCCCGATGGGCGAAGTTCTACCGCGGCAGGGGGTTCGCCAGTAAAGCGGTGGGCATCTGGCACGAGACCTACCTGATCGGCAAGGCCGAGTCCCTCTACGTCGGCACCCCCGAAATGGGCCTCCCGCGCGCCACAACAGTCGTACCAGTCCCCAAGAACTCCCTCCGTGACCGCCTCGGCACGCCCCCCTCCGGCGAGGCCCCTAGAGCCCCGGAAGCTCATCCCCAGGAGAGAACACCGGAGCATCAACAGACACTGTCGACGGATACTTGATCCCAGCCCCGGTGTTCAGCACGACAACGGAATCAGCGGCCGAGATCCACCCGTCCGCACGAAGTGACCGCACCGCCCGGAAAGCAGCAGCGCCCTCAGGGCAGACGAAAGCCCCTTCCAGCCGAGCGCATCGAGCCTGCTCCGCGAGGGTCTCCTCGTCGTCCACCGCCACCGCGGTCCCGCCCGTGTCGTACAAGGCGTCCAGGATCAGGAAGTCTCCCAACGGCTTCGGTACGGTGAGTCCAAAAGCGATGGTCACCGGATCGGTCCAGGCCTCGGCTTCCCGCGCCCCAGCGGCAAAAGCACGAACAACAGGCGCACATCCCGAGGACTGCACCGCCACCAACCGTGGCATAGGCCCCGACAACCAGCCGAGCGCGAGCATCTCCCGCAAAGCCTTGTGAATCCCGATCAACCCGACCCCGCCACCAGTGGGATACACGATCACGTCGGGACACCGCCACCCCAGCTGCTCGGCGATCTCGTACATCATCGTCTTCTTGCCCTCGATGCGGTACGGCTCCTTCAGGGTCGACGCATCCATCAACTTCCCGGAAGAACGCGCGATAAGGTCGGCGACCATCCGGCCGGCATCCCCGATGTGCCCGCGCACCAAGTAAAGCGAGCCCCCGCTCACCACGCACTCGGCGCCCGTGATCGAAGGCGCGTCCACCGGCATGGCAACGACGGTCCGGATCCCGGCTCGCGCACCGTACAAAGCCCAAGCGGCACCGGCATTCCCGTTGCTCGGCATGGCAATGCCGGTCACACCGAGCTCAGCCGCCCGCGACACCCCCACAGCGGCCCCGCGAGCCTTGAAAGAACCACTCGGGATGAGCCCGTCGTCCTTCATCAACAGCCCGGGTACGCCCATGTCCCGCCCCAAAGCGCCCAAAGGCAGCAAAGGCGTCATCCCCTCGCCCAGGGATACCGCGTTCGAGGGATCCCGCACCGGCAGCACCTCGTGGTACCGCCACAGCGACGGCTGTCTGCCCGAGATGTCCGAAGGCCCGGTCGGCACCGCGTCCAGGTCGTAGCGCGCGAGCAGCGGGGATCCGCAGGTACACAGGTTGTTGACCACGTCGGCGTCGTAACGGCGACCGCACCGGGCACAGTCCAAGTGGGACAGATAGCTGTAGGTCACCTGACCACCGTAACCAAGGCGCGTGTGAGACTACGGCCGTGACCGCACAAGCGTGGCCCTGGACGCTGTTACGGGTTGTCAGCGTCGTCCTGGCCGTCGACACGTTCCTGGAACCGGTGTTCGCCGGCCGGTTCCTCTCCGGTGACTTCGGCATGCTCGCGTTCCACGAGAACAACGCCGACTTCGGGGTGTTCGTCCTGGCGTTGATCCAGGTCATCGCCGCGGTGATCGCCCGGCGCAGGCTGCGGGCGCCGCGGTGGCTGATCCCGGCGGCCGTGGTCCAGGCGGTCCTTTTGACGACGCAGATCATGCTGGGGTTCGTGCGGGTCATCGGCCTGCACGTCCCGCTAGGGGTCGCGCTGGTCGCGACGACCGGCTGGTTCGCCTTGTGGGTGTGCACGCACCGGCCCGCGGACCGGTTGGTCCGGGATGCCGCATGAGGGTCTCGCGCCGCCGGTTCCTCGGCATCGCGGGCGGCACGGTCGCGCTCGGTGCCGCCATTCCTTACCTGGCCCAGAGTGCCGAGACCGGCACGGAGGTAGCCAGCCAGACACCGCTGCCCACACCGTTCACGCGTCCGCTGCCGGTGCCGCCCGTGCTGAAACCGGGCAGCCATCCCGACTTCCCGGACGCGGACTACTACGAGGTCACCGAATCGGTGGCACGCCAGGAGATCCTGCCCGGCCGGTCCACCGAGATCTGGGGCTACAACGGGATCTTCCCCGGTCCGACGATCGTGTCCCGCTCCGGCCGGCGAACCGTGATCAAACGGACGAACGCTCTCCCGGCGCCCACGGTGACCCACCTGCACGGCGGCCAGACCCCACCGGAGAGTGACGGTTTTCCCACCGATCTGGTGTCCCCGAGCAGCTCGCGGATCTACGAATACCCGTTGCGGCAACGGCCCGCTACGCTCTGGTACCACGACCACACGATGGGTTCGACCGCCCCGAACAACTACCGCGGCCTGATGGGGTTCCACCTCATCGAGGACGACGAGAACCTGCCAGTGCCCAGGGGCGACCGTGACATCCCGTTGATGATCACCGACCGGTCGTTCGCCGCGGACGGCGAGTTGCTGTACCCCGGCATGTCGCACGACTCCATGGCGGGCGTGCTCGGCGACGTCATCCTGGTCAACGGCGCGCCTTGGCCGGTGCTGTCCGTGGCTGCCGCGCGCTACCGGTTTCGCCTGCTCAACGCCTCGAACGCGCGTCGCTACGACCTCGCGCTCGACCCAGTGTCACCCTTGGTGCAGATCGGTTCGGACGGTGGTCTGCTCGCGGAACCGTTGAGCCACGACAACATCGAGGTCGCGCCAGCCGAACGCTTCGACGTGGTGGTCGACTTCTCGCACTACCAGCCCGGCCAGGAGGTCACGCTGGTGAACCGGCTGGGCGAGGGGCCCACCGCCCAGGTCATGCGGTTGCGCGTCGGGCAACCGTTGACCGACACCACGTCCATCCCGGCGCGGCTGAGCACGATCGACTCACTCGGCCCGGCGACGGTCACGCGCGACTTCCTGTTCCGGTACCACGATGTGTGGACCATCAACGACAAGGAGTTCGACCCGGACACGCCGCTGGCCTCACCCCGCCTCGGCGACACCGAGATCTGGCGGTTCGTGTCCGACTTCCACCACAGCATCCACATCCACCTCGCGCAGTTCCAGGTGTTGTCGCGCAACGGTGAGGAGCCCGGACCGTATGACGCGGGCTGGAAGGACACGGTCGACCTGCGGCCGACCGAGCTGGTGTCGGTGATCGCGCGGTTCACCGGGTACCGCGGCCGGTACGTCATGCACTGCCACAACCTCGAGCACGAGGACATGATGATGATGGGGACGATCCAGGTCGTGTGAAGTGTCGATCCGGCCGGTCGCCGTTCGTGTGGGAGGTGTTCCTTCGACACGAGGAGTTCGGTCATGGTCCTGCTGAGCGGGTTGAAGATCGGTGAGTCGGCGCGGTGGCGCGACGGCCGGTTGTGGCTGTGCAACTGGGGAACGCAGGAGGTGCTCGCGGTCGGGCTGGACGGGTCGGCCGAGGTGATGGCCAAGGTGCCGACCACCATCCCGTTCTCGATCGACTGGCTGCCGGACGGACGGCTGCTGGTCGTGTGCGGGCCTGAGGGGCGGCTGCTGCGCCAGGAACCGGACGGGTCGCTGGTCGACCACGTGGACCTGAGCGGGCTCGGCGGTGGCCTGAACGAGATCGTCGTGGACAACCGCGGTTTCATCTATGTCAACGGCGGCACGGATTTTCACCCGGACGAGGGCGCGGCGCCGGGGTTCGTCGCGGTCATCACCACCGACGACGAGGTCCGCCAAGTCGCCTCGCAGATCGCGTTCCCCAACGGCATGGTGGTCACCCCGGACAACCGCACGTTGATCGTCTCCGAGTCCTTCGCGGGCACCCTCACGGCGTTCGACATCCAACCGGATGGCGGCCTTTCGCGGCGCCGTGTGTGGGCGCCGGTGCCGGGCGACGGCATCGTGATGGACGCCGAGGGGGCGATCTGGACCCCCGGCTGGAACGACGACCGCCCGGTCTGCCTCAGAGTGGCCGAAGGCGGCCAGATCCTGGACACGGTGCCGTTGGACCAGGCGGGTTTCGCCTGCACGCTCGGCGGCCCGGACGGCAGGACGCTGTTCATGCTCACCGCCGACTGGCACATGCGGGAACCATTCGAGGACAACATCAAGCGCCTGCTGACCGGCCCCGAAACCGGCGAAGTCCGCACCGCACAGGCACCGGCCGCGCACGCCGGCCGCCCATAACGCCGTGACCTGCGGGCGACCGGCCTGCGCAGATGCTGCGTTGACGAGACGTATACCGGATGTCTGCGAGCCCATGGGACGGTGAGGACCAGGCCGCCTCCGATGGGGAACAGATGATCCAGATCAACGACGTCCGGTTGTTCGACGGGGAGTCCGTGCACGACGAGGCCACCGTCGTGCTGGACGGCGAGCGCATCGTCGCGGTGGCGCACCGCTCGCTGCTCGCGCCGCCCGGCCCTGGTCACCAGCTGGTCGTCGGCCGCGGGCACACCTTGCTGCCTGGTTTGATCGATGCCTGCGCGCACGTGCCTGGGCCGACGCTGTCGCTCGGCGTGACGACCGAGCTGGACATGTTCCCGGCCGAGCTGGCCAGAGCGTCGGCCGCGGTCGACGAGCTGCCCGACCGCCTGCCGACAACGCTGGTGTGCTCGCACGTCACGGATGTCGGCTCGGTGCGGACAGCGTTGGCCCAGCAGACCGAGATCATCGCGAACCTGCCGGTGGACGAGCCGCTCCCAGAGGACCTCGTCGAGCGGATCACGGTGCAAGGCGCCGCTGTCGTGCCGTCGCTGACCAGGGTGGAACTCTCGGCGAGAAACCCGATTTCCACCAGGGCCACCACAACCGTGCAGACCCGCGGCGGCTTGCACCACGCCATGCGGAGCACGCGGATGCTGCACGAAGCGGGCGTGATGGTTCTGGCTGGGAGCCACGGCGCTTCGTTGCACCGCGAGCTGGAACTCCTTGTGCTGGCTGGGTTGTCTCCGGTTGACGCGTTGTCGGCGGCGACATCCGTGCCGGCCGACGTGTTCGGCTTGACCGACCGCGGCTATGTCGAGGCGGGCAGGCAAGCGGATCTTGTGCTGGTGGCGGGCGACCCCTGCACCGACATCACCGCCACGCGGATGATCAAGCAGGTTTGGCGCGCCGGAACGCAGTACGTGCCGTAGTCACCGCGCCGACCCCGCTCGGGGGTGATCTGGGTCACTTCTCGCCGTTCGGCGACGGTTTTCCGGGGCGGCGCCGGTCTTGATCCGGACTGATCTCGACTAGTTCGGAGAGTGCGATGTTTCAGACCGCTGTCGTCACTGGTGCCAGCCGGGGGTTCGGGCGGGCGATCGCTGCCGCCCTCGTGGCCGCGGGGACGGATGTCGTTGGTGTCGCCCGGGATGCGGAGGAGTTGCGGGCGGTGGGCGACTCGCTGGGTTCGGCGTTCATCCCGCTGGTCGCGGATGTCACCGAGGAAGGGCTGGCGGATGAGGTGATCGGCGAGCACCGGCCAAGCCTGCTGGTGCTCAACGCCGGTGCCACGCCGCACATGGCACCGGTGCACGAACACACCTGGGAGACGTTCTCCCGCAACTGGCACGTCGACACGCGTCATGTCTTCGAGTGGACCCGGGCCGCGTTGCGGGAACCGTTGGCGCCCGGGAGTGTGGTTGTCGCGATGTCGAGTGGGGCGGCTTTGCAGGGTTCGCCGTTGAGCGGCGGGTACGCCAGCGCGAAGGCCGCGATCCGGTACATCCGGGGGTACGCGGCCGACGAGTCGGCGCGGGCCGGGCTGGGGATCCGGTTCGTCGCGCTGCTGCCGCAGCTGACGCCGTCCGGCGTTGGATCCGTTGGGGTGATGGGATATGCCGAGCGGGAGGGCATCTCGCGGGACGCGTTCGCCGAGCGGCTGCAACCGGCTTTGACGCCCGAGCAGGTGGCCAAGGCGGTGCTGGAGGTCGCCGGGGACGCGGACAGCGCACCGGAACATGTGGTCGCCGGCGGCGGGCTGCGGCCGGTCTAGAGTGGACGGTGCCGCCGCCCGGGAGAGGACCATGCCGCCGGAGTTCACTGTGACCGAGCAGTTCCGGCCGGAGCTGCTCGCGCACTGCTACCGGCTGCTCGGGTCCATCCATGACGCCGAGGACCTCGTGCAGGAGACGTATCTGCGGGCCTGGCGGGGTTTTGACCGGTTCGAGGGGCGGTCGTCGGTCCGGCGGTGGCTGTACAAGATCGCGACGACGGCGTGCCTGACCGCGCTGGAAACCCGCTCCCGGCGGCCACTTCCGTCCGGTCTGGGCGCGCCGTCGAGCGATCACCAGATCACGCTGGCCGCCCGCGAGCCCGCGGTGCCGTGGCTCCAGCCCGCGCCGTTCGACCCCGACACGTTCGCGTCGGTGCGCCTGGCTTTCGTCGCGGCACTGCAGTATCTGCCCGCGCGGCAACGAGCCGTGCTGACCCTCCGCGATGTCCTGGCGTTCTCCACCGCCGAGGTGGCCGAGATCCTGGACACCACCGTCGCGGCCGTCGACAGCGCCCTCCGCCGTGCCCGCACCCGCCTCGCCGAAGCCGGTCCGGTTGAGGAAGACCTCGCCGAACCCTCTGCGACAGCGCAACAGACCCTGCTCAACAACTACGTCGACGCCTTCACCCGAGCCGACCCCGGCGCCCTCATCACCCTCCTGCGCGCCGACGTCGAGCTCGAAATGCCGCCCACCCCAACGTGGTTCACCGGCCGCACCGCCGTCCTCGGCTTCCTCACCACTCACGTCCTGCGCCCCACCCTCTGGCATCTCACCGCGACCTACGCGAACGCCCAGCCGGCTCTGATCGTCGGCAAACACACCGACGCGGGCCTGACCCCGTACGGCATCCAGGTCCTCACCCTCGTCGGCCCGCACATCGCCCGCATCACCGCCTTCAACGACCCGGCCCTGGTCCCGGCGTTTGCCGGCCAGCCAACCGGGAGCGGTAGGCGAGGAGGGAATGTTGCTCTCTCACGTGATCGCGATCCCGGAAGTGATTGAGCTCCGGAGTAACGTTCTCGATCCACACTGTGCGTACTCGCGGCCCCCTTCCAGGTGATCATCTCCGACCGCGTTGTCCGATTTGTGTCTGGTGATGAGTACACCCGTTCAGCTCATATGAGCGGCTTCGAAACGTGGTTAGAATCATCCGCTGTAATGCCGCGCGACCCGTGAATGCGGGCGTCGAAGGTCGGGGCTTTCTCAGACGTATTCCTATTTCCTTACGGGGGCGCGCGTGCGTCAAGACCATTTGCTGCCGACGTATGCCCAACTGTTCGGCGCGTTGGACTTCCGTGCCGTCGACGAGGGGCGCTCGGTGTACTCGCCGGCCGCCTACCTCGCCGATCTGCTCAAGCTGATCGAGGACAACTTCGACGGTGAGCCACTCACCGGACCGGACCGCCGTCCGGATCTCACCGCAATTCCGCTCGATGGCGAACATACCTACACAGAGTCACCTTATCTCGATATCGTCACGAGAGTACTGCGTGGGTTGACCGGCGCGGATCTGAAAGACGTGCGATTCCCGTTCAGCATGCCGTTCGACCTCGACCGGGAAAAGGCACGCCGTTATCTGCGGCATTTCCAGACCGGTCCAATTGAGCTGTACGAGCTGTTCGCGGACGTTGTCGACCGCGACACCGTGGCCCGCGAGTTCCTCGGTCTGTCGGTGGACGACGTCAAGCTCGTGACCACCGTGATCACCGACAACGCGGACCTGCTGACCACGTACTACGGGTTCGACGGGACCTTCGCCGACCTGCAGGACGTCGCTCAGTTCGTGCGCGCGACCCGGCTCACCGCCGTCGAGCTGGACGCGCTGGTTCACCTGGGCGCCACCGCGTTCGTCAACCAGAGCCCCACGCCGGTCACCCTCGACGAGGCGGGCACCAAACTCACCCAGGGCGGCAAAGCCGTTCCGCAGGCGTGGTTCGAACGGGTCAGCCGGTTCGTCCGGCTCGCCCGGAAGGCCGGCCTGGCCCTCGGTGACGCCGACATCGTGCTGAGACGCTGCTGCGGCAACAAGATCAACGCCGAAGCCCTGCGCACACTCGCCGTGGTCATCCACCTGAGCCGCACGCTGACCCTGCCGATCGACGTGATCACCAGCCTGACCGGCCCGATCGACGACGACCTGTTCGAGCGCGTGTTCAACGAGCCCTTCGCAACCGAGCACACGGTCATCCAAGGGCCCGCCACGAAGGTGCCCGCCGGGACAACGGTTCTGACCATCTCGGGTGACATTCTGCATCCGCGCAACAAGGACTACCGCGTCCGAGTGGCGCGCTCGATCGGTCTGTCCGATCCCGATCTCGGCACCGTCGTCACGCGGATCCGCAAGCGCTACACGGGTCTGGGCACACAGCCCGGCCCGTTCGACCCGGCCGGCCTGAAGTCCGTCGCCCTGCTGCACCGGGTGGCGAAGCTGACCACGGCTCTCGGCATCTCCGCCACCGAGTTCTTCACCATCCTGGACGCGCTGACCCAGGACCCCGGCACGTTCGCCGGCGGGCTGCTCGAAGTCGAACCGGGAACGCAGGATCTCTATCGCATGCTGGAAGCCCCGGACGTCGCTTCGGCGCTGTGCCTGGCGCAGCTGCTGGTCAGCGTCGTGCGCTGGATGCAGGCCATCGGGATGGACAGCGGCGAGCTCTCGTCGATCCTGGCCGGGGACAACGCCGCCGAGGACGTCAGCGAGCAGCTCGGCGAGGCCCTCGACCAGGTGGCCCTGGCGCCGGGCTCGTTCGTCTCCGACCGGTTCGGTGAGCGGGCCTCGCGGGTCGTGTTCGACGTGCTCAACGCGTCCGAAGGAGTTGTGTCCGAACGGGACAGTCGCCTGCTCCGGCTCGACCCGGCGCTGGTCGGCACGGCGGCCTACGACTGCATCGCCGAGCTGGGCATGCTGACCGAGGAGGACTTCTTCGGTCTGGGCCTGGCCGAGCAGCTGGCGGGCAAGATCTACACGAACCTGGTCCGCGTCGGTGCCCTCGACGAGTCGGGCATGGTCGTCAAGGACGACTTCGTGCTGGCAGGCGACTTCACCGCCTACCGCGCGCGGTTGTTCGAGCTCATCGGTGAGTCGGAGGCGTTCTACCCGTCGAGCATGGCGGACCTGGAGGGGCCGACCGAGCTGCAGCTGGCCGAGCTGTACGACAACCTGATCGTGCTCGGCTACCTCGACGAGGACGGCGTCATCCAGGACCCGGACTTCTTCGCCGACCCGGGCAACGAGCACCTGTTCACCACCACCCTGCCGCTCGACCCGGTCGCCCAGGAGGTCAGGAGCCTGCTGCTGGAGCGGACCGAGCAGTGGCGGACCGAGCCGGTCACGCTCGACCCCGAGATCTTCGCCGACCTGACGCTGACCGGCCAGCAGCGCACGGATCTGGTGGAAAGCCTGCGGTTCAACGGGTACATCGACCGCGACGACAACTACGCCGACCCGGCCGCGCTGATCAAGCTGACCCTGGAGGCGTTCAGCGTCTCGGCGGTGTTCCACCCCTATCGGGCCGGGATCCTGGCGGCGATCCAGACCCAGCTCACCGACCGGCGCGCCGAAGTCCTGACCGTCGAGGCCGACCAGTTCGCCGAGATCGCCGACCACGCCGTCGCCCGCGCGGTCGTCGCCGCCCTCGACGGCAGCTATCTCGTCGAGTCCCTTGTGCCGGACGAGATGCGCTCGTTCTTCGCCGACCCGGCCAACGTCGTGTCGCTCGCCGGCTCGGTCTGGGAGAACCTGTTCTCGGACACCGATCTGGCCACCATCACCCAGCGGATCGCCGCCGTCCTCACCGAGCAGCAGCCCTACCGGCTCGACCTGGATGCCGTGGCGGACCTCGGGTTCGACGCCGATGAGTCCGAGCGGCTCGTGGCCATCCTCGAAGCCCGCGACGACATCGACGAAGAGCTTGCCGTGCCGGAGGACCGGCTGGCCTGGTTCGCCACCGCCGCGAACGCGGTCGGCTACACCATCGAAGGCCTCACGGACTACCAGACCGACATCTTCTTCCTGCTGCACACCGCCGCCCGCGAGATGATCGCGGCCCGCACGGAGATCACCGACAAGCTCACCGAACTGGCCGGTGCGCAGCGATCCGCCCTTCTCGGCGTCCTGACCGACGCGACCGGACTGCCGGAAGGCACCGTCGAGGCTGTCTGCTCGGGCGTGGCAGACAGCCTCGCCGGGGCCTTCGACGGCCTGCTTTCCCCGGATGCCAAGAAGATCTACGACCGGGTCCGGCGGTTCGCCGTGCTGGCCACGAAACTCAGCATGGACGCCACCCAGGTCGGGGTCGCCTTTCACGACCAGGACCTGGCGGACAAGTTCCCCGAGCCGCTGGTGCTGCCGCCGGACGTCGACCGGATCGACGCGCTGCTGGACTCCGCTGACGGCAACCGTTACCTGTTCCACAACGGCTTGTACTGGGTTTATGGCAAGGGTGTCGAGACCGCGACCGGGCCCAAGCAGCTGATCGAGCTGTCGCCCAGGTTCGCCGACCTGGCAGCCATCGACGCCGCTTTCGTTGACGCGCAGGGAACTGAGTGGATCATCGGCCACGATGGCGCCGGCTCACACGCGTTCGTCCGGTTGCCCGGCACCGGGCACTGGGCGCGCAAGGACCAGATCTGGGGCACGGTAAGGAACAACGTCGCCGAGCCCGCGCGCATCGACAGCGCTTTCGTCGATGACGACGGCCGCACCTACCTGTTCTGCGGCGACCAGTACGTTCGGTACTCCGGTTCGGACTACACGTATGTCGACGAGGGGTATCCGCGGGCGATCGGCGAGTGGTGGGAGGGGGAGGGGCGGCACGCTCCGCTGCCGGAACGGTTCCGGACGGCCGTCGACGCGTCGGTCCAGGACCGGGACGGCACAACGCATCTGTTCTCCGGCGACCGGTGTCTCGCCGTCGGCACCGGATCGCCGGACCAGCCCACCGCCGAGGTCTGGGGCCGGGTCCGCAATGTCCTGGGGGACACTGGAAAAGTCGAGGCCGCCTACGCCGAACCGTCTGCTGTTGTGCTGTTCTCGGGCAACCAGGTAGCCCGGTACTCCGACAGCATCGAGAACGACGGCGTCCAGATCGACGACAGCTATCCGTGCAAGATCGAGTCGTACCTGCCGGACATCCCGCCCGGCTTCGACAGCGCGCTGGAAGCGGCTTTCGCCGACGAGAACGGGATCGTGCACGTCTTCAAGGACGGCAAGACGGTCGCGGTCGAACGCGGCAAGACTGGCACGGTCACGCAGACCTCGCAGCGGTGGGGTCAGCTGGGCCCGATCCTGCCCGACGGCGTGGACTCCGCGCTGGTGGGCCTCGACGGGCGGACGTACCTGTTCAGCGGGGAACGCTACCTGCGCTATACCGGCACCGACTACTCCATTGTGGACCTCGGATATCCGCGGAGGATCGCCAAGGACTGGGGCGGGTTGCGTCAGGTCGGCGCTTCGTTCGTCATGGACGGTGCGACGCATCTGTTCGGACCCGGTGGGCTTCTGTTCGCCCTGACCATCGACCACGAACCTGACCTCGCCGCGGGAACGGTCTCCCGTGCACTGCGCGAGAAACTGGCGGACCACGCGATCACGCTCGCTGTCGACGCACGGGTGACCGGAGCCACGCCGGAGTGGCAGCTCACCGCCGACCAAGGCCTCAAGCTTGTGCTGCGGCGGGTCGAGGAGACCGTTGCGGACGTCGTTCAGGTCCGGATCGAGGTGCACGTCGACCCGACTCAGGACGTGCAGTTCGTCGTGCGCTACTCCAGCCGGGACTACACCACGCCGGACGCCGGTTACCCGAGACCGTTGGCGGACAACTGGTGGAACCTGCCCGACGGCGTCTTCTCCACTGTGGACACCGTGTTCACCGGTCTGGACCACCGGACCTATCTGTTCTCCGGCGGGCACTTCGTCGTGTTCGACGCCAAGCACCGCTGGTGGTCCGAGCCACGTGAGCTGCAGAGCCGTTGGGACAGCCTGCCTTTCGACCACGTCGACGCTGCCTTCGTCGGCAAGGATGGCAAGACGTACCTGTTCTCCGGCGACCAGTACGTCCGGTACTCCGGCAGCGACTACACCGAGCTGGACGACCGCTACCCGGCGCCGATCGCGCCCTTCTGGGGCAACATCGTCAACACCATCACCCGGCACGGTCGCGTAGATGCCACTCTGGTGGTGGACACCGCCACGTACCTGTTCTCCGGCAACCAATACGTCCGTTACGACGGGCCTGACCGCACGGTTGTCGCCGACGGGTACCCGAAGGCGCTCAGCGCTTTGTCGTCCGAACCGCATTTCGCCAACCTGACCGAGACGCTGACGAAGGTCGACGCCGCCTTCGCCGACCGGCGCAACATCTACTTGATCTCCGACGGCCGTTGCCACGCCATTTCCGACAAGCTGTACCGGAAGTACGAGAACTTCGGTGACGTGCGGTGTGCGTTCGTCGAGGACGGGATGGTGCTCGCCGAGGGATACGAGGGCTGGCAACACCTCAGCTCACTCGAAGGCCTGACCGTCGACAGAACCGGTTTCCGGCCACGGGTTCTGCGGAAGGTGCCGCCCGCGTTCCAGCGCGAACTGGACGCGGTGCTGCGCGGCACCGACGGGAACACCTATCTGTTCAAAGGAAGTTCGTGCTTCGACGTCGGGCTGAACCGGAGGTTCGAGTTCGCCGAGGACTGGGGCCGCGGCCGGACGGCCATCGTGCAGGACAACCGGGTCGACGCCGCCTTCGTAGGTCGTGACAGCAAGACCTACGTGTTCAGCGGCGACCAGTTCGTGGTCTACGCCGGAACCCAGCTGGTCGACGGGTACATCGAGGGTGAGCCGCGGTTGATCGCCGACCACTGGGGCGGCGGCCTGACCAGCGTGACCCTGGCGTACGTACGCGGCAACACGACGTACGTCTTCGAGAAGCCCGGTGATGACGGGACAATGCGGTACCTGACGTTCGACGGCACCGACTACCGGCACCCGGACGACGGCTACCCGTGGGTGGCGGACGCCGACTTCTGGGATATTCCGGCGGATCTGCGGCCGGACGGGTTCACCGCGCCCGACGCCGTGCTGTTCGATGGCGAGTCCATGCTGGTGCTCGTCGGCGACAAGTATCTGGCGCGCAACGAGATCCGCGGCACCTGGGCACCGCCGCGACCGGCGAGCAGGCTGTGGCCCGGCGTCGAGAAGGACTGGCCGGCGCCGGTGACCGCCGCGTTCACCGGCCGCGACTCCGCGACCTACCTGTTCTTCCCGGGCAAGTTCACCCGCGTCGCATCCGGTGTGGTGGAGGCGTCCCGGCCGATCAGGGACGTGTGGGCCCGGTCCCGCAACAACTTCACGGCACCCGGCGGGCAGGTGGACGCGGCGGTCGTGATCTGCGGCCAGCTGACTTACCTGTTCTCCGGGGACCAGTACGTCCGCTACACCGGATCGAACTACCGGTACGCCGATCCCGGCTACCCCAGGCTGATCGCCGACAACCTGCGCCGGGAGGACGCGTTCCGCAACCTGCCGGACTCGTTCGAGGACGTCGTCGCCGCATGTGCCGACCGTGGTGGCCGGGTGGTCGACGCGGTGGTTTCCAACCGCCGCAACGTGTACCTGTTCATCAACGGCGAGTGCCACGCCGTTTCGCGTGCGCCGTCCGCGTCCTACGACCTCACCGAACTCGGCAAGGTCCGCAACATGCTGGCCGCGACCGGTCACGTCGACGCCGGGCTTGCCGGCAACGGCAGCATGTTCCTGTTCAGCGGGGACCAGTATGTCCGCTACTCGGGCAGCGAGTACACGTTCGTCGACGACGGCTACCCTCGAACGATCGAGACGTTCCTGGCGAACGATCTCGGCATCGACTACTTGCCCGCCGAGCTGAACGACGGCATCGACGCGGCCTTCCATGGCACTGACAACGGCACGTACCTGTTCGCCGGGCCATCGTGGTTCCGGGTGGACAAACAGGGCAGCGCCCAGCCGGTGAAGGGTGTCTGGGGCCGGGTCCGCAACGCCTTCATCGACACCCCGGGCGTCGACGCGGCTTTCGTCGCGCCGACAGGGGAGTTGTACGTGTTCCGAGGCGGCCAGTTCGCTCGGTACTGTGGTGCCGACCGCACGTACGTCGACGACGGCTTCCCCAGAACCGTCAAGGACGACTGGGGCGACCTGCCCACCTTGTTCGAAGACGGGATCGACAGCGCGTTCGTCCTGGATGGACGGACCTACTTCGGCCTCGGCAACGACTTCGTCCGGTACTCCGACGGCTACGGCCAGATCGACCGGACCTTCCCGCAGACGTTCGAACAGCGCTGGTCCGGCGGTACGCCCTACCGGATCGCGGACCTGCGGATCATCGCCCGGTTCGCGGCCCTGGCCGGCGCCAACGAGGGACTCGCCGAGTTCTCCGCCACGACCGTGCCCGACCCGTACGCGAGCCTGTCGGAGATCTTCGGCTGGGACGTCGAGGAACTGCGCTGGCTCGCGAGGCACCGCAGCGTGCTCACGGTCGCCGACGACCGGGTCGAGCTGGAACTGCTGGTGAAACTGGTCGACGCGTTCGCCATCGCCGACAGGCTGGGCACCGGGCCGTCCGCGGTCTTCGGGATCTGGACCGGGTTGTTCGGCGATCACCCGTCCGAAAAGGACACCGCGAAGGCGCTGTACGAGCTGCTGGCCCGCCGGTTCAGCGCGCCGGACTGGGCGGTGCTGTCCCGGCAGGTGCACGACGAGCTGGTGGTGCTCGAACGGGACGCGTTGGCGTCGTACATCCTTGCCAGCACCGGCGCGGAGACCTCGCGCGAGCTGTTCGAACGGCTGCTCATCGACGTCGACATGGGCAGCCAGGGGATGACTTCGCCGGTGCGCGAGGGGATCGCGGCCACCCAGCTGTTCCTGCACCGCTACTTCCTCGACCTGGAGGACGTGACCGGCCGTGGCGGCACCGAGGCCGAGGTCCGGGACCGGATGCGGGCCTGGTGGGCCTGGATGCGGAACTACCGCACCTGGGAGGCCAACCGCAAGGTCTTCCTCTACCCGGAGAACTACCTGCGCCCGGAGTTGCGCCCGGGCAAGACACCCGCGTTCCAGCAGCTGCAAGACGACCTGCTGCAGGGCGAGATCACCCCCGAGTCGGTCGAACGCTCGTACAAGCGCTACCTGGACGAGTACACCGAGGTCTCCCGGCTGGCCATCGCCGGTGGCCACATCTACACCGCGGGCGCCGAGGACACCCGTGACCTCGTCCTCTTTGGACGGACCAGGACCCAGCCCCGGCGGTACTACTACCGGCGTGCCCAGTTCCGCAGCGCGGACAAGCTCACCGCCGCCTGGGAGCCGTGGCTGAAGGTGGACGTCCAGATCGACGCCGACCTGGTGTACCCCGTGCACGCCTTCAACCGCGTGTTCGTGTTCTGGACGACCAAGGAATCGGTCGCTCCGGCCACGACCGGGAGCACGACCATCACCACCACGCAGTCCGGCAACTCGCAGGATCTCACCGCGCCTCCCCAGACCGAACGCGTCCGCATCCACTACTCGTTCTACAACCTGAACAAGGAATGGGTGCCCAAGCAGACGCTGGAGATGGACACCCGCAACGACGGCTCGATCTACGACGTGCGGCTGTCGGTCGAGGCGGCCGGCGGCGGCGACGTTCCCGAGTCCATTGTGGTCTCCTGCACATACTCGGTGGTGAGCATCAAGCCCGGCACGGTGGTCGTCACCAAGGTCACCAAGAACCAGATCTCCGCACTCACCCCGGAGCTGGTCGAGGTGCCGATCCAGGCGGCCATCCCGGCGTCGAACCTGCCGGACGCCTCCGGCGCCGACCTGGTCAAGGACGTCCTGGCCCAGGGCGAGCTCGTCACCGACCCGGCCAGCAGCCCCAAGGTCGTCCGGTTCACCAGCCCGAGCAAGTCCGACTACGGCCCGTGGTTCAGCATCGACTACAAGGGCGGCAGCTTCCTCTGCCGTCCCGCCGTGGTCGCCCCCGCCACCCCGGTCACGCCATCCCCGTTGACAGGCAACAAGGCCGGCCTGCCCGAGTGGTCCAGGATCAACGCCGCGGCCGAGCTGACCGACGGATCCCGGATCTTCTTCGGCAACACGGGCCAGTACGCCACGATCACCAAGGGTGCCACCGGTGAAGGCGGAACCATTGCCGACCGCTGGGGCCGGAAGGCGACCAACCTGACCCGCACGGGCGTCGTGGACGCCGTGTTACGCCGCGGCGACCAGACCTTCGTCTGCTCGGGCTCGCAGTACTACAAGTACACCGGCGGCCCGTTCGGCACGCTGCAACCCAACTACCCCAAGGACATCGAGACCAATCCGGACAACCTGCCGCACTGGCCGAAGATCGACGCGGCGTTCACCGACCTCAACGAAGTCGAGTGGTTCTACTCCGCCGCCCAGAACCAGATCGTCCGCAGCGGTCGGCTGACCACCCCGGCAACCCTGTTCGACCGCCCCGGGAACACCAGGTTCGACGCGGGCTTCGTCGACACCGACGAGCAGTCCACCTACCTGTTCGTGGACGGCAACTACATCAAGTTCTATGGCAGGGATCTCAGCAGGTTCGACGATCCACGCCCGATCGCGGGCAACGACGACAACATCCCACAGTGGAGCCGCATCGGCGCGGCGCTGCGAGTGGGCCGGGTGACCTACTACTTCAACGAGGACAGCCAGACCTACATCGAGTCCACCGCCGCCGAGCCCGACAAAACCCCGCCACAGCAGGACCGGGACCGGGACAGAGGCCCGAATCCACCCCGCAAGCCCAAGCCCAGGGCGACCGAGGTGACCAAGCAGACCCGGGACCTCAACCGGGGTGTGACCACCGGCGGTTTCAAGAGCGTCGACGCGGCCTACGTCCAGGACAAGTACCTGTACCTGACCAGCGGCACCCAGTACGTTCGATACACGTTGCCGGACAAGGGACCTGTGCCGAACGTCGTCGACGACGCCTACCCGAAGACGATGCTGCGGGCGCTCACCGGCGTGTTCCGTCGCGGCCCCCAGCGGTTCGCGTTCAGCGGCGACTACTACGCCCGCCTGCGGGACGGCCAGGAGCTCAGTGATCTCAACGGGTTCGCGTTGATCCAGGGCAACTGGGGCGATCTGCCCGCCGACTTCGCTGATTACACGGGTTTGCTGGACAGCGACTCGGACAAGCGGCTGTATCTGTTCCTGGGCCCCAACTACGTCGGTTTCTCGACCACGATCTCCGTGCCACGGCCGTTCGAACGGGCTTCCCTGCCGCTGGAGATCGTCCGGCTGACCACAAGCACGGCCGCGCAGCTCAACCAGCGGCTGCTCGCCGGCGGGGTGAACAGCCTGCTGGACCCGGCCGGCCAGGAGCTCAACGAGCTGCCCGCGTTCAGCGTCGGCCGCTCGGACCGCAACACCATCCAGGTCCGTGGCGATCGGGTGCCGGAGAACCGTTTGCCCGCGGGTGAGCATCTGGACTTCCAGAGCGCCAACGGGGTCTACTACTGGGAGATCTTCTTCCACGCACCGATCCTGATCGCGCAGACGCTCAACGACGCCCAGCGGTTCGCCGATGCCCGGCAGTGGTACGAGTACGTCTTCGACCCGACCGAGCCGGACCGGTACTGGAAGTTCCTGCCGTTCCTCGCGGTCGACCTGGCCGCGCTGGCCGACCGCTGCCGCCGCGACCTGACCGACCTGACCGCGCGCCTCGCCGACGCGAGCTACGCCATGCCGGCCGGGCTGTCCGACGGGTTGAACGCCGTCCTCAATGGACTCACGCAGCTGACCCCCGCGTTCCGCGAGAACCGGCCGCTCACCGAAGCGGAGCTGGCAGTACTCGATTCGCTGTCGGCCACCGGGCTGAACACCTTGCTGACCGACGCCGTTACCGCGGCACAAGCCCAGATCACCAACCGGATCCGGGAACCCAGGCGGACTCTGCTGCGCGGGATCGTCACCGCGTTGTCCCAGCTGCGGGAGCGGACCGCGCTCGTGTCCGGGCTGCGGCGGACATACGACCTGGTGGGCGACCACGACAGTTTGATCGCGGCGTACCACAAGGATCCGTTCGACCCGCAGGCGATCGCCGACCTGCGGCCGGTGGCGCACCGGCGGGCCGTGGTGATGGCCTACATCGACAACATCCTCGACTGGGGCGACATGCTGTTCCGCCAGTACACGGGGGAGAGCATCGACGAGGCCCGGATGCTGTACATCTTCGCGTGGGACCTGCTCGGTCTGCGGCCCGAGCTGACCGGGAGCGTGCCGTTGGCGCTGACCAAGACCTATCACGAGCTCGACCCCGGGCCGAAGGACCTGGACCTGGTGGCCGAGCTGACCGCGGGCGGGCGGCTGCTGGAAGGCCCGGGTGTGGTCAACGCCGGGGTGGCCAGCAGCTACTTCAGGATCCCGGACAACAGCCAGTTCACCGCGTACTGGGACCGGGTCGAGGACCGGCTGCGCAAGATCCGCCAGTCGCTCAACATCCTCGGCATCAGCCAGCCGCTGCCGTTGTTCGAGCCGCCGATCGACCCGATGGACCTGGTCCGCGCGGTCGCCGCGGGTATGGACGTGGGCCAGGCGGTGGCGTCCAGCGTGGCGGTTGCGGTGCCGCACTACCGGTTCGACACGATGTTCCGCCGCGCGCAGGAGCTGGTGGACAAGCTCAAGCAGTTCGGCCAGGACCTGTTGTCGGTGCTGGAACGGCGGGACGGCGAGGAGCTCAGCCTGCTGCAGAACCGGCAGGAGGGCGTGATCCTGGACATGACCCGGGCGATCAAGGACGCCCAGATCGAGGCGGCCGCGGCGAACCTGCGCGAGCTGCAGGCCAGCAAGGACGCCACCGACCAGCGGATCGCGCGCTACCAACGGCTTGTCGACAATGGACTGTCCGCTTTGGAGCAGGCGCAACTGGGCCTGATGGGCACGGCCGCGGCCCTGCACCTGACCTCCGGGCTGCTCAAGCTCGGCGCGGGCATCGCCTATGCCGTCCCACAGGTCAAGATGGGCGTGTTCATCATGGGCATGGAGTGGGGCGGCAAGCAGGTCGGCAAGGTGCTGGACAAGGCGGCCGAGATCCCGCAGTCGCTGGCCGAGGGGTTGCAGGTCACCGGTGAACTGCTGGGGGTGCGCGCCGAACACGACCGCACCGCCGAGGAATGGCAGTTCCAGCTGGCTACCGCGAAGAACGACCTGACCCAGATCACCCACCAGGTCACCGGCGCCGAACAGCAGCTGAAGAGCGCGCAGCGGGAGGCCGAGGTGCTCGCCCAGGAGATCGCCAACAACCAGGCCGTCGCGGCACAGCTGAAAGGCAAGTTCTCCAGCGCCGAGCTGTACCGGTGGATGGCCGGTGAGCTGGCCGGGCTGTACTTCCAGGCGTACTCGATGGCCTACGACACGGCCCGTGCCGCCGAGCGGGCACTGCGGTTCGAGCGGGGCCTGAACGACGCCGAGGTCACGTTCATCCGGCCGCTGTACTGGGACAGCCGCCGCGGCGGGTTGCTCGCCGGTGACAGCCTCAGCCTGGACCTGGAAAAGCTCGGCCAGGCGTACTACACGACCGGGGCACGCGGGATGGAGATCACCAAACAGGTGTCCCTGCTGGAGATCGACCCGGCCGCGGCGCTGACGTTGTCGGCGACGGGCGCGTGCGACTTCGCGCTCACCGAGGAGCTGTTCGACCACGACTTCCCGGGCCACTACCGGCGCCAGATCCGCAGCCTCGCCGTGTCCTTTGTGGACGAAGACGGTGCGGCCACGCAACCCAACGCCACGCTGACCCAGATGAGCCACAAGACCGTGCTTTCCGCGGACACCAAGGCGGTCCGGCACCTGCTCGACCCGAAGCAGCCGCCGCCCGGCACCTTGCGCAGCGACTGGCGGGCCAACCAGCAGATCGCACTGTCGTCGGTCGGCGAGCAGGAGAACAACGGCCTGTTCGAACTGCGCTACGACGACACCAGGTACCTCCCGTTCGAAGGCACCGGGGCGGTGTCCACCTGGCACCTCCAGCTCACCGGCCGCAAGCCCACCAACCTCCGGGACGTCGTCATCACCGTCCGCTACACCGCCGAGGACGGCGGCCAGGTGTTCGCCAACGCGGTGAAGGGCATGCTCAAACCGTACGCGGCGGCCAGGTTCTTCGACATCGCAACGGAGTTCCCCGACGAGTGGCAGGAGTTCGTCGACGGCGAGGGCACCTCGCTGACCCTGCCGTTCACCCCGGACATGTTCCCCGGCCTGGCCCGCAACGAGATCAGCGGCGTCTACGCCCACTACACCCTGGCCAACGGCACCCCCGTCCGGGTGTCCCTGGACGGGGCCAGGCTCACCGAGGGCAAGCTGCTGTCCACTTCGGACCTCCGGTTCACCGACGAGGGCTGGACGTTCGCCGTCGACGGCGACAAGACCGCACTGGCCGGCCTCGGCCTCGTGCTGACCTACCAGGCAAGCGTCGGCTGAGCGGCGGAGGACGACGATGAGCCAAGTCGCGCAAAAGAAGAAGAACAAGAACAAAGCGAGGAAACGCCGCCACACCGCCGGCGGCACACCGACGCCCAAACCCGCGACGGTCAAGGACAAACCCGGCCCGGCGCCGACGCTGAACAAGGTGAAGACCGAGGCGCAGAAGCTGAAGGACGTGCTGCGCGTCCGGGCCAAACAGCTCAACGACCAGGGCACCGACGCGCTCACGACGGTGTTCGGCCGAGCGGACAACACCACCGGGCCGGTGCGCAAGGAGCTGAACTTCGACGCGACCGTCCTGCGGGAGTACGCCGATGGCGTCAAGGACGACGTCGGCAGGCTCACCGCCAACAACTACGACAAGCTGAGTCCCAAGTACAAAAGGGCTTTGGAGACGCTGACCACCCGGATCCAGGACAGCCAGCGGTATGCGCGGGACATCGCCGGGCTGGAGGCGGTCGCCAGGTCGGTCGGCGACGGGGTGGACCCGGCCACCAACCCGATGCTGTCCAAGCCGTGGAAGGAGATCCAGCGCCTGAAGGGCGTGGAGACGCGGGACGGCCTCGCGGGCCAGATCGCCGAGGTGGGGCTGCGGCTGGACATGATCAAGGACGTGCTCAGCGCCATCAACGGTGTGGATCAGGCCGTCCAGGTCGGCAGGATCCCGGACGACCTGCTGACGGCGGCCGGCCCGGACGCCGAGCAGCAGCTGAGGATCCTGCACGCGATGACCAAGCTGGAGCCCGACCGCGCCAAGGTGAAGAAGATCCTGGACAACGCCGACACCAAGGCCGACGTGCCGGAGCTGCTGAAGACCGCCAAGGACCTGGACGCGGACCTCGACAAGGTCCTCACCGCGTGCACGAAGAACACCAAGACCGCCGAGGAGCTGCTCAAGCTCATCAAGGGCACCAAGAAGAACGCCAAATACTTCACAGGAGAGGGCAGCACCGTCGGCACCGAGGACGGCCGGGGCGGCCAGCGTCTCCAGGACCTGCACACCGCGACTGTGGCCAAAGCCGTGGTCTGGTCGGGGCAGGAGATCGCCGGAAGCTCGGTCCCCTACGGGACCAAGGACGACCCGGTCGACTTCGCCACGGTCAAGGCGCGGACGATGGACCGGGCCCTGGTCGGTACGCAGGCGCCACCCGGCGGGTGGCCCGGGACCCACTTCGTCGCGGGCGGGATCTACGACAACGTCGCCGGCGCGGGTTCCATGCAACTGCCGAAATACAATCATGGCACCAGGAGCGCCATCACCTACCGGGAGTACGACGTCCACCCGTACACCGGCGCGGATCGCGGCCCGGAGCGGGTCGTCGAAGGCTCCGATGGCAGCGTGTACTACACCAAAGACCACTACAACAGCTTCAAGAGGATCACGTGAGCGCACTCACCGACCTGCTCGAAGTGGGTCCGCCCTTCTTCCACCTGACCGACGGCGACCCGACCTCGGGCATCGCCGCGCTGTCGGACACCGCCGTGGTGCGGCGGATCCGCGGTGCCCGGTCCCGCACGGCCCCGCGGTTCTTCGACGAGATCGCGGCGGCGTACCAGTTCCCCTCCTACTTCGGGTCGAACTGGGCCGCCCTGCGCGACATGCTGGGCGACTTCAGCTGGCTGCGCGCCAAGGCGTACGTGTTCGTGATCGACTCGGCCGACGAGTTCCTCGCCGAGGAGGACGACTCGGTCCTGGTCACCGGCCTGTCCGTGCTGGCGGGCTCGGCTTCGTCCGCCGGGTCGGTGCCGTTCCACTTCGTGCTGCAGGCGCCGGCCGACGGCCGGATCGCCAAAGCCTTGGGCGCCAACGGCATCCCGTTCGACACGGTCGTCTGATGGCGACGAGCCTGACCAAGTCCAAGGGCGGCGGCAAGACCAAGAAGAACAAGAAGCGCACCGGCGGGGGTGGCAAAGCCGGGCAGCCGGCCGAGCCCAAGTCCGGGAAGACGCTGACCAAGAACAAGGGACCGGGGCAGGAACCGCCCAAAACGATCCCCTGGCCGGACCGGGCCGCGAAGCTGACCCAGCGGCGCGACGACGCCTTCGCCGAGGTGTACAACGATCCGCACGATCCGGGGACCGACGGCGTGCGGGACGAGCTCGCGTTCGACAAGGACGTGGTGCACGAGCTGGCCGAACTGGCGTCTGAGTCCACCGCGAAGGTGACCAAGGCCAACATCGACCAGCGCACCAAGGACTTCGACGGTCGCGTCCAAGCGCTGCGGGAGCGGGTCGAGGAGTCGCGCAGGTACGCCCAGGACCTCGACCGGCTCGGGCAGGCGGCGGCGGACATCGGCGTCGACCCCGCCGCCAACCGGTACGTCAAGGACGCCTGGGCGAGCCTCAAGGCCGAGCTGTCCAAAAAGGACCGCATGGGACCGCTGGGGATGAGCCAGCTCGTCGGCGAGGTGGAGCTGCGCGTCGGCATGCTCAAGGACACCCTGGCCGCGCTCAACGCCGGCCGTCCGCCCGGCGCCCGGTACGCGGCGATCCCGGACGACCTGCTGAACGCGGTCGCGGCGGCCGCCCAGCCGCTGCCCACCCTGCTGCGGGCGGCCCGCCAGCTCAACGACCCCGCCGTGCTCCGGGACCTGTTCAACGACGCGGATCACCCCGACGAGGTCCCCGCGCTGATCCGCGAGGCCGCGCTGACCGGGCTCAATGTGACCAGCGTGGTCCGGGAGTGCATCCCGCCGCCCGCGTACCCGGGCGGGCCGCAGCCGTACGCCGACACCGGTCTGGCCGCACGGCTGATCGCCACGGTCAAGGCGTCCGGCAAGCCCGCCTCGTTCTTCCTCACCGGCGAGGGCGGCCGGCGGCTGCAGCACCTGAGGTACGCCGCGGAGGCGAAGGCGCCGCTGTGGAACGGGGCCACGGTCGCCGAGACCGACCTGCACTACGGTCCGGAGGGCGGGCCCGCGGTGACGCTGGCGTTCATCGTCGCCAGGGCGGAGCAGGCGCCCCCGCCCGGCGCGGATCTGCCGCCACCCCCAGTCGGTTACGACGGCCAGGGCCGGTACTGCGGCGGCCGCCCGTTCGACAACAACGGCGCCGAGCAGGGCATGATGCTGCCCCGCGTCACCACGACCGGCGCCCTCATCCAGTACCGGGAGTACGACATGCGGCCGTTCCAGTTCGGTGTCGACCGGGGTGGCCACCGGGTGGTCGTCGGCAACGACGGCCGCAGGTACCACACCGACGACCATTACCAGACGTTCAAGCGGATCACCTGATCAGGTGCCGGTCCACTTCGGCGCCCGTTTCTCGGCGAAGGCGCGGGCGCCTTCCTGTGCGTCGTTGGACGAGAAGACCGGCTCGATCAGGCCGGGCTGGGCGGCGAACGCGGCCTTGCCCGGGTAGTCGACTGCCATGCCGACGAGCTGTTTGGTCACGCGGACGGCGAGCGGGCCGTTGGCGGCGATGGTCCTGGCCAGCTCGCGGGCCTTGGCGAGGGCCTGGCCGGGGTCGGCGAGGACGTTGACCATGCCGTGGGTGTGCGCGGTCTCCGCGGTGATGGGGTCGCCGGTGAGGGCCAGTTGCATGGCCAGCTGGTAGGGCAGGACCTTGGGCAGGCGCAGCAGCCCACCCGCGGCGGCGACCAGGCCGCGCTTGACCTCGGGGATGCCGAACTTGGCGTCCCGCGCGGCCACGATCAGGTCGGCGGCCAGGGCCAGCTCGAACCCGCCCGCGAGCGCCCAGCCCTCGATCGCGGCGATCAGGGGCTTCGCCGGTGGGTGCTCGGTCAGGCCGCCGAACCCGCGGCCGGGCACGGTCGGGCGTTCGCCGCGGACGAAGGCCTTGAGGTCCATCCCCGCGCAGAAGGTGCCGCCCGCGCCGGTGAGGATCGCGACGGTCAGGTCGCTACGGGCGTCGAACTCGTCGACCGCGGCCGCGATGCCCTCCGCCACCGACAGGTCGACGGCGTTGCGTGCCTCCGGGCGGTTGATCGTGATGACGGCGACGCCGTCGGCGAACTCGGTGGTGACGCTGCTCACCGGTCTCCTTCCGCTGGTTGATGTCCCGCTCCATGATGACCCAATGGCTGACTTGGAGTACTCCGTCGCGGACGGGATCGGCACGATCCTGCTCAACCGGCCCACGATGAAGAACGCGTTCACCTTCGAGATGATCGACCAGTGGGCCGCGGCGCTGCAGTCCGCGCGGACCGACCCGGACGTGCGGGTCGTGGTGACCACCGGCGCGGGTGACGCGTTCTGCTCCGGTGTGGACCTCGCGGAGTTCGGCGAGGTCGCCTCGGGGCCGCTGGCGTTGAAGTCGGCACTGACCGAACGCATCCACCGGGTCGCGTATGCCTTGGAGGACTTGGACAAACCCGTGATCGCCGCCGTGAACGGGACCGCGGTCGGCGCGGGCATGGACATGGCTTTGATGTGTGACATCAGGTTGTTGTCCTCGTCGGCGCGACTGTCCGAAGGGTACATTCGCGTCGGTCTCGTTCCGGGGGACGGTGGTTGCTATTACCTGCCTCGCCTGGTGGGCATGGCCAAGGCGCTGGAACTGTTGTGGACAGGGGATTTCGTCGACGCGGACGAGGCACTCCGGCTCGGACTCGCCAACCACGTGTACCCCGATGTCGAATTCACCCAGTCGTATCTGGCTTTCGCGCGTCGCCTCGCCGACCAGCCGCCGATCAACATCCGGATGATCAAACGCGCCGCCTACCAGTCCGCCCGCGCCGACCTGCGCACCGCCCTGGACCTGATCTCCTCGCACATGGCCGTTGTCCAGACCACGGAGGACTCCGCCGAGGCCATGGCCGCCTTCCGCGAACGCCGGCCCCCGCGGTTCACCGGCCGGTAGTTGGGTTACGATATGAGTCTGTAACGTAACTGGAGGTGTCGGTGAGTGTCACGGTCGTGCGGCCCGGGGAGGGGCCGAGCGTCGAACTGCCCGGGTTCGGCGCGGTGTTCAAACTGTTCAGCCGGGACAACGGGGGAGTGGTCTCGATCGTCGAGCATCCCTTTGCCGTGGGCACGATCACCGCGCCACACCAGCACACCAGGGAGGACGAGCACTCGATCGTCCTGGCCGGGGAGATCGGGTTCCGGTCCGGCGACAGCGAGGTGGTCCTGGGGCCGGGTGGCTACATCACCAAGCCGAGGGGCGAGATGCACGCGATGTGGAACGCGGGCACCACCCCCGGCCGCATCATCGAGGTGATCACGCCCGGCGGTTTCGAGAACTACTTCCGCGACCTCGGTGATCTGATGTCGGCCCACCCGGCCGGTTCGGCGAAGTTACACGACCTGCCCGAATTCGCTGCCCTGGCGGCAAAGTACGGCCTGACCTACGGAACCCCGCCGTGGCTCGACGACGTCATCACCAGGTATTCCCTCACCCCGCCCACGCACTGATCCCGAAATGGAGTTGAGACCGGTCCTACTGTGACATGGTGGCGAAACTCGTTCACCTCAACGGCCCGCCAAGTATCGGCAAGTCCACGTTGTCCGCGCTGTACGTCGACAGGCATGTGGGTGCGCTGAACCTGAATGTGGATGCCCTGCATCTGTTGGTCGGCGGGTGGCAGGACGAGTCGACCGATACCTGGCAGGTGGTGTGGCCGCTCGTGCGGGCGATGGCGGCGACCCAGCTGGACGGTGGTGGCGATGTCGTTCTGCCGCACTACTTCGGCCGGGTCGAGGAGATCACCGAGTTCGAGAAACTGGCGCGCGAGCATGGGGCCGGCTTCCATGAGGTCGTCCTGCTCGACGATCGGGCCGCGGCGATCGAGCGGTTCGACCGTCGCGCGCGGGACAGCAACGACCCGTGGATCCAGTACCACCACGGTCGCGTCGGGCCGGAGCGGCTCGGGCGGATGTACGACGATCTGATGGAGGTGGTGCGCCAGCGTTCGGGCGCTGTGGTGGTACGCAGTGTGCTGGGCGCGGTGGAGGAGACGTATGAGCTGTTGATGGCCGCGCTGTGACCCGGTTCAGCGTGATCGTGCCGATGCGCGAGGCCGAGGCGTTCATCGACGACTGCCTGGGGTCGGTGCGGCGCCAGACCAACACCGACTTCGAGGTGATCGTGGTCGACGACGACTCACCGGACACCTCGGGTGCGATCGCGGACCGGCACGCCCGGGAGGACGGCCGTATCACCGTGCTGCACCTCGAAAGCAACCATGGGGTCGGCCTCGCCCGGAACGCCGGGATCGCCCGCGCCACAGGGGAGTACCTGCTGTTCCTCGACGCCGACGACACCTTCGCCGACAAGGACTTCCTGGCCGGACTGGACGTCGACCTGTCGGCGGCCGGCGGCCCCGATGTGCTGATCTTCGGCTACGAGGAGCGACGACCCTGCGGCCTGCGTCGACGGGTCAACCCGGCCGCGAGCGTGCTGCGTTCGTCGTGGGTCAGCTGGAACAAGGCCTACCGCCGGGAATCCGTGGCCGGCCTGCGGTTCCCGCCGGGGTTCTACGAGGACTTCGCCTGGTCGGTCCCGGCCGTGCTCGGCGCCGCCCAGATCGCCGTGTCACGCCGGGTCGGAGTGGGCTACCGGCGTTGCACCACCACGAGCATCAGCCGCCGAGTCACCCCGCGGCACTTCGACGTGTTCGACCAGTTCCAGCGCATCCTCGAGTACCTCACCACCCATCCCCACCACGACTCGCCGGAGGTCCGTGCCACCCTCGCCGCCAGCGCCCGGACGTTCCTGCGCAGCCGGACCGAACGCCTGCGCGTGATCCCACCCCACCTGCTGGACGATTTCCGCCGCAGGTCCGAGGAGATCACGGCCCGGATCCAGGGCGGCCCCAGCTGGCGACCAGCCCGGCGCGATGTGCGATGAGCACCAGCCGCACCCGGTCCCGGGCGTCCAGTTTGGACAACAGACCGCGGATGTGGGTCTTGACCGTGCCCGCGGCCACGTGCAGTGCCCGGCTGATCTCCCGATTGGCCAGACCTTCACCCACCAGCGCGAGCACCTCCCGCTCCCGGGCAGCCCGGCGGCCTTCCGCGGGGTGGGCCGCGCGGCGAACTCGCGGATGAGACGGCTGAGCCTGGACGGGCCGGTCTGGGGACCGGTGGCCGACGCTGGTCTGGACCGCCCGTACCTGCTGGTCGATGGGCGAGCGTCGCGGCAGGCCATCCCGGAGTTGCAGACGTTCTGGGACCATCTGACCGCCTGGAAGAAGAACATCGTCCGCACAGGTGCCGAACACCTCACCTACAGTGACTTCGCCACACTGATCCCCCAGGCCGCGGGACTGCTGGGGCTGGTACCGGACCAGGTCGCCGCGCAGGTCGGTCCACAAAGACCCGACCGGGCGATCGCGGTCCAGCGCACCTATCCGGTGGCATTCTTCGACCTGCACCTCAGGCATCGGGGGCACCTGCTCGACGGTCCGTCCCCGCTGTTCCCGGATGTCGCATTCATTCCCCAGGGAACGGAATTAGGGATATTCGGCCGCAGCCGTGGGCGCCTGGAAGGCGATACCTTGCGGACCATGAGGATGTTGGGGGTTGTGGGTGTGCTGCTGTTGGTGGCGTTTGTTGTGTCCGCGGCGACGACGACGCAGACGCGGGCCACGGGGGACGGCACCCAGAACCAGAGCCGGCCCGCGCCGCCTGAGGCCTGGTCCGCGCGGGTGGCCACCTTCAACATCTGGGGGAACGTCGGCCACCAGGGCAAGGCGGACTGGATCCCGCCGGTGATCAACGAGGCGGTCGGCACCGCGCCGGTCGCGATGGCGCTGCAGGAGGCCTGCCGCAACCAGGCCGCCGAGTTCGCGTCCCGGCTGGGTATGCGGATGGAGTTCCAGGCGCTGATGCCGCACCGCTGCGACAACGGCCAGGACTTCGGCAACGCCGTTCTCTACCAGGGCACGGCGACCGGGCCGGTGGTCCGGCGGATCATGCCCGGCATCGACGAGGACGAGCCCCGCGGGCTGATCTGCGTCCCGCTCGACGACATGCTGTTCTGCGCCATCCACCTGTCCATCGACCAGGGCAGGCGGCTGGGCCAGACGCTGTGGCTGTCCACAGTGGAGAAGGGCGGCGACCCGCAGCTGCGGCCGCTGAAGGCCTGGGGAACCGTGGTGCTGGCCGGTGACTTCAACGGCGAGCCGAACTCGCCCGAGCTCAGCCAGCTGTACACCACCATCGGGGCGAAGGAGGCGCTCGGCCCGCGCGGTGCGTACACCGAGCCCACGCACGACGACAACCGGAAGATCGACTACATCTTCACCTGGGGAGGAGCGGCGTCCTTCCACGGCACCAAGGCACAGCCCACCAGGTACAGCGATCACTACCTGTACACCACGTGGATTGGTAACTAAGTTCAGGTCCGCGCCGCCGTAACCGGTTCCGGAGTCCCTGTGGGCTCCGGCCCGCCCAGAGAGGACCTGGCATGTTTTCCCGTCGCAGAGTCGCGCGGACGACTGTGGCCGCGGCAGCGGCAACGCTCCTGTTATCCGGACTGTCCCCGCAAGCTGGGGCGGCCGATCAGGACAGGGGATGGTCGCCGGTGACCGGCACGTACTCCAGCGGAGCCGACCACATCTGGCAGCCGCTGGCACCGGTCCGGGACACCGGTGCCAAGACCGACGCCACCGTCGTCATCGACCCCAGCCAGCTGCGCCAGCAGTACTCGGGCATGGGGTTCTCGCTCGACGAGACCAGCGTGTCGAACTTGTGGAAACTCACCCCCGAGAACCGCGACAAGGCCATCCGCCTGCTGGCCGACCCGCGCACCGGCGCCGGCCTGGACCGGTTCCGGCTCACCATCGGCAGCCCCGACCTGATCGAGCACCTGCCGTTCTGGTCCTACGACGAGCTGCCCGCCGGGGTCACCGAGGACCCCGACCTGAAGTACTTCTCCATCCAGCGCGATGTCGACGCGCACATCGTGGACACCATCAAGCTGATCCAGCGCTACAACCCGCGCGCCGCGTTCTTCGCCTCCGCCTGGAGCGCACCCGCCTGGATGAAGACCAACAACAAGTTCCTCGGTGAGGTCGCCCTCAAGCCAGGCAGCACCACCAGCTACTACCAGGTCGGCAAGCTGCGGGACGACCGCATCGACGTGTTCGCCCGCTACTACGTCAAGTACGTGCAGGCCTACGCGCGGCACGGCATCAAGGTCGACGCGCTGACCCTGCTCAACGAGCCGGGCATCGACGTCGTCTACCCGGCGATGGACATCTCCATCGCGCAGCAGCAGAAGCTGGCCCTGGCGATCAAGCGCGAGCTGAGCCGCGCACACCTGGACACCCAGCTCTACGTGCACGACTTCAACTTCTGGGACTGGCGCGACCCGAACAGCACCGAGACCAAGAACTACTACCGGATCTTCCAGGACTCCCCGGACGGTTCCATCAAGGGCAAGCAGGTCATGCAGGCCGCCGACGCCATCGCGTTCCACCCGTACTGGGGTGACCCGAAGGTGATGCGCGACGCCTACGAGCAGACCGGCAAGCCCGTGCACATGACCGAGACCAGCGACCTCAGCCCGGCGACGGTGCTGAGCTACTTCCGGTTGAACGTCAGCTCGTACGTGACCTGGGCGCAGACCACCGACCAGGACGGCGGCACGCTGCACTGGACCCCGTTGCGGGACAACAACGTCGACTGGGACCAGGTGGCCGCCACCACCAAGTGGCCGAACCGGCTGGTCAAGGTGAACACCACGACCAAGGACTTCACCGTCCGCGGCGAGCTCTACGCGTTCGGCCAGTTCGCCAAGTACCTCGGCCCGCAGCACACCCGGGTCGAGTCGAGCACGACCGACAACGGCATCAGCAACGTCGTGTTCAAGGACCGGGACGACCGGTTCGTGGCGGTCCTGACCAACAGCAACGCCACCGACTCCACCGTGCGCGTGACCATGGCCAGGAACTCGTTCGTGGTCAAGGTTCCAGCGAACTCGGTGGCCACGTACCAGTGGCAGGGCCGGGTTCCGTCCGATCACCACAACCACGCGCCATCGGTGCAGAACGTGCCGGACGTGACCGTCGACCAGTACAGC
Source organism: Actinocrispum sp. NPDC049592 (assembly GCF_040675465.1). Classification (NCBI taxonomy): domain Bacteria; kingdom Bacillati; phylum Actinomycetota; class Actinomycetes; order Pseudonocardiales; family Pseudonocardiaceae; genus Actinocrispum; species Actinocrispum sp. NPDC049592. The sequence goes on along the minus strand of NZ_JBFAPA010000012.1, from coordinate 85,616 downwards.
ACCGTGCAGGTCCCGCTCAAGGCCACCGACCGTGACCGCGACCGGCTTTCCTTCTACGCCACCGAGTTGCCCGCCGGGGTGAGCCTGGACGCGGCCACCGGCGTGGTCACGCTGCACCCGTTGACCACCGGCAACCAGGACCTGACCGTGTACGTCACCGACGGCAAGTCGCGCAGCAAGGTGTCGATCCACGTCACGGTCGTGCCGAAACCCACCCCGGTGGGGGAACGGGCCGAAGCGGAGAGCTACTCCGAGCAGCACGGCTGGACCGAGGGTGGTGCCAACTTCATCGAGAACAACGCCGGGGCCAGCGGCGGACGCGACGTCGGCTGGACCGCGCCGGGCAACTGGCTGAAGTACCGGGTGAACGTGCTCAAGGCCGGGACCTACGACCTCGAGCTGCGGTTCGCCAACGGCAGCGGCGCCACCGCGACCGACGGCCTGTCGTTCCGGGACGCCAGTGACGCCAAGCTGGCCACGTTCTCCCTGCCGGACACCACCGGCTGGGGCACCTACCAGTCCACGCACGCCCAGGTGACGCTCCCGGCAGGCGAGCAGACCGTCACCCTGTTCTGCGAGACCGGCGGCTTCAACCTGGACTACTTCAAACTCTCCTGAACCCGCCAGCTCACCCCTCGTGAGTGGCTTCGGCCGTTCCAACGACCGAAACCACTCACGAGGTCAGGGGAGGACCGGGACAGGCAGGGAGACGGGGGACAGCGGCACGGAGCGGGCGGGCTCGTCGAGGTCGAGCAGCTCGTACAGCTTCTGCCGCAGCACCGAGCCCGCCTCGCCGGGACGGGAGGTCAGCAGGTCGCGCACGGTGTCCCGGTCCGGGCCGCCGGGTTGTTTCAGTTGCGGCTCAAGGGGGTCGTCCAGGTCCCAGACGGGGGTGCCGTCGAACGGCTCGGGCGCGTCCTCGCCGTCCGGGACGTGCAGCACCGGAACACCGATCCCGGCCGCGTACCGGGTCGGCTTGCCGTGGTCACCGATGACCGCGTCCGCGCCGACGAGCGCACCCCGCCAGCCCTCGTGCGGGGGCATCAGCCGCAGGCCGTCGTTCAGCGCGGGCGACATCCAGTCGCGCACCTGCCATTCGCCGTACTGCGCCCAGGTCCGGGGATGCAGCGCCCCGGCGACCCAGTACCGGTCCGGGGCCAGCTCGGCCAGGATCCGGTCGAACAGGTCCGGGTGGCGGCCGAGCGCGGACTGCTCGCCGTACGCCGAGCTGACGAACACCAGCTCCTGATCCGTCGGCACGTCCAGCGCCTCGCGGTAGTGCTTGCGCAGGGACATCGCGGCTTCCAGCCGGTCGAACCCGATGTCGCCGGCGACGAACGCGGCCGGCTTGGCGTCCGGGACGTTCTCGCCGAGCTGTTCGAGCTGACGGTCGTGGGTGAGCACGATCGCGTCCGCGCGCACCTGTCCGTCCACGGTCAACGTGTCCGCGTCCAGCTCCTGCGGGACGAGCAGCATCTTGCCCCGCAGCTCGCCGACACCGTGCTTGTCGGCCACCAGCACCAGGTCCCACTCGGTGTGCCGGGCCTGGGTCCACGGCAGCGCGACGATGCCGAGCGCCTTGACGAAGTCCTGGGTGGCCGGCCCGTGCGAGCCGTCCTCGGGCACGGTGACCACGACCTGGATCCGGTGATCGGCCTCCAGCAACGGCAGCAGGTCCGCCAGCCGCACCCCGGCGACCACGTGCGGCACCACGAGGCACACCGTGCGCCGGGCGATGCGGGTCGCCCAGCTCCGCCGCCGGATCGGACCACGCAGCCAGGCGTCGTCCATCCGACACCTCCCATTCCCGCGTGGCCTTCATCTAACCTCATCGCCCGCTTTGTGCGGACGGCAGAGGCGCGGTTTAACGAACGGCGGCGAGCCGCACCAATGTGCGATCTTCACCGGGATCGGCGGTGACCACGTAAGCGCTGGTCACCTCGCGGAAATGGGGCCGGGCAAGCAGATCGGCGTCCGCTGTGGTCAGGTACCGTTTGCGGCGGCCGGGCGCCAGCTCCCGGTAGCGTTCCGCCAAACGGACGCCGGTCTCGCTCTCCGGATTACGCACTGAATTGTGCAGACTCAGAAAAACACCCCCTTGGCGCAGGAGCCGTGAGATTTCGGCGAAAATGGCGCCGGTCACCTCCAGCGGAAAGTAATGGAGGCTCAGCCGCGCGTAGACGGCGTCGAATTGCCCGGTGGCGAACGGGTAGGGCGGTTGCGACGTGTCGAGCCGCCGCTGGGTGATCCCGAGCCGGGCCGCGTCGGCCGCGAACGCCGCCAGCGCGGACGGCGCGAAGTCGCAGCTCGTCACCGTGTGGCCCCGGGCGGCGAAGTACAGCGAGTCCGTGCCCCAGCCGCAGCCGAGCTCCAGGACGGCGCTGCCGGGCTCGAGCCGGTCCGCCAGCTCCACGGCCAGCTCGTGCGGAGGGCCCGGGTGTGGCGAGGCGTTGCCGTACACGCCTTCCCAGAACGCTTCGTGCGAGGTCATGGTTCTCAGTGATACCGGGGAACACCGGGAACCGGGCGTCCCGCTCGTGACACATATGGGTATGCGATCAATGGTGATCCTGCTGGCCGGTGCGTTGCTGGCGGCCGGGTGCGGACCGGAGACCCCTGCTGGCGTGCGGTTCACGAAGGTGGACGTGCCCGGAGCCGCCGTGGTGCTGGCCATGGACGGTGACGCGTTGCTCGTCGGGACCCGCCGGGACGGCGCGCAGGTCGTGCCGGGGCTGGTGCGGCGGGGCAACGACGGGTCCGTCCGGGAGATCCCGGTGACGTCGGTGAGCCCTTACGGTGCGGTGGCGAAGTGGTACTCGATCGACTCCGATGGTCGGCGGATCGTGGGACTCGGCGGCCAGCGCGGCGGCGCGCACTCCAACGTCCGGTGGTCGGTGTTCACCGGATCGGGTACCGGGATCACCGAGAAGCTGCAGGGGTTCAGCGTCTTCGGCGGCTGGGGCGCGGGGGAGCTGGTCGGCGCGGTCGTCACGCCGGTCGGTCCGGCGTTGATCGGGTCGTGGGAGAGCGCGCAGGTCGGGCTGGACGTGAACGTGTGGACCGAGGAGAGCGACGGCGTCACCTGGACCCGGCAGAACTCGGCGGGCACCCCGCTGGAGAGCACCCGCCAGGCGCTGGGGTTCGCCAAAGGCGTCTCGGCCAGGGGCGAGAGCATCCTGATCGCCGGCACCCAGCTGAAGATCGACCCCGCGGACACCCGTCAGCTGCCGATCGTCTGGCGGTCGAGGTCCGGGAACACCGGCTGGACGAGCACACCCCTGCCGGACGCGGGCAAGTCCGGTGTCACCGCGGCGATCCACTGCGCCGATGACATGTGCGCGGTCGCCGGTTCGGTCGACGGCAAGCTCGCGGTCTGGCAGTCGACCGGCGACACCTGGACCCGCGTCAAGCAGACCCCCGGCATCGCCGTACCGGACAACGCCAGGCTGGCCCCGCCCATCGACATCGGCGGCCACCTGACCCAGATCGTGACCGACAACGGCCACGTCAAGATCGCCCAGACCGACACCGGGACCGTGCTGGACGCGTCGGGAATCACCGGAACGGTCACCGCCGCGGCGAAGGTTGGCCCGAACGTGTACGTCATCGCTGACGAGACGTTATGGCAGGTAGCGGAGTCGGACGTGCACTAACAGCCGGTGACTGCGCGGCGAACTCTAGTTGTATGCAGTATACGGTCGACTATGATGGGGGCGGTCCTGTCAGCCGCGAACGGAGGCTCGCGCCCTTATGTACACAGTCACCAACCCGGCCACGGGAGAGCTGATCGAGGAGACGGCGAACTCGACCGACGAGGAGGTCCGGGCGGCGATCGACCGGGTCCACCGCGCGTACAAGGAGTGGCGGCGGCGGCCGGTCACCGAACGCGCCAAGATTGTGCTGCGCGCCGCGGAGCTGTTCGCCGAGCGCGCGGACGAGCTGGCCGGGATCATGACCCTGGAGATGGGCAAGCGGATCAACGAGGGCCGCGGCGAGATCGGCATCGTCGTGGACATCTTCAACTACTACGGCACCAACGGGCCGGATCTGCTGGCCGACGAGCCGCTGACCATCAAGGGCGGCGAGGCGGTGATCACCAAGGAGCCGATCGGCGCGCTGCTCGGGGTCATGCCGTGGAACTTCCCGTGCTACCAGGTGGCCCGGTTCGTGGCGCCGAACCTGGTGCTGGGCAACACGATCCTCCTCAAGCACGCCTCGATCTGCCCGCGCTCGGCGGCCGCGATCGAGCGGATCCTGCACGACGCCGGCGTGCCCGAGGACGTGTACGTCAACACGTTCGCCGCCAGCCGCCAGATCCCGGCCGTGCTGGCGGATCCCCGGATCGTGGGTGTCTCGTTGACCGGCAGTGAGCAGGCGGGCATCTCGGTGGCCGCCGAGGCCGGTAAGAACCTGAAGCGGACCGTTCTGGAGCTGGGCGGGTCGGATCCGCTGATCGTGCTCGACTCGGCCGACCTGGACCAGACCGTCCGGCAGACCGCCACCGCCCGGATGCGCAACTGCGGCCAGTCCTGCAACGCGCCCAAGCGGATGATCGTGCTCGACGACCTGTACGAGGACTTCGTCGAGAAGCTGAGCAAGCACGTGGCCGACTACTTCGTCGCGGGCGACCCGGCGGACCCCACGACGACGCTGCCGCCGCTCGCGTCGATCGCGGCCGCCGATGAGGTGCACGGCCAGGTCGAGACCGCCGTCCAGCAGGGCGCCACGCTGCGCGCGGGCGGCAACCGGATCGGCCCGGGCGCCTACCTCGAAGCGACCGTGCTGACCGACGTGACGCCGGACATGAACGCCTACTACGAGGAGATCTTCGGCCCGGTCGTGCTGGTCTTCCGGGCCAGGGACGAACAGGAGGCGATCGCCATCGCCAACGACTCGCCGTTCGGCCTGGGCGCCAGCGTCTGGGGCACCGACCCGCAGCGCAACCGCCGGGTTGCCGAGCAGCTCGAGGCGGGCATGGTCTACCTCAACCGGGCCGGCGGTTCCCAGGCCGACCTGCCGTTCGGCGGGATCAAGCGGTCCGGCATGGGCCGCGAGCTCGGCGCGGCCGGGATCGAGGAGTTCATGAACAAGAAGTCCATCCGGCTGTAGCCCCCATGTGCGCCGGGCCCTGCCGCGCGCGGGGCCCGGCCACTGGCGGCGCCCGCGCCCGGGCCGTAATCTTCGGGCCGCCGTCCCGTGACCTGGGCGCGACCGTCCTTAGCAATTGCAGGGGCTTTTTCGCCAGGGGCCGGACGGGTCAACCCAAAGTCTGCCCTTTCGGACAATCTGCGGCGGCCCATCGCCGCCATATGGTGCACCCATGGGTCGCTGGAAGATCATTTCGTTGGTGGGGGCCGGCGCGCTCGCGCTCGCCGCGTGTCAGTCCACTGTGTCCGGTCAGGCCGCCGGAGGCCCCACCTCCCCGGCGTCCTCCGCGGCCGCGCCGAGCGAGAAGCCGAGCGCCGCGGCCAGTTCCGCCGCGGTCGCGGCCGGTGACGGCGGGGAGGTGACCAAGTCGGGGACCAAGCTGTCGGTCGGCCAGCCCGCGACGGTCAACTACGAGACCGAAAGCGGGAGCAAGGAGACGACCAAGCTCACGGTCACGAACGTGTCGGTCAAAAAAGGCGCGATCAGCGACATGAAGAACTTCAACCTGGACGCGCAGACCAAGACGAGCGAGCCGTACTACGTCACCATGTCGTTCAAGAACGCCGGGCCCAAGCCGATGAAGCCGGGCGGCATCTTCGGCCTGATCGAGGTGCACAACGCGGCCGGCGACGAGCTGGGCAAGCTCAACCTGATCGGCACGTTCAAGCTGTGCGAGGGCGACGTGCCCGAGACGCTCGCGGTCGGCGAGTCCTACAACGACTGCAACGTCTACCTGGCCCCGCCCGGGCAGAGCGCGGTCGACGTGGAGTTCTCGTTCTACGTGGACCTGAAGAAGACCGAGATCACCTGGAAGCAAGGCTGACCGGTTCGGCCGTCCCGGTGCGGGCGCGGGCGGGGATGAACACCGCCAGCGCCATCGCGGCCACCGCCGCGCCCGCGCCGATGCCGAACGCCAGCCGGAACGACGGCAGCGACAGGGTGGTCAGCACGAGCGACATGGTCGCGCTGGCCAGCGAGGTGCCGACGGACCGCATCAACGCGTTGAGGCCGTTGGCCACGCCGGTCTCGTGCACCGGCACCACCCGCATGATCAACGCGGGCAGCGAGGCGAACGCCAGGCCGACCCCGGCGCCGTTGACGCAGGAGATGATCACGAGCTGCCAGATCTGGGTCATCAGCACGGTCCCGGCCAGGTAGCTGACCATGATGATCACCAGGCCGGACAACAGCGTGGTGCGCGGGCCGTAGGTGTTGGTGATCCGTGCGGCGACGGGGGACAGGAACATCATCACCAGCCCGGACGGCGCCAGCACCAGGCCCGCGACGACCATGGACTGGCCGAGCCCGAACCCGGTCGACTTGGGCAGTTGCAGCAGCTGGGGGAGGACCAGGGCGATCGCGTACATCGCGAAGCCGGTCATGATCGACGCCAGGTTGGTCAGCAGCACGGGCCGCGACGCCGTCACGCGGATGTCCACCATCGGTTCGGCCACCCGGGTCTCGAACCAGACCCACGACACCAGCACGACGACCGCGACGGCCAGCAGCGTGATCACCCGTCCGCTGGTCCAGCCCCACGACGCGCCTTTGGTGAGCGCGAGCAGCAGCGACACCAGGCCGACGGTCAGGCCGATCGCGCCGACCACGTCGAACCGGCCGGGACTGCGCACCGGCGACTCCGGCACCACGACGAGGACCAATACCAGCGCGACCGCGCCGATCACCGCGGCGAACCAGAACATGATGTGCCAGTCGAAGTTCTGCGCGACCAACGCGGACACCGGCAGGCCGACCGACGCGCCGACGCCGAGCGTGGCGCTGATCAACGCGATCGCGCTGGCCACCCGTTCGGGCGGCAGCTCGTCCCGCAGGATGCTGATACCCAGCGGGATCACGCTGGTCGCCGCGCCCTGAAGGGCACGCCCGACGATCACGATGGGCAGCGACGCGGTCAGCGCGCACACCACCGAACCGGCGATCAGCAACACGATGCACAGCACCAGGATCCGGCGTTTGCCGAACATGTCGCCGAGCCGGCCGCTGATCGGGGTGGTGACCGCGGCCGCGAGCAGCGTCGAAGTGATCACCCAGGAGGCGTTGTCCGGCGTGGTGTTCAGCAGGCGCGGCAGATCGCTCACCAACGGGATGACCAGGGTCTGCATCAACGCGCTCAGGATCCCGGAGAACGCCAGGACGGCGACTGCGGCGCGGACGTTGACCCCGGCAGGTCCTCTGGGCACGATCTTTAGCTTACATATGCATCTATCAGGACCCGGCGCGGAACTTGTCGAGCACGCGGCGGTCCCGCTTGGTGGGGCGGCCCGCCCCGCGGTCGCGCATCGCCACCGGGATCGCGGCCGCTGCCTCGGGCGGCGGCTTCGGGGTCTTGTCGATGAAACAGGTGACCGCGTCGGCGGCCCCGACCCGTTTCTGGATCACCCTGGTGACCTCGACCGTCTTGGTGATCCCGTTGACCCTCGCGCGGACCACGTCACCCGGGGTCACCGACGTCGCCGCCTTCGCCGGCCGGTCGTTGACGCGCACATGCCCACCCCGGCACGCCGCGGCCGCGTCCGACCGCGTCTTCGTCAGCCGCACCGCCCACAACCACCGATCCACCCGCGTCGACTCCACCCACCCATACTGACAGAACGCGTCGCCGCAAGCCGTCAACACCAGTGGGCCACGTGACACGCATCGATCAGTCCGTCCGACCTGCGCGCGGCCGAGGAGAACGCGGGTATTCCACCGCGTCCTGATGCTGCCACCGAGGCGGCCTATCTGGCTGCGCTGGGGGAGATCGAACCCGCTCTCGTGCACGGGAAGGAGCGGGGCAAGGCCGTCGACCGGGGACGGAACCAGTGTTCGAGCGTCAAGAGCCGGCCGGATGACCGTGCGCGGCTCGTGAAACTGACCCAGCAGCGGTTCAGTTCCGCATCGCATCCGTACGGGTACGGCGCCGAGAAGTCCGGCCGGGTCCTGGATGTCGTACGGAAGTACCTCTGTCCGGACTTCTGACTGCCTGGTGGGCCACGGGTCGCGGCGCGTCCCGTGGCCTGCACGGATCACCAGGTGTGGGTGAAGAGGGACATGGTTCGGGAGTACTGCCATTGGGTCTGTTCGACGCCGGAGCAGTCGCCGCTGTGCTGGCCGGGGCAGTTTCCGTTGTCCCGTCCCAAGGCCCAGAACGACAGCTCCGCGATTCCCTTCCGCCACGCCCAAGCGGTGACCTTCAGGGAGTCGAGCGGGGTGAAGATCTCGGGTGGGCCGGTCTCGCCGCAGCAGCCGTAGTCGTCCATGCCGATCATCTCGGTGACGCCGACCATGTTCCACAGCTGCCGCTGTGTCCTTTGTGGATAGAGTGTGCGCAGTGTATCGACCAGACCCTGTGCGGCTGTCATGGTGTCCGCGGTCATGTCGTGGTGTTTGCCGTCCCAGTAGTCGAACGTCATGATGTTGACGATGTCGACCTTGGTGTTGTTGGTGATCGCGTTCGCCAGGAGGTCGATGCTCTCTTGTTCCAGGCCTTTCGGGCCGGCTGGGAGGGTGTAGACCACTTCGAGGGGGCGGCCGGCGCGGTGGGCCCAGGTCTGGAGCTTGGCGATCGCTTTGTTGCGGCGGTCGACGCCTTCGGGCTTCTTGAGCATCCCGCCCTCGACGTCCAGGTCGATCCGCGTGATGTCGTAGGTCGTGACCACGCGCTGGAACTCCGCGGCGATCTTGTCGACATCCGTGCAGCTGTCGGCGATGTCGGTGTTCAGCCCGGAGGCCGAGCCGCCGCCGAACGCGATGGCGACGTCGCCGCCGTGCGCGCGCAGCCGATTGATCGACTCGCCGTAAAACCCATACGACACCGGGGTCTTCGGGTCGCCGTTCCACAGAACGTCGCAGGAGCCCGTCACCTCGGTCTGCAGGAACGCCATGTTCACGAACCGCGCCCCCGACTCGAGCGCCTGCGTGGCCGGGTCGCCCGGGTTGTAGCTCTGGAAGTACGGCGAGAACACATGCGCCGGAAGGGTTCTGTGCGCGGGAGTGGCGTCCGCCGCGGGCGTCAGCGCCGACACGGACAGGGCCGCCACGGCGAGTACCGATGAGCGGAATAACCGCGAGATCACCATGATCGCGACAGTAGGGCCAATCCCGGAAGGCATCTGGACACGTTCTCGCCACTGTGTTTACCCTGGTCTAGACAATTTCACAGTTATGTCACTTGTTCACATTCCTGAACCCTGCGCGAGAGGTGAACACAGTGGACGGACAAGGACGTCCTGAAGCCGGGCTGTCCCGGCGAATGCTGGGCGTGGCGGCGGTCGCGGTGACCGCCGGCGCGCTGATCCCGGGCACAGCGCTGGCCGCGACAGTCTCACTCAGCGGGTGGCGCCTGACCCTCCCGGTGAACTCGTCCGGCCAGCCGACCGGAAACGCAGCGGTGACGCTGAACCCGGCGGTGGTCCGATCGCCGTGGCTGGTGCGGAACTCCGACGGGAGCCTGACCTTCTGGGCCCCCACCCACGGTGCCACCACGACGAACTCCAAACACGCCCGCACGGAGCTGGTGTCCAACAGCGACTTCACCGCGGGCTCCGGCTCGCACACGTTGAGCGCCACGCTGAAGGTGCAGCAGCTGCCGTCGGCACACGACATCATCATCGGCCAGATCCATTGCAGCGGCTCGAAATCCTCGATCCCGCTGCTGATGCTGCACTACAACAACGGGACCATCAGCGTCGTGGTGCGCACGAACCCGACGGTGCCCGGCACGGACAGTGCGACCGTCCTCACTGGTGTCCCGTTGAACGCGACATTCTCGTACACGATCACCGCCAACGGCAGCAGTTTCGTCACGTCGGCGAGCTACAACGGCCGTTCCGGCAGCAAGACGATCACGATGAACTCGTCGTTCAAGGGGTTCCCGGTCCGCTGGCAGGCCGGTGACTACCAACAGTCCGATGTGAGCACGACGGACACCGGTGGCGGCCGCATGACCATCACCGCGCTCAGCAAGAGCTGACCGGCCGGGCGGCCGCGAGCCTGCGCGGCCGCCCCGACCCTCGTGAGTGGTTTTGCTCGTTCTGACAAGCGAAACCACTCACGAGGTGGTCCAGGCCTCGAGGCGTAGGCCGCTGGTGAAACGGCGGTGCTCACCGGTCAACGGGTCGTCGAAGTCGAGGACCTTCGCCAGCAGCTGCAACGGGTTGGTGAAGTCGTCGAGCGGTTTCTCATGCAGCACCGGGTAGAAGTCGTCGCCGAGGATCGGGATGCCCAGACCGCTCATGTGGACGCGGAGCTGGTGCGTCCGGCCGGTCGCGGGAACGAGCCGGTACCGGCCGAGCCCGTCGCGGTGCTCGACCAGCTCGACATACGTGCGCGCGTTGGGTTCACCGGGAACCTCCTGCGCCACAATGACTCCGCGTTCCTTGACGATCCGGCTCCGCACGGTCCGGGGCAGCGAGAGGTCCGCCGAGTAGGGTGCGATGGCCTCGTATTCCTTGTGCACCTTGCGATCCCGGAACAGCGTCTGGTACGCGCCCCGCGCCGGCGGCGTGCTGACGAACATCATCAGCCCGGCGGTGACCCGGTCGAGCCGGTGCGCGGGCGACAACTGCGGCAGGTTCAGGGAGTGCCGCAACCGGACCAGCGCGGTCTCCCGGATGTGCTTGCCACGCGGGATCGCGGCCAGGAAGTGCGGCTTGTCCACCACGACAAGGTGCTCGTCCTGGTACACAACGGACACTTCGAACGGAACCGGCACCTCGTCCGGCAGGTCGCGGTGGAACCAGATGTACGAGCCGGGTTCGTACCTTGTGTCCACATGCAACGGTCCGTGCTCGCCGAAAATCCGTTCCTCGCGCAACATCTGCTCGATCCGGTCCGGCGCCACCCGCGGCAGCCGCTCGACCAGGTGCTCCAGCAGGGTCTGCCACGGCCCCTCGATGGGCAGTTTCAGGCGCGCGGCATCGAGGCCATGTCGTGGCGGGATCGGGGAAGCGGGCTTTCGTCGGCGCATCGCAACGGGACTCTACGCGCGGGGTCTGGAGTTCCGGACGGCGCGGCGCTACGGTGGCTTCACGTATATGTCCCTGTTTCATATACATGAATGGAGTCGCAGTGTTGCCACTCAGTTCGTTCCGCAGAGCCGTCGGGGTGTTCCTGACAGTGGGAACGATGCTCGTGGTCTCCACCGCCAGCCCTGCCTCCGCGGCCCCCACGTCCGACCAGACGGCGAACAGCCTCTGTTCCCTGCCCGTGTTGTCCCAGCTGTGCCCGCCCAGGACCGCCGTTCTCGACGGCGACCGGCTGGCGCGCAACCGGATCGGGCTGCTGTTCGGCGACCGGGCGCTGCGGACATCGCTGAACGACCTGCTGGTGCAGGCGAACGCGGCGTTGACCAAGGGCCCATGGTCGGTGATGGACAAGACCCAGGTGCCACCCAGCGGGGACCGGCACGACTACCTCAGCCTGGCGCCGTACTACTGGCCGACCAAGCCGCAGACCCCGGACAACCCGCAGGGCTGCCCGTATGTCAACAAGGACGGCGTGCGCAACCCGGCGACCGACGCCATCCCGGACAAGGCGTCCCGGCTGACCGCGTTCACCGCGATCTACCAGCTGACCCTGGCCTGGTACTACACCGGTGACGCGAAGTACGCCAAGCGCGCGGCCCTGGACCTGCGGACCTGGTTCCTGGACCCGGCCACCAAGATGAACCCGAACATGAACTTCGCCCAGGGCATCCCGTGCCAGACCGACGGGCGGGGCATCGGCATCATCGAGTTCTCCTACACGTTCACGCAGGTCCTGGACGCGGCCGCGATCCTGAACACCGGCGCGCCCGGCTGGACCCGCAACGACGACGCCACCATGAAGGCGTGGTCCAAGGAGTTCCTGACCTGGCTGCAGACCAGCAAGAACGGCAAGGACGAGGCCGGCCAGCAGAACAACCACGGCACGTTCCTGGACATGCTGATGGGCGGCATCGCCATCTACACGGGTCAGCAGCAGGTGGCCAAGGACATCGTCGAGAAGGCGAAGACCAACCGGCTGGACAAGCAGATCGCGGCCGACGGCAGCCAGCCCATGGAGGCCACCCGGACCCGCAGCTACCACTACTTCACGTTCAACCTGGTCGCGCTGACCCGCCTGGCCCAGGTCGCGAAGCACGTGGGCATCGACCTGTGGTCCTACCAGACGCCGCAGGGCGGCAGCCTGGTCAAGGCGGTGGACTTCATCCTGCCCGCGGCGACCGGCGGCCAGTCGTTCTGGCCGTACCAGGAGCTGAACTTCCTGCAGTACGCGGCGAAGGACAGCGTGCACGCGGCCGCGGACGCCGGAGACAAGGCGGCCAAGGCGGCGCTGCCGAAGGTCCCCGCCCCACCCGGCGGCGACCTCTACCCGGTCCGGCCCGCCGCCGAGCAGCTCGACGACATCTCCATCACCGGCTGAGCCGGCCGGCCAAGAGCGGAGGGCACGTCCAGGGGGCGTGCCCTTCTCCTACGGTTTGACGCCGACGGCGCCGACGAACAGGCGTTGCATCGCGCCGAGCGGGCGGGCCCGCGGGCCGTCCGGCCACCAGTCGGCGATCGGGCCCATGCCCGGTTCGAGCAGCTCCAGCCCGGGCATCATGTCGTGGATCCGGTCGATCGTGCGGAACCAGCCGCCGCCGCGGGGCATCACGCTCATGTACACGTCGTGCACGTCCTGGGCCACCTGAGCCAGGTCGCTGTCCGGCTCGGGCTGCAGGCCGTGCATCAGCGCCACATAGGATCCGGGCGCCAGGTGGTCGATGGCCTGCGCCATCGCGCCCCACGGGTCGAACTCGTCCGGGAAGTGGTGCAACGTGCCGATGTGCAGCAACGCCACCGGCTGGTCGAAGTCGAGGTGCTTGCGGATGATCGGATCGGCGAACACCCGCTCGGGACGCGTGATGTTCACGTCGACCATGTGCGTGCGGTCGTTGTCGGCCAGCAGCGCCCGGCCGTAGGCGACGACGAGCTGGTCACTGGACACGTAGACCACGGACGATTCGGGGTTCAGCCGCAGCGCGATGTCGTGCGTGTTCTCCCCGTACGGCAACGCGGGCCCGCAGTCCAGGAACTGGCTGATCCCGGCCTGACCGGCGAGGAAACGCACCACCCGGGAGCTGAAGTCGCGGATGTCCCGTGCGGCCGCCGGGAACTGGGGGTCGATCCGCAGCAACCGGTCGCGAACCTCGCGGTCGGCGTCGTAATTGTCCTTGCCGCCGAGGAGCGCGTCGTAGATGCGCACCACGTTCGGCACGGGTCTGCCGCTGCTCACGGCATCACAGTAGCCCACTGAGTGGGCCATTCTGGACACATGACCCTCCATCAGGACGCCGTAGTCGCCGATGCGCATAACGATTTGCTCATGCTGGTAGCCCGCCGGCCACGGTCTGTGTGGGTGCGGTACTTCCGCGAGCGTTGGTACCCGCAGCTGCGTGACGGCGGGATCAACGTGCAGGTGCTGCCCGTGTTCGTCGACGACGAGTTCCGCCCCGAAGGCGCGTTGCGCCAGACACTGCGGATGATCGAGGCCGCGCACCGGATCGCCGAGGGCAACGCCGACTTGGTCGCTGTCTGCCGGGACGGGGCGGAGATCGGCGCGGCGCTGGCGTCCGGGCGGATCGCGCTGGTCCTGGCGCTGGAGGGGTGCCCGCAGATCGACGAGGACGTGGAGCTGCTGGAGACGCTGGCCCGGCTCGGCGTGCGGATCGTGTCGTTCACGCATTTCGGCCGGTCCGCGCTGGCCGACGGGTCCGGTGAGGACGGCACCGGCAGCCGGCTGACCAAGGCCGGGGTCGAGGCGGTCGGCCTGCTGGAGGAGCTGGGCGTGCTGATCGACGTGTCCCATGTGGGCCGGTCCAGTGTGGAGCACATCCTGGAGCTGGCCACCCGCCCGGTGATCGCGACGCACTCCAGCGCGTTCGCCCTGCGTGAGCACCACCGCAACCTGACCGACTCACAGCTGCGCGCGATCGCGGCGACCGGTGGGGTGATCTGCGTGAACTTCTTCGCCGGGTTCCTGACCACGCAGAAGCCCACTGTGGATCACTTGGCCGAGCACATCGAGTACACAGTGGACATCGCCGGTGCCGATCATGTCGGCCTGGGCAGCGACTTCGTCGCCGAGGTGTTCGCCGAGACGGTTCCGGCCTGTGACCGGCCGTTGATCGTGGAAGGCCTGGACACCGAGGTCTACGTGCCCGGCCTGGAAGGCCCGGCGGGTATGCCGTTGGTGACGTCCTCGCTGCTGGAGCGGGGGATGGACCCGGCGGTGGCGCGCAAGGTGCTCGGCGCCAACCTCGTGCGGGTGCTTACGGACGGTAGCAGCGGCCGTTCTGGTACAGGTCGCCACTGACGACGGGCAGGCCGTCGGGCGGGTTGAGCTGGTAGGGCGCGGTGCGTTGGAGGGCCTGTTCGCAGCTGCTCACGCCACTGTCCGTGGCCGCGCCCACCCACAGCTTGAGGTCGCCGCTGCCGCAGTCGCCGCAGACGTCCTCGAGGATGAAGTAGCGCCTGAAGTCGGGCACGTAGATCCGGGTGCCGGGGCGCATCGCGTTCTGCCTGGTGGCGAACGTGATCGGGTCGCCGAACGTGCCCGAGCCGCCGGCCTGGCCGTGCAGGACGTTCGGGTAGGCGATGTCGCGGCTGCCGCGGGGCTCGTTGTCGCGGGCGCTGAACATCAGCAACCGGCCGGTCGCGTTCGGCTGGACCTGCGGGCCCGGCTTGGGCTGGTTGACCGGCGGCGCGTTGTTCGGCGGCGGCGCGGGCGGCGGCGCGGCCGGGTTCGTCGTGGTCGTGGTGTTCGGCGGGGCCGCCGGTCCGCTGATGCTCGCGACCGGGGGCGGCGGCATCGAGAAACTCTGCTGGGCGGTGTTTCCCGTGGAGATCTCGATACCGCCGGCGTCCATGCTCGGCACGGCCAGACCGGGCATCTGGTCCGGGGAACTCGTGCAGGCGGCAAGGGTCAATGCCAGTACCGCACCAGCCGCATAACGAAGCCTCATGCACGAACATCCTTGCGCGTCAACCTGATCGGCCCCCGCGGAAACCTAGCGAACACGGATGTCCCAACGCAACCGCCGGGTCCGTTCGGTTTGGTGGATCATTCTGGCGGGCAACGTCTTTCTCGATTCGGCGGGCCGATATGACCCGCGTGCATCTGGCTCTACTTTCGCCAGGTCACGGACTTGTCGGCAGTGTCATAAGGCTTGCCGGTGTACATCAGCGACGCGATCGGGTCGTTCGGAACGCCGAACTGCAGCCGGCAGGTCTCGTAGACCGCGCCCTTCGCGGCGAAGTCGTCCGGCGCGAAGATGTGCTCCGCGCAGCCGGTCACGGTGATCTCGCGGCCGATGCTGAACAGGGTTCCGGGAAAACCGCCGCTCTTGGTGGTGGCCATCAACGTGGGCGCCTGAATACCCGCAAGATTGGCGCCATCGATGTTGGTCAGGGTCTCCTTGACGAAGAAGAAGTACTTCCCGCGGATCTTCGCCTTGTCCTCGTCCTTCAACGGCAGGCCGTCGACATCCGCATCGGGCGCTTTCACGCTGTCCACAGTGACCGAGATCCCCACGAGACCCTTCGCGTACCGGCTGTAGAACGGAATCACCGCCTGCTGCCCGAACTTCAGCTTCGCCCCCGGCTTCGTCGTCTGGTCGGACAACTCCAGCACGGGCGTCACCGTCAGGTACGGCATCTCCGTCGTCGTCGGCGTCGGACTAACTGGCGCACTCACCGACGTCACAACCGCCCCCGTCGTCTGCGCCACCGACGGCGTCCCCGAACCCCCACCTCCCGTACACCCCGCGACCCCCACCACCACAAGCGCACAGCAAATCCCCACACGAATACGCATCAGAAAATCCCCCAGGTTGGAAACACTTGCTCAGGGCAATCATAAGCCCCACTCACAAGGGCTTTACACCGCCCCGCCAGCCATTGCCCACAATGCCGCGACCGGTCAGCTGTTGGTTGACTGTTTGGTGCGCAGGGCTCGCCAGCCGATCACGCCGATGATGGTGCCGAGGACGAAGGACACGACGGTCAGGATGGCGTGGACGATGAAGTAGCCGGTCGGGGCGCCGGTGGGGGTCCAGGCGCGGTCGGAGTCCCAGAGGTTCTTGGCGAACGTGATCCAGATGATCCAGGACCAGACACCGAAGGCGGTCAGGAAGAGGGCTGTGCGTCGGGACATGCGTCCATTGTGCAAGGTGGGTGCTGGGGCCTCGGGAGTGGTTCGATTTTGTGCGGGGATCCCTGCGGCGCACGGGCAGGAGAAAAAGGGGCAGGTCTGGCGAGCTGCCCCGCCGGAAAGCCTATGTGGGCCGCCACCCCGCACAAAATCGAACCACTCCCGAGGCCGAGCGCCTGGTCAGGTGGTGGTGTTTCCGGCGGTGTGGAGGCGTTGGTCGCCGGTGGGGATGGTGCAGGGGGCGCCGCCGGCGTTGGTGAGGCCGGTGGGGGAGAGGGTCCAGGCTTCGCTGCTGTTGTCGCCGTCGTAGTCGGAGATGAGGTGGTTGTTGGCGAACCGGTTGTGGTACGAGGCGCATTGGCGTTCGAGGCCGGGGTTGGCGCGGACGCATGTCATGTCGCAGAACTCGTCGCGGTAGAAGCCCGCGCGGCCGGTGCGGACGAAGGTGTTGGCCTCCACGGTGTTGAGGTTGCTGCGGTCGCGGATCTTCACCGGGTCGCCGTTGATGTACGTGAAGTCGTTGCCGCTCATGGTGTTGTTCGAGCTGAAGTGGGTCACGTACAGGCCGTGGATGTGGCCCGCGTAGGCGCCGTGGTTCTCGATGTTGGTGAAGTGGTTGTTGGCGATCCGGTTGTCCGACGAGTTCGTCAGCACGATGGCGCCCCACCCGTAGCAGGTCGCCCCGCATGGCGCCCATTTGCTGCCCAGGTGGGTGAACACCATGCCGAACACCGTGTTGCCGTTCATGCCCTTGCTGCCCCGTTGACGCATCGGCGGGTTGTACGTCTCATCGGTGACATCCCGCTCCGAGTCGCCGAAGAACGACATCCCGCCGGCTGAGTACTGCTCGACCTGCAGGTAGTAGAACCGCAGACCGGTGGTCCCGCCCTCGTACAGCGGATCCGCGTGATCCAGCGGCAACCGCGGCTGCAACCAGAACCCGGACGGCTCGCTGGGCACGTTCCGGAAGATCGGCCGCCCGGCGATCCCACCCTGCCCCTCCCCGTACGTGTAGTCGATGGGCATGAACGACACCGTGTGCCCGGGCACGTAGAACCGCCAGTCCTGCATCGGCGGCGCCTCATACGTGCCCTGCTTGATCCGTATCTCCACATCCGTCGACGGCTTGGCGGCCCGCAACACCTCCTGCACCCGCACCAGGCTCCGAACCGGAGCCGAAGGCGACAACCCACTCGCCGCATCCGACCCGGTAGCCGACATGTACACCGTGAACACATCCGCCGCCCGCGCCACCGGCCCCACCATCGCCCCCACCACCAGCGCGGCCGCGATCCCCGCACCCCAACGCATAGTTCCCCTTCCCCTGCAATCGTTTCCGTTGAAGCTACGAGAGTGCGGGGAGTGCTGGCCAGCGTTTCAGCGACCGTGGAAACCTCCGTCGGGGCCGGTGACCTGCCCGGGGAGCTGGTTGCGGATGCTCAGGCCGGCGCTAGGCCATGACTGTCTACTTAGTACCCCGAGCGTTGTAGACGGTCACGTCCGAGCGTTCCCCGTACTCCCGGAACACCGCCAGCGCCTCCTCGCGCAACACGTTGTCCCGCACGGAGATCCCGCGCTCCTCCAGCTGCGATCGCCAGTCGTCGCGCATCGGCCCCTCGTCGAACCCGGTCAGCTCCTCAAGCTCGGGCCCGGACCCGGCGATGGTCAACTGCTGCACGCCCGACCACACAACCGCGCCATAGCACATGACGCACGGGCGCCAGTTCACCATCAACTCGTACGGCGCCCCCGCGGCCGAGCTCAGATCCCAAGTCCCCAGCCGTGTTTGCGCCAACGTCAAGGCGAGGATCTCCGCGTGCGAGGACGAAATGTTCGACGCCAGCACAAGGTTCACCCCGGCCGACACGATGTGACCGTCCTGATCGGACACCAGCGCGGCGAACGGCCCGCCCAAGCCCTCAACCGGATTGCGGGCGGCCAACCGGTGCACGAGCCGCATCCGCTCCTCGACATCGGGCGACGACACCGCGCCCACCTCGTCGACGACCCAGGAAGGCAGCTGCACACCGAAAGAAGTGGGGATCACCGACCCCAGGGTAACGGACTAGCTCGCCACCGGCGAGGCGAACCGCGACCCCAGCGCCGCCTTGCCCGACTCCGTTGCCACGACAGGGACATCGGTCCCGCTCGCACCCGGCAACACCCGGACGAACCCCAGCCGCGACAGCGAATCCAACGCGTCACCCACCTTCTTCGGCACCGGCCCGCTCCCGCGCCCGGGAGTCGGCCCCGCCCACACATATCCCATCGAAGCGCCCCAGAGCCCGTTGTGGAACAGGACGCGGCCCTGCGCCGCGTCGGCCAGCGCCGAGCTCTGCGCGGTCGTCAACGTGTTCATGGACCCTCATCATCCGCCCGCACAACGAGGGGAATCCATAGGACCGGCGGGGCTACCGTCGTACCGGAGTCGCCTGGCGAGTCCACTGTGGATTGCGCGCCACGACAAAGGCGCCCGGACAGGTGAGGTCATTCGTGAGGACTGTACGGACCGAGGTGTTGTCCGCTCTGGTGGTCGCGTTCGCCCTGATCCCGGAGTCGATCGCGTTCTCCGTCATCACCGGTGTCGACCCGAGTGTGGGCCTGACCACGTCGTTCACCATGGCCGTGGTGATCTCGATCGCCGGTGGCCGGCCGGCCATGATCTCGGCGGCGACCGGGGCGATCTCCCTGGTGGTGGCGCCGATCGCGCGCGAGTACGGGTTCGGCCACCTGGTGGCGGCGGTGATCCTGGGCGGCCTGTTCCAGATCGTCCTCGGCTCGCTGGGGGTCGCGAAGCTGATGCGGTTCGTGCCGCGCAGCGTGATGGCCGGGTTCCTCAACGGCCTGGGCATCCTGATCTTCCTCGCGCAGCTGCCGAACCTGGTCAACGTGCCCTGGCAGGTCTACCCGCTGTTCGCCGCCGGGCTCGTGCTGATCATCCTGTTTCCCGCTGTCACCAAAGCGATCCCGGCGCCGCTGGTGTCCATCGCAGTGCTCACGGCGTTCACCATCGCCGCCGGGATCTCGGTTCCCACGGTCGGCGACAAGGGCGCGCTGCCGAGCGCGCTACCCACCCCCGGTATCCCGGACGTTCCGTTCACTGTGGACACTTTCGCCCTGCTTGCCCCGTACGCCTTGGCATTCGCCGTCGTCGGTCTGCTGGAGTCGCTGATGACCGCGCGGGTGGTCGACGACATCACCGACACCCACTCGAACAAGAAGCGCGAGGCGGTCGGCCAGGGCATCGCGAACGTCGTCACCGGGTTCTTCGGCGGTATGGGCGGCTGCGCCATGATCGGCCAGACGCTGATCAACGTGAAGACCGGCGGCGCCCGCACCCGGCTGTCGACCTTCCTGGCCGGTGCGTTCCTGATCGTGCTGTGCATCGTGTTCCGGCCGATCGTGTCCGGCATCCCGATGGCCGTGCTGGTGTCGGTCATGGTCCTGGTCGCGGTCACCACGTTCGACTGGAACAGCATCGCCCCGGCCACGCTGCGGCACACCCCGATCGGCGAGACCGCCGCGATGGTGCTGACCGTCGGAGTCGTTGTGGCCACGCACAACCTGGCCATCGGCGTGGTGGCAGGCACGCTGATCTCGATGGTGGTCTTCGCCCGCCGGGTCGCGCACAAGGTCGACGTCACCGCGGCCACGAGCGAGGACAACAGCCAGGTCGTCTACGCGATCAAGGGGGAGCTGTTCTTCGCCTCCAGCAACGACCTGATGTACCAGTTCGACTACCCCAACGACCCCGGCAAGGTGGTGATCGACCTGTCCGAGGCTCGGATCTGGGACGCCTCCTCGGTCGCCGCCCTGCGCACGATCGCGACCAAGTACGCCACCCGCGGCAAGCAGGTCGAGATCACCGGCGTGCCGGCGGGCTGAAAACCGGTGGCGCCCGCCTCCACAATGGAAGGCGTGTCCTTGTTCTGTGATGTCGCGCTGGCCGCCCGGATCGAGCGCGCGGAGGTCGACCTGGTCCGCAGCGGCAACGAGGCGGCGCGCCGGCGCGGCGCGACGGGCATCGCCATCCCGGTAGCGGGCGGGATCGCCAGCAACGCGGAGGATGGCTCCCCGCTGAACAAGCTGGCGGGCCTGGGTTTCGACGGCGTACCCACCAAGGCCGAGCTCGACGAGATCGAGCGCGCCTTCGGTGACCTCCCGGTCCAGGCCGAGATCTCCACGCTGGCCGACCCGGCGGTCGCGGCGGCGTTCACCGGACGCGGCTACCAGCTGGTGTCGTTCGAGAACGTGCTGGGCCTGTCCCTCGACGGCGGCTGTGAACGGATCGCCCCGCCTGGGATAACGGTGCGGCGCACCGACGAGGACTTCGAGGCCTGGCTGGATGTGCTGGTCGACGGGTTCGCGCACCCGGACGACCAGGGTGTGCCGTCGCACGAGGAGTTCCCCTGTGAGATCCTCGCGAACGCCGTCAAGGACCTCTCGGGACCCGGATCGTCGCGGTACGTGGCCCTGCGCGAAGGTGAGCTGGTCGGGGCGGCGAGCTGCCGGATGACCGAGGGCGTCGCGCAGCTCAACGGCGCGGCGACGGCGCCCGCGCATCGCCGCAGGGGTGTGCAGACCGCGTTGCTGTCCGCGCGCCTGGCGGATCTCGCCGAGGCCGGAGCGGACATCGCGGTGATCATCACCCAGCCCGGCTCCAAGTCACAGCAGAACGCGCAACGCCGGGGCTTCGACCTGCTGTACACCCGGGCCATCCTGGTGAAGCAGCCCTAAACTGCTCCCGTGGCCGTGCGTAGTCAGGACTTTGACCGGATCGTGGACGCCCTCGCCGGGGTGGAGCGGGCCAAGGGCGGGCGGTACACGACGTTCAGCGTGCACGGCAAGCGGTTCGGGTACTACTGGCCGCGAACCGAGACGGTCGGCCTCAAGCAGACCATCAGCGAGCAGCTGGCCCTCGTGGCCGAGCGCCCGGACGTGTTCGAGATCCAGTTCACCTCGGGCGGGTTCGGCTGGGTGGTGGTCTACCTGGCCGGGATCGAGGCGGACGAGCTGGCCGAACTGGTCTACGAGGCGTGGCGGCTGTCCGCGCCGGAGGACCTGATCGCCGAGGTGCCGTTCCCACTGCGACTGGGGTGACGAATGCGGATCATGGGGCTGTCGCGGACCAGGCTGGTCACCCGGTTCGGCGGGCTGGCCGAGGGCTGGCTCGACGGCCTGGACGCGCTGATCGACGAACTGGCCGGGCAGTGGCGCCTGCGGCCGGTCGAGCAGCTGCCCGCGGGCGCGACCTCCGTCGTGTTGTTGTGCGAGACGGACAAAGCCCATGCCGTCCTGAAGCTGACACCCGATCCGGGGATCGCCCGGCAGGAGGAACTGGCCCTGCGTGCGTGGGCCCGGACCAGGTATTCGGTGGATCTGCTCGACGCGGACATCGAGCACGGTGCGTTGCTGCTGGAGTGGCTGCCCCAGGCGCACCGCCTGATGGATACCGAATGGTCGCTCGATGAGGTGATTCCGTTGCTCACCGAGCTGCGCGTGCCGGGGATGGGCGGCATCCCTACCCTCACCGAACGCACCGAACTGATCTTCGACCTGACCGGGCGGCGGGCCCGCCTGCCGGAGGACCTGCTGGCCAGGAGCCGCGCGGCCGCCCGGGCGCTGACCGTCGGCGGCCACTCCGGCCTGGTCCACGGCGACCTGCACCTGGGCAATGTGCTTCGCACCACGCGCGGCCCGGTCGCCATCGACCCGCGGCCGTGCCTGGGTGACCAGACCTTCGACCTGGTCGACTGGGTGCTCACCGGTGTGCTGGACGAGACCGAGGCCCGGCAAAGAGTCGCTGAGCTGGTCAAACGCGTGCCGGACGTCGACCGGGACCGGCTCTGGGCGTGGTGCGAGGCGCTGGCGATCGTGCTCGCCGCGACCCCGCTGACCCACGACCCGCACGATCCGCACGGCCGGTTTCTCCTCGGGCTCGCGGCTCTAGTCTGACGGTATGACGATCATGGAGGACCTGGCGCCGACCGGTGTGCTGCGGGCGTCGATCAACCTCGGCAACCCCGTGCTGGCCCAGGGCACACCAGAAGCGCCTACTGGGGTCACTGTCGACATCGCGCGGGAGGCCGGCGCGCGGCTGGGCGTGCCGGTTGAGCTGCTGTGCTTCGACGCGGCGCGCAAGTCGGTGGAGGCGATGGCCGCGGGCGAGGCGGACATCTGTTTCCTGGCCATCGAACCGGCCCGCGAGGCGGAGGTGGCGTTCACCGCGCCCTACGTCGTGATCGAGGGCGTTTTCGCTGTGCCGCAGGACTCCGGGCTGCGGACGGTCGCGGACGTGGACAGCCCAGGTGTGCGGATCGGCGTGAAGAAGGGCTCGGCGTACGACCTGTACCTGACCCGGACGCTGAAGTTCGCCGAACTGGTCCGTGGCACCGAGAACACCGAGGCCTTCCGCGCCCAGCGCCTGGAGGCGCTGGCCGGGATCCGCCAGCCGGTCACCGCGTTCGTCGAGGCCAACCCCGACGTCCGGTTGATCGGCGAGCGGTTCATGCAGATCCGGCAGGCCGTGGGAACGCCGAGGAACCGGCCGCAAGCAGCCATCCGGTTCCTCGGCGAGCTGGTCGACGAGCTGAAGGCGAACGGGTTCGTCGCCGAGTCGCTGCGCCGGGCGGGTCAGTCGGACGCGCTGGTCGCGCCCTGACTCACGGGTCGGCCAGGCCGACGATGGTGAACCGCTCCATCTCCAGGTAGGGCGCGACGACCCGGGCGTACGAGGTCGCGCCGAAGTGGGCCTGGAGTTTGTTGTGGGTCAGCGTGTTCGCGATGGCCATCAGGATCGCGGTCTGGCTGATGGCCATGAACCGGGTGGAGATCCTCCCGGTCGAGATGGTCACCGAGTCCAGGAACCCGTACTGGTTGCGCAGGTTCGGGTAGGACGTGACCAGGTTGGTGATGTTGGTGAACGCCTGCCGCGGGATCACTGGCAAGGCGAGGAAAGCCGCATAGGGAGCGGTGACGTCCGCGGAGATCGGGCCGTGGTCGATGCCCAGGTCGGGTGCGCCGTAGTTGGTGTAGCGGCCATCGGGCGGGGTGGTCGCCGGAACCCAGCCCCACGTCGGGGAATGGGCACTGTACGAACCGTAGGAACCGTGGCACAGCGCGGTGTTGCGGTTGTTGAGGCCCAGGCTCTTCGGTGCCATGGTCTGTTCGGGGATGACCAACGCGGGCGCCAGGGCCTGGTACAGACTGCCGTTGAAGGTGGGCACGAACTTGATCCGGTTGAACGTGTAGTGCCCTTCGTACACCGTGTAGGTCTTGTTGTTCTGCGGGTCGGTGTACGTCATGTCCCGGCCTTGCGGGACCTGGCGTTGCCGCCGTTCCTTCGGGGGCGTGCGGGCCAGGCCCCACCACAGCGAGCCGGGTACCTTGCCGCTGCCGATCGCCATGTAGTCGGCGATCCTCGGTCCGGAATAGAGGTTCGTGTAGGCCGAGGTGGAGTACGAGCCGCCCACCTGGTATCCGTTGTAGAGCACGTTGTCTGACTTGTGGTACAGGAAATCCCACTGCATGGCGTCCGCGAAGGACCTGAAGTCCAGGGTCGGGAACGCGTCCGAGGCGGTGAGCAGGCCCTGCGCCAGCCAGCCATTGTCCACGGTGGACACATAGCCGTCCTTGATCGGCTTGCCCTGGGGTGACTCCAGCGGCTTGCCGGTCTCGGTGTCGTACCAGCGGAAGAAGAAGCCCTTGTAGGTGGCCAGCCTGCGGATCTGGTCCAAAGTGGCCGATGCGTGTGCCAGCGCCTGCTCGTGGCTGATCAGGCCGATGTCCTCGGCGGCCACGATCGAGGTGAGCCAGTTGCCGATCAGCGCCGGGTTGGTGTACTCCTCGTTGGGCGACGGCGGCGCCAGTTCCACGTTGGGCCCCGGCTTCCCGGCCAGCCGCACGCTGTTGCGCAGCAGGTGGGTCGCCGGGTTCAACTGCGGGCCGGACAACAGGTTCCACGTTCCGGCCGCGATGTCCCGCAGTGTCTTCAGCTCGTTCGCGTCGAACAACGGGGTCGGGTCGGTCACCACCGTGGTGTCCGCGGCGGCCGCGGACCACGGGTCGAGCGGCTCACCCCGGACCTGTGGAGCGACGCACGCGGCCAATGCCAGCACTAATGCGATTCCGAGGACTCGCCTCCTCACGACGACTCCTCGGCCGGCAGATACCTCGGGCGCAGCACCGGCCACGTGACGCTGGGCGCCCGTTGCGTCCGCCGCCAGGTCACGGGTCTGGTCCGGATCAGCAGCAACGCCTCCACGTTCGCCAGCCGTTTGACCATGACGAACCCGAGGAACAACGGCCACCAGAACAACGACGTCCAGAGCTTGCGGTACCACATGCTGCACATCACCACGACCAGGTTCGGCAGCTTGGCCAGCACGAAGAACGCCAGCAAATGGAGCACGTTGTGCCGCGCCTCCGGCTCGAAGAACGCGCCCTGGACGGCGAACAGGTAGGCGGCGAACTGCATCGGCTGCACGATCCGGCGTGCACCCTTGAAGAACTCCGCGAACCAGAACCGCGGACCCGCCGATCCGCAGGCGAACGGCACGAACCGGGCGAAGTTGTAGATCGAACCGCAACTCCACCGGCGGCGCTGAAGCCTGGTCTGCGCCAGGTCGTCCGGAACGTCCTCATAGGCCCAGACCCGCCGGTCGTACACCGCGCGGTAGCCGATTCGCGCGATGCTGCAGGTGAAGTCGATGTCCTCGCCGAGCATTCCCTCTGGCCAGCCCCCGATCTCCAACGCTGCCTCGCGCCGCACCGCCGTGTAGTTCCCGGGCACACACGGCTGCATGTCCACGACCGCGTACGCCAAGCGCGGCAAACCGAAGCCGGCCGCCAGTTCCAGCGCCCGCATCCGGTCGATCCAGGTGGTGAACGGCGGTTTGGGCATCATGAACGCGCCGACCAGGCCGATCCGCGGGTCCGCCTCGAACCACGGAATGGTGTAACGCAACGAGTTCGGGTGCAGCTCGCAGTCGGTGTCGTGCCGGACAACATAGTCCGCCGTGCAATGCGTCAGCGCGAGGTTGAGCGCGGTCGCTTTACCGACGTGGGTTCCTTGCAGCACAATGCCTTTGACCGCGACCGCGCGCGCCATCGCCTCCTCGGCGAGCCTGCGCGTGTCGTCTGTGGAACCGTCGTCGCACAGGATCAGCCGAACCGGGCCGCCGTACGCGGCGGCGGCCCGGTCGACGCTCTCGACCCAGCGGACGATGTTGGTCTCCTCGTTGAACGCCGGCCCGATCACGTCGACCGGGGGCGGGTTCGCGCTGGGCTGCGGCAGCTTCCGCCGCCCCACCACGCGAAGCAGCGTCAGCACCGCGTAGAGCCCGAACTTCAGGTACGCCGGGATCGCCAGCAGGACGAACGTGTAGTAGACCGGGTCGCCGCCGATCAGGTCGATCACGTGGTCGGCGCCCGCGGCGACGAAAAGACTCACCGCGGCCAACGTGGTCAACAAGATCAGATTGTCGAAAGTGCTGGGAGAACGCCTGATCGGCACCTGGGTCGGCCGCGGCAGGCGATATGTGGTCAAGGCGAGCCGCATCGCCAGCACGTACGCGACCAGGTAGTGGATGATGATGCTGGCCAACGGGAACGGATCCAGCGGGACCCCGGTCACCATGCCGAACACGGCCAGCGCGCTGTCCGCGGCGATCGACGTGAAGATCGCCAGCGGGGCGTGCGACAGGATCATCAGCCTGCGCCCCGGGGTCGCGTGCACGGTCACCGAGAGTGCGAGGCAGAAAGCCAGGAAGCTCAACGGGATGATCGGCCGCAGGTGCGACACGTAGCCGTCCACCAGCCCGGGCTGGGGCAGCACCCGGACCACCAGGTGCGCGATCGCCGCACGGTAGAGCCGGCTCAGGTCCGGCGATCGCAGGCTGGACAACAGGATGCTGCCGCCGATGGCCACGATGACGAAGACCGCCACCCGCCGCAACGACGGCGGGTGCGGTTTCGCCAGCTTGACGACGTTGCCGACACCCTGATCCGAGGTGTCGTACCGCCGTCTCAACGCCTGCAGGACGATCACCGCTGCCAGGGCGAGGTCCAGCAGCAGGAGGGCAAGACCGGACGGATCGATCACGGGAACTCCACGCTCAGGCTCATTCCGGGCACAGTCCCGTCCGGCCAGTCGTGCACCGCGAGCCGCACGTGGTAGGACACGCTGCCGCCCTGGTTGACCGGTACCGGGATGATCGACTGCACGGTGCCGTCCACCACCTCCTTGGACGTGTTCACCGTGATCCGGGCGAGGTCACCCTGGCGGATGCGCGCCACGGCCTCCTCACCGACCTGTGCGATGACGTGGAAGCCGGACGTCGCAAGGGAAAGCAACGGCTGTGTGTCATCGCCCGGGTTCTTCGTCGCGCTCGAGCCGTCCGCGGGCGGGAACAGGCTGAACGCGGGACCGTCTCCGGCCTCGACGGCCTGGGGGCCGGAGAACGTGCGCACCCCGTTCGGCCCGTCCAGCTCACCGGCGATGCCGCCGACGTTGACCACGGTGCCGGCCATCGGCGCGACCAGGGTGAGCGCGTCGAGTCCGGACTGGGCCTGGTCCACCGCGGCCTGGGCGGCCGACACATCCGCCTGCGCGGCGGCGATGTCGGCCGCGGTGGCGGAAACCGCCGCGGTTGACTGCTGGTTCTGGGCCATGGCAAGGGTTGTGCGGGCGGTCGCGACCGCCGTGTTGGCCGCGTCCTGGGCCCGTGCGGCGTTAGCCTCCTTGCCCGCGAGTGCCGCGGCCGCAGTGCCGACCGCGGCGGTGTCCTGCTGGATCTGCATCTGCAGCTCCGGGCAGTACCGGGGCACCGTCTCACCCGTACAGTCCGAACGGTATCTGGCCGTGTCGGTGTCCAGCGTGGACTGTGCTTTGGTCACGGCCGCACGGGCTTGTGCGACGTCGGCGTCACCTTTGCTGGTGGCGTCCTTCACCATCTTCTGTGCCCCGGACAGCTGGATGTTCGCCTTCTCCACCTGCAGATCCAGGCTGCGCTTCACCGAGTCCGGCAGGATCGGCGCCTGTAATGCCGTCACCCGCGCCTTTTTGGCGTCCAACACGGCTTGCGCGTTCTTCACCGCGGCAGTGGCGGCAGCGGTGTCCTGGATCGCCAAGGGCTGCCCCTTGACCACGTGATCACCCGGCTTGACCAGGATCTGGGTCACCCGTCCGATCTGGACGAAGTCCAGGTCCATCGACTGTTCCGGTTGGACGATCCCAGCGAAGGCGCTGCGCGAACCGACCTGTGTCACCGTGTACCAGGCCACGACGGCGCCGGTGGCCAGCACGGCGACGGCCACCACGAGTTGGCGGACCGAGCTGTGCGGGTAGCGCTCCTCGGGGACGGCGGCGGCCGCGGCGGCGTTCATGCCACGGATCCGGACGGTACGGGTCATCGGGGCAGCTCGGTCATCAGGTCGCCGGACGTGGGCATGCCGGCCCGCCACACCGAGCGGGCGATGATCTTGGTCAGGTCGGCGCGGTGCTGGTACCGCTCCGCGATGTCCGTGATCTCCTCGAGCAGGCCGCTGGACAACGTCGTCGGTTCCAGGCCCAGCGCCAGGAAACGGTCGTTGCGGACGTTCAGCTCGTTGGCGTCGGCCTCCTGGCGCGGGTTGGGCAGGTGCGCGACCTCCGCGCCGGTCAGCTTGCCGATCAGCTCGGCCAGGTCGGCCACCCGGTGGGTCTCGGTGATCTGGTTGAACACCTGCGGCTTCGCGCCCTCGGGAGGGTTGTTCAGCGCGATCTCGATACACCGCACGGTGTCCCGGATGTGGATGAACGCGCGGGTCTGGCCGCCGCTGCCGTGCACGGTCAGCGGGTGCCCGATCGCCGCCTGCATCAGGAATCTGTTGAGGACAGTGCCGTAGTCGCCGTCGTAGTCGAACCTGTTGATCAATCGCTCGTCCAGCACCGTCTGCGGCGTCTGGGTTCCCCACACGATGCCCTGGTGCAGGTCGGTGATCCGCAGCCCGTCGTTGCGGGCGTAGAAGGAGAACATCAGCTGGTCGAGCGTCTTGGTCAGGTGGTAGACCGAACCCGGGTTGGCCGGGTGCAGGATCTCGCGGTCGATGTCGCCGTCCGGGGTGGGCACCTTGACCGTCAGGTAGCCCTCGGGGATCGGTGCCGAGCCGGACCAGCCGTAGCCGTAGACGCCCATCGTGCCAAGGTGGACCAGCGCCGCGTCGACTCCGGTGGTGACCATGGCGGACAGCAGGTTGTGTGTCGCACGCACATTGTTGTTCACGGTGTAGCGCTTGGCCCGCGGCGAGCGCATCGAGTACGGCGCGGCCCGTTGCTCGGCGAAGTGCACGATCGCGTCCGGACGCAGCCCGGCCAGCAGGCTGACCAGCAGGTCGTGGTCCTCGGCCAGGTCGAGCCTGCTGAACCCGATCTCCCGGCCGGACACTTCCTTCCACGCGCGCAGGCGTTCCCCGATCGGGCGGATCGGGGTGAGCGACTCGACCTCGAGCTCCAGGTCGATGGCCCGGCGGCTGAGGTTGTCCACAATGGTCACTTCGTGGTCACGTGCGGACAGGTGCAGTGCGGTCGGCCAGCCGCAGAAGCCGTCGCCGCCCAGGACAAGGATGTGCATGTTCGGTTCCCGTCTCTCTTCTCTGCAGGGGTGAAGCGAGATGCCCGGGGGCGGTCCTGGCGCGTCCCGAGCTGGGTTTATTAGGAAACCTTCTTTACTATTGATACTCCGCCTGTCGGGAACCTGTCAATCACCAAGCGTCTCGATTCGGTAGCGGGCGGTGTCCTGCCACCGGGGTTGACGTCAAGGTCGATGTTGGGGTACCTATGTGCCAGGTTTGTTAGGAAACAAAGTTAACAATTGCCCGGTTCGTCGCATCTGGCCTGCCTGTGCGGGTCCTGAGCCCGGTCCTGAGCGGTTCTCACGCGGCGGCGGGCGCGACATCCTCTTTCTGTTCATTGTGTTCAGCCGCCAGCGGGATCCCGGTGCCCTGTCCGTACCGGGCTGTGCCGTGCCCTGCCGCACGGATGCTGGAGGAGGCGAACGTGGCCGCTGCCGGAGAACTCGGCGCGCACGCCGGAACCACCGCCGAGGACGTCATGGCCTGGACGGCCGACGTGTTCGGCGACAAATGGATCGTCGCGTCGAACATGCAGGACGCGGTGCTCATCCACCTTGCGGTGCGAGTGAAACCGGATGTCGAGGTGCTGTTCCTGGACACCGGCTACCACTTCGCCGAGACGATGGGGATGCGGGAGGCCGTCACGCTGGCCTATCCCCGGATCCGCGTGGTGGACGCCCGCGCCGAGCGGTCGGCCGGCGAACAGGAAGCCGAAATGGGACAGCTGTACCGGGACGATCCGGACAGGTGCTGCCATCTTCGGAAGGTCGTGCCGCTGCGACGGGTGCTGTCCCGGTATGACGCGTGGGTGACCGGGGTGCGCCGGGCGGACTCGCCCGCGCGGGCCGGCACCCCGCTCATCGGCTGGGACGAACGCAATGGTCTGGTGAAAGCGAATCCGCTCGCGCTGTGGTCGGACGCCCGCCTGCGGGCCTACATCGACCACCACCGGATTCTCGAGAACCTGCTTGTCTCACAAGGATATCCGTCGATCGGCTGCGCGCCGTGCACGGCCAGGCCCGACCCCGGCGCCGATCCGCGCAGCGGGCGCTGGGCCGGCCGCGCGAAGACCGAGTGCGGACTGCATGGATAGGGGATGCGGGATGCCTGTTACGACTGTACAGACTGCGATGGGCAAGCTGGACGCACTGGAGTCCGAGGCGATCCACATCGTCAGGGAGGTGGCCGGCGAGTTCGACCGGCCGGTGCTGTTGTTCTCCGGCGGCAAGGACTCGACGGTCCTGCTGCACGTTGCGGTGAAGGCCTTCTGGCCCGGCCGCATACCGTTCGGACTGTTGCACGTGGACACCGGGCACAACTTCCCCGAGGTGATCTACTTCCGGGACCGGACGGTCGAGCGCCACGGGCTGCGGCTGGTGGTCGCGAACGTGCAGGACTGGATCGACGACGGGCGGATGAGCGAGCGGCCGGACGGCACCCGCAACCCGTTGCAGACCATCCCGTTGCTGCACTCGATCACCACGAACGGGTTCGACGCCGTGTTCGGCGGCGCTCGGCGCGACGAGGAACGCGCCCGGGCCAAGGAGCGGATCTTCAGTGTCCGCAACGGTTTCGGCCAGTGGGAGCCGCGCAGGCAGCGCCCGGAGCTGTGGAACATCTACAACGGCAAGCACAAGCGCGGTGAGCACGTGCGGGTGTTCCCGTTGTCCAACTGGACCGAGCTCGATGTCTGGCACTACATCGAGCGGGAGGGGATCGACCTGCCGTCGATCTACTTCGCCCACCCGCGCGACGTGTTCCGCCGCGACGGGATGTTGATGACGGCCGGCCCGTGGGGCGGTCCACGCGAGGGCGAGGAGGTGCTCAGTGCCACCGTGCGCTACCGGACCGTCGGCGACGGTTCGTGCACCGGGGCGGTCGAGTCGGCGGCGGCGACCGTGCCCGAGGTGATCGCCGAGATCACTGCCAGCAGGCTGACCGAACGGGGTGAGTCGCGTGCGGACGACCGGTTGTCCGAGGCGGCCATGGAGGACCGGAAAAGGGAGGGCTACTTCTGATGAGCAGTCGAATCGGCACTGGACTGTTGCGGCTGGTGACCGCTGGGAGCGTGGACGACGGCAAGTCCACTCTGGTCGGACGGCTGCTGTACGACACGAAGTCGGTGCTCGCCGACCAGCTCGACGCCGTGCACCGGGCCAGCGAGCACCGCGGTCTGTCCACTCCGGACCTCGCGCTGCTGGTCGACGGCCTGCGCTCGGAACGCGAGCAGGGCATCACCATCGATGTGGCCTACCGTTACTTCGCCACTCCTGAGCGGTCTTTCGTCCTGGCGGACACTCCCGGGCACGTCCAGTACACGCGCAACACAGTCACCGGCGCGTCGACCGCGCAGCTCGCGATCGTCCTGGTCGACGCGCGCAAGGGCGTGCTGGAACAGACCCGGCGGCATGCGGCCGTGCTCGCGCTGCTCGGCGTGCCACGGATCGTCCTGACGGTCAACAAGATCGACCTCGTCGGCTTCGAGGAGACCGTGTTCTCCGTGATCGCCAAGGAGTTCCTGGACCATGCCACCGGTCTGGGCTACTCGGAGGACGACGTCCTGGCGATCCCAGTGTCCGCTTTGGACGGTGACAACGTGGTCACCCCGTCGCTCCGGACGCCGTGGTACTCCGGGCCGACGTTGTTGCGGTACCTGGAGACCGTGCCGGTGGACGCCGAGTCCGGCCATGGCCCGCTGCGGTTCCCGGTGCAGTACGTGATCCGCATCCCGGACTACCGTGGCTACGCCGGGCAGATCGCCGCCGGCAGGGTCACGGTCGGCGACGAGGTCGTCGTCCTGCCTTCGCAGCGGCGCAGCCGGGTCACCGGGATCGAGACGATGGACGGCTCGCTTTCCGTTGCCGGCACTGGACGTTCGGTCACGCTGCTGCTGGCCGACGACATCGACATCACCCGCGGCGACATGCTCGTGGCCGCGGACAGCCTGCCGGAGCTGACCGACTCGTTCGAGGCGACGTTGTGCTGGCTGGGCGACCGGCCGCTGTCCTCCGGTGATCGCGTGCAGGTCAAGCACGGCACCCGCACGGTGACCGGGCTCGTGACGGACCTGCTGTCCCGGTTCGACGAACAGTCCTTGTCTCATGTGGAGAGTCCGAACTTCCTGTCGCTGAACGAGATCGGCCGGGTCCGGCTGCGCGTGGCGGAGCCGTTGCCGACGGACTCCTACCGGGCCAGCCGTCCGACGGGATCGTTCGTCGTGATCGACCCGGCCGACGGCGGCACCCTGGCCGCGGGGTTGATCGGGGCAGGCAGATGAGGACGCCCGCGGTCGCCCTGTCCGGCGTGGGCAAGACCTTCCGTCCCGACGTGACCGCACTGTCCGGTGTGGACCTGTCGGTCGCGCCCGGCGAGTTCGTCTGCCTGGTCGGCGCTTCCGGCTGCGGCAAGTCGACGCTGCTGAACCTCGTGGCGGGCCTGGACGATCCGACGGCCGGGCGGGTCGAGCTGAACTCTGGCCGCCCGGCGGTGATGTTCCAGGAGGCGGCCCTGCTGCCGTGGCTGACCGCGGCGCGCAACGTCGAACTGGCGCTGCGGCTGGCCGGGGTCGGCCGGGTGGCGCGCCGCCACCGGACGATCGA
Source organism: Actinocrispum sp. NPDC049592 (assembly GCF_040675465.1). NCBI lineage: Bacteria > Bacillati > Actinomycetota > Actinomycetes > Pseudonocardiales > Pseudonocardiaceae > Actinocrispum > Actinocrispum sp. NPDC049592. The sequence goes on along the minus strand of NZ_JBFAPA010000012.1, from coordinate 53,085 downwards.
ACTGCTGGACCTGGTGCGGCTGGGCGGATCGGCGCGCAAGCGTCCCCACGAGCTGTCCGGCGGCATGCGCCAGCGAGTCGCCCTGGCCCGCGCTCTGGCCTGCACCGGTCCCGGGGCTTCGTTGCTGCTGATGGACGAGCCGTTCTCGGCGCTCGACGCGATCACCCGGGACATGTTGCAGGGCGAGCTGTTGCGGATCTGGCGGAGCACCGGCTGCGCGGTGCTGTTCGTGACGCACGATGTCCGCGAGGCCGTCCGATTGGGACAACGCGTTGTCCTGCTGTCCTCCCGTCCCGGCCGTGTGGTGCGGGAATGGAGCGTCGATGGCCTGACCGTCGTGGGGGCGGCCAGGACCACCGACGAGATCAACATCCAGCTCCGCGAGGTGATCTCCCAGCATGCCTGAAGCCCTGCTCGAAGCCCCGGACGAGGTGGTCGGCGCCGGCCTGGACGCACTCGAACTGCCCGTCGCCGCTCCTCGCCGCCGATCCGTCCTGCGCCTGGTCCTGCCACCGTTGGCCGCCATCGCTCTGCTCATCGCCGTGTGGCAGGCGTTGTGGGCGGCCGCTTTCTGGCCGGAGTACCAACTCCCCGCGCCACTCGATGTCGGAAAGGAGCTGTGGAGCCAGATCGTCTCGGGCGACGTGTGGTCGATCATCTGGACATCCGTGCACCGGGCCGTTCTCGGCTTCGTCACCGGAGTCCTGATCGCCACCCCGGCGGGCCTGGTCATCGCCAAGGTCTCGTGGTTGCGGTCGGCACTGGGACCATTGCTGTCCGGGCTGCAGAGTTTGCCTTCTGTGGCCTGGGTTCCCGCGGCGGTCCTGTGGTTCGGGATCACGCCCTCGGCGATCTACTTCATCGTCCTGCTGGGCTCGGTCCCGTCCGTCACGACCGGCCTGATCTCCGGCATCGACCAGATCCCGCCCATCCTGCCGCGGGTGGCCAAGGTGCTGGGTGCGGGCCGGTTCGCAACGGCCTGGCACATTCTCCTACCGGCCGCGTTGCCCGGCTATCTCGCCGGGCTGAAACAGGGCTGGGCCTTCTCCTGGCGTTCCCTGATGGCCGCCGAGATCATCGCCACCTCGCCGCAGCTCGGCGTCGGCCTGGGCGCGTATCTCGACCAGGGCCGGAACTTCAATGACATGCCCACTGTCATCGCCGCGATCGCCCTGATTCTGCTGGTGGGCATGGGAATCGAGCTGCTCGCGTTCCGGCCCGTGGAGAAGGCGGTGCTGCGCGCCCGGGGTCTGCGGGTCTGAGCGCGAGCCGAGGCGGACGCCCTGATCGGGCGCGAGATCAGGGTGCCGTCTCCCAGAACCGGACGATGTTGTCACGGCCCTGGCCCGCCAGCAGGGATCCGTCCGGGGCGAAGGCCAGGGCGTCGACGCTGGCGTCGAACATCTGCAGGCGTGCGCCGGTGGTGGTGTCCCAGAGGCGGACGGTGCCGTCGCCGCCGCTGGACGCGAGCAGGGTGGCGTCGTCGGACCAGGCGACCTGCCAGACGTCGTTGTCGTGCCGTTCGGCGGACTCGGCGATGAGCGAACCCTTCCGCCAGAACTGGATCAGGCCGTCGTCATCGCCCGTGGCCAGAATGCCCGAGAGCGAGAACGAGGCCGCCACGGGACAGGCGCGGCCGGGCAGCTCGACGGACCGCAACCCGCCGGTCTTCGAGTCCCACCAGGTGATCTCGCCGATTCCGCAGGCCACCATCGTCCTGCCATCGGGCGAGAACAGCACGCGGGTCAGCCAGCCCTCGCGGCGGGCCGACGCGATCAGCGCTCCGGATCGGGTGTGCCACAACCGGATCTCGTGCGGGCTCACCGCGCCCAGGAGACTGCCGTCGGGGGACAGGGCGTGGTCCTCGATGTCCTCGCCGCCCACCCGGAACGCGCCCACCCGTTGTCCATCCGGGACAGTCCACACCGTGACGGTGTCACCCTGTGTCACAGCCAGATCGCCGCCGTCGGCCGAGAAGACCAGCGAGCCGACGATCTCCACGTCGAACGGTTCACGCAGGGCGTCACCGGTGTCGGCGGCCCACAGCCACAGGTTGTGGTCCATGTCGTTGGTCGCGAGCAGGCATCCGTTGGGGGAGAACGCGGCCTCCTCGAACGGCTCGATCGCCTTGGCGTCGATGACGTGATTTTTGCCGACATCCCACCAACGTACGACGCCGTCCTCCGACGCGGACATGAACATGCTGCTGTCCAGGGAGAACGCGATCGCGGCGATGTCCTCGTCGTGCGCGGGCAACTCGATCACGTCAGGGAGTGTAGGACGGATGGTGCGCCACAGTTTCACGGTGTGGTCGCGGCACCTGGTGGCCAGCAGGCCACCGTCCGGAGCGAACGCGATGCCGTCCATGTCGCCGGGGACCGGTTCCTGGAGCGGATCACCCGTCCGCGGATCCCAGAGCCGGGCGGTGCCATCGCAGGACGCGAGCATTGTGCCGTCCGGCGACCATGACAGTTGCCAGATGGTGTTGTGATGCTTGGCGGTGGCGGCCCGGATGCGTCGCCGGTCGGCCACCGACCAGAACTGGATCGTGCCGTCCCAGCAGCCGGTGGCGATGACGGTTCCGTCGGGGGAGAAGGCCATGCTCGAGGGATGGCCGGGAACCTCGATGCTGGTCGTCCCCAAGGCGAGTTCGTCCCCGCAGGTGGCCATCAGATCGCCGCTGAACACCACCCGCATCGGTTGCGGCACATAATGTTCGGCGACGACCGCGGCAGAGCTGGTGTCCCAGACCATGGCCGACTGGTCCTGGGTGACGAACGCGGCGAGCCGCCCATCGGACGACAGGGCCGCGTCGACGATCATGTCGTCCGTGGCCAGAACGGCGATCGGCTGCCCATCCGGGATCCGGACCACGTGCAGGTCGCTCTCGTTGTTGATGGCCACAACCTTGCCGTCGGCCGAGAACGCCAGCGTCCCCAAGGCACCGACCCGGAACGGCGAGCGGATCTGCGAGCCGGTCGCCGCGTCCCAGATCCACAGCATGCGATCGCCGCCGTTGAACACGATCAGGCTGCCGTCCGGCGTCACACCCGCATCGGAGAACGGATCGCCGCTCCGCGAGCGCACCGGCTCACCGGAGACCGGGTCCCACCAGCGAACCACACCGTCCACACTGGCCGTGACGAACTGCGTGCCGACGAACCCCATCACGGCGACCCGCGAGGAGTGCGGGCCGAAGGTGTGGACCAGTTCCGGCACAGTTCCCGGCGGCAACCGGTCCTGCACGTATTTCACCCCGGCCGGGGTGAGGTAGAGCTCGCGGTGCTGGTTCTCGGTGAGCAGGCCCAGTTCCTTGCCGCGGTCGACGATCGCGTCGCCGTCTTCCTGGCTCAGCTCAAGGTAGTGGTAGCAGGTGGCCCGCCACCGTCCCCGCGTAGTGACCCCAGGGCCCAAGGACGTGTAGAGCCAGTGCAGGAACTCGTCGATCACGAACGAAAGCGTAGCCGTCAGGCCAGGACCGCTGAACCCATCGCATAGACGGCCCGGGGGCGTTGCAGCGCGGCCGGATCCGCCAGCGGGTCACCGTCCACAACGAGCACGTCGGCGTCGAACCCCGCCGCCAGACGGCCTTTCCGGTGTGCGAGCCCGACGACGTCCGCGGCCACAGAGGTCATCGTGCGCACGGCGTCCAGCGGGGACATGCCCATGGCCAGCAGGTCCGTGGTGGCACGAGGAAGGACGTTGTGCGGCTTGACCGGCCCGATCCCGGCGTCCGTCCCGGCCACGATGACGGCACCGGCCTCGTACAACCGCCGGCTGGTCTGCTGGAACATCGCCATCCTGGCCAGGATGGCCGGCGGTGGCGGGGTGCCGTCGCCGGGGACGAAGCCGATGGTGGCGCCGACCGCGATCCGCCGGAACGCGATCTCCTTGATCAGGTCCGGCCGGTCGTCGATGCCGTCCGCGGTCCAGAACGACACGTGTTCCATGCCGTCGACCCCGGCCTCGATCGCGTCGGCGATGGCCTGCGACCCGTGCGCGTGCGCGGTGACCGGCAGGCCGTGCCGATGCGCCTCCTCGGTCGCCGCCCGCAGGTCCAGCGCGGTGAACTGCGAGTCCTCCTGCCGGGTGCCGGGGGTGAGGGTGCCGCCACTGGCCATGATCTTGATGACGTCACAGCCGCGTTCGACGTGTTCCCGCACCGCGGCCCGCACGTCCTGCGTGACCCCGCCGAGGTAGTGGCAGTGCCCGCCCGGCGTGGTGATCGGCGGTCCGGCGGCGACGATCGTCGGCAGGCCCGGCCGGTCCCGCAGCTGCAGCGACAGGTAGTCGCGGTCGCCGAGGTCGCGGATGGTCGTGATGCCGGCCCGCACCGCCAGCCGCGCGGCCTGGTCCATGGCCGCAAGCGCTTCACTGTCGTCGCGAGCCGCGAGCGCGCCCACACAGTCAGGGCTGGCGTCGAATGCCAGGTGGACGTGGGTGTCGATCAGGCCGGGCAGCAGGGTCGTGCCGGGCAGGTCGATGACGTCCGCCCCGGCGGGAACGGTGCCGATCGAGGCGATTTTGGTTCCGTCGAGCACGACGACCGCGTCGGAACGGTGGGTGGTGCCGTCGAACAGCCACTGGCCCCGCAGTGCGGTGAGCCGTGGCCGGGGAGTGACTGTGCTGGTCATGGCGTTGAGACTCGTCGTCGCGCGGGCCTCGCACATCGGTGCTTGTACGGATACGTACTACGGACTTGTGGTTCGTAGGGCGCCGGACAAGGCTGTCTGCCGGAGGTGCGAGATGCGGATTCTGACGCAAGCCTTGATCGTCCCCTTTGTCCTGGTCGCCGGTGCTGTCCCCGCCGTCGCCCACCCGGACCGGGGCATTGACCACATCGTCGTGATCTACGAGGAGAACCACAGCTTCGACAACCTCTTCGGCGGCTGGGAACGGGTGGACGGCCTGCGCGGCGCCCATCCACAGACCCAGGTCGCCCCGGACGGCACGCCGCTGTCCTGCCTGCCACAGAACGACGTCAACCTCACCTCGCCGCCGCTGCCGGTGACCTGCACGGGCCCGATCAGCTCCGCGTTCGCGAACCGGCCGTTCAAGATCGACAGCTACATCGACGCGGCCGACAAGACCTGCCCGAAGCCGGGCCAGTTCGCCGCGAACGGCATCCCGAAGGGCGAGGGCCTGCCCGGCGGCTGCACGCGGGACATGGTGCACCGGTTCTACAACGAGCAGTACCAGATCAACCACGGCGCCATGAACCGCTACGTCGCCGGTAGCGACGCCGTCGGCCTGACCATGGGTTACTACGACACGCGCGGGCTGCCGATCTACGAGTTCCTGCACGGCAAGCACGCGCCGAACTACGCCATCGCGGACCGGTTCTTCCAGGGCGCGTTCGGCGGGTCGTTCCTCAACCACCAGTGGCTGATCACCCCGCACACCCCGACCTGGCCGGGCGCGGTCACCTCGGGACCCGATGACCTGCACTCCGTCGTCGGACCGGATGGCTTCCCCGCGGGCACGCCGCTGCACCCTGCCACCCCGGGTACGGCAGACCGTGCGTTGACCCAGGCTGCTAACGCCGACGGCAGTTGCGTCGTGCCGACGGGTGTGGCGGCACCTCCGCGCGGTACGGCGTGTGGTGACTACGCCATCAACACCATCCAACCGCCGTACCAGCCGTACGCGCCTGGCACTGCTGTGTCACGACGGCTGCCCCCGCAGACCACGCCGACCATTGGTGATCGTCTGTCGGCCGCGCACATCGACTGGGCCTGGTACTCCGGCGGCTGGGACAACGCCAACGGCAACGTCGGTGGCCCTGGCTGGACCAACGGCACTACCCCCGGTACCTGTACCAGCCCCCGTACGGCCACGGGTGCCGTGTACCCGAACTGCCCGGACGCGACGTTCCAGTACCACCACCAGCCGTTCAACTACTACGCGTCGTTCGCACCCGGTACCGCCGCGCGCTCGGCACACCTGCGGGACGAGGTGGAGTTCATTGCCGCGGCGAAGGCCGGGAAGCTGAAGCCGGTCAGCTTCATCAAGCCGGTCGGCGAGGAGAACGAGCACCCCGGGTACGCCAGCGAGGACGCGGGCAGCCGGCACCTGGTCGACCTGCTCCAGGCCGTGCTGAAGGGCCCGGACGCGGCGCACACGATGATCATCGTGACCTACGACGAGTTCGGCGGGCAGTGGGACCACGTGCCACCGCCGCGCGTGGACAAGTGGGGACCGGGCACCCGGATCCCGGCGTTCGTGATCTCCCCGCAGCTGTCCCGTCCGTTCACGGTGGACCACACACCGCGGGACACCACGTCGATCATGGCGACCATCGAACACCGGTTCCACCTGGCACCGTTGGGCTCCCGCGATGCCCGTGAGGCCGATCTGTTGCACCTCCGATGAGAGTCGCGGTCGTGGGCGGTGGCGTGCTCGGCATGTCCATCGCCCACCACCTCGCGCGGCGCGGAGCCGGGGTCGTGCTGGCCACAGAGAACACCTTGGCCAGCGAGGCGTCCGGGCGGTCACTGTCCTGGCTGAACTCCTGGGCGGTGCGATCCCCTTGGTACCACGAGCTTCGGCTGGAGGGGATCGCCCGATACCGGGCGCTGCAGCCGGTTGTCGGCAAGCAGTGGCTGCGGTTCGACGGCGGCCTGGCGTGGGGCGACACCGACGAGATCTATGCGCACCACCAAGCGATCGGGTATCCGACCTCGCGGGTCCCGTCGGCCAGTGGAGTCGTGGTGCCGCCCGGCGGCGCCTTGTACAACCCGCTGGAGGGATGGGTCGATCTGCCGTCGCTGATCGCCTATCTGCGCGGGCAGTTCTCCGGCCGGATCGTCGAACAGGCCGGTCCGGTCAGGCTTGCCACCGAAGGTTCCCGGGTGACCGGGATCCACGCCTTCTCGCAGTTCTACGGGGCGGATGTCGTCGTGCTCGCCACCGGTGCCTCGGTCCCCGTCGCGCTGGGCGAGTTCGGCCTGTCCATCGGCGCGGCGACCGCACCGGCCGTCCTCGTGCACACCGCGCCCGTGCGGACCGGCCTTGAGGTCGTGGTCAACACGCCCGAGATCTCGCTGCGGCCCACCCCCAACGGCGGCCTCGCGCTCGGAGCTGCCTGGGCCGAGAAAGAGGTCCATGCCGACGGCTCCGTCGATTCGTCCACAGTGGACAAAATGCTGGCCGCCGCCCGCGCGGTGCTGAGCGGCCACCCGGAGTTGTCCGCGTCCTTCGTCGGCGCCGGCCTCAAACCCATCCCGGCCGACGACGAGCCGGTCCTCGGCCCGGTGCCGTCGGTTGACCGGCTCTACGTCGCCTTCACCCACAGCGGCGCCACGCTCGCCTTGATCATCGGCGAACTCGTCGCCGGCGAGATCCTCACCGGCAAAGCCGATCCCCGGTTGGCGCGCTACCGGGTGGACCGGTTCGTCACCACCTGATCGTCACGGTGGTGACGCCGAGGCGGGGCTTGAGCTTGAGCAGGGTCCCGCCGAAGGGGGCGGGTTTTGTGGTCCATCCGGTGGGTTTGTCGGTCAGCTGCGCGGTTTCCGCGGTGGGACGGCCGTCGATGAGGACCTGTTTGGGGTTGGTCTGGGTGAGCAGGAGCTGGGTTTCCTGTGGGGCGCCGGTGAGGAGGATGGTGGAGGTGTTGTTCGTCGTGGCCGCGAGGAGAGTGCCGCCGGTGGGGCTGGTGGCGATGGTGTGGCCAGCGGCGGGTGCGTAGGTCCAGCCGGTGCGGTCTTGGCGGTCCAGATCGTTGAGGTTCCACGGTTGCGGCCAGACGCCGTCGATCCTTTGGTTGAAGCCGATGGCCGCGCCGGCGCGGAGGTAGAGCGGGAAGTCGTCCAGTGTGGACTGTTTGACGAGGTGCGTGCCGCCGTTCTGGACCTGGCCGGTGTAGAGGTCGATCCATTGGCCCTGGGGCAGATAGACGTCGACCGGGGTGGGCTGGCCTGCCGCGGCGTCGGTTTCGTTGCGGTCCGCGGAGACCGGGACGGCCAGCAGGTCCGCGCCGATGAGCATGTGCTGGTCGGCGGTCCAGGCCTGTTCGTCGCCCGGGTAGTTGTAGGCCATCGGGCGCACGATCGGCTCACCGGTGCGGGCCGAGTGCTGGGCGAGTCCGTAGAGGTACGGGAACAGCGCGTAGTGCAGGAGAACGTTGCTACGGAACCGCTCCACGGTCTTGTCGTCGTACAACCACGGCGTGGCATTGCGTCCGGCGCCGCCGACCTCGAACACCGGTGACACCGCGGAGAACTGGCTCCAGCGGGTGAACAGCGTCGGGCTGGGCGCGCCGGAACCGCCGCCGTTGAACCCACCCGTGTCGGTGCCCCAGGCGGGATGCCCGGACAGCCAGGAGTTGAGCCCACGCCGGACGGACAGCCGGAACCCGTCGTAGGTCGCCTGCGGGTCGCCGCCCCAGACTCCGTTCACAATGGACGGCAACCCGGTGTAGCCGCCGCGCCAGAGCGTGGTGAACTCGTTGCCGTACAGCTTGCGCAGAACGTCCGTTGTGGACTTCGCGTAGCGCACCGGGTTGGTGTTCATCAGCTCGGTGCCCGGACCGGCCGCGAACGTCGCGTCCTCCAGTTCGAACTCCTCGCCGCGGTCGCCCTTGACCATGTCGATGCCCAGTGAGAACAGCTTCTCCAGCTTGGCCTCGAAGTGTGCGCGGGTGGCCGGGTTGGTCAGGTCGAGCTGCAGCGGGTCGGTGGTCCGGCTGGTCTGGATGAACGATCCCGGCGGGTAGTCGGTCTTGGGGCATGGCCGTTCGGCGGCGACTTCCCGGACGTGCGGGGAGACCCAGATCCCCAGGTGAACGCCCTTCGACCGCAGATCGGCCACCATCTGCCTGGGATCGGGGAACTGCACGGGATCGAACTCCAGGGTGCCATTGCAGGCGTACCGGCTGTTCTGGCTCTCGTTCGGCAGCTTGGTCGAGGTCTCCCAGGGGTTGTCGATCCATTCGGTGGCCATCGGGATGCCCCGGTTGAGCATCTGCCGCACGTCGTCGACGACCGTCGCCTGGTCCTTGACCGTGTCCCGCCAGTGGGTCAACGCGAACTGGCGGGTGGGCGGAAGCGTTGGCAGCCCGGCCTTCGCGCTGTACGCACGGACCACTTCGGACGGTCCGCCCGCGTAGATCTCGTAGTCGAGCTTGTTGGTCTTGAAGCAGAGCTGCGTCCGGTCCGGTTGTCCTAACTGGACCGGGCAGGGCTCAGGAGCAGGTGCGCAGCTCGGCGGGTCGTCGACCGCGTTCGGGAACGCGATGCGGCCGATGGCCTCCGTGTCCGGGAACACCGCGTACCGGTGCGAGCTCAGGAAGAACGGGCTGGGCGCGCCCGACTTGTTGCACCGGCCCAGCGCGGACGCGCCGGTGAAGTAGGCCTTGTTGAGCAGGACCCGGTGCCGCAGGTCGGTGAAGATGAAGTTCGAGCCACCGCCCAGGAAGTGCTCGCTGTCGTCGCCGGTGAGCGTCTCGTACACCTGCGCCACATCAAGGGCCGGAGTCAGCCGCCACTCCACCCGGATCCGTCGCGGTGTCGCCCGGACCGTCACCTGGGCCGTGCGGGCCGGTTCGTCGGTCGCGACCGTGTAGACCGTCGAGCCGCGATCATGGTTGGTGCGCAACAGGTTCGTCAGCCGATGCGTCGTGCCGTCCCGCAACGCGTACGCCATCCGCCCGCCGGGCCCGGCCGCGGCGCCGGTCTGGCCGGTCAGCTCCCGGTCGCCGTCGAGGAACTGAAGCCGGAACGGTGCGTGCTCGACCTGCCAGTGCAGCCCAGCAACCGTCGCCCCGGCCGCGGCCGGCACGCCAAGGGCCAGCAGCGCGACCGCCGTGACCATCCGACCCCATCGCCCCATGACCGACCTCCCTGTCGACGCCCAGGCACCATACCCATCCGATGTCTCGGGGCGAAAGGTCCGAAGAAACAAAATGTATTCGTTTACATCCACGAACACATCCAAGGGGTTCAACGCATACTGTCGCGGAAGGCGCCGGGCGTGGTGGCGGTGTGCCGGGCGAAGAACTTGCCGAAGTTGGTCGGTTCGGTGAAGCCGAGCTGGCGGGCGATCCTGGCGATCGGGGCGTCGGTGTGCGCGAGCAGGCGTTTCGCTTGCAGGATCACGCGTTCGTCGATGAGCTGCTTGACCGGGTGCCCGGTCGCGTCGAGACAGGCGCGGGTCAACGTGCGAACCGTGTAACCCAGTCGCGCGGCGTAGTCCTCGGCGCGCCGAGTGGTGAGGTAGGAACGCTCCAGCTCGGCCAGGAACCGCGTGTAGACCTCGTTGCCCGACCCGGAGTCGTCGTGCGGCAGCCGGTCGATCTCCACCAGCAGTGCGCCGAGCAGGAACTGGAGGATCTCGCGCGAGACGTCGGTGCGCTGGTACTCCGCGATCAGCTGGCTGAACAGCAGGTCGATCGCGGGACCGACCGCGTCCCACCGGGTCAGGCCACGCGCGGCGGTGAGCAGCCGGTCGGCGGTGCCGAACCGCGGCGGGAACGCGGCGGTGAACACCATCATCGGGGCGTCCAGCTGGGTGTCCGCCTCGAACCGCTGGACCTGACCGGGCCGGATCCACAGCAAGGTGCCGGGGGAGCAGGGGTAGGTCACGAAGTCGACGGTGTGCTCGCCGCGGCCGGCGCGCACGAGGGCGATCGAGTGGAAGTCGGTGCGGTGCGGGTGCAGCGCCCAGCCGGTCGGCACGCGCCGGGACACCGCCGCGATGGACATCGCCTCGAAGTCCAGGCCAGGGCCGCGCAGCGGGGCGAAGCCGACCGCGGGAATGCTCATGTACACCTGTCCACATGTCCGAAAATGACCATTGACGGACCTCAGCGTACCTCGATCAGCAGCCAGATCCGCACGATCCTGTGGTGGTCAAGACCGCAACCAACCATAAGGGGTGAGTCCCATGCGGGGCGCGATCACCGTGATCGACAAGGGCGCCGTGAAGGTGCACAGCTACATGTCACCGGCGGACAGCCTGAACGTGACCACCCAGCTCATCGAAACGCCCGGCCGGGTGATCGCCGTGGACGGGCAGTACGCGCTGGCCTACGCCGACGAGGCGGCGGAGTACGCCAGGAGCCTCGGCAAACCGCTGGACCGGCTGATCGTCAGTCACGCTCATCCGGACCACTTCCACGGCGCCGGCCGGTTCGGCGTGCCGATCCACTCGCTGGCCGTGGTGCACGACCAGATCAAGGCCCAGGGTGACGGCCAAGACCCCAGCGGCGTAGTCATCCCCGCCGACTCGTTCCTTCCGACGGTCACTGTTGAGCCAGGGACTGAGGTCATCGACGGCGTGACGTTCGTGTTCGAGGCGGTGCGTGGCGGCGAGGCCGCGGACGAGCTGGTGATCCGGCTGCCCGAGCAGGGCGTCCTGGTTGCCCAGGACCTGGTCTACCACCGCACTCACCTGTTCATGGGCAACAACGACATCAAGGGCTGGCTGGCGGCGGTGGACAAGTTCGCCGCCGAAACCGGCTACGACACCATCCTCGCCGGGCACGGCCTGCCCGCCGACCGCGGTGTGCTGGCCGAGCTGACCGAGTACCTCACCGCCGCGCACGAACTGCTCGGCGACGACGGCGAGGCCTACAAGAAGGCCATCCTGCAACGGTTCCCGGCCTACGGCGGCGAGTTCCTGATCGACATCGGCAACGGGTACCTGTTCGGCTGAGGTGAAGGGCGGCGGGTCCGTCCCGCCGCCCTACCGAAGCCCCGTCCGTGGCCTGTCGATCCCCTGTGTGGCGACCCCGTTCCTGGCCATCAGCTCCACAGTGGCCACCACGGCGGCGCTTTCCACGGCCAGCAGGGCAATCAGCACCAGCACCTGAGTGGCACCGGCCTGGATCGGCGACGCTCCACCGAGAAGGACGCCCACGAAGGCGCCCGGCAGCGTCACGAGCCCGACCGTCCGGGTCTGGTCCAGTGCCGGAACCAAAGCGCTGCCCGCACTCGGCCGCGCGATCAGCAAAGCGGCGTCGCGGGGCATGAACCCCAGTGCCAGCGCGGCTTCGTACTCGCCGTGCCGCGTTCGCAGCTCCTCCCGCACCCGCCGCCCGGCCAACGAAGTGGCTGTCATCGCGCCGCCGATCAGGATGCCGGCGATCGGCACGACCGCGATCGGGGTCGCTGGGACCAGCCCGGACGCGAGCACCAGGGCCAGCACCGGGACCACCCCGCAGGCCAGGGCCGGGGCGGTCCAGCGGCCGTCCGACCAGGTCCCGATCCGCCGGGCCGAGGTCAGGCAGGCGATGGTGAACATCATCAGTACGAACCCCGCGGTGAGCCGGTCCGACCGCAGCACGGCCGTGATCAGCAACGACACGGCCGCCAGTTGTATGACCGCCCGGGCCGAGGCGGTGAGCACCGTGTGCCACGTGCCGACGCGGCCGACCCAGACAATCACCGCGCCAAGGCCTGCCAGCAGTACCAGGACGATGGCCAGCACCGGCCCCACCGCGATGGTTCCCGTCATAGGTCCAGGGTGGACTATCAGGTGTGCCGCAGCAGAGCGCCGATGCCGTCATCGAGGGGTTCGCCGACCGGGATGATGTCGGCGTCGACGGCCAGGGCGGCCACCGGCAGTGCCTCGTCGGCGCGGGCCTGCTGAACTTCGGTCATGCCAAGGTCGATCAGCTCGGCCTCGCTCAACGCGACCACATTTCGTTGCGGGCCAAGCCAGATCGGCCGCTCGCCGTCGAAGGCCTCGGAGATCAGCAAGGCGTCGACGTTGGCCATGGACAGCGCGTTCAAGGTGTCCTTCAAGCCGTGCACGTACAGCTGGCCGCCGCGGCGGGACTCGATCTCGGCGGCCACCTCGGCCTCCGCCTTGGTGGTCACCAGGGTCACGACCTCCTGGTCGAGCTCCTTGGTGTTCCAGCCTTCGCCGCGGCGGCCGATGTCGGTCTCGACCGCGATCTGCTTGGCGCGCGGTGGAAGCCGGCCGAGCAGCTCCGCCCGGGACTGCACCTCGCCGGCCACGATCAGCAGCCGCGCGCCCTGTTCGTCGCACAGCTTGGCCACTTCGCGGGCCACGTGGTCCATGTTCTGCCGGGCGACCTCCTCGACCCGGGCCTGGATGTGGTGATGCGCCCAGCCGCCACCGCGCACCTTGTGCACCGGGAACTCCCGGCCCTGCACGGTTTCCGCACGCCGGCCGCCGATCCGGACGTCGGCCCCGGTGCGGTCGGTGATCACCACGACGTACGGCAGGTCTCGGGGTGCCAGCCGCGCCAAGGGAAGCAGGTACGGGACGGCGGAGTAGCGCGCCTCGGGGAGCACGGGCGGGACCGCCAGCTCCTCGTCCAGCAGCACGGTACCGCGGGCGGCCACGAGGGCGCGGCCGGGTGCGGGATCAAGGGCGGCCTTGTCCATAGCCTCCAGCGTCGCCTCGTCCGCGCCCTGCTGTTTCAGCTGGTCACGGGCCGAGCGCCAGCGCAGCTCCAGTTGCCGTTCGGCGTCCTCCGTTTCGTGCGAGCCGTCGTAGTAGGCCGCGGCGAACGGCCCGTCGGTTTCGGTGATCCAGTGCAGTGCCCGCATGTGCGCGGAGTACCCGCGATCACCCGGCGATATTCGGGTACCCGGTGGCATGACCGACTGCCTTTTGCTGGATGTGGACGGAACCCTGGTCGACACCAACTACCTGCACACGGTCGCCTGGCACCGCGCGTTCCTGCGGTTCGACCTGGTGGTCCCGGACTGGCGGATCCACCGCGCCATCGGCATGGGCGGCGACCAGCTGGTCCGCTCGCTGGTGGGGGAGCGGGTCGACGAGGAGGCCGGGTCGGAGATCCGGGAGGCCTGGGCCGACGAGTACCGCCCGCTGATCGAGTACGTGCGTGCGCTGCCCGGCGCGCATCGCCTGCTGGGCGCGGCCGCCGCCCAGGGGTTCACCGTGGTGCTGGCCAGTTCGGGGCCGGCCGAGCACGTCGAGCACTACATCGACCTGCTCGACGCCTGGGAGGTCGCGGCCGCGTGGACCACCGCGCAGGACGTCGAGGCCACCAAGCCCGAACCGGAGCTGCTGCAGGTCGCACTGGACAAGGTGGATGTGGACCGCGCGGTGGTGGTGGGCGACTCGGTGTGGGACTGCGAGGCCGCCGGCCGGATCGGCCTGCCGTCGGTGGGCGTGCTCACCGGCGGCACCAGCGGGCCGGAGCTGACCCAGAGCGGCGCGCACGCGGTCTACGAAAAGCTCGACGACCTCCGCGAGGACCTCGCCGACCTGCCGTTCGCACTCGTGTAGTGACGCTCACCTTCCGTGGCCCCGGTGAACCGGGGTACAGTTTGTTGAAGCTTCAACATTTGGAGGGTGACGGAAATGGGTGTCTTCCGGCTGAACCACGCGGTCCTGTTCGTCCGGGACGTGACCGAGAGCGTGGCGTTCTACCGTGACGTGCTCGGGTTCGGCTACACGGAGGGTGGTGACTCCCACAAGGGCGCGGCGTTCCTGCGGGCGCCCGGGTCGACCAACGACCACGACCTCGGCCTGTTCGAGATCGGCCTCGACGCGCAGCCGTCCGGCGCCGGGCGGACCTCGGTCGGCCTGTACCACCTGGCCTGGGAGGTGGACACGCTCGGCGACCTGGAGGAGACCGCGAAGCGGCTGTCCGAGGCGGGCGCGCTGGTCGGCAGCTCCGACCACGGCACGACGAAGTCGTTGTACGCCAAGGACCCCAACGGCATCGAGTTCGAGGTCGTCTGGATCATCCCGCGCGACCGGCTGACCGAGGCCGACCTGGCCAAGCGCTCGGTCATCGGCCGCCTCGACCTGGAGCGGGAGCTGGCCCGCTACGGGCGCGACGCGCGCAGTGGCGTGGGTATCTCCCGATAGCCCGTTTTGTCGCACTGACCTGCGCGGACATCGTCCCGACAGCCGCCGTTCACCGGCGCGCAGCATGGAAGTCGGTCCCTGGTGACAGGGTCGGCGACCACTTCGCCGACGAGAGGGGCGCACCGATGCGCAAATGGCAACGCACCATGCTGGTTCTCGCCGCGGCCGGTTCGCTGGCCGCCGCGGGACCGGCGGCGGCCGGGACCGGCGACCACGACGGGCACGTCTTCGCGGTGATCGGCGACATTCCCTACGGCGACGCGCAGATCGCGAACTTCCCCAAGGTGATCGCACAGATCAACGCCGACCCGCGGGTGCAGTGGGTGGACCACCTCGGTGACATCAAGAGCGGCTCGTCGCTGTGCACCGACGACTACCTCGCGATGATCAGGTCCGACTTCGACCGGTTCGCCGACCCGTTCGTCTACACCATCGGCGACAACGAGTGGACCGACTGCCACCGGGCCAACAACGGCGGCTACAACCCCCTCGAACGGCTGGCCGCACTCCGCAAGGTGTTCTTCGGGCAACCCGGCCGGACCCTCGGACAGCATCCGGTGCGCGTGCGATCCCAAGCGGACCAAGGGATTCCGGAGAACGTCCGGTGGGAACGCGCCGACGTCCAGTTCAGCGCGGTGCACATCGTGGGCAGCGACAACAGCCTGCTGCCGTGGACCGGGCAGACCGCGCCCACCCCGGAGCAGACGGCCGAGGTGCTGGGCCGGACTTCCGCGGTGATCCAGCAGATCCACGAGACCTTCGCGGACGCCCGCGACCACCACTCCAAGGCCGTCGTCCTGTTCACGCAGGCGGACATGTTCGACCCGACGGTGGCGGTACCGTCCTTCGCGGACTTGTACGGGTTCCAGCCGATCGTGGCCGCCATCGCGCGGGAGTCGGTCGCGTTCGGGCGCCCGGTGTACCTGTTCAACGGCGACAGCCACGTCTACAACAGCGACAACCCGCTGGCGGCCGGCTCGAAGTGGCTGGCGCTGTACCAGGTCGGCCCGGTGGGGAACCTGGCCCGGATCACCGTGGACGGGTCGACCGGCGTGAACGACTACCTGCGCGTCACGGTCCACCCTCGCGGCGGGCAGGTGCTGAGCTGGGAGCGGATCCCGTTCGCCACCGGATGACCTGCACCGGCCACTGGAGATAATCTGGGGCGGTGAACCTGGGCCGCCTCGATGACGCCGACTACCCGACGTACACCATCGGGCAGGCCGCGGAGCTGCTCGGCGTGCAGCAGGCGTTCCTCCGCAGCCTGGACACAGCCAGTGTGGTGAGCCCACACCGGTCGTCGGGTGGGCATCGCCGCTACAGCCGTCGTCAGCTTGAGCTGGTCATACGGGTGCGGGCGCTGTTCGACGAGGGGCACACCCTCGCGGCCACCGCCCGCATCGTCGACCTCGAGGACCGGCTGTCGGCGGCCCACGCCCGGATCGTCGAGCTGGAGGCCCGGATCACCGGCGAGGGTCGAAGGTAGAGCTCGCCGCCAGCTCGCCGAACAGGCGTTTCTGCTCGTCGGTAAGGGTCTTGGGGAGCACGATCCTGGCCTCCGCGTACAGGTCGCCGGCCTTGCCGCGGGGGTTGGGCAGGCCCTTGCCGCGCAACCGCAGGCGGCGGCCGGTGGAGGTGTCCGCGGGAACCTTGACCTTGGCCTCACCGTCCGGGGTGTCGACGGCGACGATCGTGCCGAGCGCGGCCTCCCATGGGGTCAGCGGCAGCTCGACGGTCAGGTCACGGCCATCCACGCGGAACTTGTCGTGCGGGGCGAGGTGCACCTCCAGGTAGATCTCGCCGATCTCGTGCGGCACCCGGATGCGTTGTCCCTCGGTCACACCCGCGGGCACGTTGACCTGCACGGTGTGCGCGCCGTCGACGCTCAGCATCCGCTGCGTGCCGTGGTAGGCCTCCTCGACGGTGACCTCGATGTCGGCGTGCATCACCATCGGCATGGACGTCATCCGGCTGGTGAACATCCCCCCGCCGAACAGGTCGCCGAAGTCGAACGCACCGAAGTCCGGTTGCCGCCGGCGCGCCTGTGCCTGTTCCCAGGCGTTGACGTCGAAGTCCTCGGGCACCTGGCGGAAGTCGGCGCCGAACTTGTCGTAACGTTCCCGCAGCTCCGGCTTGGACAACACCTCGTAGGCCTCGGAGATCTCCTTGAACCGGTCCTCCGCACCGGGATCCTTGCTGACATCCGGGTGGTGGCGGCGGGCCAGGGTCCGGTAGGCGCGCTGGATCTCCTCCTGGCTCGCGGTCCGGGCGACCCCGAGCGCGGCGTAGAAGTCCCGGTCGGCCACTCGCGTCACCCCTTTCTCGTGTCGATGACGGTGGTCATCTTGGTTAACACGGTGGAGGGGCGTTTATGTTCCTCGGTGATGTAGAAAACCTGCAGTAAGTGCTGCAGGTTCAGTCGAATGGAGCCTGTCAGGGCTGATGCCGAGTGGCGGCCACGGAGGTTCTCTCGATCTCGTCGGAGAAGCACCGAAGTCCTTTCCTCGCGGGGAACAGCGGCAGGTTGGTGCCGGGCGCGGCCATTGCGGGCCCGGTGCCTTTGTGCTGCCTTGCGGTGACCGGGGGTGCGGGCGATGATCGTCGCCGTGACCAGCCCGATCGAGCCGCAGCCGGTGCTCACCAGCCTGACCGCCGCGGCGGTGTTCCTTGTGTTCACAGTGGACGAAGGCGGTGAGGACACGGTCCGGGACGTGCTCACCGACGTGGCGGGGCTCAGCCGGTCGGTCGGGTTCCGGGCCTTGGAGGCCGGGCTGGTGTGCGTGACGGGGATCGGGTCCGATCTCTACGACCGGTTGTTCGACGGGCCGCGTCCGGATGGCCTGCACCCGTTCCGGGAGATCGTGGGGCCGGTGCACACCGCGGTGTCCACGCCGGGCGACCTGCTGTTCCACATCCGCGCCAAGACCATGGATCTCTGCTTCGAGCTGGCCGACCAGATCAGCACGCGGCTCGCGGGCGCGGCGACCGTGATCGACGAGGTGCAGGGGTTCCGGTACTTCGACCAGCGCGACCTGCTCGGGTTCGTGGACGGCACGGAGAACCCGACCGGCCGCACCGCCGAGGCGGCGGTGTTCCGCGACGACCCGGACTTCCCCGAGAGCACGTATGTCATCGTGCAGAAGTACCTGCACGACATGGCGGCGTGGAACAGGCTGTCCACCGAACAGCAGGAAGGCGCGATCGGCCGCACCAAGCTCGCCGACATCGAGCTGCCCGAAGGCGTGCAGCCGCCGAACTCGCACGTGGCGCTGGCGAAGGTCGAGGACGCGGACGGCAACGAGCGCAAGATCGTCCGGGACAACATGCCGTTCGGCCGGATCGCGACCGGCGAGCGCGGCACCTACTTCATCGGCTACGCCGCCGATCCCGGGATCATCGAGCAGATGCTGGTGAACATGTTCGTCGGCAACCCGCCGGGCACCACCGACCGGATCCTGGACTTCTCCACCGCGGTCACCGGTTGCCTGTTCTTCGTGCCCAGCCAGGATTTCCTGGACAATCTGCCCGAGCCTGCTAAGGTGCGCTGAACGCGAATAGTTCTCACGTTCAGCGAGGGGCCTGCTGTGCGCCGATGCCTGCTGTTGCTGACCATCCTGTCGTTGCTGGTCATGGCCCCTCCCGCCGGGGCCACCGCGCCGCCGTCCGATGGCGGGCCGCTGACCGTGTCCGGTGGCGTGTTCCGCGACTCCGCCGGCCGCGAGGTCGTGTTACGCGGGTTCAACGTGTCCGGCGAGGCCAAACTCGCCGAGAACCACGGGCTTCCGTTCGCCACGACCGCCGACGCGCAGGTCTCCGCGGCGGCGATGCGGCGGCTGGGCGGCGCCAACGCGGTGCGGTTCCTGGTGACCTGGGCGTGGGTCGAGCCGTCCCCCGGCCAGATCGACCGCGACTACCTCGGCCGGGTCGCCGAGCAGATCACCGCGTTCACCGGCCAGGGCATCCGCGTGTACCTGGACTTCCACCAGGACCTGTACTCGCGGTACCTGTTCAACCCCGGCAGCTGGTACACCGGCGACGGCGCGCCGGCCTGGGTCGTGCGCGCGGGCGGGTACCCGGCCGAGTCGTGCGGGCTGTGTTTCCACTGGGGCCAGAACATGAAGAACAACAAGGCCGTCACCGGCGCGGTCTACGACTTCTGGCACAACCGGCAGGTCACCACCGCCGCCGGGCCGATCCGGATCCGCGACGAGTTCCTGTTCCAGGCCGGGGAAACCATGCGGTACCTCAAGGACACGCTGCCGCAAGAGGCTTTCGACCTCATTGTCGGCGCGGATCCGTTGAACGAGCCCTATGCCGGGCGCTACGACTCGGGCCAGGACGGCGTCTCGTGGGAACGGGACCTGCTGTGGCCGTTCTACCAACAGTTCCGGGCCCGGATGGACTCCTCCGGCTGGGCCGCCAAGCCGGCTTTGGTGGAGCCGCTGGTGTTCTGGAACCAGAACGTGGACTTCTTCGCCGAGCCGGGCGGGTTGACCGGCGTGTCCACTTTGGGCGACCGGTACGTGTTCAACACGCACTTCTACGACGGCAAGGCGCAGTCCGGGATCCTCAAGCCGGGCAAGGCGAACGACGGCGAGTACAGCGCCGACTTCGGCAAGATCCGCGACCGCGCGACGGCTCTGTCGACCGCGGCGATCGTGTCCGAGTTCGGCCACCCGGTCGAGGGGTACACCTCGGACAAGGCGCCGTCCGTGCTCAAAGCCATGTACCAGTCGCTGGACTCGCGGCTGAACGGCGCCTCCTGGTGGGCCCAGGCAGCCATGTCTGGACATGTACTGTCCGGCAGCCAGTGGCACTGGGACATCTACTACAACCGGCACCACGAGCTCATGAACGACAACCCGGACAAGGTCAAGACCGACGGCGACGCCATGAACGACGAGCACTTCTCCGCGGTGCGCATGGACGGGCCGAACGCGGTGGCCACTGTGGACGCTCGGTTGTTCGACCGGGTGTTCCCGCAGGCGGTCGCCGGCAACACCCTGGCCTTCACCTACGAGGACCGGGTTGTGCAGGCGTGGAACCAGATCCCCGCTTCGATGCCCGCCGTGCGGCGGCTTGCCGGTACCGGCCAGTACGCGGTGCTGGTGTGGCGGTCCGGCGGTTCGGCGCCGACCGAGCTGCACCTGCCCGCGTCGTTCACGCCGTCCCGGACGACCGTTGTGAGCGATCTTGGTTCTGTCGTGGGCATACCGGCCTACACAGGTTCCGAGCCGGTCGCCTACGCTTCGGACTCCGGGGGCAGCCGGCTGCTTTTGTCCACTTCGGGCAGTGGCGTGCACTTCGCTCTGGTCGCCGCCGACGGCACCGAGGCGCCTTCGGCCGCCCTTGCCGAACTCCGGTCGTGGGCCTCGACGTTGTGGCCTTCTTCGACACTTGGCTGACGGCAAGCGATTCGGCTGTCGCGGAAACCTTGCGTGACGCTACCGGCCGGTTCGGTAAGAGAAGCCAGGTCACGCTGCCGGTGCGTGGCCGAGTTATTACTGAGTGCAGATGTCCCTTTGATACCAACGCCAATACAGTGAAAACTACCGTCGTGAACGTGGCACCATAGACGGTCAGATCGAAGGTGAATTCAAGGCTGGAGAAGGGGAGACGCGGATGCCGGCCGAAGCTGAGCTCAAACAGCGCGCAGCCGGCCTTGATTCGTTGGTCTCCGCGGCCGTCGCGGGCGAGGCCGACGCCATCGGGCGGGTCATCGAAGCGATCAGGCCATTGGTCGTCCGGTACTGCCGAGCCAGAGTCGGTCGCGCGGAAAGGTCTTTCGCCTCTGCCGACGACGTCGCGCAGGAGGTATGCCTCGCGGTGCTGACCGCCCTGCCGAGCTACCGCGACCAAGGCCGGCCGTTCCTCGCGTTCGTCTACGGTATCGCCGCGCACAAGGTCGCCGATGCCCACCGCGCCGCCGCCCGCAACCGCACCGAGCCGGTCGCCGACGTCCCCGACGAGCCGGAGACCGACGCCACCCCCGAGCAGGCCGCGATGCGCAGCGACCTCGCCCGCCGGCTGACCAAGATCCTCGACGTGCTGCCCTCCAAGCAACGCGAGATCGTCGTCCTGCGCGTCGTCGTGGGCCTGTCGGCCGAGGAGACCGCCGACACCATCGGCTCCACCCCCGGCGCCGTCCGCGTCGCCCAGCACCGCGCCCTCGCCCGCCTGCGCCGCACCATCGCCGAGGGCGACGTGGTCTGACCCGCGCCGCTCTCGTCCACAAAGGACGCGTCGAACACGGCGGTCCAGCCCTCCCGGATCACCTGCTGCCGGACTCGCCGCGGGAGCGGTTCGGATCTTGACGCCGATTTTCGGGAAGAATGGGGGAATGGCGTTTCCCATCTCCATCCCCGGACCTCGGACCGTTCTCGGCTGGGCGGCGCAGGCGCTCAGCCTGCCCGGCAGGGTGCTGGGCCTGCTCAGCGCGGCGGAGGAGGCGGTGCGGCGGGCGAACGAGCTGGTCGGGCGGACCGACACGGTGGTGACCTCGGCGGAGGCGGCGGTCGAGCACGCGCGGCGGGTCACTGTGGCCGCAGAGGAGGTCATCGAGGCGACCAGGCCGATGGTGCGGTTCGCCGCGGAGATGTCCGCGCACGAGGTGGAGGCCGCGATCCGGCTGGTCGACGAGCTGCCCCGGCTCGCCGAGCACCTGACCGACGACATCATGCCGATCCTGGCGACCCTCGACCGCGTCGGCCCGGACATCCACGAGCTGCTCGACGTGGCCAAGGACGTCCGCCAGGCGATCCTCGGCATCCCCGGCTTCGACTTCCTCCGCCGCCGCGGCGAGGACAAGGAGGAGAAGGCGGAGAAAGAGGACTAGAGCTGCACGATGACCTGTTCGTTGTCGATCGTGTAGCCGACGTAGGAGAACTTCGTGCCGGTGCGCTCGACGTACTCCAGCCAGGCCTTGTGCTCGTGCTCGGGCCAGCCGGGGTAGTTGAAGTACTCGTCGAACACCACGACCGAGCCCTCGTGCAGCCGCGGCCCGACCTGGGTGAGCACGGTTTCGGTGGACGAATACAGGTCGCAGTCCACGTGCAGGAAATCCACCGGCCCGGGATGCTCGGCCAGGAATCCTTCGAGGGTGTCGTCGAATATCCCGACGATCAGCTCGGCGCCGGGAATCTGGGGCAGCTGGTCGGTCGCGAAAGTGCCCGCCGGAAACCCGGCCCGCCATTCCTCGGGCAACCCGTCGAACGAGTCGAAACCGTACACCGGTTTCTCCTCGCGTAACTTGGCGATCACCTCGAGCGTCGACCCGGTGTACACGCCGAATTCCAGCGCCATCCCGCCCTGCGGCGCGACCGACAGCGCGTGCTCCAGCGTCTCCCTCGGCGATCCCAGCTCACGCGCGGTCGACATGTGCTCCTGCACGAACTCCGCGCTCTCCGCCGTGGCCTTTCTCTCACTCGCGTGCCGCATATTCCGTTGCGCGCTGTAGAGCGCCTCGCCGATCGCCGGGCGGAAAGCCGCGGACTGCTCGGCCACCACCGCGCGCAGTTCCGCTATTTCCCGTCTGAGCTCGGCGATCTCGTGCTCGTGCCGCTCGGCCTGCGCATTCGTCGCATCCTGGACGGCCCGGACGAACTTCTCACGGAAATCGCGGAACATTCCCCGAGGTTAGCCGAGGATGTCGTGCGGCGAGCGGGGGAGGACCTCGTAGGAGGTGTCGAACTGGCCGCTGAAGCCGGTGACCAGCAGCGCCTGGCCGAGGTGGTAGCGGCTGACGTCGATGCCGGTCTGGGTGTTGACGAAGATCTGGACCTCGCCGGTGCCGTCGTTGATCCAGAACTTGTAGCCGTACGGGAGGTCGCTGGCGGGTGCTTTGGTGACGCGGCCGGCGACCAGGACGAGACGGCCCTCGGTGGACTCGCTGACACCAGCGGTGGTTGTCCACCGAGGGAACACCGGAAGTCCTTGGCGGCCAAGGGAAACATCGGTGGGAACGAGAATGAGCAGGCCGAAGCTGTCCTTGAGGGTGCCGGTCACGCTGGCGCGGCGGCCGGGGGTGGCGTGCACGTCGTCGGCCGCGCTGACGTAGATCCCGGCGGTGCCGTCCTGCAGGCCGAAGCCCTTGTCGAAGAAGCTGGACTCGAAGGCCCCGGACGGGGTCGTCACCGTCCCGCCGACGGTGACGACCGAGCCGAGCGGAAGGGCTCGCGCTTTGGCGATGGTGAGGGTCTGGCCCGCGGCCGCCGGCAGCGCGGGTGCGACCAGGGCGAACACTAGGGCAAGCAACAGCGAGCGCATGGGAGCCCTTCCTCAACGCTGGAAACGAGAACAGCTCACCCTAGTGGAACTTCAAGCGGGGACTGGGACCGCCTGCGGACGCCGGCCCGGCACGATCAGCGACACCGCGACCGCCGCGAACCCGACCACGGCGAACAGCAGGAACCCTTGCGTGTAGCCGGTTTCCGCTGGCAGGCCGGTCGCCTGCGTCGTCCCGGTGATCAGGCTGCTGAACAGCGCCGTGCCCACCGCGCCGCCGATGTTGCGGATGTTGGTGTTCATCCCGCTGGCCACGCCGGTCTGGTCCGGCGCCACGCCCTGGATGATGAGGCTGCTCATCGACGCGTAGACCAAGCCGAGGCCCAGCCCGAACACGCCGCTGGCGAACGCCACCTCCCACTGGAAGTGGTGGAAGAACGCCAGCCCGGCCGCGGCGATCGCGCCGAACGCCGAGCCGATGCCCAGCTGTGCCTTGAAACTGACCGGGATCCGGGCACTGAGCAGCCCGGCGATGCCCATGGTCACCAGCAGCGGCAACAGGATCAGCCCGGACTGCGTGATGGACAGCCCGAAGCCGTAGCCGGTCGCGGTCGAGGTCTGCGCGAACCGCGGCACGAAGGCGTAGATCGCGAACATCGAGGCGCCGAACAGCAGAGCGACCAGGTTCGTGGTCCAGACCGCGGGCAGCCGCATCATCTTCAGGTCGATCACCGGCTCACCGGCCCGCGACTCGACGTACACCCACGCCAGGAAAAGCACGATGGCCAGCGCGAACAGGCCCAGCACCGGGTCGCTCGACCAGCCCCAGCCGGCGCCCTTGCTCAACGGCAGCAACAAAGCGACGAGCCAGCCGGCCAGCAGCGAGGCGGCGAACCAGTTGATCCGGCCGCCCGTGCGGCTCGGTGACTCCGGCACGAACCGCCAGACCAGCGCGGCCGCGGCCAGTTCGACGATCATCGGCAGCCAGAACAGCCACCGCCAGGACAGCGCGCCGACGATCGGGCCGGCCAGGATCGTGCCGACCCCGCCGAACACCGACAGCACGGCGGCCATCGCGCCGATCGCGGACGGCACCCGTTCGGCCGGGAACTCGTCGCGGATGATGCCGAACGACAGCGGGAACACCGCGCCGCCAAGGCCTTGCAGCACCCGGCCGATCAACAGGACGCCGACGTTGGGTGCGATCGCGCAGATCAGGCTTCCGGCGACGACGGCGCCGAGGGCGAGCAGCAGTGCGCGTTTCTTGCCGACCATGTCGCCGGCCCGGCCGAGCAGCGGGGTCGCGATGGCGGCGGACATCAGCCACACGGTCAGCACCCAGGTGACCGTGGACTGGGAGGTGTTCAGGTCCTGCTGGATGGTCTGCAGGACCGGGTTGAGCAGGGACTGGAGGGCAGCGAACGCCGCAGCCGCCACCGCCAGGATGGCGAAGGTCCGTGACGGTGCCACGGTCCGGATCGGGGCCGTACGGGTCGCAGTGAGCATTGCGAAGCCTTTCGAACCACTACACTGGAGGTGCCCTCCGGATTAGTGGAGGACTCCTCCAGATTAATCGTAGGTGGCTCCGTTTTACAAGGAGACCTGGCTTACAGCCGCCGTCGAGGCGCGTTTGACGAGGTGAGTGCCCAGTTCGATGTGCAGGGCGTCCACCGTGTGCCGGTCGATCAGGCGCAGCAGCAGCGACACGGCGATCCGGCCCATCTCCTCCAGCGGCTGCCGCACGGTGGTCAGCTCGGGCGTGGTGCTCCGGCTGATGTCGCTGTCGTCGAACCCGGTGATCGACAGGTCGGCCGGGACCCGCAGGCCCCGCTCGTGGGCGGCTCGCAACGCGCCGACGGCGATCTTGTCGTTGAACCCCACCAGCGCGGTCGGCCGCTGGTCGAGCAGGGAGACGGCCGCGCGGTAGCCCTGTTCGGTGGTCGGCTCGACGCTGCGCAGCAGGTCCGGCTCGGGCAGCACGCCGACGTCCGCGAGCGCCGAGGTGTGCCCGACCAGGCGCGCCTGGCTGGACAGCCATTCGGTGGGGCCGCCGATGAACCCGATCCGCCGGTGGCCGAGCGCGGTCAGGTGCGCCGTGACGCTGCGCGCGCCGGTCGAGTGCGCCGCCGAGACGGACGCGATGTCGGCCGGGA
This sequence comes from Actinocrispum sp. NPDC049592, assembly GCF_040675465.1. Taxonomy (NCBI): domain Bacteria; kingdom Bacillati; phylum Actinomycetota; class Actinomycetes; order Pseudonocardiales; family Pseudonocardiaceae; genus Actinocrispum; species Actinocrispum sp. NPDC049592. The sequence goes on along the minus strand of NZ_JBFAPA010000012.1, from coordinate 27,895 downwards.
GTGTCGTGCGCGGGTCCACCACGACGAACGGAAAGCCTTGGGAGCGCAGGGATCGCAGCTCCTCGTCGGGTTCGGGCGGCAGGATCAGGATCGCTCCGGCGACGGCCGGATCGCGCGAGAGGTTCTGCAGCGCGGGCGTCTGCTGCGCGGCCTCGCCCGCGTTCAGCACCAGCCGGCGGTGGTGCAGGTCAAGGGTTTCCGCGATGGACGACACGATGATGCCGAAGTAGTCGGTGAGCACGTAGGGGCAGCGCACGAAGATCGCGCCCTCGCGGACCGGCCGCCGCGCCCGCACGCCGAGCCGCTCGACGGCCTGGTGCACGAGCTCCTGGGTCTCCGGCGCGACCGGGGCCTTGCCGGTCATCACCCGGGAGACCGTCGCGATCGAGACACCCGCCTCCGCGGCGATCTCCCTGACCGTCGGCCTAGCCACGTGTTACACCTGAGTGTTTCATGCCTGGCAGGGTAACCCGTTCGTTGATCTCTTGACACCCTTCAATACGCGCGCCTAGCGTCGGACAGCTGTTTCAGATGTGTTTCACGATGTTTCATCAGGAGACGACATCATGCGCCCTGTTCTCACCCTGTTCAGCGCATTGGCCATCGCGGCCGGCGCCGCTCCCGTGGCGGCCGCCGGCCAGCACGAGTCCGCGCGGGTCTGGATCACCACGCCGGACGGTGCCATGAAGATGGCCGACGCCGGGCAGGTCGACTTCACGTCCACCCCAGCCACCGTGCCGACGGTCGTCGTGGACGCCAGCCGCACTTTCCAGACCATGGAAGGGTTCGGCGCCTCGATCACCGACTCGTCGGCCGCGGTCCTGTACCGGCTCTCGCCGCGAGCCCGGTTCGACGCCATGCGCGACCTGTTCGACACCCGCACCGGCGACGGCCTGAGCTACCTGCGTCAACCCGTTGGCGCGTCGGACTTCGTGGCCGAAGCCGCCTACACCTACGACGACGTGCCCGCCGGTGAGACCGACTACGACCTGCGGCACTTCACCATCGCGCACGACGAGAAGCAGATCCTGCCGCTGCTGCGGACCGCGAAGTTCTTCAACCCGGGCCTGCGGATCAACGCCACGCCGTGGAGCCCGCCGGCGTGGATGAAGACCGGGGGTTCGCTGATCGGCGGCCGGTTGATCGACGACCCGCGCATCTACCGCGCCTACGCGGCCTACCTGGTCAAGTTCATCCAGGCCTACCGCGCGCACGGGATCACCGTCGACACGATCGCCGTGCAGAACGAACCGCAGAACCGCACGCCCTCGGGCTACCCGGGCACGGACCTGCCGTCCTGGCAGGAGGCCAAGGTGATCGAGCAGCTCGGCCCGATGCTGCGGGACGCCCACCTGCGCACCAAGATCCTCGGCTACGACCACAACTGGGTCGAGCACCCCGGCGACATCGGCCACACCCCGCCGGACGAGACCGCGGACATCAACGCCTACCCGCAGAACCTGATGAACTCGGCCGCGGCCAAGTGGATCGGCGGTATCGCCTACCACTGCTACGCGGGCGACCCGAGCGCGATGTCCGCCTTCCACAAGCAGTTCCCCAAGGTGGACCTGTACTTCACCGAGTGCTCCGGGATCACCTCGGCCAACCCGGCGGACACCTTCTCCGACACGCTGAAGTGGCACACCCGCAACCTGGTCCTCGGCAACACGCGCAACTGGGCCAAGACCGTGCTCAACTGGAACCTCGCGCTGGACCCGACCGGCGGCCCGCACGTCGGCGGCTGTGGCACCTGCACCGGCGTGATCACGGTGAACCCGGACGGCACGGTGACCCGCAACGCCGAGTACTACACCCTGGGCCACTTGGCCCGCTTCGTGAAGTCCGGCGCGGTCCGGATCGCGAGCACCTCGTTCGGCACCACCGGGTGGAACGGCCAGGTCATGACGGCCGCGTTCCGCAACCCGGACGGCTCGACAGTCCTGGTGGCGCACAATGAGAACGACAACCCGCAGGCGTTCGCGGTGCGTGACGGTGACCGCGACTTCAGTTACACACTGCCAGGTGGCGCGCTGGCGACGTTCGTCTGGCGCGGGCACTCGGGTGCGCGTGCGTTGGACCCCGCGGGCTGGACCGCGTCGGCTCCCGCCGCGGTCGACGACGACGCGACCACCAGTTTCTCCGCTCCGCAGACCGCGGGCGCGTCTCTGCAGATCGACTTCGGCTCGAATGTCCGGGCGCGCGAGGTGGTTCTGGACACCGGTGTGTCCATTCAGGACTACCCGCGTGGCTACACCGCCGCGATCAGCTCGGATGGTGTGACCTGGACGACCGTGGTCGCCGCTGGCGTGGGGAACGGTCAGTTCACGACCGTTAACCTCCGGGGCGAACGTGCACGCTTTGTCCGGTTCACTCTGACGGCAGCGGCGGCTTCCCCGTGGACTGTGGCTGACGTGCGGGCATATTCCTGACAATCCGGCCGCTCCCGGCCTCCGAAGACACCGTTGGGGAAAGAAACTGTCGAATCCGATGATCGGATGCGACGTTCCCCGTAGGATGCCGCGCGGAGGTCGGGAGAGGGGCGCACGTGCGAATCTTCGGCAGGCGTGGGTCGGCAAGTCTCGGGGCGGCGTCACTGGGCGTCGTGTTGCTGGCCGGAGCCGCGTTGGGCAGTGGTGTGGCCAGGACCGCGGTCGATGTCACCGACGGCCTGACCTGGCTGCCCGACAACCCCCGGGGCGAGGTCGTCCAGGTGAACCCGAGTTCGGGCCGCCCGGAGACGCGATTACAGGTCAGCGCGGGCGAAGCGCTGCTGGACATCACGCAGAAGGACGGCCTGCTGGTGGTTCTGGACCGGCGGACCGGCCAGATCACCAGCATCGACCTGGCCACCCTGCTGGCCAGCGGCCGCCGCCAGACCGTGCCGGGAACGACGAAGGTGCTCGTCTCCGACGGGCGGGTCTATGTCGTCGACCGCGCCGAGGGCAGCGTGCACAACGCCGACCCCGTGACGCTGGTTGATGTCGGAACGCCGTGGCTGGCCGGAAAACCGCTGGCTGACGCGGTTGTCGACGACAAGGGCCTGCTGTGGGCGGTCGACCAGGACGGCGTTCTGCACGCCCTGGAATGGGCGGAAACGCGGTTCGTCGAGAAGTCCCAGCGGCACATCGACGGCGCCGGGCCGCGCACAGTCCTTGTCCCGCACCAGAACGGCGTGACCCTGCTGGACCTCGGCAGCGGCGTCGTCGTGCAGGAGGGCACCGGCCAGAACATCCAGACCTCCACGCTGACCCTGCCCGGCGACGTCCTCGGCGCGCAGACCAGCCCGGCCTCGCTGGTGCCCGCCTCCGTGCCGGACTCGTCAGTCGTGGTGATCGTGAACGGTTCGAACGTGCTGCAGGTGGACGTCGGCGCGTTGGAATGCGCGAAGCCCGGGCGGCCGGTGGTGTTCCACGACAAGGTGTACGTGCCGTGCCGGGGTGCCGGGCGGGTGATCCTGATCGACCGCCGCGGCGAGCGTGCCGGGCCCGACGTGCGCACGCCGGGCAACGGGGATCCGGAGATCTCCGTGGACGACGGACGGCTGTTCATCAACGCCCCCGGCGCCGACCAGGGCGTTCTGGTCGACTCGGACGGCAACACCAGCGAGATCGCCGTGCGCAGCCCGGATTTGCCGGTGGTGGACCCGGACCGGCCGCGGGAACCCGAGGTGCCGATGCCGCCTCCGCCGCGTCCGCCTCGCCCGGATCCCAGCCGGGACAACAACAGCAACAACAACATCGCTCCGCCACCGTCGTCGGTGTCTTCCGTGGCGCCGCCGCCTTCGTCGAACCCGCCCGGGCAGGTGCCGCCGGCACCACCAGGTGTTTCGGTGTCGTTGGCCAGCCGGAGTGACAGCGAGCTGACGGTGACCGTCAACTGGGGTCAGGTCGGTGGCGATGTCGCCGGGTACTCCGTTGTGGCGACCGGGTCCTTCGCCGGTGGCAGGCAGTCGACGCAGACCATGGGGACGAGCGCTCAGCTCACGATCCCTTGTGGTGGCGGGAGTTTCTGTTCCGGCGGCCGGCTGGACATCGCGGTGAGCGCGGTCAGCTCGGCGGGCACCGGTCCGGCCGGGACGAGTTCGTGGACGGTGCCGCCGCCCCAGAGTTCGCTCGCGCCAAGGCCTTCGACTCCGGCACCGCCCCCGCCGACCACGACTACGCAGCAACCACCTCCTCCGCCACCACCGCCCCCTCCCACAACGACCACGCAGCCGCCGCCGCCTCCACCTCCTCCTCCACCGCCGCCGTCGATGCCGGCCGCGGGCGCAGTTGTCTTCACCACGCAGCAGAAACTGTCGTTGTACAGCTACCGGTTGAACATGGCGCCGCCTGCTGACTGGGCAGGGCACGATGGCTCCTGCGAGGTCGTGAACACGACGTTCGCCTACAACTACTCGGTCGCGTGCTCGGCCACCTCGGTCAACGTCGAGGTCGATGTGGGCAACAACAGGTTCGTCATGCGAGCGCACGCGCGGGACGGCAGCAGGACGGTCGACTCCGCGGCGAAGACCATCCGGGTCGTCGACCCCGAGCCGAACTGCGGCAGGTTCAAGTGTTTCCGGGCGACGACCCCGGTTTCGTTCGGCGCGGGCGATGCGGGCGTTGGCCTGCTGGCGTTCTCCGTGCTGTTGGGTGTCCGGGACCGGCGGCGGAGGCAGCGATGACCACGATGGCGTTGGACGAGCAGGAGATCGCCGGGTTCCGGGTGGTGCACGCCCAGGTCGCGGACGCGATCGAGACCGCGGTGCTGGGCAAGCGCGAGGTCGTCGACCTGGTGCTGGTGGCGCTGTTCGCGGGCGGCCACGTGTTGCTCGAAGACGTTCCGGGGACAGGGAAAACGACGCTCGCACGGGCCGTGGCGAGTGCTTTGGGCGGGCAGTCCCGGCGGGTGCAGTTCACGCCGGACCTGCTGCCGTCCGACGTGACCGGGACTTCGGTGTACGACCCGCGGACGGGAGAGGTGCGGTTCCGGCCTGGGCCGGTGTTCGCGAACGTCGTGCTGGCCGACGAGATCAACCGCGCGGCCGCGAAGACCCAGTCGGCGCTGCTGGAGGTGATGGAGGAGCGAACGGTCACTGTGGACGGTGTGCCGCATCCGGTCGGCGAGCCGTTCCTCGTTGTCGCCACCCAGAACCCGATCGACCTGGACGGCACGTACCGGCTGCCGGAGGCCCAGCTGGACCGGTTCATGCTGCGCACTTCCATCGGGTATCCCGCGCAGCAGCACGAACTCGACGTGCTGCGGCCGGGAAGTGGCGCCGGGCGGGTGACCGACGTGCCGACCGTGACCAGCCCTGAGGCGGTGGCTCACTACGGCCGGTTGCTGTCCACTTTGCACGTTGCCGAGCCGATTCTCGAGTACATCAGCGCGATCGGCGCCGCCACTCGAGCTTCGGACCAGTTGCGGCTCGGGGCTTCGACTCGTGGGTTGCGGGCTCTGGTTCGGTGTGTGCAGGTGTATGCGGCCGCTCAGGGGCGTCATTTCGTTGTGCCCGGCGACGTGCAGACGCTTGCTTCGCCCGTTCTGGCGCACCGCTTGGTGTTGTCCCGGGAGGCGGTGCTTTCCGGGACCACCAGCTCGGAGGTGCTGGCCGCCGCGGTCGAGAGCGTGCCTGTGCCTCGGCCGGTCCCGTGACCACCCGGCTGACCCTGCGGGGTCTCGGGGCTCTGGTGCTCGGGCTTCTGTTGCTGGGCTTGGGCATCTGGTGGCGGTATCCGGGTGTGATCGGGTTCGGGGCGGCGCTGACCGTGCTGGTGATCGCCGGGTATGGCTCGGTGCTGCGGCCCGCTCCCGTTACGTCGCACCGCGATGTGCGGCCTCGGACCGTGCACCGGCTCGGGGCCTGCACGGGGACTTTGGAGTTGACCAGCACCGGCCGGGTTCGCTTGGCGGCGACCGACCACATCGCCGGGACTCCGATGGACATCGCTGTGCCGGTTCTCGGGCCGGGGGAGCGGACGTCGGTGGACTACCGGATCCCGACCTCCCGTCGTGGCGTGTTTCAGGTCGGGCCGTTGGTGTTGCGGCGGCTGGGGTTTGCGGGGCTCGCCGTGTCCCGGACCGCACTTGGGTCTACTTTGGACGTTCGGGTGGTGCCTCGGGTGTTGCCGGTGCTCGGGCTGCCTTCTGGGGTTCGGCGCGGTCATGTTGGGGCTGATGAACGGGTCGAACGCGGTGGCACGGACTTGGTCTCGTTGCGGGAGTACGTGCCCGGTGACGACCTCCGGCGACTGCACTGGGCCACGAGCGCCCGGACCGGCACGCTCATGGTCCGCGAGGATGCCGACCCGGCTCGCCCGCACGTCGCCGTGATCCTCGACGCCTCGCCGGACACCGACCCGGAGATCTTCGAGGAGGCCGTCGAGGTCGCCGCATCCCTGCTCACCGCGGGTATGTCCGCAGGTCATCCGGTTCGCCTGATGTCCGCGACCACCGACATCGAGGTTCCCACCGCCGACCCCGACCAGTTGCTGGCCGCCCTTGCCGACCTTCAACCCTCGGACCGCCCCCGAAAGTCCCTCCCTGCACGAGATCTCGACGTCGTCGCGGCCGTCTGCGGGCCCAACGCCCCGCTCGCTCCGCTCCTCCTCGACGCCGGCCGTGCTTCCGTGGGTGTCCTGCTGATCGTCGACCCCGCGGTGTCGGCCACGTCGATCTCCGCGATGGGCTCCGCCACCGCGCTGCGCGCCGCGGACGCCGAACACCTCATCGCCGCCTGGGACACGGTGATAGCCCGATGAACCCCGGCCTGGGGGTGGCGTGATGGCCAGGGTTGTGTGGGCTGTTGCGGTGCTTGGGGTAGGGGCTGGGCAGTTGGCTTTGGGGTGGCAGGGGTTGCTGCCAGTCGCCGTGTTCTTGGCGGCGATTGTTGTGGTGCACGGGGTCGTGGCATTGGCTCGGCGGGTCGGGATCGGGGCTGGCTACACCGTCCTTTGTGTCCTGTCGGTTTCCGTTGCGGGGGCCTACTTCGCCGCTCGGGAGCTGGGGTTCCGGGATGCCTTGATGGGTGCGGTGCCGCGGTTGCTGACCGTTCCGCGTCCGGCGCATGCCACACCGTCCTTGCTCACTCCGGGTGTGTTGCTGGTGGTTGTGGTGTCGTTGGTCGCGGCTTTGGCTGTGAAGACGTTGCTAGCACCGGCTGTGGGCGCGGCGATCCTGTATGTGGCTGGGGCGTTGTTGACTGCGGGGCAAGCCGATCGGCACGGCTTGGTGGCCGTGGCGCTGGTGGTGCTGATCGGGTTGGGCTGGGTGATCTTCGACCAGCGCGTGCACCTGGTCCGGCCGATCGCGTTGCTGGTCGTGGTGGCCGCGCTGGCCGGCGTGGCCGGGGTTTTGCCCGCCGTGAACGCGTTCGAGCCGCGCAAGCTGGTGACGCCGCCGGTGACCGAGTTGACCGTCGCGAGTCCGTTACCGCAGCTGTCTTCGTGGGCTTCGGCTGGTGGCGCGGAGCTGTTGCGGGTTCGCGGCCCGCAGGTTCCGTTGCGCCTGGTGGCTTTGTCGGACTACACCGGTGCGACGTGGCAGGCGGCCTCGTTGTACGGACCGATCGGCGTGGCGCCGCCGGATCTGCCCGACGGGATCCAGACCGAGCACGCCAAGCTGGAGGTCACGATCGAGGGTCTGACCGGACCCTGGCTGCCGACCTCCGGCCGTCCGACCTCGACCACGGCGGATGCCGCTGTCGCGGACCCGGATTCGGGCGCGCTCGCTCTGGCCGCCGGCTTGTCTCGTGGCCTCAAGTACGATGTTGAGTCTACTGTGGACGCACCGAACGATGACAGTCTGCGGACTGCGACCGTGCCCAAGGGCGTTCGACGGTACTTGTCGTTGCCTGGCTTGCCTTACTCGCTCGCGGAATATGCGCGGCGGACCGTGGCCAACTCCCGGACGCCGTTCGAGCAGGCGGTCGCGATCGAGGAAGTGGTTCGCGCGGGGCGTCGGCCTGCGGCGGATGCGCCGGTCGGGTCTTCCTACGCGCGGCTGGAGGCGTTCTTGTTCGGCGGCGGTGCCGGGGCGAACGTGGGCACGGCCGAGCAGTTCGCCTCGGCGTTCGCAGTACTTGCCCGGGCTGTGGGATTGCCGTCTCGCGTTGTGGTCGGGTTCCGGCCGCCCGCACCGGGACCGGACGGCGTGGCCGCCGTGCACGCGAGCGACGCGACCGCGTGGCCCGAGGTGTACTTCGACACCTGGGGCTGGGTGGCGTTCGACCCGGTGTCCGGCAACGACTCCGGCCCGAGTTCGGCGGCCCGGCGGGAGGTGCTCAACCGGCTGGCTTCGTTGCCGCCCGCGCCTGTCGCGCCGCCCGGACCGACCGGGCCGGTCACTTTGCCGGTCATCACCGTTCCTGCGCCCGTGAGCAGCTCGGACGCTGGTTTCTTCTGGTTGTCCGGGGTCCTGCCGCTGATTTTGCTGGTGTTGTGGGGTCTTCGGGCCGGGCGTCGGTCGCGGTTGCGGCGTGCTGGTGCTCCTGGTGCTTGGGCGTATTTCCTCGACGGGTTGTTGTTGGCGGGTCGCACGCCTGCCGGGCACCTCACCGCCGCGGATATCGGTCGTTCGTTGGACTCACCAGCGGCCGTGCGGCTCGCTGAACTGGCTGAGCGGGCGGCTTTCGCACCTGGTGGTGGTTCGGCGGAGGATTCCTGGCGGCTGGCGGTCAAGGCGCGTTCGGTGGTGCGCAGAAGTGTTTCGTGGCACCGGAAACTGGTGTGGACGCTGGATCCGCGCCCGCTTTGGCGGCGTTAGCGGCTGGTGCAGACTTTGTCGGAGGCGCCGCGTTTGCCGGCCGGGTCGTCGGTGCTGATCGCGAGGACCTGGAAGCAGTAGCGGGTGGAGGCCCGGTCGAGCCCGTCCACCGTGAACGACGTCGTGCCGGCCGGGATCTGACGCAGCGCTTGGGGTTTCGCACCGGTCACGTTGACCACCACGAACTCGGCCTTGCCCGCGGCCGGGTCGGTCCAGTCGATCTGGATGCTGGTGCCGCGGTCGTCGAAGTTGACGATCTTCGGGGCGAACGCCGGATCACCGCCGCCACCACCCGACTGCGTTGTCGCGGTGGGCGTTGTGGTGGTGGTTGTCGTCGCTGGCGGCGGTGGGGGAGTCGCGGTTGACCGTCCACTGAGGACAACCGCCGTCACGCCCGCTGCGACGCCGATGACGAGCGCGATCAACCCGTAGAGGACACCGCGTTTGCTCTTCGGCTTCGGCGGTTGCTGTTCTTCGATGATCGGTTCTGGGGTGGGGGCTTCGATGCGTTCGATCGGCGGCGGGCACTCGGCGTGCTCGGGGCGCGGGCCGAAGTCGGGGACCGCCGTGGGTTCATCGGTGATCGCGGTCGGGGGCTCGTCGTCCAGGCGGGTGGTGGCTTCGCCGATGTCCTTTGGCAGCAACGGAACCCAGCCTTGGGGCCGGGTCGGCACCGCGGCCAGCGCCGCCCGCAGGATCGCCGCGTCGGGGTACCGGTCGGCGCGGTCCTTGCGCAGACACGTGAGGATCACGTCCTGGAGTTCCGGCGGGACATCCGGACGGGTCAACGGGCGGGGTTCGGCCGAGCGCAGGCGTCCGATGTAGGACAGCACGGTGTCCTCTTCGGGGTTGTCCGACGCGTAGGGCGCGACCCCTTCGAGGAGCGTGAACATCGTGGAGCCCAACGAGTAGATGTCGTCGGTGACGTCCGGCGGCTGCCCGTCGACCATCTGCGGCGCCGCGTGCCGGTAGCTGACCATGTGCAGCGACGTCGAGTGCCCGCTGTCGGCCATCCGCGCGATCCCGAAGTCCGCCAGCACGTACGACGTCGGCAACATCAGGATGTTCTGCGGCTTCACATCCCGGTGCAGAAACCCCTGCCCGTGCGCGAAGGACAGCGCGTCGGCCACCGCCATCCCCGCGGCCACGACATCGGCGACCGGCAACGGCCCATACCCCCGCAGCCGATCATGCAAAGACCCCAGGTCGTAGTACTCCATGACGATACAAGGCCGGCCATCCGGCACCGTCCCGGTCGCCAGCACTGTGACGATGTGCGGATGCTGCCGCCCCAGCCGCACGGTGATCTCCAGCTCCCGCCGGAACCGCGCCACCCGCGCCGGATCATCGACGTTGATGACCTTCACCGCCACGAACCGGTCCAGCCCGTCCTGCCGCGCCCGGTAGACAATCCCCTCCCCACCCTCAGCGATCTTCGTGAACTCGCTGTACCCCGGCAACCGCATCTCCGCCACCGGCGCGGGCGGTTGAGGTTGGCCGACGATCTCCGTTGCCTGCTGCGCCTCGGTCGGCCACTTCGGCACGATCGCCGTCGGCGGCTCGTCTGGCTCGGTGACCTCCGACGCCCTGAGCTGCGCCGCGGTTGGCTGCGGCGAGCCCTCGGCGGACTCCCGTGGATCGCCCACGTCGGCTGGATCGGTCGCCTGCGGTCCTCCGGGCTGCGCTTCCGCGGCTGAAGGCGCTGCAGGCGTCGGCTCGGCGGGCGGTTTCCCCGTCGCCGGGGGTTGGGCCGATGGCGCCGGCGGTTCGTCCTGGCGGCTTGGGGGCTCGGTGGGTTTGGGTGCCCAGTACTGGTCGGGCGCGGGTTCCGCTTCCTTCTCATGGGTGGGCTCGGGGGTGTGGGTTTTGCGGGGAGGTGTGCGGCCGGGGGCCCAGGCGCGCAGGTCGGCGTCGCTCGGGTCCGCATCTTGCCCGGTCAACCGCTACGCCCGTCGCTCACGTGGCGCGGGCCGGATGCCCTCGCGCCGCCCATCCCATCGTATCGTGACCGGCCTGGGCACAACCGGATCTCCGGCCGTCGCTGGAAGTTTCCGGTTCGTGGCGTGCGAGGTGATCAACAACGATAGGGTCCTGCGGGTGGGCCTTTACTCGCTGCTGACCTTCCTGGTCGTCCTGGTGACCGCCGTCATCGTGATCTCGGTCAGCCTGCGCAAACGGAACGCGCCCACGCAGCAGTACATGCCGCCCTACCAGCAACAACCGCCGATGATGCCGCCGTACCCGCAGCAGCAGATGCCGTACCCGGCGTATCCGCCACAACAGGTCCAGTACCCACCACAACAGGCGCCGGCCCAGATGCCGCCGGGGTACCAGCCGCGGCCGACCGACCAGGCCGTCACCGCGGCCAACGGCTACCAGCTGCTGATCCCGCAGTTCGGCCCGCAGAACCTGAACGTGATCATCAGCGTCGCGGTGGTCGCGCAGGGCAAGGTCTTCTTCCGGGCGATGCCCAACGGCACGGGTGTCTTCCGCGGCGGTCTGGACCTGGTCAGCGGCCGCCGCCAGGCGCAGGAGGACGCGCTCACGACGGTCCGGCGTGTGCTCGCCGAGGAGACCGGCGGCTGGACCGGCCGTCCCATCGCGACGGTCGGGTACGCCTCCTGGGATCTCGGCAACGGCAAGGAGACGGACATCTGCTACGCGGTCCTGCTCGACCTGCCGCCCAACGGCCAGCTGCCGGCCGCGGGGATGGGCACGTGGGCGGCGAAGGCCGACCTGCCGCAGTTCCGTGACCTGGGACCGCGGGCGCAGATGGCGTGCAAGTTCGCCGAGGACGCCCTGTCCGCCTGCGGGTTCTAGGACCGCGCCCGCGCAACCGGGTGCACCGGCTGGCCTTCGATCACGGTGTTCGAGATGGTGCCGAGCCCGGTGACACTCATCGTCACCGTGTCGCCGACCTTGAGCGGCGGCGGGTCCTGGGCGCCCCGACGCCCCCAGAACTCGACGAGACACCCATCGCCGCAGGTCCCGGAGCCGAGAACATCACCAGGCCGGACCACCGTGCCGCGGCTCGCGTAGGCGATCAGCTCCGGGAACGACCAGGCCATGTTCGCCAGCGAGTCCGTGCCGAGCTCGGTTTCGTTGATCGACACGGTCATCGTGAGGTCGTAGCGGTCGCCGTCCCGGTACGGTTCCAGCTCGTCCGGCGTGACCAGGTACGGGCCCAGCGTGGACGCGGTGTCCTTGCCCTTGGCCGGTCCCAGGCCGATCCGCATCTCGTGCGCCTGCAGGTCACGCGCGGACCAGTCGTTGAAGACGCTGTAGCCCGCGATGTGCTCCGCGGCGTCCTCGACCGTGAGGTTGCCGCCTTCGGTGCCGATGATCGCGGCGACCTCCAGCTCGAAGTCGAACACCTGACAGCCCGGCGGCACCGGCACCGGGTCGGTCGCGCCGATCAGCGCGTGCGGGTTGGTGAAGTAGAACGTGGGGATCTCGTACCACTCCGGCAGCACGCCGTCCCGGCCCAGCCCGCGGCCCGCGCCCTCCATGTGCTTCTCGAACGTGATGAAGTCCCGGATGGACGGTGGCCGCACCGGCGGCAGAAGCCGTTGCGGCGCGACGGGTTTCTCGCATCGGGCGAGCACCTGGTCCGGCGGCGCCGTCAGGACCGGGAACAGGTCGGTGCCCGCGGGCAGCGGGTGCAGGAGGTCCTCGTGAACGAGCGCGTGCCGGTAGCGCCCGTCGATGCTGATCGCGGCGAACTTCACCTGGCTGACTGTACGTACGTACAGTACACTCGGCAAGTGCCCCGTGACCGCCGCGACACCATCCTGAGAGCCGCCGAGAAGGTGTTCGCGCTCGAGGGCTACCACGGCACGACCATGCGCCAGATCGCCACCGAGGCCGGCGTCCAGCTCTCCCTGGTGGTCTACCACTTCACCGCGAAGATCAACCTGTACACCGAGATCTTCCGCAGCCGCCAGTACATCAACGACGACCGCCTGGCCCGCCTGGCCGCCGTGGATCTCACCGCCCCGGACGCGGTGGACAACATCGTGAAGGCCTTCGTCGACCCGGTCCTGGCCCTGCACGACAACCCTGGCGACGTGTGGTTCGCGCGCCTGGTGTTCCGCGAGGCCGCCGACCCCTCGAGCCAGCAACGAGCCATCATGGCCGAACTGTTCGACCCCATGGCACGCCAGTTCATCGCCGCCCTCCGCACCGCCCTCCCGGACAAGCCGCCGGGCTTCCACGAATGGGCCTACCTGTTCAGCGTCGGCGCCCTCACCCAATCGGCCTTCGACACCCGTATCGCCCGCCTCACCGACACCCCCACCGGCGACAAACACGCGTTCCTGCGGTCCTACATCGTCGGGGCGCTGGTCAACCCTTGACGACGACGGCTTTGGCGAACAGGCCGATGCCGCGGGCTTCCTCCCACGCGTACTTGCGGTTCAACCGGTTGGTGCCGCCGACGTCGTCGATGACGACGTAGTCGTCGTTGAAGTCCTGCAGGCGGGTCCAGTGGTAGTACTGGCCGACGGCGACCGGGCGGCCGGCGTCGAGGATGGGTGTGTAGGTGTCCTTGACCCATTGTTTGTAGCCGTGGAGGTCGACCTTCTCCTCCTGCTCGTCGAGGTCCTTGACGTGGTGGCCGGCTTCGACGACGTCGGCGTCGCCGGACTTGCCCTGGCGTTCAAGGCTTTGGCGGGCGCTGGCGGTCTTCCAGATGCCGTCGCGGTATTTCTTGCCGATCGCGGTGAGGTCGTCCTGCTCGGGGCTCTTGATCACCTCGGTGCCCACGCCGAACCGGCGGAACAGGACCATCAGGGGGTCGGCGCCGGTGGCGATCCAGTGGTTGAGCGCCTCGAACCGGGCCTTCTCGATCTGTTCGTCGGTGGGGTCGCCGACCGACAGTTTCTCCACAATGGACGCCAGCTGCATGAAGTCGGCCAGCCGCGAGCCGGAGTCGATCTCGCTGCCGGTCTGCGCCTCCGCCCACCGCTCGACGGCTTCGAGCTTGTGCCGGTCGCCGGTGTAGTCGCCGGCGCTCTTGCCCATCTGCTCAAGGCACAACGCGACCGTGGTGATGTTGCACGTCGAGTTGCGGACGATGCTGACGTCCTTGTGCAGGATGTTGGTGTTGGCGAACTGGGTGTAGAACGGGGCGATCGCGCTGACCCGGTGGAAGAACTCGGCTTTCTTCGCCGGATCGGTCAGCCCGTTGATCGCGGTCCGCACGTTGCCGATGCCCTCGACCAGTTCGGCGCGCCCCGGCCCGCTCTCCTCGTACGCCTGCTGGCCGCCCTTGCTGCCCGGGGTCGCCTTGCGCCCCAACGCCTCCAGCCGGTTCAGCTCCGCCTCGATGGCCGCGGGATCGGCCGGAATCGGCCCTGAAGGCGCAGGAGCAGCCGGTGCGACCGGGGCACTGGCAGCAGCGGGTGCACCGGGAGCGGCTGGAGCCGCAGCGGAGCCGGAGTCCGAAGAGGACGCATGCGTCCTGGTCAACGCCCGCAACGTCCGCCCACCCGGGTCGACCCGCCCGTCGGGATGCGGGAAGTGCAGGACCTCCTTCTGGAACCGGCTGATCGCCGCGTTCAGGTCCGCGTCCGCATAACCGGCCGCGGCCAGCAGCCGCAACACGATCAGCATGTCCCCGGGGTTGTTGTCCCCTTCGACCCCGACGGACCCGCTCAGCTCCTGGCCTACGAGCCCTTTCACGACAGCGCCGGCGACGGTCCCCGCTGTGTCGATCGCCGACCCGAGGCTCCAGAGCTGCGCGAACACCATCGGCTGCGAGCCCGCGAGCCGGGCCGCCGCCTGGTTGCCCACCCCCAGCATGACCGGGGAGGGACCCGCCGGGCGCGCCTCGGCCGAGCCGGTCTGGTCCGGCGACACCTCCCGATCCATGTGCCGCATGACCCAACTCTCCGAGCATCCCGGAACGCGCACAAGTCCCGATGGGCTGCCCGAAAGGACGAGCCCCCGCAATCATGGACCTGAAGCGCTAGACGCGGTAGCTCTCGCTGGCCTCGGCCAGCACGATCTCCTCGGCCGAGTACAGCTTCTTGGCCAGGCCCTGCGCGTGCGAGTAGCGGGCGAACGTCTCCAGCACGTGCCGGTTGGGTTCCAGGCCGTAGTCCCAGAAACCGGGGCCGAGCTCGGCGAGGGTCTCCTCGACGTGGTCGTGCAGCCACGGCAGCATCACCTTGAGCGCGCTGCGCTGCAACAGGTCGTCGTAGGCGATCCGCAGCGCGGAGTCGAACGCCTTGTACAGCTCGCGCGCGACCCACGGGTTGCGCTCGTACACCGACCGCTTGATCACGACGGTGTGCATGATCGGGAAGATGGCCGTGCGGCGGAAGTAGTCCTGTTCGACCGCGCGGAAGTTCTCGAACAGGTGGCGGATGTGCGGCTCGCGGCCGAAGCAGGACGGCTGCGGGGCGGTCAGGATCGCGTCGAGCTGACCGGACGCGAGCATCGCGGACAGGTTCTGGTTCGGCCCGATCGGGGTGACGTGGATGGTGTCCGGCAGCTCGAGGGGGATCTTCTCGAACCGGCCGCGGCCCTCCAGCGCGCCGGTCCAGTAGTTCATGCTCTCCACCGGCACGCCGTAGTCGTCGGCGAGGATGCCGCGCTGCCAGACCCCGGCGGTCAGCTGGAACTCGGGCGTGCCGATGCGCCTGCCGGCCAGGTCGCCGGGTTTGCTGATGCCGCTGTGCGCGTTGATGTAGATGGACTGGTGCCGGAAGAACCTCGAGGGGAACACCGGCAGTGCGACGAATGGCGGGTCCGGCTGGTCCAAAGTGAGCAGGTACGACGACAGGCTCATCTCGCTGACGTCGAACTCCTGGTGCCGCAGCTGCCGGTAGAAGGTCTCCTCGACCGGCAGGACGAGGTGGGTGAGGTCGATGCCTTCCGGGCGCACGCGCCCGTCCTGCAGCGGGCGCATCCGGTCGTAGTCCCAGCAGGCGAAAGACAACGGCAACTTGGGCATCCGGCCACCGTAGAGTTGGCGAACGATTTACGTCAACGTTGACCGAAAATGTGACTCCGCGGCCGGAACGGCGCAAGATCTGATGTCATGACCCTGCGCTACGCCCTGCTGGCCCTGATCGAGGCCGGCCCGATGACCGGCTACGAGCTGGCCAAATGGTTCGACCAGTCGGTGGCCTACGTCTGGCACGCGCAGCACTCGCAGATCTACACCGAGCTGCGCCGGCTGGAGGCCGAGGGCATGATCGAGGCGGAGACCCTGCCCCGCGGCGAGAAAGCCACCAAACGCGCCTACGCCCTTACTCCGGCCGGCTGCAAGCAACTGCAGCAATGGGTGTCGCAAGTGGAGGCCCCACCGGCGCTGCGCGATCCGGCGTACGTCAAGGCGACCTACTTCGAGTACGGCAGCTACCGGGAGGCCAGGGCCCAGTTCCGCGCGCACCGCAAGCACTACGAGGCCCTGCGCGACCACTACGAGGAGCACGTCGAGCAGCTCGAGCAGCGCGCCACGGCGTTGCTCAAGCGCAGGCTGGCCAAGTCTCCGGCGTCCTCCCATGACGCGATCGTCGCCTACAAGGCGCACGCGTACCGCGGCCTGATCGAACGGGCCAAGAGCGAGATCGCCTGGGCCGAGCGCGGGCTGGAGCTGGTCGACCGGCTGGCCGCCGGGCAGGGGGTCGACGAGCCGGTGCTGGACCCGAGCCCTTAAATTTAGGTCAAGTGTGACCTAAACTTAGACGGGCGTTCCACCCAGTCGCGGAACGCCTGGAGGTGGGGACCCGGCATGGACACGCTCGCCCACCACTGGCGCCTGCTGATCGGCGGGGAGCTGCGGGAACCCGTTCTGCGCCAACGTTATCCGGTCGTGAACCCGAGCACCGGCAGCACGCTCGCCGAGGCGCCCGACGGTGACGAGCACGACGTCGACGTCGCGTACCGGGCAGCGGCACGCGCGGCGGGGGAGTGGGGCCGGTTCGCGCCGCGGGCCCGGGCCGCGCTCGTCCGGGATCTCGCGCGGATCCTGCGGGACAACGCGGCTGACCTGGCCACGTTGGCCGCGTCCGACCACGGCTGTCCTCTTCGGACGATGCTGCTCGACGTCGAGGACGCCGCCGTGTCGCTGGAGATGTTCGCGGACTACGCGCCCCAGCTCGCGGGCACGGTCGTCCCGACCGGTGACGACACCGTGCACTACACCGTCCGGGAACCGTTCGGCGTGACCAGCGTGATCGGTCCGCCCAGCAGGATCGCCGCGCCGCTGGTCGCCGGAAACGCCGTGATCCTCACCGCCGGCCGCCAAGCGCCGCTGACCGCGTTGCGGATCGGCGAGCTGTTCGCCGATGGGTTGCCGCCCGGGGTGTTGAACGTCGTGACCGCGTCGCCGGATTCGGTCGCGGCGCACCGGTTGATCCGCCGGATCGCCTTCACCGGCAACGGACGCGCCGGGCGGTCGGTCCAGGTCCTCGCCGCGCGGGCGGCGGTCAAGACCGTCACGCTGGCCGTGAGCGGGAAGAACGTGATGGTCGTCCTCGACGACGCCGACCTGGCCGCGGCGGCGTCCGGTGCCGCGCGGGAGCTGTGCCCGGGCACGGCGACCCTGCTGGTGCACGAGTCGATCGCCGACGAACTGGTCCGCCTTGTCGTGCACCGGATCCGGGCGCTCACCGTCGGCGCCGCCGTCAAGTCCACTGTGGACATCGGCCCGCTCGGTGCCGAGACCCAGGCCGACCAGATCCTCGCCTACATCGCCGCCGCCCAGCGCGATGGCGCGACCGTCGCGTGCGGTGGCGGGCGGCTGCCGGGACCGGGTTTCTTCGTCGAGCCCACCGTGCTCACCGGCGTCGGCCCCGGGATGACGGTGTTCTCGGCGGACATCCCCGGGCCAGTGCTGTCGGTGGTGACCTTCACCGCTGACGAGGAGGCCATCCAGCTTGCCAACGCCGTTGACCACGGTGTGGCCACCAGCGTGTGGACGCGGAGCCTCGACCGCGCGCACCACTTCACCAGCGCGTTCGAAGCCGGGTCGGTGTGCGTGAACGGATCCACCCGGCGAGTACCCGGCGTGGCCGAGTGCGTGGCGGAGTTGCTCAGCTTCACCCGGACGAAGGCGGTCACCGTGTCCGTTTTGGGGGATGCCGCTGACCCGATGTCGCGAGGCAACCACTCACGAGGTCAGCAGGCCCCTGAGTAGTTCCGGCTGATGCTGGGAAAACTGTTGGTGCGTAACGTTTTTCAGCATGAGTACGCTGGTCTGGAACTACCTGGACGAGTACGACAACGAGCGGGACGACATCCTGGCCGCGGTCGACTCGGTGTTCCGGTCCGGCCGGCTCGTTCTCGGCTCGAGTGTTCAGGGGTTCGAGCGGGAGTACGCGGAGTATCTCGGCGCCCGGTTCTGCGTGGGGGTGGACAACGGGACCAACGCCCTCAAACTCGGCCTGCAGGCGCTGGGGATCGGGCCGGGCGACGAGGTCATCACCGTGTCCAACACGGCGGCGCCGACCGTCGTGGCCATCGATGCTGTTGGGGCGACGCCGGTTTTCGTCGACGTCCACGAGGACAGCTACCTGATGGACACCGATCAGGTCGCCGCCGCGGTCACCGGCAGGACTCGATGCATCCTGCCGGTGCACCTCTACGGCCAGTGCGTGGACATCGCCCCGTTGCGGATGCTGGCCGCCAAGCACGACCTGGAGATCCTGGAGGACTGCGCCCAGTCACACGGCGCCCGGCACCACGGCGAGATGGCCGGGACTCTTGGTGACGCGGCCGCGTTCTCGTTCTATCCGACCAAAGTCCTTGGCGCTTATGGCGATGGCGGCGCGACGGTGACATCGCACCCAGAGGTCGCGGAAAGCCTGCGGTGCCTGCGTTACTACGGGATGGCCGACCGCTACTACGTCGTGGAGACGCCCGGTCACAACTGCCGGCTCGACGAGGTCCAGGCCGAGATCCTGCGCCGCAAGCTCCGCAGGCTCGACGGCTATCTCGAAGCACGGCGAGCGATCGCGCACCGCTACGCCGAAGCCTTGGCGGACACCGAACTCGTGCTGCCGAAAACGGCCGAGGGCAACGAACACGTCTACTACTTGTACGTGGTAAGGCATCCACGGCGGGACGACATCATCGAGGCGATGAAGCAGTACGACATCTCGCTGAACATCAGCTATCCGTGGCCGGTGCACACCATGTCCGGGTTCGCCAAGCTCGGCTACCCGATGGGCGCGCTGCCGGTCACCGAGGCGCTCGCGGGGCAGATCTTCTCCCTGCCGATGTACCCGTCACTGCGGCGCGAGACCCAGGACCGGGTGATCGAGGCGTTGCGGGCGATCCTGGCCCGGCTGTAGGAACCGCCGTGCCCCCGGCCCTGCTGCCCGACCAGGATCCCCGCACCCCTGCGCGGATCGCGGCCTCGATGCACCCGGTGCTGGGCCCGGACGCCGTTCGCGCCTGGTTCGACGAGTACGCGCGGTATTCGTCCGCGACCGTGACCACCACGAACCTGAACCGGTTGGAAGGCTGGCTGATCGACCCGTTCACCGGTGACATCCGCCACCGGGTGGGGAAGTTCTTCACGATCACCGGGCTGGCGGTGGACTTCCCGGGTGGCCCGGTGCCGCGCTGGCAGCAGCCGATCATCATCCAGCCGGAGATCGGCATCCTCGGGATTCTCGTGAAGGAGATCGACGGCGTCCTGCACTGCCTGATGCAGGCCAAAGTGGAACCGGGCAACCCCAACGGCCTGCAGCTCTCGCCGACCGTCCAGGCCACTCGCAGCAACTACACGCGCGTGCACGGTGGCAAACCCGTGCCCTACCTCGAGTACTTTGTGGACGCTCGACAGGTGATCGCGGACGTCCGCCAGTCCGAGCAGGGATCATGGTTCCTGCAGAAGCGCAACCGCAACATGATCGTCGAGGTCGACGAGGACATCGAGGTGCTGGACGGGTTCCGGTGGATGACCCTCGGCGATGTGCACCAGCTGCTCGCAGTGGACGATGTGGTCAACATGGACGCCCGGACGGTGTTGTCCTGCCTGCCCTTCGCCGGGGTGTACGACGGCGATGGCCGGCGGGAGTCGCTGGTCCGGTCGTGCAGCGCCGGCGAGGGCAGCCTGCACTCGATGGGGGAGGTCCTGAGCTGGATCACCGAGCGCCGGACCCGCACCGAGATCAGCACCCGGACCATCCCGTTGGCCGAAGTCCGTGGCTGGTACCGGGAACCGGCGCGGATCCGGCACGAGGACGGGCTGTTCTTCGACGTCATCGGGATCGGCGTGACCGCGACCGGCCGCGAGGTCGGCAACTGGATGCAACCCATGCTGCGGCCGCACGGCACCGGACTGGTCGCGTTCCTGGTCCGCGAGATCGCCGGTGTCCTGCACGTGTTGGTGCACGCCAGGGCCGAGCCCGGGTACGTGGACGTGGTCGAGCTGGCGCCGACCGTGCAATGCGCGCCGGAGAACTACAAGCACATACCTCCACCGCCCTATTTGGACTCGGTGCTGGCCGCCGGACCGGACCGGACGCGGTTCAGCGCCATGCTGTCCGAGGAGGGCGGCCGGTTCTACCACGCCAGGACGTCCTACCGGGTCGTCGAGACCGACCTGGACCCGCTGGACGAGCCGCCGGACTTCCGCTGGCTGACTGTGCACCAGCTGCTGGATCTGCTGCGGCACAGTCACTACGTCAACGTCCAGGCCCGAACCATGATCACCTGCCTGCACGGCATGGTCGCCGGCCTGGCCGGGGAAAGGACGTCCCGATGACCATCTGCCGAGTCTGCGCGGGACCGCTCCAGGAGTTCGCCGACTTCGGCCGACACCCGTTGTCGGATGCCTTCCGCCGGCCGGAAGACGACAGCGAGGAGTTCTTCTTCCGGCTCGCCGTGGGCAGCTGCGCTTCCTGCACGATGGTCCAGCTGGTCGAGGAGGTCCCGCGGGAACTGATGTTCCACGAGGGATATCCGTACTATTCCTCGGGATCGGCCTTCATGCGGGCCCATTTCGAAGCCGCCGCCCGCGGTTTCCTGGACCGGGCCGGGCCGGACGGGTTCATCGTCGAGCTGGGCTGCAACGACGGCGCCATGCTGCACGTCGTGGCCGAGGCGGGCGGGCGGCACCTCGGGATCGAGCCGTCGGGTGCGGTCGCGGCGGTGGCGGCGAGCCGAGGCGTGCGGGTGGTCGGCGAGTTCTTCGACGAGGACCTGGCGGCCGGGATCCGGGCGTGCGACGGTCCGGCGGATGTCATCTTCGCGGCGAACACCTTGTGCCACATCCCCTACGTGAACTCGGTCCTCAAGGGAGTGTCCACCCTGCTCGCCCCGGACGGGATCTTCGTGTTCGAGGACCCGTACTTCGCCGACATCCTGGCCAAGTCCTCGTTCGACCAGATCTACGACGAGCACTTCTACTTCTTCACGGCGGGATCGGTGGCGAACCTCGCCGCGCGGCACGGCCTCGAACTGGTCGCGGCCGAACGGCTGCCGGTGCACGGCGGCGAGGTTCGGTACACACTGATGCGGGCGGGGGCCGGGTTGCCGTCCGCATCAGTGACCGATCTGCTGGCCGCCGAGGCGGTGTACGGGGTCACCGAGGAGGCCACCCTCAAGCAGTTCCAGTCCACAGTGGAAAGAATCAGGACGGACCTGACCGGTCTGTTGTCACTCCTGCGGGACAAGGGCAAGACGGTCGCCGGCTATGGGGCCACGGCGAAGAGCGCGACCGTGACGAACTTCTGCGGCATCGGGCCGGACCTCGTGTCGTACGTGTGCGACACGACCCCGGCCAAACAAGGCAGGCTGACCCCCGGCGTCCACCTGCCGGTCCGGCCACACTCGGCCTTCGCCGAGTCCTATCCGGACTACGCGCTGCTGTTCGCCTGGAACCACGCCACCGAGATCATGGCCAAGGAACAGGAGTTCACCCGCTCCGGCGGCCGGTGGATCACCTACGTCCCCGAGGTCACCATCACTCCTTGACGGCCGTGACCCGAACAGGCCCGGCACTGCACTCCGCGACGACCTCGACCTGACCACACCCGGCGGTGTGGCCTTGGTCGAGGCCTCAGCCGGCTGTCCATCGTGGTGTTCCTAGGTGTTTTCGTTGGTTCCTAAGGGGAAACGAGGGCTTCGGGCGGGCTCGGCGGCAACGTAACGTCCGGAATTGTGGCCGGAAACAACTTCGATGTGGCCGTTGTCGGCGGCGGGTTCTACGGGTGTTTCGTCGCCGGGCAGGTCGCCGCGCGCCACCCGGACCTGTCGATCGTGTTGCTGGAGAAGGAGAACGCCCTGTTCGCGCGGGCATCCGGCACCAACCAGGGCCAGCTGCACATGGGCTACATGTACAGCGCGGACGTGGAGCTGGCCGAGGAATGCGCCCGGAACTCCGCCCGGTTCGCCGAGCAGTACCCCGAAGTGGTCGACGGCGAGGTCCGCTCGTACTTCGGCATCCACCGTGCCTCGGAAATCTCCCCGCACGAGTACATCGAGTTCTGCGGCTCGCTGGGGCTCCCGCTCTACCCGGCGCCACGCCGACGGTATTTCGGCGATGGCGTGATCGAGGCTTTCCTGTCCGTGGAACGCACTTTCAACGGCGTGAAGCTCGGCCGGATCCTGCACCGCAGGCTCGGCGGTGTGCAGATCCAGGTGTCCCGGCACGTCCACAGGATCGAGCCCGGCGAGGTGCACTCGATCATCCTGTCCGACGGCGATGTCGTGACCGCGAAGACCGTCTACAACACCACGTTCGCGGACATCAACCCGTTGCACGACCGGTCCGGCCTTCCCCGGGTGCCGATCCGCTGTGAGGTCTTCCTGCATTTCCTGCTGCAGTTGCCCAATGAGTACGACGGAATCGGGATCGCGGTGATCCGGGGCCGGTTCGCCTCCGCGCTGCCGTCCAGCGTGCACGGCGGGCATCTCCTCGCCGCGGCGGCCTTCCGGCGGCTGGAGATGAGCGACTCGGTGTCGTTGTCCGAGTACGTGGACCAACGACAGGTCGACAAGACGCATGCCGAGGCCATCCGCGAGTGCTCGGCCTACCTTCCGGCCCTGCGCGATGGTGTCTACAAAGGACATGTGATCGGCACGCGGGCGGCGTTCATCGACACCGCGACCGGCGAGACCACCAGCCGGGTGACGTCGCTGCTCGACTTCGCCGGGATCCGGGACTACCACGTGATCCTCGGCGGCAAGGTCCCGTGCCTGTTCGAGGCGCTGGAGCCGGCGCTGGCCGGGATCAGGCGATGAGCTGGGGGACGACGTCCGCGGGGGCGGGCATCGTCTCGATGTCCTCGCGCAACCGTTGCGCCGCATCGGCGTAACCGGGATCGGACAACAGCTTGTCGATCGCGTCCCGGACGTCGGCGGCCTCCTGGTGCCGCAGGTGGATCGCCGCTCCGGTCTGGGCGAGGCGGCCGCCGACCTGCTCGTCCAGGGGTTCGCGGGTGATCACGAGGTGCGGTACGCCGAGCGCGGCCGCGGCCATGGCGGTGCCCTCGCCGCCGTGGTGCACGACCGCGTCGCAGTGCGGCAGAACGAGGTTCAGCGGAGCCCCGGAGACGTACCGGACGCCCTGCGCGGGCGTGCCCAGGGCCGAGACCAGGCTCGGACTCGCGAGCACCAGGACCTCGGCGCCCGCATGAGCGATGGCGGTGATCGTGTCGGCGAACGGGTCGGCAGCGCCCGTTCCCAGCGCGCCCTCGGCCACCATTCCCCAGGTCACGCAGACCCTGGGCCGAGCCCCGGTGAGCCCGTCAGGAGCCAGACCTGGGCCGTTGTAGGGCACCCAGCGCATCGGTATGCACGGCCGTTCAGCGCCGAGGAACATGCTGGCCGGCATCGTGTCGACGAACAGCGCGCCCTGCGGCGGTTCCTGGCCGAAACGGGCGAACATCTCCACGTACTCGGGCAGCGGTTCGCCGGACGGCCGCCGCTCCACGCAGAACACGTCCTGGGCGCCGTGCGTGTACCGGACGCAGGGCACGCCCGTCAGCTCGGCGCACAGGGCGAGGGTGTCGTGCACGATCAGGTCGGGCCGCCAGTGCCGGGCGAACGCGACCAGGTCGTCGGCCATGGCGTCGGCGGCCGCGACCGAGTACCGGCCGAGGACCTCCAGCAGCTTCAGTTGCCCCGATGTGAGGCGTTCGGGATGGGCCGGCCAGTCAGTCGGCCAAGGCGGCTGACCGTAGGCGGTGGTGACCAGTTCCTCGCGCGCTTCGGCCGACAGCTGGGGTCCCTGGCCAATAGTGACAATGGACAGTCCGGTGTGCGCCATCGTGGTGGCCGACTTCGGTGTTCCGGCGAGCCGGACCTCGTGCCCGGCGGTCCGGAACGCCCACGCCAACGGTACCAACGGGTACAGATGGGACGGTCCACCGGCCACCGCGAACAGCACCCGCATGGCTAACCCCCGGCCAGAGCCCGAACCACCTCGGCCGGGGTGGGCTGGGCCTCGATCTCGTCACGCAGGCGCTCGGCACCTTCCCGATAGGCCGGCACCGACACCAGTTTCTGGACCCCTTCCCGGACCATGGCGTGACTTTCGTAGCGGATCGCGATCCCTGCTCCGGCCGCGGTGATCCGGCCACCGCACATGTCGGCTTCCGGGCTGTTGGCGATGATGAGCTGCGGGACGGCCGTGGTGGCGGCGGTGAGCGCCGTCCCGTCGCCGCCTTGGTGCACGATCGCGTCGCAGTAGGGGAGAACCAGGTGCAGCGGAACCGAAGCCAACGCTCTCGCGGCCGGCGGGAGCGGGCCGAGAAGCTCGATTTCCCGGGCGGGAGCGGCGATGAGACAGTCCATGCCCTGGACCGCGATCGCGTTGATGACGGCACGGAACGGCAGTAGCCCATCGCCCGTGTCAGACATCGTGTGTCCCCAAGTGACACACACCCGTGGCCGGGACCGTTGGCCCATGAGGCCTTCCGGCGTACCGCCGGGGCCGTTGTAGGGGATGTAGCGCATGGGGTGTAGCTTCGGCGGTGTCACCAGCCGCATGGCCGGTGGCGTCGGGTCTACTGTGGACGATGGGTCGGTGGTCGCCGGCACACCGAAACGGGCGAACAGCGAGACATACTCCGGCAGGGGATCGTTGGTGGGTTGGCGCATTTCCAGGCGCTGAGCGGAATCCGTGCCCGACAGATGTCGTACACCGGGAACTCCCACAGCAGCCGCGGCGACGGGCCCGGCGTAACTGAACGAGTCGTAGACGACCAGGTCCGGCCGCCAGGAACGGGCGAAAGCGACGAGATCGTCGACCATCGCGGCAGCTGCGGCAATGAGATAACGGCCGATGGATTCCAGGCAGGCCAGCCGTTCCGGCGTGAGGCCGGCCACGTTCGCGGCCCAGTCGGACGGCCACGGTTGCTGGGAGAACACGGCGACCGCGAGGTCATCGCGTGCGTTCGTGGTCACCTGGGGTGGGCCGCCGACGGCGACCGGTGGGAGCCCGGTGTACGAGATGTCCGTTGTCCAGCGTGGGGTGCTGGCCAGCCGGACCTCGTGGCCGGCCGCGCGGAACGCCCACGCGAGCGGGACGAGCGGGTACAGGTGCGGCCGGGTCCCGAAGACGGTGAACAGGATGCGCACGGGAAGGACGTTACGAGCCAGGCTGATCACCCGACAGGCCCGGATTCTACCTAGCAGTGGGCGGCTCTACCTGAGTACGCGTGCCGCCCACACACCCGTGAGCGCGACGACGATACCAGCGAACAGGAAGATCGTGTCAATCGGTCCGAAGTGGACCCCGAGGACCGTCGTGTTCAGGTCCCGCAAAGCCACCGAAGCCAGCCACGCGGTCAGGCCCGCGGATGTCAGGGACGCCAGGTGGATCGCGGGCTGCAGGACACCGCTGACCCGGCCGATCAGGTGGTCCGGCGCGGCTCGCATGATCAGCGGCCCCACCATCGAGTTCACCGCCGCCACCGGAAACCCCACGAAGAACACCACGATGAGCGCGCCGATCGGCCCGGTCATCCGCGAGTACAGCATCAGCAGCATCCCGACCAGGATGAACCCACAGGAATACACCCGGCGCGCCTTGAGCCGGGGCGCGAACACCGCCGACAATGCGGCCCCGATCAGCGAGCCGATCCCGAAAGCCGTGCCCAGCAAGCCGTACACCTCCGGCGGAGCCCGGAGGTTCGTGGTGACGAAGAAGATGTCCAGGGTATTGAGCGCGGTCACCCCCACGACGACCATGACCGTCGTGACCAGCATGACCCGCAGCAGCTGATTGCCCGCGAAGAACGTAAGCCCGTCCCGGAGCTCCCGCCACACACTCGTCGAGGAGCGCCGTCCACTATCGACACGAGACGCGTGAACCCGGGAAACGGCCAGAAAGGACACCACGAAGGTCGCCGCAGTGGCCAGCAACGCCCACTGAACGTCGGCAACCACAAGCAGACCCGCGGCAACAGTCGGTCCCACGATCGTGGCCATCGCGGCGGTTCCGGCCGTCAGGCTGCCCATCCGTTCCCGGTCCTCGTCGGCCACGACTGTCGCAAGCAGACCGTACCGCGCCGGGTTGAAGAACTGGGCCGCGATCGCGCACAGGGCCACGACACCGTAGATCGCGGCAAGCCTTATCGCCACGGGTAAATCCTCCCCGGCGAGCAACAGGATCGCCAGCCCGGTCACAAGCGTTCCCCGGATGGCATCCGTGGTGAGCATGATCCGGCGGCGGTCCCACCGGTCGGAACACACACCACCCATCGGTCCCACCAACAGAACCGGCACCGTCCGCGCGGCGAGCACACCCGAGGCCGCGGCCGGGCCCCACGAGTCCCCTCCGGCCGCGACAAGACCGAGCCACAACATCACGGCGGTCTCGAGCACCTCGTCGCCCAGCAACGACACCGCCTGACCGAGCCACAACCAGCGATAGTTCCGGTTGTGCCGCAACGGGAGGGCCGCACGAGTCATAAGTTGTCCACATCGGACCTTCGGATCACCACTACGGCAACGACGTTACCCATGATCCCCGGCGACCCGATAGGAAGTGCTTTTACCTAGGGAATGAGCGGCGGGTGACTGGGATCCAGCAGGCCCTGGGCGGAAAGCTCGGTGTAGAGCGGAGTACTGGCCGGATAGTGCCCCCACTGGTGATCACCCGACCCGTCCCCGGCGAACCCGAGCAGCTGCCGTTGCACCGGGTTGAGATCCTGGAACCATGGCTGCTCCAGCAGATCGCCAGTCTCGTCGCGGATGGCGATCCAGCGGTAGGTGTACCCGAAGAACACGACCTTACGCGTCACCTGCGAGTAGTTGTCCGCACGCGCATGCCACAACCTCCGGTCGAAGAACAACACATCCCCGGGGTTCACCGTCACCTCGATCGCGCCTTGCGGCTGCGGCCACACCATCCCGCGCTGCGGCGGCCCCGGCAACCAGTTGGTCCTGTGGCTCCCCGGCACGATCGTCAGATTGCCCCGCCCAGGCACCGACACATCCGACAACCAGAACGCCGTCTTCACCGACATCCGCGGCCGCGGATCCGTCTCGATCTCACGGTTCTGCCGCCCACCATCCTGATGCCACTGCCACCAGAACGGCTCGCGCCCCTCAATCCGCGGATGCACATCAATATGCGAGTGATACGTGTGCACATTCCACCCCAACGCCGACCACACCCGCCCGAACACCGACGGATGGTCGATCAGCCCAGCCAACGGCGGGCAGCTGGTCACCGCGCTGAGCAGGTGCAACGACGCACCCGACGCAGCCTCCGGCGAAGCCGCGTAGACACGGTCGACCACCGCCTTGTAGTAGTCGACCTCCGTCGCGTTCAGCGCGTTGCGGATGATCAGGTAGCCGTCCTGCTCGAACTGCTCGCGCTCGGCGGAGGTCATCGGCGTCCATCGGGTCATCGAGTGCGTCATGCCCCACACCCTGCCTTTGCCCAGGTCACAGCAACGTCGGCCGATCAGCCCGACCACCCCGGCCACCCGGCCGAGACAACATCAGCCAATCGGCCGAGAACCACCCACCCGTATTGATCCCGGCGCGGGACCGCTCCGAGGTGTGGTGCCGAGGTGTTCTGGCTCGCGGGCACGCCCAGCCAGCCGACGAGCCCATCGCGGCGCCTGGTGAGCACGCACGCGGTTCGATTTTGTGCGGGGTGGCGGCGCACATAAGCTTTCCGGCGGGGCAGGTCGCAGACCTGCCCCCTTTGATCTGCCCCGTGCGCCGCAGG
>NZ_JBFAPA010000011.1:0-363064 GCF_040675465.1 Actinocrispum sp. NPDC049592 | reverse complement strand
AGGGGGATCCGCCAACGCAAAGCACAACGCTGGAAGCCCTACGGATCCCCCTTGACACCTGTGATTACCTCCGGCAGGCCATACGGGAGGGACAGAACACGCACCCAACCCAGCCCACAAGGATCCGAAGGATCCCCTGCCCCTCTTGGCGGCCTGCCCGTCCGGCGAGGACATCTCTCCCACCCAGCCAACTTCACCCCCCGCCCCAGCGAAAAAACAGCTCAATCCCAGCGACAACAAAAGTTGGACCCACCTCACACCCAACACCAATACTCAGCACGTGCAGGCAGAAACATCCGAAGCCGCAAGAGTCCTACAACGCCTAGCAGTACGGGTGTTCGCACTAGCCCTCCTCGCCGAGATCACCGGCGAGACCCTCCTCGCGATCGCCCTCACCCTCACCGCCTCCGGCCTCATGCTCGCTCGCCTCCCGTGAGATGCCCCAGCAGAGCCCGAGCGGAGGGGTTCACCAGTGATGGTGTCCGCCCGGCAAGGTAGATCGTTCGAGTGAAACTGCCAGAGACGATCTCCGCGTAAGGCAGCCCGGACCGCGCGGCGATCGGCTCCGGCAGGATCGTCACCCCCAACCCCGCGGTCACCAAGTCCACCAACAAAGGCACGTGGGTAGCAGTGCACACGATGTTGTGGCGAACCCCCGCATCCGCGAACCGCCGCGCCACCATCTCCTGCATGGCACTCCCGGAGAACTCCACAAACGGCTCGTCATCCAGATCCGCCAGCCCAACCTGACGCACAGAAGCCAGCCGATGCCCCGGATAGGTGACCAGCACCAGAACCTGGCTCCACTCCGCGAACGCGGTCAACCCGGAAGGCAACGGCCCGTCGAAGGCCAGGAAAGCCAGATCCAGCTCCCCGGAGTCCAGCGCGGCGATCAGGTCCGGCACCGCCCCGTCGCGCACATGGATCCTGATCCCCGGGTAACGCGACCGGAACACCCCCAGCGAGCGCGGCAAATCGATCACCGTCAACGTCTGCACCGTCCCAATACCGACCCGCCCTCGCGAAAGCCCTGACACCGCAGCGACTTCGCCGCGCGCGAGGTCGAGGTCCGCCAAAAGACGGTTCGCGACCGGGATCAGGGCTCGGCCCGCGTCGGTCAGGATCACCCGGCGCGTTGTTCGTTCGAACAGTTGCGCGCCCAGTTCGGCTTCCAACTTGCGGACCGAGGCGCTCAATGCCGACTGGACGATGTGGGCTCGTTGCGCCGCGGCGGTGAAGCTGCCTTCTCGGGCCACCGCCAGGAAGTGTTCGAACTGCCGCAACTCCATGTGCCGACAATGCAGTAGGGCCCTGGCGCATGCACGCCAGGGCCCTACTTGGGGAACGCGGGCTTACAGAACGTCAGCCAGCGGAGTGTGCGGCAGGCCGTGCGCCTCGGCGACCGGGCCGTTGGTCAGGTGACCTGCGTGGGTGTTCAGGCCCAGGGCCAGTTCGCTGTCGGCCTGCAGGGCCGCGTGCCAGCCGTGGTCGGCCAGTGCGACGGCGTAGGGGAGCGTCACGTTGGTCAGCGCGTACGTCGAGGTACGCGGGACCGCGCCGGGCATGTTCGCGACGCAGTAGAAGACCGAGTTGTGCACCAGGTAGGTGGGGTCGTCGTGGGTCGTCGGGCGGGAGTCCGCGAAGCAGCCGCCCTGGTCGATCGAGATGTCCACCAGCACCGAGCCCGGCTTCATCCGCTCCACCAGCGCGTTGCTCACCAGCTTCGGTGCCTTCGCGCCCGGGACCAGCACCGCGCCGATCACCAGGTCGGCCTCCAGCACCGCCTGCTCGAGGGTGTACCGGTTCGACGCGATGGTGCGGATCCGGCCGTTGAAGTCGACGTCGATCTGACGCAGCCGGTCCACGTTCGTGTCCAGGATCTCCACGTCCGCGCCCATACCCTGGGCGATCCGGGCCGCGTTCACGCCCGCGACACCGCCACCGATCACCACGACCCGCGCCGGGTGCACGCCGGGAACACCACCGGGCAGCACGCCACGGCCACCGGACGGCCGCATCAGCGAGTACGCGCCGACCTGCGGCGCCAGCCGGCCGGCGACCTCGGACATCGGCGCCAGCAGCGGCAGCGACCGGCCGACCTGGACGGTCTCGTAGGCGATACCGGTCGTACCCGCGTCCAGCAGGGCCTGGGTCAGCGGCTGGTCGGCGGCCAGGTGCAGGTAGGTGAACAGCACCTGGTCCTTGCGCAGGTACTGGTACTCCGCGGCGATCGGCTCCTTGACCTTCATCACCATCTCGCCCTCGGCCCACACCTCGGCGGCGGTGGCCAGGATCTTGGCGCCCGCGGCGAGGAACTCCTCGTCCGGGATGGCGGAGCCGGCGCCCGCGCCCGCCTCGACGAACACGTCGTGGCCGCGGGCGGTCAGTTCGTGCGCACCGGCCGGGGTGAGGGCTACCCGGTACTCGTGGTTCTTGATCTCGCGGGGAACGGCGATCTTCACGGCGGGCTCTCCTCTGGGCCATTTGGGTGCGTTACACCACGGTCCCGCACACATAGAGCGATGTCATCGTGCGGACAGCACTAGTAGGGGGAACCCCTATTGTTTCGGCAGCACAAATGCTACGCCCAGCGGCTGATGGCGAGCTGCACCGTGAGCGCCAGCCGGATGTCCGGATCGTCCAGATCGAGGGCGGTGAGTTCAACCAGTCGTGTCATCCGGTACCGGAGGGTGTTCGCGTGGATCCGCAACGCCCGCGCGGCCGCCTTCGGATCACCCGGATGGCGAAGCCACGCATACAGAGTGTCCACATAGCACGATCCGGTCTGCTCGTCCTGCGCCCGCAGCAACGGCAACACGCCCAGCTCACCGGCCCCCGTCGGCGCCCCGGCGACCGCCACCCGGTGCAGCGCCACCACCGGCCACACCTCGTCGTGATTGGCCACCTTGCTGTCCACCAAACGGGCTTTGACCAGGCTCAACGCCTCCTCGGCCTGCACCCGCGACAACGCCATGTTCACGATGTCCATCGGCGCCCCCACCCCCACCAGCGCCTGCGGCTCCGACCCGAGCGCCTCCCGCAACGCGGGCCACCCCACACGGTCCGGAACGATCGCGTACAGCACCCCGTGCAGGTCCGTCACCACCGGCCGCCGCCCCACCCCCGCGGTGATCCGTTCCCACAGGGCGAGCCGCAACCCCTCCGCGCCCAACGCATCCGTGGTGTCGACATCCACCGCGACCACCCGGTGCGGCACCTCCTCCAGGTCCAGCTCGGCCGCCGCCAGCCGCACACTGCCCTTGCCCTGCAACACGGTCCGCACCAACTCGGCGGACCGGCGACGTTCGGCATCGGCCAACGCCCGCCGCCGCAACAAATGCAGCGCCACCACCGGAGCCGTGTCAGCAAAGGCCGCCGCCCGCTCATCCGACACCGGTCCGGCCACCACCGCCCACATCGACCCGAGCAGCTCACCGCCCATCCGGATCGGCACGATCAGCCGCGGCAACGTGCCATCCCGCTGCGCCGGCACGAAGATCGTCGTCCGCCCGCGGCTCAGCTCCCGGAACACCCCCCGCGACCGGAACCGCGCGAGCACGTCATCCGGCACCCGCCGCCCCATGATCGTCGAGATCCGAGCGGGGTCGGTCCGGTCCTGACGAGCGGAGTACGCAAGCACCCGCGAGTTCGCGTCCTCGATCGTCACCGGCGCATCGACCACCGCCGCGGCCGCATCGGCCAGCCGGAACAAGTCACCCAACCCCGCCGACCCCGGCTCCGCGCCGTACTCATCGTCGGCGGCGGCATCGAGGATCGTCCGCAACAACCACACGAGCTGAGCCCAAGCAGCATTCGTGTGCACCTCGATGATCGCCGTGCCGCCGGACTTCGCAGCGGACAACACGGTCGAACCGGACGAAAGCGGCGGCTTCAGCAGCACGGCCGCAGCCCCCTTCGCCCCACAATGCTCGACAAGCTCAGCGGCCTTCGCGGCAGTGTTCACGGTCACACCCAGCACCAGGTCCCCGTCCGCCACATGCGTCCGGCGACCCACCTCAGCGATCACCACATCCGCCACACCGCGATCACCAGGCAGAACAGTCCGCAACAAGGTCGGCCCCACCCGATCCACGACACCCTGCACGGTAATCACCGGACAAGTCTGGACCGAACCCCGAGAAAAACCCCGCCGACCCACGCAACCTTCAGGGGGTCAAGACCGTCTAGCAGGTAAAGGGGTTTAGGAAGACTTGATGTGGGGTACCGCGTAAGAGGTTCACCACGCCAGGTGTGAGTGAGCACGGGGGCTCGCACACCCGGGTCCCGCCGGGTATTCGAGCGGGGGTGTGGCCGTCATCGGGGGCGACCACACCTCCGCACCTCCTCGGGGGACCCGTGCTCGGTGTCGCTTCGCTCCACCTTCGCCGGGTCGTCGGTGATGATGTTGGGGGGACGACCCCCCAAACCCCCCGAACGGGCGGCTTCGCCGCCTAGCGACTTCGTCGCCAAAGATGCGGCCTTCGGCCGTGTCCCCCGTTGGTGCAGGGTGTGTCCCCCGTTGCTCCGGGGTGTGTTCCTCTTTGCTCCGGCGACACGGTCGATCGACACGGCAGCCGAACGCAGCGGATCGACACAGCAGCGGCACCCGACAAGACCGCCTACACCTGATCGGGCGAATTCCTCAGGATGTCATCCAGCGAAATCTCATCCCGGGTTGAGCACAGCGCCCACCGGTGCCCGAACGGGTCCACGACCACCCCGTAGCGCTCACCCCAGAACATCTCCTCCACCGGCCGCTCCACGGTCGCCCCCGCGAAGATCGCCCGACGCGCAAGGTCGTCGACGTCCTCGACCTCCAGCAGCAGCATCACCGGCGAGTCCCCGATCGTCTCCGGGCTGAACGCCTTCAGCTGCGGTGTCTCCTCGCTGACGATCAACCGGCCGCCGCCGATCGCCAGGTCCACGAACAGCAGCGTCCCGTCCGGCAGTTTGTTGACGAACACCTCCACCGCGCCGAAAGCCTTCCGGTAGAACGCAAGCGCCGCCGGCACGTCCCGGACGAAAATGTGCGGCGTCAGGCTCACCGCCCGCGAAGGCTTCATGCCGTCTTCCGCCTGCCCAGCAGCCCCGCGTCCTCGGCCGCGCTGACCATGCGCTGCAACAACGAAGCCTCCTGAACCGCCGCCGAACGCCCCAGCGGGGTCAGCTCGTAGTACCGCCGCCGAGCGTCGTGCGGGTCTTCACTCTCGTTCGCGACCTCGACCACCAGACCGTCCGCGACCAGGCGCTGCAAAGTCCGGTACAGCGTCCCCGGCCCGAGGCGAACCGTCCCGTCCGACAAAGTCTCCACGAACCGCATCACGGCATACCCATGCGCCGCCCCGCCCGCGAGGGCGAGCAGCACCTGGAACCCCGCGGGGGTCAGTGGTGGATTGCGGTCCGGCATGCGCGCAGTCTACAGTCCAGTGTCGTTGTATCCGATGTGGATATATCCGGGAGGGACTGTCGTGATCAAGGGTGTGCACCAGGTCGTTCTTTATGTGGACGACCAGGACAAGGCCAAGGCTTTCTGGACCGAGCAGGTCGGGTTCGAGGTGCTGCAGGACGCCGCTTATGGCGAGGGGCAGCGGTGGATCGAGGTCGGCACGCCGGACAAGCAGATGCGGCTAGTTCTCTCCACCAAGCTGCCCGGGTGGTCGGCGGGGGAGATGCCGGATGGCATGCCCACCTCGAACGTCATGTTCTACAGCGACGATGTCGAGCGCTCGTACCAGGAGCTGAGCGCGCGCGGGGTCACCTTCCACACCAAGCCGGTGCGGATGCACTTCGGCTGGTGGTCGGTGTTCGAGGACAACGAGGGGACGAGGTACGGGCTATCCCAGCAGGATTGACGGCACCGCCAGGGCCGCGACCACGAGCATTCCCTTGGCGTTGGGGTGCATCGGGGCTGCCGGTGAGGTCGGGTTGAGGCCTTCGACCCACTTGCGGTCCGGTGGCTGGCAGGCGTCGTGGCCCGAGGAGAACGCGTACGGGTTCACGAAGGACGCGCC
This sequence comes from Actinocrispum sp. NPDC049592, assembly GCF_040675465.1. NCBI lineage: Bacteria > Bacillati > Actinomycetota > Actinomycetes > Pseudonocardiales > Pseudonocardiaceae > Actinocrispum > Actinocrispum sp. NPDC049592. Next base: position 357,053 of record NZ_JBFAPA010000011.1, on the reverse strand, counting down.
ATGGCGGCGGGCCTGGGTGGCGAGCTGGCGGTTGAGCAGCTGGCCGATGCCGTCGAAGTAGGGGCCGTCGCCCGTGGCGAACGGGACCTGGGGGAAGCAGCTGCCTTGCGCGGGCAGGATTCGCAGGTAGCCGACGACCACGATGTGCGCTCGTGGCGAGCGTTGGCGGATGCCGTCCAGGACCGCGGCGATCTTGGGGCCGACCGCGGCGACGCGGGCGGCCAGTTCGTCCTTGCCGGTTGCCTTGTAGTGCTGTTCGCACGGGTTGCCGGCCGGGTCCTGGGCGGCGAGCCGGCCGCAGGTCGCCAGGATCTCGCCGAAGCCGATGTCGTTGCCGCCGATCATCACGGTGACCAGCGACGTGTCCTTCTTCAAGGCGGTGAACTGCGCCGGGTTCGTGCCGCCCTGGACCTGTTGCGGCGCGGTCATGTCCACCGTGCGGGCGCCGCCGCAGCTGACGTCGGTGAAGTTCCGCAGGTGTAACCACTGCGCCAGCAACGAGGGGTAGTTGTGGTTGGACCGGGTGCATCCGGCCGGCAGCCCGGTCTGGTCCGGGATGCCGGGGCCGGATGCGTACGAGTCACCGAGAGCGACATAGCCGCCACCGGGTGCGGCGTTGGCCGGTGTGGCCATTAGCAGGCCCAGCAACACAATGGCGGCGATTATGCGCATGCCGTTCAACCTAACAAGACAGGACCTGTTTGAGCACCGACTCGAGCTTGCCAGGTGTTGCCTCTTCGCTGGTCCGCCAGGCGACCACGCCATCCGGGCGGATCAGCGAGGCACCCTTGTCGCCGATGCCGTAGACCGAGCCGTCGACCGGGTAGCAGTCCACCGACGCCTGTTCGTGCCATGCTTGACCGTCTTGTCCGGTGAGCAGCACCCACTGGCCGATAAGGTCCACTGTGGACTTTCCTGGGGAGATCCACGAGTGCGGCGCGTGGAAACCCGGTCGCCCACTGGGTTCGAAGGCGTTCTCCACCGGGGAGTCGTCGTCATCGTCGATGATCACCGCGGTGGACCGCCGGCGGCTGCCCAGCATCGCGTTCTCCGTGCCGACCGACTCCGGGATGTCCAGGCCGGCCAGGTGCGGGGCCATCCGGTGGACGTAGTTGTGCAGCGACTCGTTCACCACCAGCTGTGCGTACTCCTTGCGCTCCGCCTCATAGGTGTCCAGCAGGCCGTCGCCCGCCTCGCCTTTGAGCACAGCGGCGAGCTTCCAGGCGATGTCGAACCCGTCCAGCACCGCCGTGTTGCCGCCCATCCCACCGGTCGGCGGGGTGACCTTGCCCGCGTCGCCGACGAGGAAGATCCTGTTGTCCCGCCAGCGTTCCGCGATCCGCGCGGCCATCTCCCACGCGCCCCGCCAGACGATCTCCGGGTTCAGCTCCGGCATGTCCAGGCCGATCCGGATCAGCTCGATCAGCCGCTCCTCGGTGTAGTCGGCCGCCGACTCGCCGTTCTCCGGGTGGTACTCCACCGAGAAGATGTGCCGGTTGGCGTGCGGGGTGTTGACGAACGCGCCGGTGAACTTCGGGTTCTGCAGGTAGTGCAGCCAGACCTCGTTGCTGGGCACCAGACCGGTGAGGTCGGCCTCGAACACCAGACCGATGTGGTTGGCCAGCCTGCCTTTGCCGAACCGTGGAATGCCAAGGGTTTCGCGGATCCGGCTGCGGGCGCCGTCGGCGGCCAGCAGGTACTTCACCCGGACGGTCTCGACATGTCCGGTCTCGACGGTGAGCAGCTGCGCGGTGACGCCGTCCTCGTCCTGCTCGAACGAGGTCAGCTCGGTGCCGAACCGCACCTCGGCGCCGTGTTTCCGGGCCTGGGCAAGGAGAATCGGCTCCACCTGGTCCTGACTCGCCGACCCCCAGCCGGCGGGTGTGACCTTCGCGGTGGCCTCGTAGAACTCGTCGAAGTCCTCGATGATCGTGTGCATCACCCTGCCCTGCACGCTTTCCGCGACCTTGATGCGCAACGCGCGCTCCTCGCCGCCCGCCTTGCGCACCTCGTCGGCCACCCCGCCGGCACGCAGCACCTCCATCGTGCGCGGGAACTGGCCGGAGGCCCTTGGGTGCGGCGAGGTACCGGCGTGCCGTTCCACCAGCAACACCCGGACCCCTTGCCGTGCCAGAAACATCGCCGCCGATGTCCCGGCGAGTCCAGCTCCTGTGATCAGTACGTCTGTCATGAAAAGCATCTTAGAATCTAAGAGACTCTGAACGCAAGAGTTATGTTCGCTGAGAGATGCGGGGGCGTTCCACCAGATGGACGCCGTATCGGGGGTGGCGAGGTCCGGCTAGCGTCCTGACCGTGGATCCGCTCGTCGGCGCCCCGGGCGTTTCCGCTTGAGCCACATGGCTTTCCGCCACCCAGACCCAGGAGAACGCATGTCCACCGACGGCTGGTCCTTCGAAACGAAGCAGATCCACTCCGGCGCCCAGCCCGACCCGGCGACCGGCGCCCGGGCCACGCCGATCTACCAGACGACCTCGTACGTCTTCCGCGACACGCAGCACGGCGCGGACCTGTTCAGCCTCGCCGAGGCGGGCAACATCTACACCCGGATCAACAATCCAACCCAGGACGTGCTGGAACAGCGAGTGGCCGCACTGGAAGGAGGGATCGCGGCGGTCGCGTTCGCCTCCGGTCAGGCGGCGGAGACCGCCGCGATCCTGACCCTGGCCAAGGCGGGTGACCACCTGGTGTCCAGCGCGAGCCTGTACGGCGGCACGTACAACCTGTTCCACTACACGCTGCCCAAGCTGGGCATCGAGGTCAGCTTCGTGGACGACCCGGACAACCTCGACGAGTGGCGGGCCAAGACACGGCCGAACACCAAGCTGTTCTTCGCCGAGAGCCTGGCCAACCCGCGTAGTCACGTTCTCGACATCGCGCGGGTCGCCGAAGTGGCGCACGATGGAGGCGTGCCGCTGATCATCGACAACACCGTGCCGACGCCGTACCTGCTGCGGCCGATCGAGCACGGCGCGGACATCGTGATCCACTCGGCCACGAAGTACCTGGGCGGCCACGGCACCGCGATCGCCGGAGTCGTTGTGGACGGCGGAAAGTTCGACTTCGGCGTGCACGCGGACCGGTTCCCCGACTTCCACGAGCCGGACCCGAGCTACCACGGCCTGCGGTACTGGCCGGTCCTCGGTCACGGCGCGTTCGCCGCGAAACTCCGCGTTCAGCTGCTGCGGGACACCGGTGCGGCGATCGCGCCGCTGACGAGTTTCCTTGTCATTCAAGGGATCGAGACGTTGTCGCTGCGGATCGAGCGGCACGTGGCCAACGCGCAGGCGCTCGCCGAGTGGCTGGAGCAGCGTGATGAGGTGCTGGCGGTGCACTACGCGGGCCTACCGAGCAGCCCATTCCACGCCACAGCCCAGAAGTACCTGCCGAAGGGCGCCGGCGCGGTGGTGAGTTTCGAGCTGCGCGGTGGGGTCGAGGCCGGGCGGGCGTTCGTGGACGGCACGGAACTGTTCTCGCAGCTGGTGAACATCGGCGATGTGCGCAGCCTGATCGTTCACCCGGCGAGCACCACGCACAGCCAGCTCACGCCCGAGGAGCAGGCGGTCACCGGGGTCACGCCCGGGCTGGTCCGGCTTTCCGTTGGCCTGGAAGGGATCGAGGACCTCAAGGCGGACCTGGAGGCCGGGTTCCGGGCAGCGAAGGCCAACACATGAGCGGTGGCTGGCGGCAGGGAGACGCGGCGGGCCGTCGCCGCTGGGTCTCCCTGCCCCGGCTCGTCCTGGAGTCCGGCGACCAGTTGCCGGACCCGGTGATCGCGTACGAGACGTGGGGAACTCCCAACGCGGACAAGTCGAACGCGGTCCTGGTGTTGCACGCGTTGACCGGCGACAGCCACGCTGCCGGGCCCGATGAGCCTGGTCACGCCAGCCCGGCGTGGTGGGACGGCGTCATCGGCCCGGGCAAGGCGGTCGACACGAACCACTGGTTCGTTGTCGCGCCCAACGTTCTGGGCGGATGTCAGGGGACGACCGGGCCGTCGTCGGTAGCGGCCGATGGAAAGCCTTGGGGGAGCAGGTTTCCGGCCATCACCGTGCGCGATCAGGTGAACGCCGAAGCGGTTTTCACCGATGCCTTGGGAATTACCCAGTGGGCGGCGGTGCTCGGCGGGTCGATGGGCGGGATGCGGGCACTGGAATGGGCGGCCACCCATCCCGGCCGGGTGCGCAACCTGTTGCTGTTGGCCTGTCCCGCCGCCGCGTCCGCCGACCAGATCGCCTGGGCCGCGCCGCAACTCGCGGCCATCCGGGCGGACGCCGAATTCCGTGATGGCGACTACTACTCGGGTCCGGGACCGACGACCGGCCTGGGTATCGCCCGCCGGATCGCGCACATCACGTACCGCAGCGAGAACGAGCTTGGCACCCGGTTCGGGCGCAATCCCCAGGGCGACGGCAGGTTCGCGGTCGAGTCCTATTTGGACCACCAGGCGGCCAAGCTGATCCGCCGGTTCGACGCCAACAGCTACCTGGTGCTGACCGAGGCGATGAACGGCCACGACGTCGGTCGCGGCCGGGGCGGGGTGCGGCAGGCCCTGAGCCAGGTGCGGGCCAGGACGATCGTCGCGGGCATCGACAGCGACCGCCTCTACCCGCTGTACCAACAAGCGGAACTCGCCGAACACATTCCCGGAGCGGGTGATCTCCGGGTCGTCACCTCACCCTACGGCCACGACGCCTTCCTGATCGAAACCGAACAAATCGCGCCCCTCATCAAGGAACTCCTCGGCGGCTGACCCGCGTGTCCCACATTCGTGGGGTGTGTGTCCCACGTTCGGAGACCCTGAAATCCCCGCCCACAGGGGAATTCGGGGGCGGTGAGTGTGGGACACGGGGGCGGTCAGTGTGGGACACGGGGGCGGTGAGTGTGGGACACGGGGGCGGTGAGTGTGGGACACGGGGGTTAGTTGAGGGCGGTCAGGATCCAGGGGGCCACTGGGAGGTCGCGGCTGGAGCACTCGGCCGCCAGCTTGATCGTCCAGCGCAGGGCCTGCATCATCACCATCGCCATTTCCGCCGGGGCGGCGTTGGCCAGGGCGATCTCGATGTGGTCCTTCGCCGCGGCCGTGTCGCCGTGCACCTCGGCCAGCAACGTCCGCACGGCCGTGCGCACCGGGGGATCCGCCTCGTCGATGGGGACCTCGTGGCCGTCGTCGTCGTAGACCTGCATCTTCACCGGAGCCGTCCCGCCCGAGCCCAGCGCCGCCACCATCGCGCTGCACTCGCGGAAGAGCATCAGCATTAACTCGGTCGCCTCGTCGCGGCCACGGTCACGGGCGAAGGCGGTCATCCGCTCGACCGCCCCCGTGTCCTGTCCGGCATGCATCGACGCCAGCGCCCGGCTTGCGGCGTCGACGATGCTTGGCGGCTGCTCGGAGTTCGGGTCCACTACGACATCTTCCAACAGCCGAGTGCCTGTGCGCCAAACCGGTCAGGCGTGGTGCAGGGACTCAGGCAGCATGGGTGCGCCATGGAACGGGCCTTGCGCGAACGTGGCGCCTGCGGCGTGCCACCAAGCAGCTTCTTGCGCGGTGGGCACGTCCACCACGCTCACCTCGGCTCCCAGCTCCCGCAGTGTCCCGATCACCGACCCGGTCACCTTGGCGAGCACCGGTTTGTGCTGCGCGGCGACGATCGAGCCGGCCAGGATCACCGACTTGACCTGCTCCTCGGCCACGATCGCGAACTCGGTCGTGCTGCCGGTGAACTCGTGCATGCCGACGATCACGCCATTGTCCCGCAGGGCCTGCAGGTTCGACTGGGACTCACCGCGGTCGGACGCCACCGCCCGCGCGTCGAGCGAGATCTCCAGCCGGTCGGGAGCGATCCCATAGCGCCCGATCGCGCGGTTCACCACACCGGCCAGGTTGCCGTCGCAGGACTGCAACTGGGTCAGCCGCAACCGGAGGCGCACGTCGTCCGGGGTGCGCTCGCCGAGCTCCTCACAGGCCCGGAAGAACGCCCACGGCCCGATGGTCAGCGACATGCCGGTGCTCTCGGCCATGTCCCGGCACGCGTAGTGCGCGATCACGCCCTTGTCCGGGTGGTCCCAGCGGAGCATGACCTCCAGCGCCGCCAGCCGCCCGTCGGCCAGGTCGATCACCGGCTGGTACTCCAGGCCCAGCTCGCCCATCTCCCAGGCGCCCGGCATGGCCGCGGTCAACGCGAACCGCGCCTTCTCGTCGGCGTCCTCGTGGATGTTGTGCGCCTCCCACTGGCGCATCCCGACGGCCTTGGCCCGGCGCATGGTGGAGTTGGCCGCCCGCAACAGGTCCAGCCGTCCGTAGACGCGGCCCTGGTGCTCGGCGACACCGATGCTGACGCACACCGCGACGCCCACGTCACCGATGAACGTCGGCTCGGACAGCACGCGGTTGATCTCGTCGATCATCGTCGAGTAGTGCGGGGTGTCCGGCGTGTTCTCGATCAGCACCGCGAACTCGTCGCCGCCGACCCGGCCGATCAACGCGTCGAACGGGTCCATGGTGGCGCGCAGCTGGTTGGCCACCACCTGCAGCATCCGGTCGCCGGCCACGTGCCCGAGACCGCTGTTGATCACCGAGAACGAGTCGATTCCCACGTGCAGCAACGTGATCGAGGTCTCCGGCCCGGCGCCCTCCAGGATGGCGTCCAGTTTGGACTGGAAGTGCTGCCGGTTGGCCACGCCGGTGAGCATGTCCCGGACCGACTGCTGGCCCAGCTGGTTCTGCAGCGCCTGCAGCTCGCTCAGGTTCTCGATCATCGTGATGTGGTAGGCGGGCACTCCGTCGCTGTCCCGCAGCAGCGAGATCACCAGGTACACCCACGCGTACGAGCCGTCGTGGCGCAGCATCCGGCGGCGTTCGCGGATGCGCGGCACGATGCCCTCGGTCACCTCGCGGTAGGAGATGACCACGTCGTCGGCGTCCTCGGCCGGGAACAGCTCGCGGATGTTGCGGTCGGTCAGCTCGTCCGGCTCGCACTCGAGGATCCCGGCCAGCGCCCGGTTGGTCTGCACGAACGCACCGGACATGTCGGTCAGCGCCATGCCGACCGCCGAGCCGTGGAAGACCTCCTCGAACCGGTCGTTCGCGGCCCGCTCCCGCCGTTCGGCCTCCCGCTTGGACTTCAGCAGCGCCTGCTTGATGTGCTCCTGCTGGTCCAGCGTGCGCAGCCGCATCCCGGCGGCGTACCCGGTGGCCATCGCGGACAGCAGCCCGACGACGCGCCCGGCCAGCACGCGGTCGCCGCTGCGGTCGGAGTCCAGCAGCAGCGCACCGGCGAGGATCTCCATCGAGCACTGGAGGCTCTCCGGGCCGGTGAAGTCGTTGTTGACCAGCGCCCGGCCCACGTCCACCGCGGGCGACGGGTCGAACAGCTCCGCGTTGACCGTGTCCGCCAGGACGTGCACCTGCTTGAGCAGGAACTCGGTCATCTCCTCGGCCGTCATCGGCACGTATGCCGTCCGGCCGATCACGTGCACCCATGCCTCCGCGACCTCGAGGCGCCTGCGGAGGCGCTCGGGCTCAAGCGGCGTCAGGTCGCTCACCGGGCGCCGCCTGCACAGCGGTTACTCGGTCTCACAACAGCGCACCTCTTGCTGGTCGGGGCAACGGGACAATCCTGGAATTCTCGCGGTCGAAGGTGTGGCAGTCCAGATATCGGACCTCTGGGATCCGGCGGTTACCGCCGTCCGGGCAATCGATCCCGGCCCCGTGGCCTGTGTTCCACTGCCGCAGCACACCTCTTTCGCGTCTTCTGGTGATGGCAAGGCTACTCAGCGGAGTATGGGTCCGGTAGACGGGCGCACCCTCGCGGCCCATTCGGGCGAGTACCCGCCACCGAGTGGTTGCTGGCGGTAGTTCGGATTAGCCCGATGGGGTGACATTTGGCGGGAATTCGGGATTTGGTTAGTCGGGAACTGTTCGTTCCGGAGTCATGACCGGTCGTTTGACGCCGACGCCGGACCAGAACCCGTCGTCCTCCGATCTCGGGCCACCGGGTACGACCGGATCCGGATGCCACCCGGAAGGCTGGACGATGCCCGGCGGGCAGAGCTCGAAATCACCGAACAAGGCGGCGACCTCCGCCTTGGTCCGCGAGTACATGCCGTCGCCGCCCGCCCGGCTCGCGGTCGCGATCATCTCGTCGGTCGGCACGGCGAAGTCGTTCGTCAGGTGGGTGATCCCGAGCATGCTGCCGGGCGCGACCGCGTCCCGGTACGTCCGGAACACCTCCCGCACCTGATCGTCCGGCACGTAGTGGCCGACGGTCATCGCGAGCAGGCCCACCGGCTGGGCGAAGTCCAGCAGCCGTTGCGCGTCCGGATGCCGCAGCACATGGTCCGGCCGGGTGATATCGGCTTCCACAATGGTCGCCAGCGGGTTGCGTTCCAGCAGTAGACGACTGTGTGCGACCGCGATGTCCTCCCGGTCGACGTACACCACCCGCGCCTCGGGATCGGCGCGCTGCGCGATCTCGTGCACGTTCCCCACGGTGGGTATGCCGGACCCGAGATCGAGGAACTGCCGGATGCCCTGATCCATCATGTACAACACGGCCCGGCGCAGGAACGCGCGGTTGGTCCACGCCATCTCGCGCACTCGCGGGTGGATGGCCAGCAGCTGCTGGAAAACGGCCCGGTCGCAGGCCAGGTTGTGCGCCCCGCCGAGGGCGTAGTCATAGACCCTGGCGACGCTGGGACGGTTGATGTCCACATCGTCGGGGATCCAGTTGCGTTCGCCGGCCATTGCGAACAGACCTCGTTTTGCGGGCTGCCAAGACGGCGTGACTTTAGCCGACCGGACCGTGCGTAAGGGCCGAAAACGCCATTCTCCGCAACAATGCACCCATTTGGGCCCTATCCAGATGCCGGCTGTGCGGCGTGGAGTTGATCAGGCCGAACACCGCCAGCGCGGCCGCCCGGGCCTCCGGCTCGTCGATCCCGGTCACGTCCTGGATGGTGCCGACCCACACCTCGACATAACGGCGTTGCAGGGTGCGGACCTTGCGGCGGTCCGGGTCGGCCAGGTTGCCCAGGTTGCGTTCCTGCACGGTGATCAGCGCCGGGTTGTCCAGCGCGAAGTCCACGTGGAACCGGACCAGTTCGGTCAGCAAAGTCCGCGGTTCGGCGAACTTCTCGGCCCGGTCCTGCCCGCCGTCGAGCAACATCTCGCTGATCGACGTGAGCATCTCGCCGAGCATCGCGTCCTTGCTGCGGAAGTGGCGGTAGAGCGCGGGCCCGGAGATGCCCACCGCGGCGCCGATGTCGTCGATGCCGACACCGTGGAAGCCGTGGCGGGCGAACAACTCCGCCGCCGCGGCCAGGATCTGGTCCCGGCGCGAGCCCGGCGCTGCGGCCGGTAACGGTTGTGACGACACACTGTCATGTTAGCGAGCGCTAACCCAGACGAGAACGCGGCCGGATACATACTCCTGGGTTAACAATTCACCAGAAGCTTCCACAATCGACAAACGCCTCCGATGATGAGGGTCCATCCCTGCTCTGGGGACTGACGCGGAGGGCTCACGATGAGGCGATCTTTCCGTTCCCTGTTATGCCTTGCGGCCACCGCCGCGGGCCTGTCCTTCCTCTCCGCCCCGGCGAACGCGGCTGGGGACAACTATGTGGCACTGGGCGACTCGTACTCGTCCGGCGTCGGCACCGGCGGCCCCTACAGCGGCGGCGGCTGCCAGCGCAGCAGCAGCGCATATCCCCAGCTGTGGGCCAACTCCCACGCTCCCAGCTCGTTCACGTTCGCGGCCTGTTCCGGGGCCAAGACCGGGGACGTGCTGTCCGGCCAGGTGGGTTCGGTCCCGGCGAACGCGACGCTGGTGACGATCTCGATCGGCGGCAACGACGCCGGCTTCACCGACGTGATCACCACCTGCACCCTCGGCAGCGACTCGACCTGCGTGAACCGGGTCAACCAGGCCAAGACCTTCGTCAACAACGAGCTGCCGGCCAAACTCGACAGTGTCTACGACGCGATCCGCCAGCGGTCGGCCACCGCGCGCGTGATCGTCATGGGGTACCCCAGGTTCTACAAGGTGCCTGGTTCCTGCGTGGTCGGCCTGTCCGACACCAAACGGTCGGCCATCAACAGCGGGGCCGACGCGCTGGCGGCCGTGACGGCGGCGCGAGCCTCGGCGCATGGGTTCACGTTCGTCGACATGCGCACCATCTGGACCGGTCACGAGATCTGCTCCAGCGGCACGGTCTGGCTCAACAGCCTGACCTGGCCGGTCGGCGAGTCCTACCACCCGAACAAGGCCGGTCAGTCCGGCGGTTACCTGCCCGCTCTCACCAGTGTGACCGGCTGAACACTCATTGGTAAGGAAGGCCCGGGTGTCCGGCCCGGGCCTTTCCGCTCGGCTGGACCTACTGGTTAGTCATCGCTAACATGGGCGACAAGTTAACGATGACTAACTGAGCGAGGAGCCGATGGACGCCCCCGTGCTGGCCAGCCAGGCGGACCCGATGGATCCCGCATACCAGCGGTACGCCAAGGAACACGCCGTGCTCGCGGACGAGCTGCGGGACCGGCTGGCGCAGGCCAGGCTGGGTGGGCCGGAGCGCGCGCGCATCCGGCATGTGGAACGCGGCAAGCTGCTCCCGCGCGACCGGGTGGACTCGCTGCTCGACCCCGGCTCGCCGTTCCTGGAGCTGTCCCCGTTGGCGGCCAACGGGATGTACTCCGACGAGGCGCCGGCCGCGGGGATAATCACCGGCATAGGGCGGGTTTCCGGCCGTGAGTGCGTGATCGTCGCGAACGACGCCACCGTCAAAGGCGGGACTTATTACCCCATCACGGTGAAGAAGCACCTGCGCGCGCAGGAAGTGGCGCTGCACAACAACTTGCCGTGTATCTACCTAGTCGATTCGGGTGGTGCCTTCCTCCCCCGGCAGGACGAGGTATTCCCCGACCGCGAGCACTTCGGCCGGATCTTCTTCAATCAGGCCACCATGTCCGCGAAGGGCATCCCGCAGATCGCCGCGGTGCTGGGCTCCTGCACCGCGGGCGGCGCGTACGTGCCCGCGATGAGCGACGAAGCGGTCATCGTGCGCAACCAGGGCACGATCTTCCTGGGCGGCCCGCCGTTGGTGAAGGCGGCCACCGGCGAGGTCGTCACCGCCGAGGAGCTGGGCGGTGGCGATGTGCACTCGCGGGTTTCCGGTGTGACGGACCACTTGGCCGAGGACGACGCGCACGCGCTGCGGATCGTTCGCTCGATCGTGTCGACCTTGCCGCCGCGGGTGCCGCGGCCGTGGGACGTGCTGCCGGTCGAGGAGCCCGCGGTGGATCCCGGCCAGCTCACCGGGGTCGTGCCGACCGACTCCCGGACCCCGTACGACGTCCGGGAAGTGATCGCCCGGGTGGTCGACGGCAGCCGGTTCCGCGAGTTCAAACGGGAATATGGCACGACTTTGGTCACCGGGTTCGCCCGCATCCACGGCCACCCGGTGGGGATCGTCGCGAACAACGGCGTTTTGTTCGGCGAGTCCGCTCTGAAGGGCGCGCACTTCATCCAGCTGTGCGACAAGCGCAGGATCCCGTTGGTGTTCCTACAGAACATCACCGGGTTCATGGTCGGCAGGGACTACGAGGCCGGTGGCATCGCCAAGCACGGCGCCAAGATGGTCACCGCGGTCGCGTGCGCGCGGGTGCCGAAGTTCACCGTCGTGATCGGCGGCTCGTTCGGCGCGGGCAACTACTCGATGTGCGGGCGGGCGTACTCGCCGCGGTTGCTGTGGATGTGGCCGAACGCGCGGATCTCGGTGATGGGCGGCGAGCAGGCCGCCTCGGTGCTGGCGACCGTGCGGCGCGACCAGATCGAGGGCGGCGGGGGCGAGTGGCCGGCGGCCGACGAGGAGGCCTTCAAGGAGCCGATCCGGCAGCAGTACGAGGACCAGGGCAACCCGTACTACTCGACCGCGCGGCTGTGGGATGACGGCGTCATCGAACCCGGCGACACCAGGACGGTGCTCGGCCTGGCGCTCTCGGTGGCCGCGAACAAGGACCTCGACGATGTCGGCTACGGCGTTTTCCGGATGTGAGGCATGTTCCACACTGTTCTGATCGCCAACCGCGGCGAGATCGCCGTCCGGATCACCAAGACGTTGAGGCGCCTGGGCATCCGGTCGGTCGCGGTGTACAGCTCGGCCGACGCCGGCGCCCGGCACGTCCTCGAGGCGGACACGGCCGTCCACATCGGACCGGCGGCGGCCCGGGAGAGCTACCTCAACATTCCCAGGATCATCGAGGCCGCCCGGCAGACCGGCGCGCAGGCGATCCACCCCGGATATGGCTTCCTCGCCGAGAACGCGGCCTTCGCGCGGGCCTGCGCAGAGGCCGGGATCGTGTTCGTCGGCCCGCCGGTGGCCGCGATCGAGGCCATGGGCGACAAGATCCGGGCCAAGCAGACGGTGTCCGCCGCGGGCGTTCCCGTTGTGCCGGGCCGGACCGAGGCCGGGATGACCGATGCGGACCTGATCGCCGCAGCCGGCGAGATCGGCTTTCCCGTGCTGATCAAGCCTTCCGCGGGCGGTGGCGGCAAGGGCATGCGCACTGTCGTCGACGCTGCGGACCTTCCGGGTGCGATCGAGTCGGCCAGGCGTGAGGCGCGCGGGTCGTTCGGCGACGACACGTTGCTGATCGAGCGGTTCGTGCAACGGCCGCGGCACATCGAGATCCAGGTGATGGCCGACACCCACGGCACCGTGGTCCACCTCGGTGAGCGCGAGTGCAGCCTGCAACGGCGGCACCAGAAGATCATCGAAGAGGCGCCATCTCCTTTGCTCACCCCCGAAATGCGGTCCCGGATGGGCGCCGCGGCGGTCGACGCGGCTCGCGCGGTCGGGTACACCGGCGCGGGAACGGTGGAGTGCATCGTGTCCGCGGACCGGCCGGACGAGTTCTTCTTCATGGAGATGAACACCCGCCTGCAGGTCGAGCACCCGGTCACCGAAATGGTGGTGGACAAGGATCTCGTGGAGCTGCAGCTCCGGGTGGCGGCGGGCGAGCCACTCGGCCTGACCCAGGAGCAGGTCCAGCTGTTCGGGCACGCGATCGAGGCCAGGGTGTACGCGGAGGATCCTGCCCGTGACTTCCTGCCCACCGGCGGAACCGTGCTCGCGTTGCACGAACCTGCTGGCGCGCGCGTTGACTCGGGTCTTCGGGTCGGCGGTGCGGTGGGCTCGGACTACGACCCGATGCTGTCCAAAGTGGTCGCTTGGGCGCCCACTCGTGCGGAGGCCCTGGGCAAGCTGTCCGCGGCTTTGGCGGAGACCGCGATCCTCGGTGTGGGCACGAACATCGCGTACCTGCGGGACTTGTTGAGCGATCCCGATGTGGTCGCCGGACGGCTCGACACCCAGCTGGTCGAGCGCCGGGGCAAGTTCGCTCCGTCGGTGCCGGATCACGTTTTCGTGGCGGCCGCGCTGGATGAACTGAACGCTTTGCGGCCCACGGGGTCGGTCGTCGACCCCTGGGATGTGCCCAGTGGCTGGCGGATCGGGGCCTCGGCCGGGTTCTGCACCCGGTTGGACTGCGGCGACCGGCATGTCACCGTCCGCGTCGACGGCGGTCAGGTGTCCGTGGACGGCGGCGATCTCGTCCCCGCGTCGGCTGTCATCGAGGATTCGTTGCTGCGCTTGACTTTTGACGGCCGGACGTACACCTATCAGCGCGCTCGTGCGGGTTCCGTGCTGTGGCTGGCCGCCGAAGGCTTCTCCTGGGCGGTGTCCGAGCACTCGATGCTCGAGGAGTCCGGTACCGCAGGATCGGGCGGTGGTCCGGTGACCAGCCCGATGCCCGGCACTGTGCTCGTGGTGAAGGCCGCCGTGGGCGACGTTGTCCAAGCGGGGACTCCGCTGCTCGTCGTCGAGGCGATGAAAATGGAGCACACCATCACCGCCCCGGTCGACGGCGTGCTCACCGAACTGAACGTGCAGGCGGGCCAACAGGTCGCGCTGAACCAACCGCTCGCTCTGGTCACCCCGGAGGAGGAGAAATGATCGACTTCAGGCTCTCCGAGGACCAGGAGACGCTCAGGAAGACCGTGGAGGAGTTCGCCCGCGAGGAGATCGCGCCGGTGATCGGCGAGTACTACGAGCGCGGCGAGTTCCCGTACGACATCGTGGCCAAGATGGGCCGGATGGGCCTGTTCGGCCTGCCGTTCCCGCAGGACGCGGGCGGGATGGGCGGCGACTACTTCGCGCTGTGCCTGGCGTTGGAGGAGCTGGCCCGGGTCGACTCGTCGGTGGCGATCACCCTGGAGGCCGGGGTTTCGCTGGGCGCCATGCCGATCTTCCGCTACGGCACGCCCGAGCAGCGCGACCGGTGGCTGCCGGAACTCGTTTCGGGGCAGGCACTTGGTGCGTTCGGCCTGACGGAGCCCGGTGGCGGCTCGGACGCGGGCGCGACCCGCACGACCGCCCGCCGCGACGGTGACAACTGGGTGATCAACGGCACCAAGGCGTTCATCACCAACTCCGGCACGGACATCACCCGCCTGGTCACCGTCACCGCGGTCACGGGAGATGACAACGGGCGCAAGGAGATCTCGGCGATCATCGTGCCGTCGGGCACCCCGGGCTTCACGGTGTCCAAGAAGTACTCGAAGGTCGGCTGGAGCGCGTCCGACACCCGCGAACTGTCCTTCCAGGACTGTGTCGTGCCCGCGGCGAACCTGCTCGGCGACCAGGGCCGCGGCTACGCCCAGTTCCTGTCCACTTTGGACGAAGGCCGGGTGGCGATCTCCGCCGTGTCGGTGGGCCTGGCCCAGGGCTGTGTCGACGAGTGCCTGAAGTACGTGCGCGAGCGTGAGGCGTTCGGCCACAAGATCGGGGAGTACCAGTCGATCCAGTTCAAGATCGCCGACATGGAGGCGCGCACCCACGTGGCCCGGCTGGCCTACTACGAGGCGGCCGCGCGGATGCTGCGCAACGAGCCGTTCAAGCGCCAGGCCGCGATCGCCAAGCTGGTCTCGTCGAACGCCGCCATGGACAACGCCCGCGACGCCACCCAGATCTTCGGCGGCTACGGGTTCATGAACGAGTTCGCGGTCGGCCGGTTCTACCGCGACGCCAAGATCCTCGAGATCGGTGAGGGCACGAGCGAGGTGCAGCGGATGCTGATCGCACGTGACCTGGGTCTCCACCGCCCCTGGCAGTAGGCATAAGAAAGAGTCTTTACGTCCGCCCTCGGCAGGTCTACCTTCTTGTCTGGAGGGTGTGCCGGGAAGTCTGGTCGGCGACGGTTTTTCGCTGTCTGCCGAAGGGGACCCCATGGACACACCTGAGGGTTTATGGATCGCCGGTCTCGCGGTCGTCGCCTTTCTCGTGCTGGTCGCGTTGCTGCGCGCGTTCTGGCGGGTGGCCGAGCCCAACGAGGCGCTGATCGTCTCCGGGCTGGGCGCCAAGGCCCGCCACCACCTGGAGCCCAACACCACCGGGTTCAAGATCGTCACCGGCAAGGGTGTGCTGGTCGTGCCGGGTTTCCAGGTGGCGCGCCGGCTTTCCCTGGATACCAGGGTCTCGGAGATCTCCGTGCACTGCGTGACCAAGCAGGGCATCCCGGTGTCCGTGCAGGGCGTGGTCATCTACAAGGTCGGCGACGACTACGCCTCGATCGCCAAGGCGGCGCGGCGGTTCCTCGACCAGCAGGACAACATGGACACCCGCATCCACAGCGTTTTCGCGGGCCACTTGCGGTCGATCGTCGGCGCACTCACCGTGGAGGAGCTGATCCGCGACCGGGAGCGGCTGATCGCGGAGGTGTCCCGGTCATCGGAGTCCGAGATGGTCCGGCTCGGCCTGATGGTGGACTCGTTGCAGGTGCAGGAGATCGACGACGCCACCGGGTACATCGGCAACCTCGGCAAGCCGCACGCCGCCGCGGTCGCGGCCGCCGCGCGGATCGCCGAGGCGAACCAGGACCAGCAGGCGACCGAGGCCGAACAGGCCGCCGCGATCAAGAAGGCGGCCGCCTGGCGGGCGGCCCAGATCAAGCGGGCCGAGTACCAGGCCGAGATCGACGAGGCCAAGTCGCGGTCGGCCCAGGCCGGGCCGCTGGCCGAGGCGACCGCGCGCCAGGAGGTCGTCGTGGAGGCGACCAAGACCGCGCAGCTGGAGGCCGACCTGGCCGAGCAGCGGCTGCAGTCCCAGATCCGCAAACCCGCTGACGCCAAGGCATACGAGTTGCGCGTGCTGGCCGAGGCCGACCGCGACGCGCAGGTGGCCCGCGCCGAGGCGAACGCAAGGGCCACCCGGGTGACAGGCGTCGCCGAAGCGGACGCGGTGAAGGCCAAGGGGCTCGCCCAGGCCGAGTCCGCCCGGGCCCAGGCAATGGCCGAAGCGGACGCGATCCAGGCCCGGTCGGCGGCGCTCGCGCAGAACCAGGACGCCGTCATCGCGCAACAGCTCGCCGAAAAGTGGCCGGAAATCGTCGCGGCCGCGGCTAAGTCGTTCGGCACCATCGACCACCTCGTCGTGCTCAACGGCGCCGAGGGCATCGAGGACCTGTTCGCCAAGGCGCTGTCGCTCGGCGGCACCGGCCTCGGCCTGGCGAAGACCCTGATGCAGGCGATGAACCCGGCTCCCGCACCGCTCCACAATGGACACCCTGGGGGTGTGTCCGAGGCGGTCATGGGGCAGCCCTGATGGCTCGCGCAAGGGGGGCGAGCCATCAGGGTGATCGCGGACGGGATCCGTCCGGCGGGTGGGAATCGACCGAAAATCACACTGCCGGACGGGTCTCGGACGCATAACATCGGTTGTCATGGGCAACCAACCGGCCTTGACCAGCCACGAGCGGGCCGCGGCCGCGCTGCGGGACCAGTTCGCGGCGCTCCCGCCGGGCGCGCCCGTCCGGTTGGCGAAGACCACCTCGAACCTGTTCCGGTTCCGTGAACCGGCCACCCGGACGCTGGATGTGAGTGCCTTTTCCGGGGTGCTCAGTGTGGACGCCGAGGCCCGGACCGCCGAGGTGGGCGGGATGACCACGTACGAGCAGCTGGTCGACGCGACCCTGCCGTACGGGCTGATGCCGATGGTGGTGCCGCAGCTGAAGACCATCACGCTGGGTGGCGCGGTGGCCGGCCTGGGCATCGAGTCGACATCGTTTCGCAACGGCCTGCCGCACGAGTCCGTGCTGGAGATGGAGATCCTCACCGGCGACGGCCGGATCGTGCACACCAAGCGCGGCGAGGAGCTCTACCGCGGGTTCCCGAACTCCTACGGCACGCTCGGTTACGCGCTGCTGCTGAAGATCGAGCTGGAGCCGGTCAAGCCGTTCGTCGAGCTGCGGCACGTGAAGTTCGACGACCCGATGGTGATCGCCGATCACACCGATGTGGACTTCCTGGACGGCACGGTGTTCGGGCCGGGCGACCAGTACCTCACTCTGGGTCGATTTGTCGACAAAACCCCGTACCGGCCGAGCGACTACACCGGCACCGAGATCTTCTACAAGTCCATCCCGGACCGGGAAACGGACTATCTGACCATCCGGGACTACATCTGGCGCTGGGACACCGACTGGTTCTGGTGCTCGCGTGCGTTCGGCGCGCAGATCCCGGCGGTCCGGCGGCTCTGGCCCAAGCGGTACCTGCGCTCCGACGTGTACCGCAAGATCGTCGCGTGGGACCGCCGCTACCAGCTCAGCGCCCGGATCGGCCGGCTGCGTGGTGCCGCCCCGCGGGAACCGGTGATCCAGGACGTCGAGATCCCGCTCGCCCGGCTGGCCGAGTTCCTCGAGTTCTTCCACCGCGACATCGGCATCACGCCGGTCTGGCTGTGCCCGGTCAAGCTGCGGGACAAGGAAACGTGGCCGCTGTACCCGATGGACCCGGACACGTTGTACGTCAACGTCGGTTTCTGGGCGACCGTCGCGATGAAACCGGGCGACGGACCCGGCCACCACAACCGGCTGATCGAGCAGGTCGTCACCGACCTCGGCGGCCACAAGTCGTTGTATTCGGAGTCCTTCTACTCGCGAGAGGACTTCTGGCGGCTGTACAACGGAGAGCGCTACCGCGCCCTCAAACGCGAGTTCGATCCGGACGGTCGGCTGCCCGACCTCTACGACAAGTGCGTGCGAGGAAGATGATGCTAATCGCGGAAGCAGTCCGGCAGATGGCCGGACAGGAACTGCCGATCGAGGTCGTCGCCTACGACGGCAGCCGGGCCGGCTCCACGGACGCCGGCGTGCGGGTGGAGGTGCGTTCGCCGCTCGCCCTCTCGCAGATCGCGTCGGCGCCCGGCCAGCTCGGCCTCGTGCGGGCGTACGTGACCGGTGCGCTGGAGATCGTCGGCGACATGTACACCGCCCTGGCGGCGTTGCCGGACATCTCGGTCCGCCAGATCCCGGCCGACCTGCGGATGAAGATCGCGGCGAAGCTCGCCGCCGCCCGGCTCTGGTGGCCGACCCGCCCGCCCGCCGAGGAGTCCCGGCTCAGCGGCCGCCGGCACTCGCAGCGGCGCGACGCCGAGGCGATTTCCCACCACTACGACGTGTCCAACCAGTTCTACGAGTGGGTGCTCGGCCCGTCCATGGCGTACACGTGCGCGGTGTACCAAAGCCCCGAGACCTCCCTTGAGGACGCTCAGTACGCCAAGTTCGACCTGGTCGCCCGCAAGCTCGCGCTGGAACCGGGCATGCGGCTGCTGGACGTGGGCTGCGGCTGGGGCGGCATGGTCATGCACGCCGCCAAGCACTACGGCGTGCGCGCACTCGGCGTGACCCTGTCGGCCAACCAGGCCGAGTGGGCGCAGAAGAAGATCGCGCAGGAGGGCCTGTCCGACGTCGCCGAGGTGCGCCACCTGGACTACCGCGACGTCAAGGAGGGCGGCTTCGACGCGGTCAGCTCGATCGGCCTGACCGAGCACATCGGCGACGCCAACCTGCCGAGCTACTTCCAGTTCCTCTACAGCAAGCTGCGCACCGGCGGCCGGCTGCTCAACCACTGCATCACCCGGCACGACAACCGGCAGAACGCGCGGACCGAGAGCTTCATCAACCGGTACGTCTTCCCGGACGGCGAGCTGCTCGGCCCCGGCCGGATCATCACCGAGATGAACGACACCGGGTTCGAGGTGCGGCACGAGGAGAACCTGCGCGAGCACTACGCGCTCACACTGGCCGCGTGGTGCGCGAACCTGGAGAAGCACTGGGACGAGGCGGTCCGTGAGGTCGGCCCGCAGAAGGCCCGGGTCTGGCGGCTCTACATGGCCGGCTCCCGGCTCGGCTTCGAGCGCAACGAGATCCAGCTGCACCAGGTCCTCGGCGTGAAGCTGGACGCACAGGGCCGCTCCTTCATGCCCTACCGTCCGACCTGGTAGTACGCGCTTTTCCCGGAGGGCGGCACCGCGCTGGTGCCGCCCTTTTGTTCGACCCTTGATACACATACGTGCAGGACTGTATGTTTCTGGATATGGGCAACAGGGTGTTCGTCGCCGGTGTTGGGATGACCAAGTTCGAGAAGCCGGGCAGCCGGGACTGGGACTACCCGGAGATGGCCCGGGAGGCTGGGACCAAGGCCCTCGCGGACGCCGGCGTGGGGTACGCCGACGTGCAGCAGGCGTACGTCGGGTACGTCTACGGCGAGTCGACGTCGGGGCAGCGGGCGGTCTACGAGCTCGGGCTGACCGGGATCCCGGTCGTCAACGTGAACAACAACTGCTCGACCGGGTCGACGGCGCTTTACCTCGCTGCGCAGGCCATTCGCGGTGGTCTGGTGGACTGTGTGCTGGCACTGGGGTTCGAGAAGATGCAGAAGGGCTCGCTGGCGTCCACCTACGACGACCGCGAACAGCCGTTGACGAAGCACATCGTCGCGCTGGCCGAGCTGCAGGAGTTCGCGGCTCCGGTGGCGCCGTGGATGTTCGGCGCGGCCGGGCGTGAGCACATGCGCAAGTACGGCACCACCGTCGAGCAGTTCGCCCGGATCGGCGAGAAGAACCACCGGCACTCGGCGAACAACCCGTACGCGCAGTTCCAGGACATTTACACGCTGGAGGAGATCCTGGGCGCCAAGGAGATCTACCCGCCGCTGACCCGGTTGCAGTGTTCGCCCACTTCGGACGGTTCCGGGGCGGCGGTGCTCGTGTCCGAGCGATTCCTCGAGGCACACGAGGTTTCCGGTGCCGTGGAGATCGTCGGCCAGGCGATGGTGACCGACATGGGCAACACCTTCGACGACGCCATCAGCATTGTCGGCGCCCAGATGACCGCTGAGGCAGCCCGGCAGGTCTACGTCCAGGCGGCGCTCAGTCCGTCCGATGTGGACGTCATCGAGCTGCACGACTGCTTCTCCACCAACGAACTCATCACGTACGAGGCTTTGGGGCTGTGCGGGACCGGTGAGGGCGGCAAGCTCGTGGACGCGGGCGACACCACGTACGGCGGCCGCTGGGTGGTGAACCCATCCGGTGGGTTGATCTCCAAGGGGCATCCGCTCGGCGCGACCGGGCTCGCGCAGTGCGCCGAGCTGACCTGGCAACTGCGTGGGACGGCGGGCAAACGGCAGGTTCCGGGAGCGAAAGTGGCTCTGCAGCACAACATCGGACTGGGTGGCGCGGCCGTGGTCACGGCGTACCGCCCGGCGGAAAGGTGACCTGATGGCCAACGTGAACGTCTCGGTGGAGCTGCCCGCGGGCCCGGAGCGGGTGTGGGCGCTGATGGCCGACCTGGGCCGGTTCGAGGAGTGGCTGACCATCCACCAGGGCTGGCGCAGCGAGCTGCCGTCGCCGGTCGAGGTCGGTTCGCAGCTGACCGAGATCGTGTCGGTGATGGGCATGGCCAACAAGATCGAGTGGACCGTCGAGGCCTACGACCGGCCGAAGTCGTTGCGGATCTCCGGAACCGGCATGGCCGCGGTCAAGGTGTCGTTCACGCTGTCGGTGGAACCGTTGGGGGACAACGCCCGCGCGACCATCGACGCCGAGTTCTCCGGGCAGATGGTGGTCGGGCCGATCGGCACCGCCGTGGAGCGCAACAGCCGCGCGGAGCTGGAGAAGTCGCTCGCCAAGCTGGCGACGCTGGTATGACCGGGTTCATCCCCGCCGGGATCGGGCAGTGGACCGAACCGGACACGTTCGAGGTGACCGAGGAGCGGATCGCCCAGTACGCGGCCGCGACGAACGACCCGATCCCCGCCCACCGGGACGGATCCGTTGCGCCGCCGGTGTTCGCGATCGTGCCGGTGTTCATGTCGATGATCCCGGCCTCGCTCGCGATCGCACCGGTCGAGCTGGCCATGCGGGTCGTGCACGGCATGCAGGACTTCCGGTTCCACCAGGTGATCCGCCCTGGCATGAAGCTTTTGTCACGCGCCAGACCCGTTGGCTACGAAGGCAAGGAGAACGGCACCCGGGCGGCGATCTACGTCGAGTGCCGGACCGAGGACGGCGCCCTGGTCAACGAGCAGTGGGTCACGTCGTTCTTCCGGAAGGTCGACGCCGGGCCGCTGGTCGGCTCGCTCGCGCCTTCGCACGTGTTCCCGGAGTCGTTGCGGGAACAGGCTCCGGTGGCGAAGGTCGTGTCGCATGTGGACGCCGACCAGACGTTCCGGTACTCGGCCGCGTCCGGCGACCCGATGCCGATCCACCTGGACGACGAGATCGCCCGGCTGTCCGGGCTGCCCGGGATCATCGCGCATGGCTTGTGCACCATGGCGTTCACGTCCTGGGCGGTGCTGACCGAAGTGGCCGAGGGGGACACTTCGCGCCTGCGGCGGCTGGCCGTGCGGTTCAGCCGTCCCGTGTTGCCCGGCCAGGACATCACCACCCGGATCTGGCGGTCCGGGGCGGGTTCCTACGCGTACGAGACCACGGTCGGCGACACCGTGGTGATCAAGGACGGCCTAGCGGAAGTCGAGGACTGACAATGGGAGCACTGGACGGGCGGGTCGCGGTGATCACCGGCGCGAGCCGTGGCATCGGCCGCGAGCACGCCCTGCTGTTCGCCCGCGAAGGCGCGCGCGTCGTGGTCAACGACCTCGACGGGGTGGACGATGTCGTCGCGGAGACCGGCGGAACCGGGATCGCGGCGGACATCTCGTCCTGGGAAGGCGCCGAGTCCGTTGTGCGCAAGGCGGTCGACACGTTCGGCCGGCTGGATGTCCTGGTGAACAACGCGGGCATCCTCCGGGACGCCTACATCGCGTCCACCGACGAGTCCCAATGGGACAGTGTGATCGCGGTGCACCTCAAGGGACACTTCGCGATGCTGCACCACGCCGCCGTGCACTGGAAGGAACGGTCCAAGGCGGGCGAGCAGGTCCGCGGCTCGGTGATCAACACCGCCTCGGCTTCGGGCACGATCCTGCCCAACGCCGGCCAGGCCAACTACGGCGCCGCCAAGGCCGGGATCGCCGCGATGACCCTCGTCGCAGCGCAGGAACTCGTCCGCTACGGCGTGCGCGCCAACGCGATCGCGCCTATTGCCAGAACCCGCTTGACCCTGGCCACGCCGGGCTTCGAGGCCCTGTTCGCCGAACCCGAGGACAAGGAGGCCTTCGACCCGTTCCACCCCTCGCACGTCTCACCGCTCGTGGCCTACCTCGCCACGGAAACGTGTCCGGTCAACGGAAAGGTCTTCGCGGTCCAAGGTGGAGTGATCCAGGAACTGGCCGGCTGGCACACCAAGAACACCACCGAGACCGACAAACCCTGGACCATAGAAGAAATAGCCCAGCGCCTCACCGACTGGTGAGATCCGCCGGGGCCATGGCTCGCAAGCAGGCCTTGGCGCGTTGCCAGCGGGCGTCGAGCTGGGCGTCGTCCGGGTAGGCCCAGTTGCTGATCAGCAGGCCGCGCACGGTGTCCATCGCGGTGTACGAGTAGTGCCGGAACTGGGTGGTGTCCGCTTCGTCGCCGAACACGCGCTTGCCGAACTCCACTACCATGCCACTGATCTGCGGTTCCACGTCGGCGACCTGGGCGCGCAGCTCGGGATCCGTGCGGGCGGCGAGCAGGAGTTCGGTGCTGGCCGCGAACAGCGGGCCCTGGTGGATCTCCCAGAGCAGGTCCAGGGTGTCGCCGATCGGGTCGGTCGACTCCGACAAGCGGTCCATCTCGGCGAACGCCAGCTCGGCGCGGCGCTGGGCGAGGTGCCGCACGGCCGCGGTGACCAGGTCGGTCTTGGTGGGGAAGTGGTGCACCTGGGCGCCCCGCGTGACGCCCGCGCGCTCGGCGACCCGGGTCGTCGTGGTGCCGGAATAGCCGTACTCCACCAGGCAGCCGATGGTCGCGTCGAGCAGCCGCTCGCGCATGGCCGCGCTGCGTTCCTCCTGGGTACGGCCGGTTTTCGACCGGCGTGCCGTCTGCGTGGTCACCGACATGGGACTACCTTAATCTTGCCGACAGATACGTGCAGATGTGTATGTTTATGGTATGGCACGCGAACTGCGGGACAAGGTCGTCGTGGTGACCGGGGGCGCGAGGGGGATCGGGGCCGCGACGGTCCACAAGCTCCTGGCCGAGGGTGCGAAGGTCGTGGTGGGGGATCTGGACGTGACCCCGGCACGGGACTGGAAGGCGCTGGCGTTGCCGTTGGACGTCACCGACCTGGCCGGGTTCACCAAGTTCCTGGACGAGGTCGAGGGCAGGCTGGGGCCGATCGACGTGTTGATCAACAATGCCGGGATCATGCCGCTGGGCCGGTTCGAGGACGAGGACGACGTCAAGACCGTGCACCAGCTGGAGATCAACCTGCACGCGGTCATCCACGGTACGCGTGAAGCCGTGAAACGGATGCGCCCCAGGAATACCGGCCACATCGTCAACGTGTCCTCCGCGGCGGGCAAGGCGGGTTTCCCGGGCGGTGTCACGTACTGCGCGACGAAACACGGCGTGGTGGGCCTGTCCGAGGCCGTGCGGGCCGAACTGCGTGGCTCCGGCATCGAAGTGACCTGCGTGATGCCGTCGATCGTGCGGACCGAGCTGGCCGCCGGGATCAAGGACGCGTTGGTCAAAACGGTCGCCCCGGAACAGGTCGCCGAGGCCATTGTGGCCGCCTTGAAGAAACCGCGGTTCGACGTGTTCGTGCCCAAGTCGGTGGGCGTGCTCAACCGGATCGGGCACCTGATGCCGCGGGCGGCCGGCGAATGGCTGACGCACGTGCTCAAGGGCGACCGGGTTCTCGTCGACGCGGCCAATTCCGCCGAACGGGCGAACTACGAGCAACGCGCCGCGAGCAGCGCGCCGGGCGCGGACGAGGCGTACGGTTTCAAGGCATGACGGCATCCTCGATCACCGACGCCCTCGTCGACCGGCTGACCGACCGGGTCACCGCGTCCACTTCGGACACCCTGAGTACCGTCGATGTCTTCACCGGCGGCACTTTGGCCAAGGTCCCGCACTCGTCCGTGGCGGACGTGGTCCAGGCGATCGAGGAAGCCCGTGTGGCGCAACAGGGCTGGGCGCGGGTGGACGTCGGCGAGCGGGCCCGGATCTTCGACCGGTTCCACGGGCTGATCCTCAAGCACGCCGAGGTGCTGTTCGACCTGTTGCAGGCGGAGACCGGCAAGTCCAGGCGCGACGCGTTCCTGGAGGCGTCCGCACCGTTGGTGACCATTGGGTACTACGTCCGGAAGGCGCCCGCTTTGCTGCGGCCGCAACGGCGTCAGGGCATGATGCCGTTCGCCGTCAAGACGACCGAGCAGCGCGTGCCCAAGGGTGTCATCGGGATCATCACACCATGGAACTACCCGTTCGCTTTGTCGTTCACGGACCTGGTTCCGGCGCTGATCGCGGGTAACGCCGTTGTGCTCAAGCCGGACACGCAGACCGCGCTGTCCACTTTGTACGGTGTGGACCTGTTGTACCAAGCCGGCCTGCCGCAAGGGCTGTTGAAGGTCGTACTCGGTGACGGTCCGGTGGTCGGGACCGCCTTGGTGGACAACGCCGACTATGTTGGCTTCACCGGCTCGACGCGGACCGGCCGGGAGGTCGCCGCCCGGGCCGGGCAGCGGCTGATCGGCAGTTCGCTGGAGCTGGGTGGCAAGAATCCCCTTCTGGTGCTCGCGGATGCGCACGTCGGCAGGGCCGCTGCGGGTGCTGTGCAGACATGTTTCTCCAACACCGGGCAGCTGTGCATGTCGCCCGAACGGGTGTACGTGCATACAGCGGTTTACGACGATTTCCTGGCGCGGTTCCTGGACGAGGTCAACGGGATGAAACTGACCGCTGGCTACGACTTCGGCGCGGACATGGGTTCGCTGATCTCCCAACGGCAGCTGGACACCGTTTCGAGGCATGTCGAGGACGCGCGTTCGAAAGGCGCGACCGTGCTCGCGGGCGGCCGGGCACGGCCGGATATCGGGCCGTTCTTCTACGAGCCCACCGTGCTCACCGACGTCACGCCGGACATGCTCTGCTACGCCAACGAGACGTTCGGGCCGGTCGTGTCGGTCTACCGCGTCGTCGACGACCGTGAGGCGATCGAACGGGCCAACGACACGTCGTTCGGGTTGAACGCGAGCGTGTTCGGGCGGAACCTCAAACACGCCGCTTCGGTCGCCGCTCAGCTGCGCGCTGGAACGGTCAACATCAACGACGGGCACATTGTCGGGTTCGGGAGCGCGGACGCCCCGATGGGCGGAATGAAGGACTCCGGGCTGGGCCGCCGCAACGGCGCGGAAGGCCTGCTCAAGTACACCGAGGCGCAGAACGTGTCGCTGCAGCGGATCCCGCTCACCACGCCGCCGAAGTGGCTGCCTTATACGTTGTACGCGAAGGGGCTGCAGCTGACGTTCCGGCTGTTCCGGAGGTCCGGCATCCGCTGAGCACTTTTGCGAGTTAGGCCTCACAAACGCCCTCGCGGGGCGTCTACCTGGGATGATGGGGGACATGATCGGGATAGACCTGCCCGCGGCCGCGTCGAACGTGATCGGCAAGGTGTTCCGCGGCGGCGTGGCCGACCTGCGGCCGGTGCCCCGGGTGCTGGTCGGCCACGGGCCCAACCGGTGGGTGTACCGGATGGCCGGGGACGGCTCGGGCGACCCGGTGCTGCTCGTGCCGCCGCTCGCCGCGCCCGCGTTGTGCTTCGACCTGCGGCGTGGCTGCAGCGTCGCCGAGCACTTCGTCGAGCAGGGCCGGGCGACCTACCTGGTCGACTACGGGACGGTCAGTTTCGCCGACCGCGGCCTGGGCATCGAGCACTGGATCGACGAGGTGCTGCCGCACGCGATCCGGGCGGTCAGCGCGGACGCGGGCGGGCGGCCGGTGCACATCGTGGCGTGGTGCCTGGGCGGGATCTTCTCGCTGCTCACCGCCGCGGACCAGCCTTCGCTGCCGGTCGCGTCCATCACCACCGTGGCCAGCCCGATCGACTTCACCGCGATCCCGCTGGTGGCGCCGGCCCGGCCGTTGATCGAGCTGACCGGCGGGTGGCTGCTCACCGCGCCCTACCGGGTGCTCGGCCGGGCGCCGCGGCAGATCGTGCGGTGGGCGTTCCAGCTGACCTCAGTGGACAAGTACGTGACCAAACCGGTCGCGGTGCTGACTCACCTGGACGACAAGGAGTTCCTCGCCCAGATCGAGGCGGTCGACCGGTTCATGGAGAACATGGCGGCCTACCCTGGGCGCACGTTCGGCCAGCTCTACCACCGGTTCTTCCGCGGCAACGACCTGCATGACGGCGTTGTGGACGTCGAGGGGCGGCTGATCTCGTTGGCGGACATCAGGGTCCCGGTGCTCGTCATCGCGGGCGCCACCGATGGCATAGCCCCTTCCCCAGCCGTGCAACGCCTGACACAGTTGCTGGACAGCTCGCCCGACATCCGGTTCGAGGTGTGCCCCGGCGGCCACCTCGGCGTGCTCACCGGCCGCGGCGCCCGCCACACCACCTGGAGACTCATGGACACGTTCCTCGACACCCACATCGCCGCATGACCGCGTGGCCATGGGTGCCGGACCTGATCCGGGCGGAACTGGGTGGTTACCTCGACCTGGCGATCACCATGCCGGACGAGCCAACAGCGTGTCCACCTTGGACAGTGAAGGACCTCACCGCACACCTCGTAGCGACGTTCCAGAGATTCAGCACCCTGCTGAGACAGAGCAGAGCGGGAGACTTCTCCATACCGTTCGAACCGGAGGAACTCTCCCGCTGGAACCTGGCCACTGTGGAGGAGTTCGGCGCCGACCCGTTCACCGAACTACCAGCCGCAGTGGAGACTTTCCTCGCCGAGGCGACCAACCCCATGGAGATGATGGCCCACCAACGCGGCCCCATCCCCGTCGCGCTGCAACTCCTGTTCGGCCTCAACGAACTGACCATCCACCACCACGACATCGTCCCGTACCGCCCCGAACGCCAGACCCTCGAGCCCCTGCTCGACCTCTGGCAACGCCGTTTCGCCCCCCTCCCGGACGAACCGGACCCCTGGCACAAAATCCTCCTCGCCTCCGGCCGCACCCCCTAACCCCACCCCCACCCGGTTCGATTTTGTGCGGGGTGGCGGCGCACACAAGCTCTCCGGCGGGACAGGTCGCAGACCTGTCCCCTTTGGTCTGCCCCGTGCGCCGCAGGGGTCCCCGCACAAATCGAACCACCCCAGCCAACAAGGCACCGCCCCCAAGCCGAGCCTACTTCAGCTCACCAGAGGACTTCCCGAGCAGCCTCCGCGCCACAATCAACTGCTGAATCTGTTGCGTGCCCTCAAAAATGTCCAGGATCTTCGAGTCGCGAGCCCACTTCTCCAACAGGTTGTTCTCGGAATATCCAAGGGACCCACACAACTCGACACACCGCAGCGTGATCTCAGTAGCGACCCGACCGGCCTTCGCCTTGGCCTCAGAAGCCTCAAGGGAGTTCGGCTTGGAGTTGTCGGCCATCCACGCCGCGCGGAGGGTCAGCAACTTGGCCGCCTCCCAGTCCGCCTCCGCCGCGATATAAGCAGCTGCGGCGGCGTGCTGGGAGTTCGCCGGTTTGTCGTAGTCGATTTCGATGCCCGCTTCGGTCAAGAGACGCTGGGTCTCCTCCAGTGCCGCCCAAGCCAGTCCAACGGCCATGGCGGCGACCAACGGGCGGGTGTTGTCGAAGGTCTGCATGACGCCGGCGAAACCCTTGTTGATCGAGGGGTCGCCGAGGAGGTTCTCCGCGGGGACGTGGCAGTCGGTGAACCGGATCACGGCGGTGTCGGAGGCGCGGATGCCGAGTTTGTTCTCCAAGCGCACGACTTCCATGCCCGGCGTGCCCTTTTCCACCACGAACGACTTGATCGCGGCGCGCCCGAGGGACTTGTCCAAAGTGGCCCAGACGACGACCGCGTCCGAGCGTTCCCCGGCGGTGACGAAGATCTTCTCGCCGTTGATGACGTAGTGGTCGCCGTCCTTCACCGCGGTGGTGGTGATCGCCGCGGAGTCGGAGCCGCAGTCGGGCTCGGTGATCGCCATCGACGCCCACAGCTTGCCGAACCGTGCCAGCTGGGAGTCGTTCGCGACCGACGCGATCGCCGCGTTGCCCAAACCCTGACGGGGCATGGACAACAGGAACCCGAGATCGCCCCAGCACAGCTCGATCGTGCCGAGCACCGTGGACATGTTGGCGCCATTGCGAATGCCCGGCCCGCCGGACCCGGAGGACCGCCGCACCCCGGAAGCGCCGCCGCCACCCTCGCCGGACGCGTTCACGCCGTCCAGCAGGGCCGCGAAGATGTCCAGCTCCTTCGGGTAGGTGTGCTCCGCGCGGTCGTACTTGCGGGAGTTCGGCCGGAAGATCTCCGCCGCGGCCTGGTGCGCCTGGTTGAGCAGGGCACCGAACTTCTTGGGCACCTCGAGGTTGATCACAGCAGCACCCCGCCTTCCATCACGCCGACGGCCCGCAGGTCGCGGTACCACCGTTCCACCGGATGCTCCTTGACGAACCCGTGCCCGCCGAGCAGCTGGACGCCGTCGCTGCCGATCGCCATCCCCTTGTCCGTGCACAACTTCCGCGCCAACGCCACCTCACGGGCGTACGACTTCCCTTGCTCGGCGCGGGAAGCGGCCCGGTAGGTCACGAGCCGCATGCCGTCCAGCTCAATGCCGATATCCGCGACCTTGAACGCCACACCCTGCCGATGGCTCACCGGTTCGCCGAACGCCACCCGCGAGTTGACGTAAGGAATCACGTAGTCCAGCACCGCCTGCGCGGTCCCGACGGCGAGCGCGCACCAGCCCAGCCGGGAAAGCCGCACACAGTCGGCGTAAGAAGTCTTGTCTCCCAGCAAAGCCGACCGCGGCACGGTCACGTTGTCCAGCACCAGCCGGCCCATCGCCGCGGCGCGCAGACCCATCGAAGGCTCGGCCTCGATCAACACACCCCGAGACGAGGACTCGACGATGAACAACGCCGGAGCACCGTCCAAAGCGGCCGCGACCACGAACAACTCGGCCGAGGCGGCCAACGGCACCAAGGACTTCACGCCATCCAACTTGTACCCCTCGGGAGTCCGAACCGCCCGCGTCTCCAGCGAGAACGGATCGAACAGCACCCGAGGCTCCAGAACAGCCAGCGCCGCAGCGGGAACGTTGTCCCCAACGAAGGCAGGCAGATAAGTCGCCTGCTGATCGGCGTCACCCCACAGCACCAAGGCATTCGAGACCGCCGCGGGCGCGAGACAGGCGACCGCGAGCCCCATGTCCCCGTGCGCCATGGCCTCCGCGACCAGCACACCGGACACAGTGGACCGCGCGGTCCCGACGCCACCCAGCTCCTCGGGCACGCCGATCATGGTCACGCCCAGCTCAGCGGCAGTGGCCAGCAAGGACGGCGGCGGCGTGCAGGAGGCGTCGGCCTCCGCGGCAGCCGGCCGCAGCTGCTCCGCGGCGAACTCGGCGACCGTGTCCCGGATCATCTGCTGCTCGTCGTCCGGGGTCAGGTCGAACAGGCCGCGCTCGGGGGCGGGTTCGAGGCGCGCGGGCCGGCCGAGGCGCTGGGCGGCCTGGAACGACCGGGTCGCCGCGCCGAGCGTGCGGAACCCCGTCCTCGTCGCCTGGTAGACCCCGCGCTCCAGCGGTTTGTTCAGCCCGAACCGCTGCACGAGACGCGTGCCCGCGATCCGGTTGAGTACCGCGAGCGCGATGCCCATGGCGTCCCGCCTGTGCCGATCGACCATCTCACCAACTCCTCGGTCCGTTGCTAACCTACTCTAGAGTAGGTAGCGGGCGGACGCGAGTCTCAGGCCTTCGACCAAGGCCCGACGCCGAGCTTCCCGGTGGTGCCGACGTCCAGGTGCACCGGGCTGACCAGCTGATCCGGCTCTCCGGGCAGCGGCGCGACCCGCAGCGAAGTGCCGGTGACCGACCGGCCGTCCTGCACCAGCAGCCGCCACACGAGCGTCGCGTGGGCCTTCTCACCGGGCGCCAGCGTCAACGGCTGCGGCGCGGCGTCGACCTCCGGGTCCGTGGTGATGCCGCCGGTGCCCTGGAACACCGCGACCGGCTCCGGCTGGTCCTCCGCGTTCAGCACCAGCACCACCGGGCGCCCGTTGACCTCGTATGGAGCCGCGCCACAGTTGGTCATCTCCAGGGTGAGCGCCCGCAGGCCCATCGCCGCGTCGCTGCCGCCAACCGTGATGCGCACCCCAGGCTTCGGACACGGTCCGGGCGGCGAGGTCGGCGCGGACGGCCAGACCTGGTCAGCCGTGCCCGGCAGCGGTTGTATGGACGGTGGTGGCGGTGGCTCGAAGGCGAACGGATGCACGCTGCACCCGGCCAGCAAGAACAGGAGTAACGCAACCAAGGCTCGCACACCGTGATCATTCCACGGGTTGCCGCCGCAGGATGGCGAGGAATGCCTGTGCGGCAGGCGAGAGCGTGAACCCGCTGGCCGCCGCGGTGTAGACCTGGCGCGGCGCGATGTCGTCAGGATGCAGCGGTACCAACGAGATGTCCCGCCGGACGGCCGCCACGGCCAGCGACGGGATCAACGTGATCCCCATCCCGGCGGCGACCAGGCCCTGCTTGGCCATCCAGTCACGGGCCACGAACCCGATGTGCGGCTGGAACCCGGTGCGCAGGCATGAGCTGATCAGGGTGTCCTCCGGGCGGTTGCTGCCCGCGATCCAGGTCTCCCCGACCAGGTCGGACAGTCGCACGTGCCGGGCGCCGTCGAGGCGATGACCGATGGGTACCGCCACGAACATGTGGTCATCGCACAACTTCACCAGGTCGATCCCGTCGATGTGGTGCCGCTCCGGGAAACTCACCACGGCGAGGTCGACATCCCCCGACGCCACAAGGGCGATCAGGCTCGGCGTGTAGCCCTCTCGAAGCGTGACCGAAACCTCCGGATAGGACAGCCGGAACGCGGCGATGGCCCGCGGGATCAGCGCCGCGTCGGCCGTCGCGAACCCGCCGACCCGCAACCGCCCGGTCGCCAGCTCGGCCAGGTCGGCGAGGTCCCGGCGGGCGGCGTCCAGGCGTTCCAGAACGGCCTGAGCGTGCGGAACAAGGCGTCGTCCGGGCTCGGTGAGGCGGACTCCGCGGGGCAGGCGGTCGAACAGTGCCGTCCCGGCCTCGTCCTCCAGCGCGGAGATCTGCCGCGAGATGGCCGACTGGGTGTAGCCCAGCGTCGAAGCGGCCGCGGTGAACGAACCCACCCGGGCGACCTCGACGAACACCCGGAACAGCGAGGCGGACAAGTCATGCGAGACCGGCATGACATCCATGCTAGACATTCGCTGGTCGCATCGCAGTCGCCGCAATAGCGTCGGGGCATGGACAAGAACCTCGCGTTTCTCGGGCTGGGCTCGATGGGCGACCCGATGGCCCGGCGGCTGATCCCGGCCGGGTACCGGCTGACCGTGTGGAACCGGACGCCCAAGGACTTCCCGGCCGAAGTCGCGGCCAGTCCGGCGGACGCGGTCCGGAACGCCGACGTGGTGATCACGATGCTGGCCGACCCGCCCGCCGTCCGCGAGGTCGTGACCGGCTTCGCAGCCGCGCTGCGACCGGGGACGACGGTGATCGACATGTCGAGCATCGGCCCGCAGGCGGTGCGGGAGGTCCGCGACCTGCTGCCGGACGGCGTCACCCTGATCGACGCGCCGGTGATGGGCAGCATCGATCGCGCGGCCGGCGGTGAGCTGTCCGTGCTGGCCGGCGGCGACGCCGACGAGGTCATGCCGATCCTGCGGGTGTTCGGCACGGTCACCCGCGCGGGCGCGCTCGGCGCCGGCGCGGCGCTGAAGATCGTCCTGATCAACGCCGTGATCAGCGGGGTCGCCGTGGTGGCCGAGGCGATGGCGCTCGCGGACGCTTTCGGCCTGCCCGAGGACATGGTGAAACGGGCGATGGCGGCCTCACCCTTGGCGGGCGTGGCCGGACGCGCGTTCGCGCAGGGCGTCTACTTCCCGGTCCGGCTGGCCGCCAAGGATGTCGGCCTGGCGACCGCGTCCGCCGACCTGCCACTGTCCACAGTGGTGCAGAACCTGCTGGACGCGGCCCCGTCGACCGAGGATCTTGCCGCGATTGTCAAGTACGCCAGGGGTTAGACGTCGTTGGCGGCGATGTAGCCGAAGGTCATCGCCGGGCCGATGGTCGAGCCCGCGCCCGCGTAGCTGTGGCCCATCACGGCCGCGCTGGCGTTCCCGGCCGCCCACAGGCCCGGGATCACGCTTCCGTCCGGTCGCAACGCGCGAGCCCGCGCGTCGGTGACGATCCCGCCCTTGGTGCCGAGATCGCCGGGGACGATCTTGAACGCGTAGAAGGGCGGCAGCCACAGTGAGGCGAGGCTGGAGGACGGGAAGACGCCGGGATCGGTGTAGTAGTGGTCGTAGGCGCTGTCGCCGCGGCGGAAGTCCAGATCCTTTCCGGAGAAGGCGAACCCGTTGAAGCGGTTGACAGTGGCCCGCAACGCTGCTGGGGGTACACCGATCCCGGTGGCCAAAGCCTCGACGGACGAGGCCTTGACGGCGGCACCGGAGGCGAACCAGTTGTCCGGCAAGGGAAGCAGCGGTGCGGTGTCGCGGAACAGGTAGCGGTTGCGGTAGTTCTGGTCGGTGATCATCCAGGCCGGGATGCACGGCGCGGACGGGTTCTTGTCGTACATCACGTGCACGACGTCGCTGTAGGGCGCGGCCTCGTTGACGAACCGCTGGCCGGCCTGGTTGATGATCAGGCTGCCGGGCAGGGTTCGTTCGGCCAGGCAGAACCACGGGCCTTCGGGCAGCGGGATCGCCGGGCCCCACCAGGCGTCGTCCATCAGCGCCAGGTCCGCACCCGCTCGTTGTCCCGCCCGGATCCCGTCGCCGGTGTTGGACGCCGCACCGACCGTCCACTGTGTAGTGATCGGTTGACGTTGGTACTGCACGCGCATTTCCGTGTTGTGCTCGAACCCGCCCGACCCGATGATCACGCCGCGGGTGGCCCGGAACAGGCCCTGGGGCGTCTGAACACCCACCACACGGCCGTTCTCGATCTTCAGGTCCTGCAACGGCGTGTTGAGCAGCACGGGAACACCGGCGGCCAGCAAACCGGCACGCAGGCTTCCGGCGAGCGATTGGCCCATGGTCAACGGTTTCTGGCCCGCGGCGGCCGCAGCTGCGCCGCGGGCCAGGCATTCCGCGGCCACCGCGAACCCCTTCGGGTGCACGGCAGCGAGGTTGAGCCACTTGTAGTCGGCGCCGTAGACCACCATGCCCGCGGGCACGTTCAGGTACGACGGGTTCAGCCGGGCCAGCTCGGCGCCCAAGATGTTGCCGTCCAACACCTCCGGCTCGATCGAGCGGCCGTTCGGCATCCCGCCGGGCAGTTCCGGGTAGTAGTCGCTGTAGCCGGGCATGAACCGGAACCGCAGCGGGCTGTTGGCCATGACGAACGAGATCATCGCCGGCCCGTTGGCCAGATACGCCTGCTGCCGGGCCAGGGACGATCCCGTGCCCACGACCGCCGACAGGTAGGCGGCTGCTTTCGCCGGGGTGTCAGGCACTCCGGCGGCCAGGATGACCTGGTTGTTCGGGATCCACACCGCCGCACCGGAACGCGCCAGCGAACCGCCGTAGACCGACGCCTTCTCCAGCACGACAACGCGAAGCCCGCGCTTGGCGGCGGTCAACGCGGCCGTCATCCCAGCGGCACCCGCGCCGACGACGACCACGTCGTACTCCTGGTCCGCCGAGGCGGCGGGCGGGTTGGTCAGGCCCGCGGCGAGCGCGAGACCGGCTCCGGCGAGAACATGGCGACGGGAAACCTGAGGCATGGCGCACTCCATCGGCAGTGATGGCTGGGCAGCGTCAAAGTTAGAACGCGTTTCAGCCGCGAGCAATCCGTCAAATGGCTCACTCGCTTACCAACGCCGATGGAGCGCTGGAACCTGTTTCAGGACTTGACCGCGGTCTCCAGCTCGACCAGGGACTCGTCCAGGTGGGTGAGCATGCGCTGCAGGTGCGGCACGTTGCGGCGGCAGCCGGTCAGGCCGAAGTTCAGCGCGCCCGCGTAGCTGGTGATCGTGATGTTCAGCGCCTGGCCGTCGTACGGGATCGACAGCGGGTACATGCCCTGCAGCCTGGCCCCGTTCCAGTACAACGGTTTCTGCGCGCCCGGCACGTTCGAGATGATCAGGTTGAACGGCGGCGGAGTGAGCTTCACGACCCCCGGGATCGGCGCGAACGCCAGCGGCGCCATGGTCAGCCCGGACAACGCGAGGATCTGCAACGGGCTCAGCTCGGCCAGCGAGCGCTTGGCCACCTGGGCGGACTGCTGGATCGCGGCGAACCGCTCGGCCGGGTCGGACAGGTGCGTGCCGAGGTTCACCAGGATCGCGCCGACCGAGTTGCCGCTCGCCTCGGACTTCTTCTGCTTGCCGCGCAACGATACCGGCACCATCGCGATCAGCGGCCGGTCCGGCAGCGCGTCCAGCTGCATCAGGTACCGGCGCAGCGCACCCGCGCACATCGCCAGCACGACGTCGTTCAGCGTGGCGCCGGTGACCTTGCGGATCGCCTTGATCCGGTCGAGGTCCCACTTCTGCGCGGCGAACCGGCGGGCGCCGGTGATCTGCACGTTGAAGATCGTCCGCGGCGCCTGGAACGGCAGCACCGAAGCCTGTTCGCGCAGCGCGGTGTTCGCGTTCCTCACCACCGCCGGCAGCACCCCGGCGAGGTCGGAAGTCATGTCCCGCAACGACTCCAGCAACGCCAGCGGTCCGCCGTGGCCGTTGGTCGCCGGCTTTTCGAGCGGCGGCACGGCCCAGACCGGCGGCATGTTCATCGTCGACGGGTCGGCCGACAGCGCGCGGTTGGCCAGGATGATCGAGGACACGCCGTCCATCAGCGCGTGGTGCACCTTGGAGTAGGTCGCGAACCGGTTGCCCTCCAGGCCCTCGATCAGCGAGAACTCCCACAGCGGGCGGTGCCGGTCGAGCAGCGAGCCGTGCAGCCGGGACACCAGCTCCAGCAGCTCACGCACCCGGCCGGGGCGCGGCAGCGCGGAGAACCGGACGTGGTACTCCATGTCCAGCAGGTCGTCGTGCGACCAGGACCACTGGCCGAGGCTGCTCACCGGGCGTCGCGGCCGCTGCCGGAACAGCTCCTGCACGCCTGCCTCGTCGCCGATCAGCGAGTGGTACATCTGGTTGAGGTAGTCCGGCCCGGCGCCCTCGGGCAGCTCGTACAGCTGCAGCCCGCCGACGTGCATCGGATGTTCCCGGGACTCGCCCAAAAGGAACATGGAGTCCGTTACTGGCATGACCGGTATGCGCGGCATGAGCGCCTCCTGTTCCCCTGTCTGGCCTGGAGAAACTACCACCACGGAGGGTAGCGGTGAAGATCAGGCAGTGATACAAATGATGTATCACCGTCTCGGACGGAGGTGGGTCGATGGCAGTCCTGGGACCCGGCTCGGTGGCGTGGCGGACCGCCTTGGACTGGCGGCTGCTGCTCGGTTCCGGGCGAGCCCTGCTGTTGCAGGTCGCGCACCCGACGGTCGGCGCCGGGGTGGCGCAGTACTCGAACTACCGGGCCGAACCGTGGCAGCGGCTGCAACGGACGGTCGACTCGATGATGCTCCAGACGTTCGGCGGCGAGCGCGCGGCTGCCGAGGCGCGGCGGCTGCGTGAGCTGCACCGCGGCTTCACCGGCGTCGACCACCACGGCAACCGGTACAGCGCGCTGAACCCGGACGCCTACTGGTGGGTGCACGCGACCCTGTTCGAGGGCGCGCTCGACGTGCACCGGAACTTCGGCACACCTTTGCCAGTTTCGGTGCAGCGCGAGTACTACGCGGAATGGCGGTCGCTCGGCGAGCTGCTCGGCATCAAGCCGCACCGGATGCCGGTGACGCTCGAGGGGTTCTGGGACTATTTTTCCGGCATGGTGGTCAACCACTTGGAGGACAACAAGAGCGTGCGCGACCTGCTGGACGCCCTGGGCGAGCGGCATCCGCTGCAGCCGCCGTGGTGGCCGCTGCCGTCGGCGATGTGGCGCGCGGCCGGGCCGATCGGGGCGCGGACGATGATGACGGCCACCGTGGGCACGCTGCCGCCGGTGTTCCGGGAGCGCCTCGGTCTACAGTGGACTCGCTGGGACGAGCGCAGGCTGGATGTGCTCAAGAAGGCCGTGCGGGTGGCGATGCCGATGGTTCCGGTGAGGTACCGCTACCACCCGATGGCCCTGGCCGCCCGGCTCGCTTCGTGACCGACGAGGTCGTCACCAAGATCCTGGACGCGGCCTTGGCCGTGTACGAGGAGTTCGGGCTGCGACGGTCCACAATGGACGATGTGGCCCGGCAGGCGGGTCTCGGCCGCGCGACCGTGTACCGGCGGTTCCCGCAGAAGGGCGACCTCGTCACGGCTGTGGGCTTGCGGGAGGTGTCCCGGTTCCTGGCCGGGGTGGACGCGGAGATCGGCAAGGCCGGGTCGCCGCAGGACCGGCTGGTGGAGGGGTTCGTCGCCGTGGTGCGCGGCCTGCGCCGGCACCCGCTGCTCAACCGGTTGCTGTCCAGCGAACCCGAGGCCATCCTGCCCGGCCTGACCCTGACCGGCGGCCCGATCATCGCCATGGCCCGCGACTACCTCGCCCAGAAGATCCGCGAGGACCAGCAGGCCGGTTCGCTCGGCGAGTTCGACCCGGAACCGCTGGCCGAGCTGCTCGCCCGGCTGATCCACTCCATGGTGCTCACCCCCGACGGCCGCATCCCGGCCGCGGACGAACGCGAGATGCGCACCTTCGCCCGCGCCTACCTGGTCCCGTTGCTGGACATCAAGGTTTCGTCGTCGGATGCGTGACCGGCACGACGGTGACCAGGTCCTCGAGTCCCTTGAAGTCGTCCGGGTTCGTGGTGAACAGCGGGAGCCCCTCCACCAGCGCGGTGGCGGCGATCATCAGGCCGGCCGTCCGGCGCCGCGGCCGGCGTCCGTAAGCCACGACGGCCGCGGACAACCGCCCGTAGGCCCTCGCCGCCTCGGCCTCGAACGGGATGGGGTCGAACTCGCTTTCCGCGCGCTGCAACACATCCATCCGCCGCGCGCGTTCGATGTGCTCGTCGTAGCCGGGGTGGCCGGGCCGGACCAGGTGCGGCCCGGCGGAGAGCTCGGCGAGGCTGATGGCGCTGATCGCCACCTCCCCGGGCAGCTCGGCCGGGTCGATCCACCGGCGCAGGATCAGGATGTCGGTGTCGATCAGGCCCTGGTCAGCGCTCATAGGGGTCGTCGATCCCCTGCTCCATCGCCGCGTCCTGGTCGGCCCGGAAGACCTCGATGTCGACCGCCGCGGCGACCCGCGACGACGCGGCGAACTCCGCCCGCGGGACGAACCGGCGCCGCCGGCGCAGCGGGATCAGCTCGCCGATGTGCCGCCCGTCGCGGGTGACGATGTACGAGCCCCCGTTCTCGACCGTGTCCATGATCTCCTTGGACCTGTTGCGCAGATCCCGCTGGGTGATCTCAGGCTGGACGCTCATACCCCCAGTCTCGCCGGATGTGGCACCGCGTGCTACTTGGTGCCACATCCTGCGCACGCTGTCAGCACCCTGACCCCCAGCCTCAGCTGTCGAACACGAGCAGGGAACGGGCGCCGGTGCCCGACTTCATGCGTTCGAAGGCTTCTGTCACGCCGTCGAGGCCGATTCGGTGCGAGACGAGGGGTTCGAGGTCCAGGCGGCCCAGTTCGATCTGGGTGGCGAGGAGGGGGATGTCGCGGTTGGGGTCGCCGGAGCCGTAGACGGAGACGCCGATGGTGCGGGCGAAGTGGTAGAGCTCGAGGGCGTTGAACGACACGGTGTCATCGCGGCGGCCGACGCCGACGACGGTGACGCGGCCGCCGCGGCGGGTGGATTGCCAGGCCGTGCGGATGGTGGCCGAGTGGCCGACGCATTCGAGGGCGTGGTCGGCACCGCGGCCGTCGGTGAGGCCGCGGATCTCCTTCGCGAGCTTGTCGTGGGACACCAGGAAGTGGGTGGCGCCCGCGGTGCGCGCGAGTTCTTCCTTGTCCGGGCTGATGTCCACGGCGATGATCGGGCCCGCGCCGGCCAGGTGGGCGCCGAGCAGTGCGGACAGGCCGACGCCTCCGAGGCCGATGACGACCACGGACTCACCGGGGCGCACGGCGGCGGTGTTGCGCACGGCGCCGACGCCGGTGACCACGGCGCACCCGAGCAGCGCGGCGACATCAAGCGGAACGCCAGGCGCAAGCGGTACGACAGCGTCTGTGGGCAGCACGATCTCCTCAGCGAACGCACCGACCCCAAGAGTCACGTGCAGCGGGTCCCCGCCGATCGTTCCCCGGACCGGACTCACGTTCCCCTCGACGGCTGTGCACAGCCACGGCTGCGAGTTCAGGCAGAACCAGCACCGGCGGCACGCGGGCGCCCAGTTCACCACCACCCGGTCGCCGACCTCGAGACCCGTCACGTCCGACCCCACGGCGGCGATGGTCCCGGCGGCTTCATGGCCCAGGACCAGCGGGAACGCGGGCGTGAACGTCCCGTTCGTCATGGAGAGGTCGGAGTGGCAGACCCCGGCGGCGGCGACCTTGACCCGGACGTCGTGCGGGCCGAGATCCGGCAGCTCGATGGCGGTGACCTCGATGTCCTGTCCTGCTCCGTGCACCACGGCGGCATTCACCATGGGGTGATTGTCACATCTATCCGTACAGCGTTAGGTATAAAGTCGCCGTACTGGCGAGTAGGAGGGTGTCCGCATGGGTCCACTCGCGGGACTGAGGGTCGTGGAGCTGGCCGGGATCGGGCCGGCGCCGTTCTGCGCCATGTTGCTGGCCGATCTGGGCGCCGACGTGGTCCGCGTCGACCGGCCGAACTCGTCACCCGTGGCCGGGCCGCCCTCGCGGGACCTGCTCAACCGCGGCAAACGCTCGGTCATGGTCGACCTGAAGAACGACCGCGGCGCGGAGGTCGTGCTGCGCCTCGCCGCGAAGGCCGACGTGCTGATCGAGGGCTACCGGCCGGGCGTCGCCGAACGCCTGGGCATCGGCCCCGAGCAGTGCTTCGAACGCAACCCCAGGCTCGTGTACGGCCGGATGACCGGCTGGGGCCAGGACGGCCCGCTGGCGCAGTCCGCGGGACATGACATCGCGTACATCGGCATCACCGGCGTGCTGCACGCTCTCGGGCGCGCAGGAGGGCCGCCGCAGGTGCCGTTGAACCTGGTCGGCGACTTCGGCGGCGGCGCGCTGTACCTGGCCGTGGGCATTCTCGCCGCCCTGCGGTCCGGCAAGGGGCAGGTCGTTGACGCCGCGATCGTCGACGGCGCCGCACACCTCGCCACGATGATCTTCGGGCTCGTCTCCGCCGGGGTCTGGCAGCCGACGCGTGGGGTGAACCTGCTCGACACCGGCGCCCCGTTCTACGACGTCTACGAGACCTCCGACGGCGAGTACATGGCGGTCGGGCCGCTGGAGCGCCAGTTCTACGCGGAGTTCGTGCGGCTGCTGGGGGTGCGGGACGCGCCCGGGCAGTTCGACATCCCGCACTGGCCCGAGCTGCGGAAGCGGTTCGCCGAGGCGTTCGCGACCCGCACGCGCGCCGAGTGGACGGCGGTCTTCGAGGGGACCGACGCGTGCGTCGCGCCGGTGTTGTCCCTCACCGAAGCGCCGCAGCACCCGCACATCGCCGAGCGCGGCACGTTGGTGGACAAGGACGGCATGGTCCAGCCCGCGCCCGCACCCCGGTTCTCCGCGACGCCGGCGGAGCTCACCACCCCGCCCGCTCGCCCCGGTGAGCACACCCGGAACGCCTTGGCGGACTGGGGGTTTGACGACATCGATGACCTCATGGCGCACGGCGCTGTGCGAGAGCAAGGATGACCATGAAGATCAGCACGCAGTTGATGTACGCGGGTAACCCCAAGGAACTCATCGAGCACGTCGTCGCGCTGGAGAACGCGGGCCTGGACACCGTGTGGGTGGCCGAGGCGTACGGGTTCGACTCGCCGACCCTGATGGGCTACATCGCCGCCAAGACCTCCCGCGTGCAGATCGGCTCCGCGATCCTGCCGATCTACTCGCGTACCCCCGCGCTGATCGCCCAGACCGCCGCAGGCCTCGACGCCGTCTCCGGCGGCCGCGCCATCCTCGGCCTCGGCGCCTCGGGACCGCAGGTCATCGAAGGCTGGCACGGCGTCGCCTACGACAAGCCGCTCGGCCGCACCCGCGAGGTCATCGACATCTGCCGCCGCATCTGGCGCCGCGAGGTCATCACCAACACCGGCAACTACAACATCCCGTTGCCCGAAGGCCAGGGCACCGGCCTCGGCAAGCCGCTGAAGATCCTGACCCACCCGGTCCGCCCCGAGATCCCCATCTACGTGGCCTCGCTGGGCGACAAGAACGTCCAGATGACGGCCGAGATCGCCGACGGCTGGCTGCCCACGCTGTTCATCCCGGAGAAGGCCCAGTCGGTGTGGGGCCAGTCCCTGGCCGCGGGCAAGCAAAAGCGCGACCCGGCACTGGGCGAGCTGGAGATCGTCGCGGGCGGCATGCTCGCGATCGGCGATGACGTGACCGGCCTGCGGGACGCCTCGCGGCCCTACATCGCCCTGTACGTCGGCGGAATGGGCGCCCGCGGCCGCAACTTCTACAACGACCTCGCCAAGCGGTACGGCTTCGAGGCGGAGGCGGAGAAGATCCAGGAGCTGTACCTCGCCGGCAAGAAGGACGAGGCCGCGGCCGCCGTGCCCGCCGAGTTCGCGGAGCTGACGAACCTCATCGGACCGGCCGGTTACGTGAAGGAACGCCTGCAGGCCTTCAAGGAAGCCGGCGTCACCAGCCTCAACGTCACCCCCATCGGCGAGAACCCCGTCGCCCTCATCGAACAGATCAAGGAGTGGCTCGCGTAACCACCCTACCGAGTATTTCGACTGGGGGTGGGAGGCAAACCCCGGCGGCGGTTCGATTTTGTGCGCCGCAGGGGTCCCACACAAAATCGAACCGCTCCCAGCCACAAGAGCCGCCTAAGGCATCGAGGAGCCGGAACTCCACAAAGGACTAAACTCCGGCAGTGTTCCGGATGAAGGTCCGGTTTGCCGCGACACTCGCGTAGTTCTGGATCCCCTGAGGGTTCGAGCCCGAGTTGCCAGCCGTCGAGGCCACACCGACCTGAACGCCGTTGGAAAGCTCAGGGCCGCCCGAGTCACCGTGCCAGGCGGCGCCGTTGATGCCGCGGCTCGCGATAGCCCTGCCACCAAAGGCATCCGTACTACGACCGGTCACCCGGACGTTCGCGGTCTTCAACACCGGCGAGGGTGGGCTCTGGTTCAAGGTCCGGCCCCAGCCGTAGATCTGGTTGGTCGCACCCGTTGCGGGGTCGGCACTTCCGAGGCGCATGAAGGTG
Organism: Actinocrispum sp. NPDC049592; assembly: GCF_040675465.1. Lineage (NCBI taxonomy): Bacteria > Bacillati > Actinomycetota > Actinomycetes > Pseudonocardiales > Pseudonocardiaceae > Actinocrispum > Actinocrispum sp. NPDC049592. The sequence continues at coordinate 315,266 of NZ_JBFAPA010000011.1, read as the reverse complement.
GTGTTGATGCCCGCGGTGAGGTGCAGCAGGGCGATGTCGCCGTTGGGGGAGATCACCTTGCGGTCGACCGTGCCGCGCGTGCCCTGACCGAAGTTGACGTTCCCGACCAGGACATGCATCGGGGCGCTGGTGACGCAGTGCTGGGCGGTCATGACCCACTGCGCCGCGATGATGGTGCCCGAGCACTCGAAGCCGCCGAACTCGCTTCCGCCCTGGTCCCAGTAGATCTGCGCGCCCCACGGGGCCGAGCTCACCGTGCCGCCGCCGATGATGGCGGGGGCGGCGGGCTCTGCCTGAGCGGCGGGGGCGACGACACTTAACGCAGCCGCGCACACCGCGGCGGCGACGACCGATTTACGCATTTCAGTCCTTCCGACGACCATTGCAGGGAGTCGTTCGTGACTGCGAAAACTAATGGTGTCGCAAGGAGTTCGGTACCGACGAACGTCGGGCCCGGCAAAGGCCGGGCCCGGCGATTCGGTCAGAGTGTGCGTTTCGGGATGTTGATCCCGGACAGTTCGACCGCGGGGCCGGCGCCGCCGAGGTCCGCGGTCCGGTAGGTGGCCGTCAGGGTCAGGGTTTCGCCCGGCCACAACGACACGTAGTTGTCCGACCAGTCGGCTGGCAGGACTTCGGCGCCGCCGTTGCCCTTGCGGACGCTGGCCCGCAGGAAGAAGGCCAGGTTGCCGCCGTTGTTGGTGAGGGTGACGGTGGTGCGGGTGTTCTCACCCTCCACAGTGGACGACTTGGTGGCGTTGACCGAACCGGTGGGCAGGCTGGTGACGCCCTTGAGGTTCGCGTACCCGGACTGCGGCGTGAAGTACCAGTCGGAACCGCCGTAGTTCAACGTGTCGGCGGTCGTGGACAACCAGTACACGTTCCGGTCGATGACCTGACCGGACGAGTTCTTCAACAACAGCCGCGCGAAGTACGTCGACGACAACCCACTCGGCTGCGGCAGGTTGCCGACCCGCACGGAACCGTTGGCACTGGCCGTAACCGACCGGGTCTCGTTGGCCTTCTGCGTGCCATCCGCGTTGAACACGGTCACCTGCACGCTGAGTCCAGACACACTTTGCAGACCGGTGTTCACAACGGCAAGTGACTTGTCGTCGTAGGAGTACTGAACGTGCAACGGCCGCAGAGCCGTCTTGGCGCCGAAGTACGAACCCGCGGTGGCCAGGTTGTAGTCGTACAGGTGCCAGAACAGCTTGGGCCACGGGTCGTTCATCATCCAGTAGATCACGCCGGTGGCGGGTTTACCGGTATCCGAGAAGTCCCGGCCGAACGCCTCGAACTGGGCGCGGTTCGTCTCGTAGTTGGCCAGCTGCGCCTTGCGGACGAAGTCGTCCACATCGGACGGAGCGCCGTAGCGGTTGTTCAACGCCGTGCCCCAGAAGGAGAACTTGCCGAACGTGCCGCTGGGCGAGAGGTGGTACTGCGCGGTGTTGTAGTTGGTCAGCTTGTTGATGTCCGCCGTGGACAGGAACTTCTTCAGCTCGTCCATCTCCGGGATGGTCGGGCCGGGGCCGATCTCCGAGGCGAACCCGGCCGCCCCGCCGAGCTGGTCGTTGTACCAGTAGACCGGCGGCTCCCACCAGTACGGGCCGTCCATCTTCATCCCGGAGTTGCCCAGCTGCGGCGAGCTCGCGTTGGCCGCGGAGGCGATCACCGGCAGGGTCCACTCGGCCCGGTTCAACGCGTCCAGGTAGATCTTCTCCTGGGCCGCTGGCGGGGCGTTGTCGCTGCCGATCATGAACCCGATGACGCTGGGGTGGTTGCGGATCCGCTTGGCCTCGCTCTCCGCGGACTCCCCGGCAACGCGGTTCTTCTCGGCGTTGAACGAACCGTAGTTCTCCCAAGCCGAACAGCACTCCCAGCCGGTCAGGATCATGATCCCGAGCCGGTCGGCCACATCGTAGAACTCGTCGTTCTCCGGCTTGCCCTCCAGCCGGATGGTGTTCAGGTTCATCGACCGGACCAGGTTCAGCTGGTCGGTGATCTTGCGGACATCGGTGCGCAGGAACAGATCCGACGCCCAGCCGCCACCGCGGACGAGGAACGGCTTGCCGTTCACCGAGAACTGCCGCCCGCCCTTGTTCAGCGACGAGGTGACCTCGCGGATGCCGAACGACGTGCTGGCGTTGTCAGATTCCACGCCGCCAACGGATGCCGTCACCGACGCGTTGTACATCGGCTGGCCGCCCATGGTGAACGGCCACCACACGCGCGGGTTCGTCAGGTGCAGCGCGGGGGTGTTCGACGGGTTGAACGTGACCGTCTTGGTCTCCTTGGCCGCCAGCGAGACCGTCTGGCGGAAGGTGATGTTGTCGATCGTGCCCGCCACCTCGGTTGATACCGCCGCGGTGGAATCGTTGCGGGCACTCACTTTCACCGTCAGGTCGGCCGTGCTCGTGCTGGGCAGCGGCAGATCCGTGGCGACCCGCAGGTCCCGCAGCGAGACCGCGCCGCTGCTGGCCAGCTGCACGTCCCGGAACAGGCCCTGGTTGCGGTCCGGCGGCAGTTGGGTCCAGTCCACGAAGTGGATCAGCAGGTCGGCGGACGGGTTGGACGGCATCGCCTTGATCGCCACGGCGTTGGCGCCATTGCGGACCAGCGAGGTCACGTCGTACTCACGGGTGGGATAGGCGCCGATCACGGTGTCGGTGCCGGCGAGTTTGGTGCCGTTGAACCAGATCTCGCCGCGGCCGAGCACCCCACCCTTGAGTTTCAGGAAGGTGTGCGTACCCGTGGCGGGCGTGGCGGTGAACCCCTTGCGGTACCACCACGGCACTTTGAAGTCGTTTGCGTTGGCCTTCTTCAGGTTCTCGCTGAAGTTCACGTCGCCATAGCGGTTGTTGGCGACCAGGCCGGCCATCACGGTCGACCGGGCGGGAACCTGCAGCCAGCTGGAGTCGTTGAAGCCCGGCGCGGAGATCACGTCGCCGGACTGGGTCGCGGTGCTGCTGGTCTGCAGCCGCCAGTCCGGGATCGTCGTGATCTGACCTGCGGAGATCTGCAGAGGCGCAGCGTCGCTCGGATGGCTCAACGGGATGAACATGACCAAGCTCGCTGCGAGCGCCAGGCAAACACGCCGACGTCTCATGGGACGCTCCTGTGCGATACGAGGCGGCGCGGACAGTGATTGCGCCACTACTCTCGCGGTTCGCCCGGTATTTGGCAAGAGCCCTGCCGAACGCCCCCGGATGCGGACATCCGGGGGCCAGGCCGTGTTTCAGGTGTCCCGATCGCGATAGCCGGGCCGGATGCGGCCCCTGGCGCCCCCGCCGGGGCGCCCAAAGACAACCAGTATTCGCGGCGCCCCGGCGGCGACGCCAGGAACCACCCCGATCCCGGCTCTCATCGACCGGGACACCTGAAACACGACCAGTGGATCACAGCAGGTCGTGGATGCGGATAGGCAGGTCACGCACCCGGCGGCCGGTGGCGTGGAACACGGCGTTGGCGATCGCGGCCGACACGCCGGTCGCACCAAGCTCACCGATGCCTTTGGCGCCAACGGGACTGGCGATCCGGTCTGCTTCGTCGACGAACGAGACGTCGATCGAGCCGATGTCCGCGTTCACCGGGACCACGTACCCGGCGAGGTTGCGGGACAGGAACCGGCCCATCGTCGGCTCCATCACCGACTTCTCCAGCAGGGCCTGGCCGAGGCCCCAGATGATGCCGCCGCTCATCTGGCTGCGCGCGGCGAGCTGGTTGATGATCCGGCCCGCGCTGTACACCGCGACGATCCGCGGCACCCGCACGAGCCCGAGGTCCTCGTCCACCCTGACCTCGGCGAACACCGCGCCATAGGTCTGGATCGAGTAGCCACCGGACGCCTCGTCCGGCGCCCAGCGGGCCTCGGCGTCGACGAACTCCAGCCCCGCGGCGTCGACCATCGCGCCCAGCTGGTCGCCGGGCTGCGCCTGGAGCTTCTCCAGCACCTCGGTCGCGGCCGCCTGAACGGCCGAACCCAGTGCGCCGGTGGAGATCGAGCCGACCGTGCCGGAGTGCGGCGGGAACGACGAGTCGCCGTGCCGCACCTCGACATCCGCCGGGTCGACACCGAGCACCTCGCCCGCCACGAGCTGGACCATCCCGGGCAGGCCGCTGCCGATCTCCTGCATGCCGGTCTCCACAACGACATGACCGTCGCTGCCGACCCGGACCCGTGCCGAGGAAGGCATCCGGAACGCGGGCATCGTCGAAACCGCCACGCCCCAGCCGATCAGGTCGTTGCCGTCGCGCATGCCCGGCTTGCGGTCGGCCCAGCCGAACTTCGCAGCGCCCTGCCGCAGGCACTCGACCAGCGAGCGCTGCGAGAACGGCTTGCCGTCCATCGGGTTGACCGCAGGCTCGTTGCGGATCCGGAACTCCACCGGGTCGATGCCCAGCTCGTGCGCGAGCTCGTCGACCGCGGACTCGAGCGCGAACTGGCCCATGCCCTCCATCGGGGCCCGCATCGGGGTCGGCTGCGGCCGGTCGACCTCGCGGATCCGGTTGTGCACCTCGATGTTCGGGCTGTCGTAGAGCCAGGTCGACGCGGAGGTTGTGGCCTCGTAGTACTGGCCCACTCGCGCGGCCGCGTTCACACCGTAGTGCCGGACCGCGGTGAGCTTGCCGTCGTTGGTGGCGGCCAACGTGACCTCGTGCGCGGTCGCCGGCTGGTGACCACTCAACGAGAACATCTGCGCCCGCGTCATCACCAGCTTGACCGCCCGGCCCGATGCCTTGGCAGCGGCCGCGGCCAACAACAAGTGCGGCCACACATAGCCTTTCGACCCGAACCCGCCGCCGACGAACGGGCAGATCACCCGCACGTGCTCGGCCGGGACGCCGAACGCGGTCGCCACCACCGGCTGGGCCATCGCCGCGGCCTGCACGGAACTGTGCAGGACGACCTCCTCGCCCTCCCACCACGCGATGGTCGCCGAGGGCTCGATCGCGCTGTGGTGCCGGTCTGAGGTGGTGTAGGCGGCCGTGATCGTCTTGTCCGCCGCGGCCAGACCGGCCTGGTGGTCGCCTTTCACGGCGTCCAGCGGGATCCATTGCGGGCCGCCCGGGCCGATGTCCTCGGCCTGGTCGAACATCAGTGGCGTGCCGGTGTCCGCGTAGGTCGCGGTGACCAGCTGGGCCGCGTGCTGCGCCTGTTCCAGCGTTTCGGCGAGCACCAGGGCGATCGGCTGGCCGTCGTAGTGAATCTTGTCCTGCTGCAACGGGATCACCGAGTGGCCGAGCATCGGCGCCTGCATCGCGACCATCGGCACGAAGTTCGTGTGGTCGTAGGCCTCGATGACGCCCGGCGCGTCCAACGCCGCCTTGAGGTTCACCTCGACAACACGTCCAAAGGGGACGGTCGCGGGTGCGAGGGCGGCGTAGACCACGTCCGGGACCTGGGTGTCCGCGGCGTAGGTGGCCCGCCCGGTGAGCTTGGCCGGACCGTCTGGCCGGATCAGGCTGGTCATACCGCACCACCCGCCGTCATCAGGGCCCGCACGGCCGCGCGCTGGGCGAGGATCACCTTGTACTCGTTCCCCGCCAGCGGGCGGGCATCCACAAAGGACTGTTCAATGGCCCGGCCGAGCGCGGCTTTGTCGTCAATGGCAACGCCGGAAAGCGCGGCCTCGGCAGCGGTCAGCCGCCAGGGCCGGTGGGCGACCCCGCCCAGAGCCACGTGTGCCGAGGCGATCTCGTTGCCCGCCAACGAGACCGCCGCCGCGGCGGAGACAACCGCGAACTCGTAGGACACCCGCTCCCGGACCTTGAGGTAGAACGAGTTCGGCGCGATGTACGGGAGCTCGACCGCGACGATCAGCTCGTCCGGCCGCAGCTCGGTGGTCCTGGCAGGCTCGTCCCCGGGAAGCGTGTGGAACTCGGTCGCCGGGATCCGGCGCTCGCCTTCGGCGCTGCGCACCACGATCGTGGCGTCCAACGCGGCCAAGGCGACAGCCAGGTCGGAGGGGTGCGTGGCGACGCACTGCTCGCTCCAGCCGAAGATGGCCAGACCGCCTGTCTCCCCAGACAGTGCCGAGCAGCCGCTGCCCGGTTCCCTTTTGTTGCAAGGAACCGGCGTGTCCGAGCGGAAGTACGGGCAGCGGGTGCGCTGCTGCAGGTTGCCGCCGATGGTCGCCATGTTGCGCAGCTGCGGCGAAGCCGCCCGCAGCAACGACTCGGCGAGCACCGGGTAGTTGCGTCGCACCCACGGGCTCGCCTGCACCTCGCTCATCGTGGTCAGCGCGCCGATGCGCAGGACATGGGCTTCCTCGATGCCGCGCAGCGGCAACCGGGTGATGTCGACCAGCCGGTCCGGCTGCTCGATGCCCTCCTTGAGCCAGTTCACCAGCTCGGTACCGCCGGCCATCAGCTGCGTTCCGGGCTCGGCCAGTGCGGCCAGCGCCTCCTCGACGCTGTCCGCCCGGGCGTAGGTGAATGTCTTCATTGGACACTCGCCTCCGTGACCGCGGCGACGATCTGCGGGTAGGCGGCGCAGCGGCAGATGTTGCCGCTCATCCACTCCTTGATCTCCTCGGGCGACCCGGCGTGCCCCTCCTGGATGCAGGCCACGGCCGAGAGCACCTGGCCGGGCGTGCAGAAGCCGCACTGGAACGCGTCGTTGACGTGGAAGGCCCGCTGGACCGGATGCAGTTCGCCCTCGGCGGACAGTCCCTCGATCGTGGTGATCGAGGCCCCCTCGGCGGCGACCGCGAGCATCATGCAGGACAACACGCGCTTGCCGTCCAGCAGGACCGTGCACGCTCCGCACTCGCCGCGGTCGCAGCCCTTCTTGGTCCCGGTCAGCCCGAGCCGCTCACGCAGCGCGTCTACCAGGGTCGTTCGCGGATCAACGGGGAAGCTGCGGACTTCCCCGTTGACCGTGAGTGTCGTTTGCTCAGTGTGGTGGGAACTCACTCCACCACACTATGCGTACAGACCGTCGATCGCCTCCGAATAGCGGGCGGTGATCACCCGGCGGCGCAGCTTCAGGGTCGGCGTCAGCTCGCCGGTTTCCGGCGTCCAGGCCCGGTCCAGCACCTCGAACTTCTTGATCTGCTCCACTTTGGACAGAACCGAGTTCGCCTGCTCCACCGCGGCGGTCAGCTCGGCCAGCACGACCGGGTCCTTGGCCAGGTCGGACAACTCGACCGACGGCAGGCCCTTCGCCTTGGCCCACAACGGCGCCGCCTCCTCGTCCAGCACCAGCAGCGCGCTGACGAACGGCCGGCTGTCGCCGATGGCCACCGCCTGGCCGATCAGCGGGTGCGCCCGCAGCAGGCCCTCCACCTTGGTCGGCGCGATGTTCTTGCCGCCCGAGGTGATGATCAGCTCCTTCTTGCGGTCGGTGATGTAGACGAACCCGTCCTCGTCGATCCGGCCGACGTCGCCGGTGGCCAGCCAGCCGTCCTCGTCGACATCCGGCTTGATCGAGCCGTCCTCCTGCAGGTACCCCAGGAAGACGTGCGGGCCGCGGACCAGCAGCTCGTCGTCCTCGCCGAGCTTGATCTCCGCGCCGGGCAGCGGGCGGCCGACCGAGCCGGGCCGGTACGCGGTGGGCACGTTCTCGGTGACCGCGCCGGTGGTCTCGCTCAGGCCCCACACCTCGAGCACCGGAATGCCCACGCTGGCAAGGAAGTCCAGCACCGCGACCGGGATCGGCGCGGCGCCGCTGTTGCCACCGCGGTGCATCTGGTCCAGGCCGAGCATGGTTCGGATCGGGAGCAGTGCCTTTTCGTCCAGCACCGCTAGCTTGGCGGCGAGCTCCTCGGGCACGGGTTGGCCGGAACCCTTGAGCCGCCACACTTCCAGCGCGGCATCGCGAGCCGCCTGCACCCCGGCGGCCTGCTCGCCTTGCAGCGCGGCGAGACCGCCCTGCAGCGCGGCGGCCATCTTCTCCCACACCCGCGGCACCCCGAACAGGCCGAACGGCTTGACCCCGTGCAGCGCGGGCACGATCTGGGTGTGGTCGGCGACCAGAGTGGCGTGCCCGGCCTTGTAGATCACCAGGTAGATGCCCAGCATCCGCTCGGCGATGTGCGCGAACGGCAGGTACGACACCGAATGGCCGTGCATCGGCAGCGGGTGCGCCAGCTCGACCGACGCGGCCTCGGCCATGATGTTGTGGTTGGACAGCACCACGCCCTTCGGGTCGCCGGTGGTGCCCGAGGTGTAGATCATGCAGATCGGCTGCTCGAACCCGAGCGCGTCGGTGAGCTGCTCGAAGACCGCCGGGTCGGCGGCGTGCCGGGCGGCGCCCTTCTCGTGCACCTCGCGGTAGGAGACGAACCGGTCGTCACCGGCCGGGATCGCGGCCTCGTCGATGACGATGATCTTGCGCAGCGCGGGCAGCTCCGGCAGGGCGGGCAGCCAGCGGCCGAGCTGCTCGGCGCCTTCCAGCACGACGATCGGCGCGGCGCTGTGCCTGGCCACGAACGCGATCTGCTCGGTGGACAGCGTGTCGTAGGTGGTGCACGAGATCGCGCCGGTGTGCATCGCCGCCTGGTCGACCATCCAGTGCTCGGGCCGCCGGGACGACATGATGAGCATGCGGTCGCTCTGCCCGAGCCCCAGCTCGATCAGGCCGTGCGCCAGCGCGGCCACGCTCTCTCGGACCTCCGACCAGGTCAGTGTGGTCTTGTCCGGGCCCCAGTGCGAACTCAGCGCCGGTAGATCGCCGTACTCGTTCGCGTTGCGCCGCAAGAGCTTTGCGACCGTCTGTCCGTCGATCTCCCGCTGCAGGTCCTCGCCGCTGATCAAGACCGCTCCTTTGCCGCTCGCGCCCTGGACCAGCAACACTAGCTGTACTTGTCAGTAACGCCAACGGCTGCGTTCGGCAACTTCTTGCGCGGTGTTTCCCTCGAACAGTGCTATTTCACCCCGCCGGACGGTCGCTATGGCGGCGCTGAGTTGCTCGCCGAACGCGGCCAGCAGGGTCGGCTCGTTCTCGAACGCGACCAGGGACTGGTCCAGGTCGATCGGCAGCATGGGCACCCCCTCAAGCGTCACGGGGTCCACATTGATCGGTTCCGGCAGCTGCGCGCCCTCGGTGATCCCGGCGCCGCCGGCGATCAGCAGCGCGGCGACCGCCAGGTACGGGTTGGCCGAGCCGTCGAAGCACTTGACCTCCAGGTTCGGCTCGCCGGCGGTGATGAACCGCAGCCCGGCCTCCCGGTTCTCCAGGCCCCAGCACTGGTACGGACCCGCCCAGCTGGACGGCACCAGCCGCAGGTAGCTGGCCACCGAGGGCGCGCCGATCGCGAGCAGCGCAGGCAGCCGGGTGAGGATCCCGGCCATGAACGACTCGCCCTCGCCGGTCATCCCGCACGGCCCGTCGCCGCCGCCCATCAGGTTGCGGCCGTCGCGCCACACGCTCAGGTGGATGTGGCCGCCGTTGCCGACCCCACCGGCCAGCACCTTCGGCGCGAACGTGGCCCGCAGGCCGTGGTTCTGGCTGACCGCCCGGATCGTCTCGCGGACCAGCACCAGCGTGTCGGCGGCGTCCACCGGGCTCTCCGCGGCCACCGACAGCTCGTACTGCCCGGCCGCGTACTCGGGGTGGATCTGCTCGACGTGGACACCCTGCGTGGTCAGCGCCTCGATGACGTCGTGCAGGTACCCGGCCAGCTCGGCCAGCCGGACCATCCCGTACGCCGGGCCGGAGCAGGCCGGGACGAACTCGTCGCCCGCACCGCTGGACACGCACCACTCGACCTCGAACGCGGCCCGCACGCTCAGCCCCTGCTCGGCGAGCTGCTCGACGGTCCGGATGGCCAGCCCGCGGCTGTCGGTGGGGTAGACCTTGCCCTCCTGGTCGTACCGGACGCCCGGCGCCCAAGCCCATCCGGGCTGCGCCGCGAGCACCGCCAACCGGGCCAAGTCGGGCCGCAACCGTAGATCCCCGACCGGCCCGCCGCCTACGATCGAGTCGTCGAGCAGGAAGTGGTCGAAGACGGGGGAGTTGCCGATCCCGCTGGTCACGGCGTGCTTCAGGCGTTGCACCGGTACCGCTTTGACACGAGTGATGCCGCTGGTGTCGACCCAGGTCACGGCCACCGCCAGCACCCCGCGCGCGGTCAAGTTCGCGAGATCCATCGCTTCCCCTCACTCCTATGTTGGGGTCAATGATCTCCTTGTAGAGGGGAGTACGCGATGGCACAACTCCGGCGAACGCTCACCGTGTGGCAGGCGATCGGCCTGTCGGTCGCCCTGATGGCGCCGAGCATGGCGGTCAACATCAACCCGCAGTTCATGGTCCCGTCCGTGGGCCGGGCGGTGCCGTTGGCGTTCGTGCTGGCCGCGGTGGCTGTGCTGCTGGTGGCGTACGGGTTCGTGCGGTTGTGCCAGTACTTCAACCACGCGGGCTCGGTCTACGCGTTCGTCGGCGCGACTCTGGGACCGCGGACCGGAGTCGTCGCCGGGCTGGGGTTGTTGGGGACCTACACGTTGTTCGCGGTGGGGACCGCTTCGGCCGCGGGGAACTTCGGCACGGCTTTCCTGCAGGTCATCGGGGTGTGGCCGGCGCCGCCCTCGTGGGCGCCGTTCCTGCTCGCGGGGCTGGCGATGGTGCTGGGGTTGTGGCTCACGGTCGTGCCTGCCCGGCGGGGGACGAACTTCGTGCTGGTGGTCGAGGTCGTCACGGTCGCCTTGATCCTGCTGGTGAGCGTGATCGTGTTCGTGCGGCTGGTGTCCTCCGCGCGGGTCTCGTTCGAGGTGTTCACACTGTCGCCGGACGTCGGTGGGTCTTCGCTGTTCCTTGGGGTGGTGTACGCGTTCTTGTCGTTCGCCGGGTTCGAGGCGGCGGCGACCTTGGGTGAGGAGACGACGCAGCCGCGGCGGGCCATTCCGCGGGCGATCCTGGGGACGGCTTTGTTCGGTGGGGTGTTCTTCGTGGTGGTGACGGCTGTTTCGATGATGGCCTTTGGAGACCCGGCCGCGTTCGGTTCTTCTTCCGCTGTGGTGGGGGATCTGGGACGGTCCTTTGTGGGCGGTTGGGTCGGGGAGCTGATCACTTTGGGCGCGTGCGTGAGCGCCTTTGGGTGCATGCTGGCTTGTATCGTTGGGGCTTCCCGGTTGTTGTTCGCCCTGTCGCGGGATGGTTTCGGGTCGCGCGGACTTGGCGTGACTTCCGGTGCGGGGACTCCTGGGCGGGCGGCGGCTGTCGTTGCCGCTGTCGGGCTCGTGTTGATCGTGGGGTCGGCTTTGGTGTTCGGGGCCACGGTTTTCGACATGGTCGCCTGGTACGGGGCCATTGGGACGTTGATCTTGCTGGTGGCGTACCTGTTGACGACTTTGGGCGCGATCCGGCTGGTGTTCGTGCAGCGGTTGATGGACGTGCCGCGGTGGCAGGTGGTCATTCCGGTGGCGGCCATCGTGGTTCTGGGTTACACCTTGTACCGCAACGTGATTCCCTATCCGACCGAAGGACCCGCGCGGTGGCTGCCCGTGGTGGCCGGCGGGTGGCTGCTGCTTTCGGTGGTTGTCGTGCTGCTGGCTCCGGCTCTGACCCGCCGGGTCGGGGAGAGGCTCGTCGATGTTCGAGAAACTGCCGCTGATTGACCACCACTGCCACGGACTCGTCCAACGAGACCTTTCCGAAGCCTCGTTCGCTGCTTTGCTGACCGAGGCCGCGGCGCCGCTCGACGCGTTTTCTTCGCGGATCGGGCTCGCCGTGCGGCGGTGGTGTGCTCCGGTGCTGGACTTGCCTTCGCATACCTCGGTGTCTTCGTACGTTTCGCGGCGGGCCGCCTTGGGGCATGAGGAGGTGGCTGCGCGGTTTCTTGGGGCGGCTGGGTTGTCGGCTTTGTGCGTGGACACCGGGTATGTGCCGGAGCCGATCTCTTCGCCCGGATCGTTGGCGGCTTTGGCTGGCGGCCCTGCTTTTGAGATCGTGCGGCTGGAGCAGGTCGCCGAGTCGCTGCACGGTTCCGTTAGCGCTGCGGGGTTCGCCGAGGCGTTTCAGTCGCTTTTGGCGGCTCGGTGCCAGGACGCGGTGGGCGTGAAGTCCATCGCCGCCTACCGCACGGGCCTGGATCTTCCCGATGCGCGGCCTTCACACGCCGAGGTCGCGGTGGCCGCGGGCCGGTGGCTGTCCGGTCCTCGGCGGTTGGCTTCCCCTGTGTTGCAGGTTTTTCTGGTGTGGTGCGGGGTCGATCTGGGGCTTCCGGTGCAGTTCCACGCGGGTCTCGGGGACTCCGATGTGGACCTCCGGACGTGTGACCCGCTGCTGTTGACGGGGCTGATCCGCGCCATTGAACCCACCGGTGTGCCCATCATGTTGTTGCACAACTACCCGTTTCACCGCGAGGCTGGATATCTCGCACAGGTTTTCCCGCACATCTACGTGGATCTCGGGTTGGCTACGCACAACCTCGGGGACCGGGCGAGTGCCGTACTCGCGGAGGCTTTGGAGTTGGCGCCGTTCGGGAAGTTCTTGTTCTCCTCGGATGCCTTCGGGTTGGCGGAGTTCTACTACCTCTCGGCACTGTTGTTCCGCCGGGGGCTTTCACGGGTTTTCGAGGACGGCGTGACCGACGGCGCCTGGACCGCCGACGATGCCCTCCGCTTCGGCACCATGATCGGCACCGACACCGCCCAGCGCGTCTACCGGCTGGGCGTGGGGTGACGGGGTTCGTAGATCCCCAGCGGTGACCCATCCGGCAACGTGATGCTCGCCAGAATCCCCCACCCCTGGTTCTGCGGCTCGCTGACCTCCACCCCCTTCGCCCGGAGCTGCCCGACCGCCTCCTCGATGTCGGTGCACATCAGGTAGAGCTCGTGTTTGGACTCTTCTGAAGGATGGACCGCCAGTTCGGCGGGCGGCATCGCATAGATCGGCCATCCCCCACCCGCGTCGACGAAGGGGAGTTCGAGGATGTCCTGGAGGAACGCGCGCAGTTCGTCGGCCTTGGGGGAGTAGATGATTGTGTGCAGTCCGGTCAGCATGGCGTCAGCTTAGGCTGTTAAGGCCGCCGCCACCCATGTAAAACCGAACCGCGCTCTGTGCCTACTTCGGGCAACTCTTGGGCCCAGGGATGGGGTCCCTGGGTTATGCGGCGGTGGGGGCTGAGCAGGACGAGGTTGTCGATTTTGGTGGGTCCGTGGTTGCGCCAGTGGATGATGTGGTGGGCGTTGAGCTTGCCCGGAGGTGGCGGACACCGTCACGGAGGAGCAATGCGCGGCGGACGTGAACGGGGACGGTGCAGGAACTGACCCCGATGTCGAGAGGTTCGACTTGCTGCCCAGCACGGCGGGGAACACGTGGCTGTCGCAGGCGATGCGGCGGGCCTCGCGGGCGGTGAGGTAGGTGTCGGGTCCGACGAGGATACGGTCGTCGAGGTCCTTGAGCAGATCGTCATAGGAGATGGTGATGGCGACCGGAGTCCGCAGGCCGTTCTTCGTAGGCTTGGCGGGTCACTTGGCTGCCGTCCCCAGGGGCGCAACGAACGCATCAGCGGTGCGTTCAGCCTGACTGCGGGTGCGTCAGCGCACCAGACCTCGCCTTCGTATCCTCCCCTCTGGGTGGCGCTGCCCGTCCGGCGAGGACAACCCCACCTGGAACCCTGAGAACGACCTCAATGCATGGAGATGGCGTCGAGCTTCGCCCGCAGATACTCCGATGCGACGACCTCCGGGTAGGAAGTCCTCCCGACAGGTGGGGCGAGTGATGCAATGCGAGCGTCGTGATTGGTCTCGTAGAAGAAGATCAGCGAAACGAGGTCCTCATCGGGAGCCGACTCCTGAGGAGGCAGGACCCGATGACGGGTGGAGCGCCACCGATCCCCAGTCCACCGGGCCATGAGGTCCCCGATGTTCACGGTGAAGGCATCCGGATCGTAAGGAGCGTCCTCCCACACACCATCCTTTGTGTACACCTGCAGCCCACCCGCGCCTGGCTCCCGGTCCAGCACCGTCACAGTGCCGAAGTCGGTATGCGGCCCAATCCGGTACTGCCCATCAGCGGGCGCCCCAACCACAGTCATCGGCGGATACCAGTTGATGTTGAAGGTGTAGGTAGGACTCGATGTGTGGGCAGTGAAGTAGTCCAGCGGCAACGACAACGAAGCCGCGAAAATGCCCAGAAGGGTGTCCGAGAGGGCGCGCATCTGGGCCATGTATGAGGTCGCCACGGACTCCAGGTCAGCAGACGGCCATACATTGGGAGCGAACCAGAACGAGTCGATATCGGGGATGCCCACAGCGCGATCGGCACCGACCGAGTAGGACTCCTTGAGATCCGGCGGAGTTTCCAGGCCCTCGGCGTAGGCGTTGGCCTCCGCTCCGGGTGGTAGCCAGCCTCGACCGCCAACGGACACCGCGTAGCGCTGCTTTTCCGCCACTGGCAACGAAAAGAAGCTGCGCGCTGCCGCACGCACGGACGCACGCAACGAGGTGGGCACGCCGTGGCCTTTGATCAGGAGGAAGCCCGAGTCCCGCAGCGCCTGGTCAACGGCAGCCGCCAAAGCCGCCTTCTCCGCCACAGTCCCGCTGAACCACGGGCGGATGTCAACCAGTGGCACCGTCATCAGCTGCGTTCCTCTCCAATGTCCTCGAACCACAGATCCGGGTGTTCCTCGATGAACTCCGTCATCAGCTCCACACAGTCGGGGTCGTCCACAATGGTCACTTGAACCCCGTGAGCCGCCAGCCAGTCGTGACCACCCGAGAACGTTGTGGCCTCCCCGATGACAACACGAGAGATGTTGAACTGGCGCACGAGGCCGCTGCAGTACCAACAGGGCGACAATGTGGTCACCATGATGGTGTCCCGGTAGTGGGGGCGTCTTCCCGCGTTGCGGAACGCGGCGGTCTCCGCGTGCATGGAGGGGTCGTCGTCCTGGACGCGGCGGTTGTGGCCGCTGCCGAGCAGTTCGCCGTCGGGGCCGTAGAGGGCCGCGCCGATCGGGATGCCGCCCTCGGCCTTGCCGCGGATCGCCTCCTGGCGGGCCACGGTGAGCATCTGTTTCGCCTCGATCAACTCGCGGCTCGCGTGCATGCGACTACTGTCGTGGTTCGCGGGCCCGCCCGCAAGACTCTTTGTGCCCCAATGGGCAGCCCCGCTCGTCTCGGACAACATGTGCGCTGGGGAGTGGGCGGAGCTCGCGGCCGTCGAGCGGCTGCTCGACGAGCGGTCCACGAGGGCTGCTCGTCGCCGGTGAACCGGGGATCGGCAAGACCTCGGTCTGCGCGGCCGCGATGACTACGGCGAGTGACCGAGGCTACCTCGTTCTGGCGACTCGCGGGCTGTCGTTCGCCGGGCTGACCGACCTCCTCGACGAGGTCGCCGACCGCCTGCTCCTCGCGCAAGAAAAAATCCTCCTGCGGCGCAAGGCAAAGCGTGAGGCGAGAACGGCGCTCGAAGCCGCCGGATGCCCGCTCGGCGCCGCGCCATTCGCCCGGCTGGCGGCGGCTGAACTGCCCCGGGCCAGCGGCGAACTCACCAAGACCGAGCGCAAGGTCGCCGAGCTGGTCGCGACAGGCCTCACCAACCGCGAGGTAGCGAGCCGCGGCGACTGTCCGAACAGGACTAAGCCTCGAGTACGGCGTCCGGAACGTCCACCACCGGCGGCAGCGTCGACCACGGGAAGTTGATCCACTTGTCGGTGCGCCGCCACACGTACTCGCACTTGACCACCGAGGTCGGCTTCTCGTAAAGCACCGCACAGCGGACATCCGCGACATGGTCGGCGCAGAAGTCGTGCACCAGCTTGAGCGTTGCGCCGGTGTCGGCCACGTCGTCGGCAACGAGCACCTTCGCGCCGGTGAGGTCGACCACGTTCGGCACCGGCGGCAGCATCACCGGCAGGTCCAGGCGTTTGTCCACACCCGTGTAGAACTCGACGTTCATCACGTGCAGGTTCTTGACGTTCAACGCGTAGCCGAGCGCGCCCGCCGCGAACAGCCCGCCCCGCGCGATGCACAGGATCAGGTCGGGCCGAAACCCGTCCGCGGCCACCTGTTCGGCCAGCTCGCGGGACGCGCTACCGAACAACTCCCAGGTCAGGACCTCACGCTCAGCCATGGCCCCGATGCTAGATCACGCGGTCAGCTCATCGAAGGTCGGGAAGTTCCGCGCGATGGGGCTGCCGGTGAAGTTGCCCACCCAGCCGTCGTCGTCGTGGAAGAACCGCACCGCCACGTAGTCGGGCCGGCTGCCCATGTCGAACCAGTGCGTGGTGTTCGCCGGGACGCTCAGCAGATCCCCGGCGGTGCACAGGATCCCGTACACCTTTTCGTTGATGTGCAGGTAGAACACGCCCGAGCCGCGCGCGAAGAACCGGTCCTCGTCATCGTCGTGGGTGTGCTCGGCGAGGAACTTCAACCGCGCCTGGGCGGCCATCTCCGTCCACTCAGGAGTGTCCGTCGGCGTCATGTGCAACGCGTCCACGTACACATAGCCTTCCGACGAGATCACCCGGTCGACGTGCGCACGGTACGCGTCGAGCACCTCCTCGGACGACGGCTCGGCGGACACCTCCACCACCGGCCACCGCTCGAACCGCACCCCCAACTGCTTCAGCTCGCCCGCGATCTCCTCCGGATCCTCGGTCCGCGTGAGCACGGTCGCAGGGTCGGAGTCGGGCCACACCGTCAGCAGCGTCATGCCTTCAGTATGAACCGCAGCAGCCACTCCAGGCACTCCGCGCGGTGGCGGGCCTGCAGGAGGTCGTTGCCCCAGAC
This sequence comes from Actinocrispum sp. NPDC049592, assembly GCF_040675465.1. Lineage (NCBI taxonomy): Bacteria > Bacillati > Actinomycetota > Actinomycetes > Pseudonocardiales > Pseudonocardiaceae > Actinocrispum > Actinocrispum sp. NPDC049592. The sequence continues at coordinate 298,589 of NZ_JBFAPA010000011.1, read as the reverse complement.
GTAAAGGCCGTGGCGGGCAACGATCAGCGCGGGGGTGTCGTGGCGGAAACCTGCCTCGAAGGCATCGCCGAGGGTGACCATGTCCTGGCTGTTGGGGACGACGGGGATGGTCACGAGGTCATCGTGGGCGGAGCGGCCGAAGCCCTTGAGCATTTCCAGGTCCCGCAGTCCGACACCGCCGGGCCAGCGTTCGGCGGCCAGGACGGGAGCCAGCACGTGCACGTGGATCACCGCGCCCGCACCGGAAACGGCCGCGATCCGGCCGTGCAGCCCGGCCTCGGCGGACGGGACCTTGGCATCGGGACGAACCGATGCCCCCGCGGCGTCGATCTCGACGACGTCCTCGGCGGTCAGTTCGCCCTTGTCGAGGCCGCTCGCGGTGACGGCCAGCCGTAGCGGGTCGTCTTGGAGACGAAGCGACAAATTGCCCGAAGTGCCCCGCATCCACCCCATCGCGGTGTACCGGGCGGCCTCGGCGGCCAGCAGCGCACCGGCTTCGAACAGCTTCACGCGGGCTCCACGGTGATCTCGGCGAACGACTGGATCGCCAGGTGCGGCCCGAAATCCGCGTCGCCGAACGGCTCACCGGGCCGCGCGAGGCCCACGGTCTGCCAGCCGTCGGCCGCCGCCGCGTCCAGCTCGGCCGGGACGTCGGAGAAGAACACCAGCGGCCGCTCCAGCACCGAGGCGATCTTGGCGTAGGACGGCGCCTCCCGCTTCGGGCCCGCGTTCACGGTGTCGAAGTGCGCCGAGAACATGCCCGTGACGTCGCCATCCGTGGTCCGGGAGAAGGACGCGACCTGCCCGGCGACCGACCCCGACGAGAACACCGCGAGGTCCAGCCCGGCGTCGTGCCAGGACCGCAGCGCGGGCACGACATCGCCGAAGAACTCGGTCACCAGGTCCCCGTCGGCGTACCCGCGTTCCCAGACCAGCCCCTGCAACGTCTTCAGCGGCGCGATCTTCTGGTCCGCGTCCATCCAGCCGTGCAGCACGCCGACGATCTCGTCCAGCGAGGCCGAGGCGGAAAGCCCGCCCAGCGAACGGATCTGCGCGACGGCGTCGGCCACCACGGGGTCATCGGCGTGCGCGGAGATCCAGGGGCCGAGGCGCGGCCGCGCGTAGTCGTACAGCACCACGTGCACCATGCTGGTCGGGGTCAGGGTGCCCTCGATGTCCACGACGACCCAGCGCGCCTTGAGCGTGGTCACTGGTTGGCTTCTCCTTCGCGGTAGTACTCGGCGATCCGGTGCGGTTCGAACGGACCGCGGTCGGTGACGATGGTGCTGACGAACCGCGGCGGTGTCACGTCGAACGCGGGGTACAGCCCGCGGACCTTCGTACTCGCGGTGCGCTGCCCCAGGGTGTGCAGGACCTCGTCGCCGTGGCGGTACTCGATCGGCACGTCCGCGGCGCCGCGGGCGAGCTGGTCGGGGGCCTGGACCAGGGCGTGGAACGGCACGCCGAACGCGCTCGCCGCCACCGCGAGCCCGAGCGTACCGATCTTGTTGACCACGTGCCCGTCCATGGTCACCCGGTCCGCGGCCGTGACCAGGGCGTCCACCTCGCCGGACTGCATCACGGCGGCGCCCATCCCGTCGGAGATCAACGTCGTGTCCACGTTCATCTCGGCGAGCGTCTCGGCGGTCAGCCGGGCGCCCTGCAGGTACGGACGGGTCTCGGTGCAGAAGAAGCGCAAGCGTTTGCCCGAGCGTTGAGCAGCGGAAACGAGTTCGATCAGGTACAGGTCCGCCCAGCAGTGCGTCAGCACTCCGCCCTCGGCAGGCAGGAGCGAGGCCGCGTGCGAACCGAGAGCCTGGGACCGCGACCGGTACAGCGAGTCACCGGCATGGGCACCGGCCAGGGCAGAGGCCACGAGTTCTTCACCCGATCCACTGACCTGGGCTAACACCGCGGCGACGGCCTTGCGGAGGTGGTTGTTGGTGGCCCGGGCGTTGATCAGCTTGGCCCCGGCCTGCTCCAGGTGCGCGCGGGCGGCATGCGGGCGCAGGTGCGCGGCCTCACGCGCGGCGAGGACCATCGCGTAGAGCGTGGCGAAGTAGGGCCCGGACGACTGGGTGACCAGGTCCTCGATCGCCCGGGCGACCTCGTCGGGGGTGCGGCAGAGCAGCCAGCGTTGCCGGAACGGGAACTCCCGGCGGTCGAGGATCTCGACGCCGGCGTCCGTCAGGCGGACGCTGTCGGCCAGCACCGGGGTCATCAGCTGTACCCCGTGAACGGTGGGTGCTCGCCGGTGAGGAAGTACGCGCCGACCTCGCGGGCCTTGTAGGTCACCGGGTCGTGCAGGGTCAGCGTGCGGGCGTTGCGCCAGAACCGGTCGAACCCGTACTTCGAGGCGGTCGCGCGGGCGCCGACGAACTCGAAGATCTTCGACGTGGTCTCGTTGACCACCTTGGTGGCCATGACCTTGGCCGCCGAGATCGTCACCGCGGTCGAGGCCCGGCGCTCCGGCGTGAGGTCGGCGCCGTCCGCGGTGGCCGCCTTCAACGCCATCGAGGCCTTGTCCGCCAGCAGCCCCGCGGCTTCGACGGCCGCGACCAGTTCGCCGTACCCGCCAAGGATGTACGGGTCGTCAGTCGCTTTATCTACATTGGACAGGAACCAGGGCCGGGTGAGTTCGCGCGTGTAGTCGGCCGCCTCGGCCAGCGCACCCACCGCGATCCCTACGTAGACTTGGCTCAACGCGAGCTGGAACCCCAGCGCGGCAAGGGAAAGCCGGATCGAAGCCTCGTGCTGCACGCCCAGGACGTCGTCATCGTCGATGAGCACGCTGTCGAACACGATGCCGCCGCTCGCGGTCTGCCGCTGGCCGATGTTGTCCCAGTCGGACAGGTACGAGATGCCCTCGGCGCGAGCGTCCACTGTGAACGTCAGCTTCTCGTCGGTGTCCACGCGGGTCGCGGACACCACGAGCTTGTCGGCCACGCTCGCGCCGGTGGCGAACGTCTTGCGGCCGTCCACGACGAGCCCGTCATCGGTCGGGGTGAGCTGCAGGGCGGCGTCCAGCGGGTTGCTCACGCCCGCCCACAGCCACTCCGGGTTCGCGTGCATCCGTTGCAGGGCAACGTCGTTGTCGAACAGCGAGGCCCGCCAGAGGTGCAGGTAGTGGTAGCCGATCAGGTGGCCGACGGACGCGTCCGCGGCCGAGATGATCCGGGTCACCTCGTCGGCGGCCTCCCCGGCCCGCAGCAGCCCGGACGAGCGCAGCAGCTCGATCTCGGCGCCGGGGGGCTGGTTGGCCCGGTCCCGTTGCGCCGCGTCCGCACGCAGCTGTCCGGCCACATCCTCGGCCGTGCCGATCCAGTCCGTCATATGTCCCTACACCTAACTACTTCACTTCGCCGGGTCGGCGACCGCCAGCTCGCCGGTCACGATCTTCTCGCGCAGCTCACGGACCTTCGCGATCACCTCCGCCTTGCCGGCGATCGTGCACTGGGCGGTGGCCACGTCGGCCTCCAGCGCGTGCACGGAGAGCGCGTTCTCCTTGAGCCCGTATGAGCGAAGCCGACCGGGCTGGCCCGCGTCAATGGCGTCCATGGCGTCCTTGATCACCACGTCCGGGTGGCTGACCAGGGTGTCCACCACGGTGCCGCCCCCGTCCGCGCAGTCCTGTTCGAGCATGCCGAACACGCCGAACCCGCCCGCCTTGGCCGCCTGGAACACGCCCGCGTTGCCGCCGAACGCCGACGTCATCACGTGCGAAGCGCCCAGCTGGGTGGCGAGCTGGCCCGCCTTCACCGGGTCGTTGAAGGCCCGGCCGTCGGTGCCGGTGCCGATCGCGGCCTCCTGGAACGTGGTGCCGGGTTTGGCCGCCGCCGCGCCCTGGCCGAACGGCGCGGAGAACCGCTTGAGCTCGGGGATGGTGTTCACCGCGACCACCGAGCCGACCTTGCCGGTGGTGCTCAGCAGCCCGGCTTCGGCGCCGAGCAGGAACACGCCCTCCTGGTCCCGGTTCTGCGTGCAGGTCATATGCGCCGGCGGGGTGCCGCCCAGGCAGTTGCCGATGACGAGGAACTTCTGCTTGGTGTTCGACATGATCGCCGGGGCGAGCTTGTCCGCGGCCACGGTCGCGGCCACGACCACCACCGTGGCCTTCTGCTGCGCCGCCCGGCTGAGGACCGTGCCGTCGGTGCTCGGGTTGCCGGTCGTCTTCAGCTCGGTGACCTTGCCCTTCCGCTTGGCCGCGTAGGCCTTGACGGCGTCGGCGAGCTTCTTGCCGGCCGGGTCCGTGCCCGGCGGGCTGATCAGCACGATCGTCAATGGCGGCTTGGGCTTCTTCGGGTTCGGCACCGCGACCGGCGTGCCGGGGACCGCGACCGTGCAGGCGGTGAGCAGGCACGACAGCAGCGGCAGAAGTGTTCGGGTTCTCGGCATTCTCGCCCCTTGTGACGGCACCCCCGCACCTTTCCGGCAGAGCCTAGGGGATACCGCAAAACATGCGCCCCCCGCAATCTTGCGCGCCACGCACTTTTTCTCTACCGTGGGGAGGTGTCAGGGCTCCGGGAACGCAAGAAGCAGGCCACGCGGGAGGCGCTGAGCTGGGCGGCGCTCCGGCTTTCCGTCGAGCGCGGCGTGGAGAACGTGCTGGTGGAGGACATCGCGAACGACGCCGGGGTGTCGCCGCGGACGTTCAACAACTACTTCGCCAGCAAGTACGAGGCGATCACGTGGCGAGAGTTCAACCGCGCCATGCAGATCGGCGACCTGCTGCGGGCGCGACCGGAGGGGGAGTCGTTGTGGCAGGGGATCACCGAGTCGATCCTCGCCGTCTATCACGCGCAGATGCCTGAGGGAGAACGGGATCCGGCGCCCGGCTGGGTCGAGGGCGTCCGCCGGATGACCCAGAACCCGCAGGTGATCGGGGAGATGCTGCGGGGCTACCAGGCCGTGCAGAACGAGCTGGCCGCGGCGATCGGCGAGCGGCTGGGCACCGACGACGACCTGTACCCGCAGATCGTGGCGGGCGCGGTGCTCTCGGCGGTGCGCGTGGTCCAGTCCCGCTGGATCGCGGCCGATCCGCCCGTCCCGTTCGGACCGTTGCTGCGCACGGCATTGCGGAAACTCACTGAGATGCAAGGAGAAAGTCCATGATCGTGATCGCTGGGGGCGGGCCGAACGGGCTGATGCTGGCCTGTGAGCTGGCCTTGGCCGGGCAACGCCCGGTGGTGCTGGAGACGTTGCCCGAGCGGGCCACCGCGCCGAAGGCCAATGGCATGGTGGGCCAGGTGGTCCGGGTTCTCGACCACAGAGGACTGCACGAGCGGGTCGGCGGTCCGGTGCCGTTCGCGGTGCCGCGGTTCATGTTCGGCGCACTGCCGCTGGACCTGACCCGGATCGAGACCAACCCGCTGACGATTCTGCCGGTGCCGCAACGGAAGCTCGAGACGATGCTGGAGGAGCGCGCGGCCGAGCTGGACGTGGAGATCCGGCGCGGGCACGAGGTTCTCGGGTTCACGCAGGACGGTGACGGTGTCACCGTCGCGGTTCGTGTTCATGGGGGTGAGTACGAGCTGCGCGCGGACTACCTCGTGGGCGCCGATGGCGGGCGCAGCACGGTCCGCAAGGCGGCCGGGATCGAGTTCCCCGGGCTGACCAATGTGGACACCGTATCCCGCAGCGCGCACGTGTCGCTGCCGGAGTCGTCTCTTGTGGACGGTGAGCTGGACGTGCCCGGGTTCGGCCGGATCGCCTCGGCCCAGTTCACCCGGACCGAGCGGGGTGTGTTCGTCTACGCGCAGCTCGAACCCGGCCGGCCGATGGTCCACACCACCGAGTGGGGGCCGGGGCCTGGTGACGATGTCCCGATGACAGTGGCGGAACTGCGGGAGAGCGTGCGACGCGTGCTCGGCGTCGATGTGCCGATCAGCGAGCCGGACTACCCGGGGCCGAACCAGTTGCGGCGGCTCGCCAGCGGCAACACCCGGCTGGCGGACAAGTTCCGTGCGGGGCGGGTGTTTCTGGTCGGCGACGCGGCGCACGTGCACTCGGCGATGGGCGGTCCCGGGCTCAACCTCGGCATGCAGGACGCGGTGAACCTCGCCTGGAAGCTCGCCGCGACCGTGCGGGGCTGGGCGCCGGAGGGGCTGCTCGACACGTACGAGTCCGAGCGGCGTCCGCTGGCCGAACGCGTTGTCATGCAGTCGCTCTCGCAGTCGGCGTTGGTGGCGCCCGGCGGTGAGGTGACGGCGCTGCGGGAGCTGATGGGCGAGCTGCTGCAGGACCCGGCGAACATCCAGCGGCTCGCGGACCTGATGGCGGGCACCGACCTGCGGTACGAAATGCCCGGGAACCACCCGCTGGTCGGAAAGTTCCTGCCCGACATCCCGCTGACCCACGGGCGGATCGCCGACCAGCTGCGGTCGGCGCGCCCGGTCGTGCTGGATTTCGCCGATATCACAGCGGAAGTCGCGGCGGACTGGTCCGATCGGGTGGACGTGATCACTGTGGACGCGCCGAACCCACCGGCGTCGGCCGTCCTCGTCCGGCCGGACGGGTACGTCGCGTGGGCCGGTGACGACGTCCACGCCGGATTGCCCGAAGCGCTGGCAATGTGGTTTGGTACTCGGCGTTTCATGGCCGCTACGCCATAGATCGAAGTAACCGCAAGCGATCGAACGCCGACGTTCCGTAGGTGTGGTGGTAGGACGTTATCCGATCGCAACCGCCCGGGCGTCATAGTTGCGGGACCTAGGCCGAACAGGCCAATGTGGACTGCGGGAAATAGGCCAGTTGTGTGATTGAACGGGCTCTGGAAGCGATATGTGCTTCCAGAGCAGTTCTTCCCCCAGCTGGGATCTCCCCATGGAGGCTTTTCGCCGTGACCACAAGACGTTCCGCCTCGCGCTACCGCGCCGGGTGGGCCGTGCTCGCGTTGAGCACCGCCGTATTAGGGCTGGCCGTGCCAACGGCCGCAGCCCAGCCCACCACCGAGCTTGACACCCCGTCGGCAGGCAAGGATCTCGACGCCCGCGACCGTGGCCTGGTCGCCGCGGCCCAGCAGGCCGGCGCGCACGAGGTGACCATCCTGGTCGCCGCGGAGAAGGGCAAGTCCGACGCCGCCGCCAACGAGCTGCGCTCGATCGGCGCCGTCGTGCAGTCCGAGGCCAAGGATGTCGACTACATCAAGGCGACGTTGCCCCCGGACGCCGCCCGCAAGGCCGCCAAGCTCGCCTCGGTCCGCTCGATCGACGTCGACGGCCTGATCGCCCGGGACGACCCGAAGACCGACGGCGCGATGACCCCGCTGCCGCAGCCGGCGCCCGGCCCGAACACCCCGCGCGGCAACCCGTACATGCCGACCCGCGACACCGGCGCCGCCCAGTTCGGCCAGCTGTTCCCGATGTGGGACGGCAAGGGCGTGACAGTGGCCGTTGTGGACAGTGGTATCGACCTCGACCACCCCGCGCTGGCCACCACCAGCCGCGGCGAGCGCAAGATCGTCGACTGGTACGACGCCAACTCCCCGACGAGCGGCGACGGCACCTGGGTGACCATCTCGCCGGACACCCACACCGGCACGTTCACCCAGAGCGGCAAGAGCTGGACCGCGCCGGCGACTGGCGGCCCGTACAGCCTGGGCCTGTTCAGCGAGACCAATGGCGCGCAGGACCTCGGCTCGCCGGGCAGTGAGATCGGCGGCGACGTCAACCGCGACGGCGACCGCACCGACGTGTTCGGCGTCCTGCAGGACACCGTGACCAAGCAGGTGCGCGTCGACCTCGACCAGGACGGCGACTTCACCGACGAGACGCCGATGATCGACTACAAGGTCAAGCAGGACGTCGGCTTCTTCGGCAAGGACAACCCGGCCACCTCCGACCGGACCGAGCGCGTGGCCTTCGTCGTGCAGACCGACAAGCCGGGCTTCGTGGACATCGGCATCGCCGGTGCCGAGCACGGTTCGCACGTCGCCGGCATCACCGCCGGGCACGACCTGCTGGGCGGCCGGATGCAGGGTGCCGCGCCGGGCGCGAAGCTGATGTCGGTCAAGGCCTGCCTGACGACCTCCTCGTGCACCGACAGCGGCCTGACCGACGGTGTGCTCTACGCGGCGCAGAACGGCGCCGACGTCGTGAACATCTCGATCGGTGGCCTGCCGCCGCTCAACGACGGCAGCAGCGCGCGGGCGCAGATCTACAACCGGATCATCGCGCAGTACAACGTGCAGCTGTTCATCTCGGCCGGCAACAGCGGTTCCGGCGCGAACACCGTTGGCGACCCGTCGATCGCCACGGACGCGGTGAGCGTCGGTTCGTACATCACCAACGCCACCTGGCTGTCCAACTACGGCTCCAAGATCGACCAGCGCGACAACCTGCACCCGTTCTCCTCCCGCGGCCCGCGCGAGGACGGTGGTTTCAAGCCGAACATCGTGGCCCCCGGCTCGGCGATCTCCACGGTGCCGCGCTGGAACCCGGGCGCGCCCGTGCCCGGCACGTACGACCTGCCGCAGGGCTACGCGCACCTGCAGGGCACCTCGATGGCGGCCCCGCAGGCCACCGGTGCGGCCGCGCTGCTGGTGAGCGCGTACAAGGCGACCCACGGCGGCCAGCGTCCGCCGGTGGCGCAGCTGCGCACCGCGATCTACTCGTCCGCGCGGTACCTCGACAACTACGGTGCCTACGAGCAGGGCAACGGCCTGTTCGACGTGTTCGGCGCGTTCCTGCTGCTGGAGTGCGGCCCGAACACCGACACCGTGACCAGCTCGGTCGAGGTGCACACGATCTTCTCGGATCTGTTGAAGCCGCCGGGAACCGGCGTCGGCATCCACGACCGCGAAGGCGTGACCACCGGCAAGAAGTACACGCGCACCTACACGTTCACGCGGACGACGGGCTCGAACCGGCCGGTGCCGTACCGGTTGCGGTGGGTCGGTGACGACGGGACGTTCGACTCGCCGGGTTCCGTTGTGCTGCCGCTGAACCAGCCGGTCAAGGTGGACGTCAAGGTCAACCCGCGCAGCGCGGGCGTGCACTCCGCGGTGCTGGAGCTGGACAACCCGTTCACCCTTGGCACCGACTCGCAGATCATGAACACCGTGTTCGCGCCGCAGGAGTTCAACAGCTCCAACGGTTTCGCGTTCACCGCCAAGGGCAGGATCGAGCGCAACCAGTTCAAGACGTTCTTCGTCCGCGTGCCGCAGGGCGCGACCGGCCTGAAGATCGACATGACCGCTGGTGGCGCGGCCGGCAAGGGCCAGGTGCGGTTCGTCCGCGTCGACCCGCGCGGCATCCCGTTCGAGTCCCCATTGGACTCGACGGTCTGCTACAACCCTGACGCGGGCGGCGGTTGCGCCTCCGGCTCGCCGACCTCCCGGACGGTCACCAACCCGATCCCGGGTGTCTGGGAGTTCTACGTGGAGGCACGGCGCACCTCGGACGTCCTCTCGGCGCCGTTCAGCATCACCGCGTCCGTGCTCAACGCGACGATCACGCCGAACCCGGACGTGATCCCGTCGGTGCAGGTGAACACCCCGGTGTCGCGTAGCTACACGGCGACGAACTCGGCGGGCGCCTTCACCGGCAAGATCGCGGGCGGCCCGCTGAGTAGCGTGCTGTCCACCCGGCCGACCATCGCCGAGGGCCAGCAGCAGCAGGTCGTGATCAACGTCCCGGCGGGCAGCACCAGGCTGACCGCGCAGATCGGCAACACCGCAGTGGCCGGGACCGACCTCGACCTGTACCTGTTCAACTGCACCACGGGCGCCTGCGTGCTCACCGCCCAGAGCGCGGACGCGGACGCCGAAGAGGCAGTGGCGGTCAACAACCCCGCGGCCGGGCCGTGGGTGGCGTTGATCGACGGGTTCGCCATCCCCGGCGGGTCCACGGCGTTCGACTACTCCGACGCGTTCACCAACGCCGCGCTCGGTTCGGTCAACGTCAACGACGCCAACGCCCTGCGGGCCAGCGGTGCCTCGTGGACCGCTCCGGCCACAGTGACCGCGCTGTCGGTGCCGGCCGGCGGCCGCAAGCTGAGGGGTGACCTCAGCGTGCTCACCAGCGACGGCGCCGTTGTCGCCACTGGTGTCGTGCAGATCGGTTCAGTGAGCTAGTCGTGACCCACCAAAGCCCCCTCGTTTTGTTGCTACGAGGGGGCTTTGGTGTACACGACCCGTGGAACGTCACGGTCGCTGAGGAACTCACCGATCGCCTGCCACCCCGCTCTGTCGTAAAGCCTGCGCGCTGGAGCCTTGGGATGGGTGCACAACCAGGCTTTGGGCCAGCCGTCGGTGTAGACCTCCAGCAGCAGGCGGCCAATGCCGTTGCCCCGGTGGGCGTCGCCGACCATCAGCTGGACGATTTCCAGCGCGGGTGCGAGCAACTGCTGCCGCGCCTCGGCCGGGATCGCCGCTTTCAACGAGTCGTAGAACGGCGTGTCCGGGAACTCGGCCATGGCGGGCCAGCCGTACACGACACCCACCAGCCGCCCGTCCAGTTTGGCTCCCACACCGGTGATCCCCGGGTACGTGTCGAGCTGGAGCGACAGGCGGTCGGCGTACCTGGCGAGTTCCTCGGGCGTCTCCTGCCACGGCGGTTCGCTGAACGCGGGCCGGTACAGCTCGACGAGTTCGTCCATACTGTTGGCAAGGTCCTCGCTGGACAGCTTGTGCAGTTGGTATGTGACCGGCATGCAACGGTTATACGTGAGGTATACGTCCTGTGCACATGAGGTTTTTCGCGGTGTGCGTGGCTGTCGCGCTGGTCGCGGGCTGTGGCGCGCCGGCGGGGACGGGCTCCGCGCCGGTGTCTTCGACGTCGGTGGGGGTCCCTACGGTGAACAACGAAAGCCTGGTGGAGAAGGCGAAAGCTCAGGGCAAGGCGGGCGTCGGCGTGACGGTGTCCACTGTGGAGGGTAAGACCGAGGAGGTCGCCGCCGCGCTCAAGGCGCTGGGCGGTTACGTCGAGTCGAGCGACCCCAAGATCGGCTACCTGCGGGTGCGGCTGCCGGTGAACGTGGTGGCCGAGGCCAGGAAGATCCCCTCGATCACGGCCATCGACGTCGAAGGCCTGATCGACCGCGTGGAACCCAGGTAACCACGCACGAGCGCTGAGCTGGGGAGGGCCGCCGGGTCGCGGTTCCCGGCGGCCCTCCGGTCCGCGTCCGGGGTCAGAAGATGACGTCGTTGCAGAGGTAGAACGCCTCCGCGCTGTCCGGGAGCTGGCGCTGCCAGATCGTGTAGATGACGTGCCGGCCGGACTTGCCGCTGGGCAGGCGCGTGGTGATCGAGTAGATGCCGTTGGCCAGCGGCGGGTTGCTCACCTGGTTGAACTGCTCCAGGTCGGACCAGCGCAGCGGCACCAGCGGGTTGTAGCCGTCCTTGGTCACGTACTGCGTCCACACCGCGACGTGCGGGGCGGTGGCCTTGATCTGGAACGTGAAGTTCGCGCCGGAGGTCAGCTTGGTGGCCGGCCAGTCGTTGCGGGCCAGGTTCAGGCCGGTGTACTTGGCGCGCCCGGCCCCGCAGAGCTGGCCGTCGGGGATCAGCGAACGGGAGTTGCCGCCCGCGTTGGGCAGGTTGACCTCGTGCCAGTCGTAGAAGGCCTGCGTGCCGCCGGCGGCGACCGCGGCCTTGCACGCGGCGGAGGTGGGGTTCTCCGGGTTCTCGTTGAACCGGCACTGGTAGGTGCGGCTCGGCGGAACCATGGTCGAGCCGTGTGCGCTCGCCAGGCTGATGGGCAGGACAGCGGACAGGAAGACGGGGATCGCGCTGAGCAACGCGACCACGGCGGCTCTCTTGCGCTTGGACATGGACATCTCCTCGCAGGGGATGTCATGAAGTCGTCGCGCCCCGACCCATGAAATGGGAGTGTGTCCACAAGTGTGAAATGGTCTAGTCCACGATGGCTAGCACCATTCGGGCTAACCGTTTGATACCGGGACATTGACCCCGGACTGCCCGGCGACTTTACTGTTCGGAAAGTTCCCTATTCATCTCGCCGCCAGAGATGGAGCTGTGATGCTCAGACGTGCGTCTGTAGCAGTGGTTACGCTGTGTTGCACGATTGCTACGGCAACGCCCGCGCTCGCCTCCGCTGCCGGATTTGTCCGCGTGGATCAAGTCGGTTACGCGACGGGCGAGACCAAGGCCGGCTACCTGCTCGCGCCGGTGGCCGTGCAGAACCAGCGTTTCACGGTCGTGGACCAGTCCGGCCGGACTGTGTACACCGGCAAGGTGGGCGCGAACCTGGGCGGCTGGAACGACGGCTACCAGGCCGTGCACCAGCTCGACTTCAGCTCCGTCAGCAAGCCGGGCACCTACCGGATCAAGGTCTCCGGCGCGGTCACCGCCACCTCGCCGAGCTTCCGCGTGGACACCGGCGACAAGCTGTTCACGCCGATGGTCCACGCGACCACCGAGTTCTTCCAGGCCCAGCGCGACGGCCGCTCGACCATCCCGGGCCGCCTCGGCCGCGGGCCCTCGCACCTCACCGACGCCAAGGCGACCGTCTACGCGCAGCCCAAGTTCAAGGGCGACGGCGGCGACGTGCCGTCCGAGCCGCTGAAGGCGACCGGCGGCCCGGTGGACGTCGAGGGCGGCTGGGTGGACGCGGGCGACTTCGTCAAGTTCACCTCGAACACCGCGTACTCCCTGGCCGAGCTGGGCTACGTGCAGCGCATCGGCGGCAACCCGGCCCTGCTGGCCGAGTTCAAGCATGGCCTGGACTGGCTGGACAAGACCTGGGACGCGCGCACCAAGACGCTGTACGCGCAGGTCGGTATCGGTACCGGCAGCGAGGAGTTCGGCTTCGTCGGCGACCACGACGTGTGGCGGCTGGCCGAGGCCGACGACAAGTTGACCGTCAAGCCGGGCGACGAGGAGTTCTTCATCAAGTACCGCCCGGTGTTCCCGGCCGCCGAGCCCGGCGCGCCGCTCAGCCCGAACCTGGCCGGCCGGGTGGCCGCCGCGTTCGCCCTGGGCGCCCAGCTCGAGCCGAACCCGGGGAAGGCGCGCAGGTACCTGGCCGAGGCGGCCTCGGTGTTCGCCGCCGCCAAGACGACCGACGTCGGCGAGCTGGTAACGGCGTTCCCGCACGCGTACTACCCCGAGGACTCGTGGGCCGACGACATGGAGCTCGGCGCCACCCAGCTCGCGCTGGCCGCGGCCAGGCTCGGCGACCTGCGCTACTTCACCTGGGCCAAGCAGGCCACCCACTGGGCCAAGGAGTACCTGGCCAGCGACAGCAAGGACATGCTGAACCTGTACGACACCAGCGCGCTGGCCCACTCGGAGCTGGTGAAGTTGCTGCGCCGAGGGGTGATCGCGCCCGAGGTGTCGCAGCAGCAGGTGATCGGGGACCTCAAGCGCCAGCTGGACATCGGCACCACGCGGGCCGCGGCCAGCCAGTTCCGCACCGGCGTGGACGTGACCAACTTCGACGCCGCCAGCCGCAGCTTCGGCTTCGCGGCCACCGCGCGGCTCTACCGCCAGCTCACCGGGGACAAGTCGTACGACGCTTTCGGGGTGCGGCAACGGAACTTCGCGCTCGGCTCGAACGCGTGGGGCATCTCGCTGATCGTCGGCGTCGGCTCGACGTTCCCGTACTGCCCGCACCACCAGGCCGCCAACCTGGCCGGTGACCCGAACGGCGGGCGCCGGATCCTCTACGGCGCGGTGATCAACGGCCCGAACGGCGCGGACAACTTCGAGGACCTCGGCGAGATGCCGGAGGGCGCGATCCCGTGCAGCCGGTCGTTCGCGGCGTTCGACGGCCAGGGCTCGCGGTTCTTCGACGACCTGCGGTCGTGGCCGAGCTCGGAGCCTGCCATCGACTTCACGTCAACCGCTCTGCTCGCCTTCGGCCTGTCCCGATGACGGCGGGTTCTTCGGCGTCTTCGTCTTGGTCTTGGTCTTCGTCTTGGTGTTAGCGGGGTCCACCGGGTCCACCGGGTCGGTGGACCCGGTCGGATCGCCCGGGTTCCCGCTCACCGCGGGCGGGGTGGCCGGGGTGACCGTCACGGTCTCGCCCGGCTTCCCGTTCGCGACCTCCTTCTGCTGACCTTCCCGCTCGACCCGCCCGCTGCCGCTGTTCGACGGGGTGGCCGCCCCCGGCACGACCCCGCCGGTCAGCGTCGAGTCGACGGCGTGGCCCTGCTGCGGCGCGATCGAGGCGGGCGGCGGAGCGGTGTTCGCGGCGGGCGCGGCCACGAGCAGCCCGATCGCCCCGCCCATGACGCCCAGCCCGAGGATGACCGCGGCCGCGGTGCGGTTGAACCGTTTGGGCCGGGCGATGGGCACTGTGGGCACATCTGCCGACAACAGGTCCACGATCTCTGTCGCGGTTGGACGTTCACTCGGCTCGCTGCGGGTCATCGCCTCCAGCGTCTCGGCGAGACTCGCTGGTACACCAACCGGGATCCGCGGCCGGCGGCTGATCCGGGCGAGCACGGTCTCCGCGTCCAGCCCCGGATACTCCACCTCTCCCGTCAGGCACTCCAGCAACACCAGTCCCAGGCCGTAGATATCGGCAGGCGGCCCGACCGTGGTGCCCAGAACCTGTTCCGGGGACAGGTAAGCGGCGGTGCCGACGAGCCGGTCGGAGGCGGTCAGGCCGCTGCGGTCGAGCAGTTTGGCCAGCCCGAAGTCGGCGAGTTTCGGGGTACCCGAGGAATCGAGCAAAACGTTGCCGGGCTTGATGTCCCGGTGTACCACTCCGCGGGAATGCACATACGCCAACGCTTCCGCCAGCGAGATGCCCAATGATCGGACGGCGTCCACGGACATCGGCCCGTCGTCGACCTTGCGGCCCAGGTGTGGCCCGTCGATCAGCTCCAGCACCAGGAACGGCTCGCCGTGCGCGACCCCCGAGTCGAACACCTTCACCAGGCCCGGGTGGTCGAACCCGGCCAGCAGCTTGGCCTCGTCCTCGAACCGCAGGCGCCCCACCGGATCGGCGTGCGGCTGGAAGATCTTGATGGCGACCGCCCGCCCCAGCCGTTCATCCCATGCCCGGACAACTCTGGCGGTGCCGCCGCGCCCCAGCTGCGCTATCAGCCGATAGCGATCTGCGAGCACTGGCGCGGTGTGTCCGCCGGATTCCTCGTACACCTGGGTCACACTAGTGACTATGGATCTCAAATCCATAGCAGACCGGCTATACAGCCTCCGGCCGAGTGAATTCATGGCCGCGCGCACCGAGTACGTGCGCGCGGCCAAGGACGCCGGCGACAAGGAGGCGGCGGCGAAAATCGGCAAGCTGCGCAAGCCTTCGCAGGCAGCGTGGGTGCTGAACCTGTTGGCCCGCCGCGAACCCGCGGAACTGCAACGATTGGGCAACCTTGGTGCCGCGTTGCGGGACGCGCACGGCCGGTTCGACGGTGACTCCATCCGCGACCTGTCCAAGCAACGGCACCAGGTGATCCGCGCCCTGGTGGCCCAGGTGCGCGCGATGGCGCTGGGAGAAGGGCAGAAGCTCAGCGACACCGTGCTGCGGGACATCGAGGCGGTGTTCACCAAGGCGCTCGCCGATCCGGCGGTCACCGAGGTGCTGAAAGCCGGGACCCTTGCCGCCACAACGGACCTGACTGAACAGGAGGGGTGGCCGGAAACTCCCGAACCGGTGGTGGACGAGGTCGCGCAACGCCGGGAGCAGCGCGCGGAACGCCGCCGTCAGGAGCTGGGCCGGGCCCGGGCGGAGGCCCAGCACACCTCGGAAGTGCGCGACCGCGCGCAGAATGCCCTGGCCCAGGCCGAGCAGAAGGCCGAACGGGCCGCCCGGGCCGTGGCGGAGCTGGAGGCCGAGCTGGAGCGCGCGCGAAGCACCGAGAAGGAGACCGGCAGCGAGGTGCGCGAGGCGAGAACGGTCTTCCGCACGGCCGAGAAGGCAGCCGAACGGGCCCGAAGGGCACTCGAGTCCCTCGAAAACTCCTGACCACGCCTCGTGAGCGGGTTCAGCCGTGAGAACCACTCACGAGGGGTGAGCTGGGACTATGGCCCGAAGTGCGATCACCGCTCCGTCACGGTGTTCGTCCCACAATCGGATGACCTCATCCGTCTTTCGGGCACGGATCGCGGCGATGATCGCGTGGTGCTCGCGGTGCACGCGTTCGCGATTTTCCGACGAGCTGTAGTAGAGCGCTCGGTATGCATCGGTGGCATCCCAGAGCACGCGCACCAGCCGCGTCAGCCGGGGCATACCGGACGCTTCGAGCACGACGAAGTGGAACTGGCGGTTGGCCGCGGCCATGCCAACGATGTCACCGGCCAGGGCCGCCTTCTCGATGTCCGCCTCGGCCTGGACCAGGCGGTCGATGTCCTCGTCGGTGAGCGACGGGACGGCCTTGTGGGTCGCCTCGGTCTCCAGCAGCTCGCGGATCCGGTAGACCTCCAGCAGGTCGTCCAGGGACAGGTCGGCGACCTGGTACCCGCGGTGCGGCCGGTAGACGACCTGGCCCTCGCCCTCCAGCGTGCGCAGCGCCTCGCGCAGCGGCACGCGGCTCACGCCGAGGCGCTCGGCCAGCGCGTCCTGCCGGATCGGGGCGCCGGCCGCCATCTCGCCGGTGAGGATCAGCCGCCGCAGCTCGTCCAGCACGAACTCCTGTGTCGTGGGTGGGCGCATGGGTGTGAGGTTAGCATTGGAGAATTGATATTGGATCCAATCCTGGGTTAGCCTGCCTGGCATGAACCCTCTTGACCTGGTCGCCGCGGACGAGTTGTTCTCCGACGAGGAGCTCGCGATCCGGGACACGGTCCGCCGGTTCTGCGCGGACCGGATCCGCCCCAACCTGGCCACCTGGTTCGAGCAGGGCGACCTGCCGGCCCGTGAGCTGGCCGTCGAGCTGGGCGCCATCGGTGTGCTGGGGATGCACCTGCAGGGCTACGGCTGTGCGGGGACCAACGCGGTGGCGTACGGCCTGGCGTGCCACGAGCTGGAGGCCGCCGACTCGGGCGTGCGCAGCCTGGTGTCCGTGCAGGGGTCGCTGGCGATGTACGCGATCTACGCGTACGGCAGCGAGGAGCAGAAGAACGAGTGGCTGCCGCAGATGGCCGCGGGCACCAAGATCGGCTGCTTCGGGCTGACCGAGCCCGATTTCGGGTCCAACCCGGCCGGGATGCGCACCACCGCCAAGCGGGACGGCAGCGACTGGGTGCTCAACGGGTCCAAGATGTGGATCACCAACGGGTCGATCGCCGACGTCGCCATCGTGTGGGCGCGGACCGACGAGGGCATCCGCGGGTTCCTGGTGCCGACCTCTTCCCGGGGGTTCACCGCGAACACCGTGCACGGGAAGCTGTCGCTGCGGGCGTCGATCACCAGTGAGCTGGTCTTCGAGGACCTCCGGCTGCCCGCCGACGCCCTGCTGCCGCGGTCCAAGGGCCTGTCCAGCCCGCTGGCCTGCCTGAACGAGGCCCGGTTCGGCATCGTGTTCGGCGCGTTGGGCGCGGGCCGGGACTGCCTGGAGGCGGCGATCTCGTACGCGAGCACCCGCGAGGTGTTCGACAAGCCGCTGTCGGGCTACCAGCTGACCCAGGCCAAGCTCGCCGAAATGGCCCTGGAGCTGGGCAAGGGCATGCTGCTGGCGGAGCGGATCGGGCGGTTGAAGGACAACGGCACGCTCAAACCCGAGCACGTCAGCATGGGCAAGCTGAACAACGTCCGGGCGGCGCTGCAGATCGCCCGCGAGGCGCGCACAATCCTCGGTGCGAACGGGATCACCCTGGAGTACCCGGTCATGCGGCATGCGAACAACCTCGAGTCGGTGCTTACCTATGAGGGGACGAGCGAGGTGCACCTGCTCGTGATCGGGCAGGCTTTGACCGGTGTGAGCGCGTTCCGCTAGTCGTTGGTCGTTTGGAGGCTTTCGTGGGGTCGTTGTGGCATCCGTTCTCGGACATGGGTGCGGTTTCCGCGAACGGTGAGTTCGTCGTCTCGCGGGGCGAGGGCGTGTACGTGTACGACACCTCCGGGCGCCGGTACCTCGACGCCACCGCGGGTCTGTGGTTCGCCAACGTCGGGCACGGCCGCGCGGAGCTCGCGGACGCCGCCGCCGCGCAGATGCGTTCGATCGCCGCCTACTACACGTTCGGCGACGTCGCCACGCCCGCGACCATCGAGCTGGCCGACCGAATCGCGGCCATCTCACCGATGCCCGACACCAAGGTGTTCTTCACCTCCGGCGGCTCGGACTCGATCGACTCCGCGGTGAAACTGGCCCGCCGGTACTGGTTCGAACTGGGCCGGCCCGACAAGCGCATCGTCATCGGCCGCACCCGCGCCTACCACGGCACCCACATCGGCGGCACCGCGTTGTCGGGCTTGGAACCCAACCGCGCGGGCTGGGGATCGCTGATGCCCGATGTGTCTACTGTGGATGGTGGGTCGGCCAAGGCTTTGCTGCTGGAGATCGAACGTCTGGGCGCCTCGAACATCGCGGCGTTCTTCTGCGAGCCGATCATCGGCGCGGGCGGCGTCTACCCACCCGCGGACGGGTATCTCGCCGAGGTGCGGCAGATCTGCCGGGATCACTCGATCCTGTTCGTGGCCGACGAGGTCATCACGGGGTATGGCCGCATTGGTGGGGCGTGGTTCGCCAGTTCCCGGTTCGCCCTGGACCCCGACATGATCACCACCGCCAAGGGCTTGACCTCCGGGTATCTGCCCATGGGCGCGCTGCTGGTCGCGGGCGCCGTCGCCGAGCCGTTCTACGCCGGAGGAACCTGGTTCCGCCACGGCTACACCTATTCGGGCCACGCCACCTCCGCGGCGGTCGCCTCCGCCAACCTCGACATCGTCGAACGCGAAGACCTCCTGTCCGCAGCGGCCCGCCTCGAGTCCACACTGGACAAAGAACTCGCGGTCCTCGCCTCCCACCCCGCCGTTTCCGAGGTCCGCAGCGGCTTCGGCGCGGTGGCGGCAGTGCAGCTGGCCGACACCACCCAGGTGTTCCCCCTCATCGGCCACCTCCGCCACCACGGCGTGTCCACCCGCGCCGTCGGCGCTGGCGGCCTCCAGATCTCCCCGCCCTTGACGATGACCGACACCCAAGTCACCGAGCTAGTCGACGGCTTCACCGCCGCCCTCGCAGACCTCTAACCCACCACTCGCAACCCCCACCTATCCACAGCCTCGCGCAACTCCTAGGCCGCCCCTGTTTGCCTCACTAGAATGGCATCGGGGCCGCCCCCCTGGGAGCTTCAGTTCTAGGGTTCGTTGCAACACCTGAGGTGTTCGCCGCCGCCTGAGCCGGCGCGGTGGGTGATCTCGCCGCGGTATCTGTCCGAGGTGAAGCGGATCCTGATCGCGGACCGGTTACGGGACAACGCCTCTCTGCGATCGATCGCCCGCGAGCTGGACCGGCCGGTGTCCACGATCAGCCGGGAAAAGGCCCGCAACCAGCAACCCGGCGGTGCGTATCAGCCGCATGCCGCGCACACCATGGCCCTCGCGCGGCGGGCCCGGCGCCGAACACCTCGACGCCGTGGCCGCCGAACTCAACGACCGACCCCGCACAACCCTCGACTACGACACCCCAGCCCAACGCGTCACCACACTCCTGACCACCAACCAGCAGCAGTGTTGCAACGACCGCTAGAAACCACCGAGTGGCGAGGGATATTTGGTGGGCTAGGTGAGGTCGGCGTGTTCGAGGGTGGTTGCGATTTGGTTGGCTCTTTGGTGGAGGGTGGGGGCGTTGGTGGGGGTGATGTGGGCGAGGAGTTGGAGGGCCATTACCCGGAACCGGAGGAGGCCTGCGTCGCCGGCGTGCTGGATGGCGAGGGTGGCGTGGTGGACGGCGGTTTTGGTGTCGTCCAGTTTCCAGTGGCAGTAGGCGAGGCCGTGGTGGCGGCGGAACTGGGCGAACAGCGCGGGGGTGTCCGCGGGGATGGACTCGTACACGGTTTTTGCTTCGGGCAAGAGGTTCTCGGTGTGGATCAGGTGGTATGCGTGTTGGTCGGCCCAACGCGCGTAGTAGCAGTCCCGGTCCTCGCTGGGCGCCAAGGATGAGACCTGCTTGCCCACGTCGGCGAGGATCGCGGCGCGCTCGACGCCGAAGGTGAGGCGACCCGCCAGGAGGTCCGCCTCGATACGTGCCAACGGGGAAGGCGACGAAATTGCCGCAAGCCGGGCGCGTGCGGCTTCGAAGTCATTGCGGCGCAGGGCAACCGAGGCAAGTCCTAAGTGGATCCACGCCGACGCGGGCGATTCGGAGATCGGCGGGCGGTCCCAAAGCCACAACTGTGTCTCCCGCAGCGACACCGGCAGATCCGAGAACCGGCTGTGGTACTGGCCCATCCACCGCGCGGTCTCCTCCAACGGTGTAGGCAAGCCGAAGTGCCGGATCAGCCACACGCCGTACTGCCCGCCGGGCGCGTTTCCCTTGGTGCGTAACCGTCGCAGTGCACGCTCGATCGACCCGGGATCGACCGGCAGCCCCGCATCCGGCCCAGCACGCCGGATCAATGTGTGCGTCAAAGCGGTCCAGCCGCCGTGAGCGCTCACCAATAACGTGAGGTAGCGCTCCCACGAGCACCCGATGTCCGGAATCATGTCCTGTCGCCAGCCCGCCGCCGTTCCTACGGTTCCACCATGCAGTCTTTCACCGCAGTCACCTACAACGTGTTAGCCCAGGCCCATGTCCGCCCACACCGCTACCCGCTCTGCCATCCCCAGGCGCTCGACCCCGTCCGCCGCCGCGCCCTGCTGCTGACCAAAATCGACGAGCTCAACGCCGACCTCCTGTGCCTGCAGGAAGTCGAGCCGGACCTGCACCAGGACCTGTGCGAGCGCCTCGAACCAACCCATCACACGGCCTACGCCCAACGCCCAGGCCGTCCCGATGGCTACGCGGTGTTCGCACGACGTGACCTGTTCGGGTGGAAACGGCCCGAGGTCATCGACGTGGCGTTGATCGCGCACCTGACGATGAACGGCGAGCCGTTGCACGTGGCCTGCACGCACCTGAAGTGGCAGGACGAGTCGGTGCCACCGGCCAGGCACGTCGGCTACCACCAGATGCTCGAGTTGATCAAGCATCGAGACCGGACCGGCGGCACCTGGATCTTCGCGGGCGACTTCAACGCAACGTCGCAGAGCTTCGTGATCACCGCCGCCCTCGACAACGGCATGGCGGAGAGCTGCCGCAACCAACGACCCTGGGACACGGTCGCGATCAACGGCCGTACCAGGAAGCTCGACTACCTGTTGTTCTCCGAAGGACAGTTCGTCCCGATCCCGGGCCGGTTGCCGAAGCTGTTCCGCGACACCGTTCTGCCCTCGCTGACCGAACCCTCGGACCACCTGCCGGTCACCGTGAAGCTGGTTCCTTCGAGCTGAACGACCGGGACACCGGCCAGATCAGCCAGATGCCCACGACCAGACCGAGCTTGGGCATGTAACCCTGCCACAGGATCGTGGTCCGCTCCGGTGTGCTCGCCAGGAACATCAACCCCAGCATGACCGCGCACGCGATGCCGACGGCGAGCACGCACTTGCCCCATTCCCGCCATTCGTAACGCATCCGCTCGCGCCCGTCCTTCGGCGGCCGCCAGGGTGCCGGGCCGTTGGCGAACCGGTGCGCGAACCGCTGGTCCGCCCAGCGCATCATGCTGTGTCCGAATGCGACACTGAACCCGAGGTAGATCGCGGCCAGGCCGTGGGTGTTGTTGGCCACGGCTCCGTCGCGCAGGTCGAACACCGTGGCGATGAGCAGCACGACGTCGATCAACGGCACACAGACCAGCAGCACCGTGCTGACCCGCTTCCAGCGCAGCAGGTAGCGGGCGGCCAGGCCGGCGCCGAGGATCACCCAGAAGCCGATCTCGCAGGCGGCGATGACGAACAGCATGGCTCCAGCGTGCGCGAGCGCCCGGGAGAATGCGTCCGGCGAAGGTCGTCATCCCTTCGAAGGACCGGCCGGGCCAGTTGGATGTGCTGTGATGGAGGGGTGTTCGTGGTCGAGCTGGTCCACCGCTACCGGGACCGCCCGTGGTGGGACCCGGCGCTGGCCGTGGTCATGCTGGCGCTCGCGCTGCTCTACCTGACCGGCTCGTACCAGATGATCGCCGGCTGGCCGCGCTCGCCGGTGTGGATGCACCTGGTCTGCCACTTCGGGATCTGCTGCACGGTGCCGTTCCGGCGCACAGCCGCGTTCCGCGCGTTGATGGCGGGACTGGTCTTCGTCGCCGCGGATACCGCGATCGGCCTGTCCATCCCGGTCGTCATCGTGTTGATCGACCTGCTCTACAACGCCACCACCTACAGCTCGCGCCGCGCCAGCCGGGCGATCGTCGGCTCGGTCGTGTTCGTCGTCGTCGCGCTGGGGATCACGTCTGCCGTGCTCGCCGACGACGTGCGGATCGGCCTGTACATCACGTTGAACGGGTTCAGCCTGCTGATCGTGCCGGTGTGGTGGGCGCTGAACGTGCGGCAGCAGTGGGAGATCGCCGAGGCCGAACGCGAGAACTCGCGTCAGCTCAGGCGGATCGCGGAGCTGGACCGGCAGGCAGCCATCGCCTCGGAACGGTCCCGGATGGCCCGTGACCTGCACGATGTCGTCGCCGGGCACCTGTCCGCGATCGCCATCCAGTCCGAGGCGCTGCTGTCCATCGTGGACTCGAACCCGGAGCTGGTCCGGACGGTGCTGAAATCGGTGCGGGAGAACAGCATCCAGTCGCTGGAGGAGATGCGCGCGATGATCGAGGTGCTGCGCGACCAGGTCGACGACGAACGCACCGCGCCGCCGAGACTCGCCGAGCTGGGGCGACTTGTCGACTCGGCGCGTGCGGCCGGTCTGGACGTGACGGTTGACCAGTCTGATGTGGACGGACTGTCGGTGGCGGTCGACCTGGCCGCGTACCGGATCGTCCAGGAGGCGTTGACCAACGCGATGAAACACGCCGCCGGGGGCTCGGCCCGCGTGTGTCTCCAGGTCGCGCGGGGCAAGCTGGACATCGAGGTGACCAACCCCATGACGGGTGCTCCCGACCCGGGCGGCACCGGCACGGGGCTGGTCAGTATGAAGGAACGCGCGCACGCCGTGGGGGGCTCGTTCGAGGCCGGGCCGTCGGCGGACGGCTGGCGGGTGCACGCGGAGCTACCGATAGGAGGGGTTCCCCGATGATCAGGGTGCTGGTCGCGGACGATCACGCGGCGATCCGGGCCGGTCTGGTGATGATCCTCGGCGGGGCCGAGGGCATCGAGGTCGTCGGCGAGGCCGCCGATGGCGCCATGGCCGTGAAAATGGCCCGTGAGCTGCGGCCGGACGTGGTGTTGATGGACGTCCGGATGCCGGGAACCGACGGCATCGAAGCGACCCGCCGCCTGACCCAGGACGGTATCTGCGATGTGGTGGTGCTCACCACGTTCGACCTCGACGAGTACGTCCACGGCGCCCTGCGCGCGGGCGCCGCCGGATTCCTGCTGAAATCCGTCGACGCACCGCGCCTGATCGAGTCGATCCGCCTGGTCGCCGCCGGCGACGGCGTCCTCGAGCCGAGCGTCACCCGCCGCCTGATCACCGCCTTCGCCGCCACCACCCCCAAGCCCACTCGCGTACCCGACGGCCTGGACCAGCTCACCGACCGCGAACGCGAGGTCCTGGTCTGCCTCGGCGAAGGACTTTCCAACCAGGAGATCGGCCGCCGCCTGTTCATCAGCGAGACCACCGTGAAGACCCACGTCTCCCGCGTCCTGACCAAACTCGACCTCCGCTCCCGCGTCCAGGCGGCGATCCTCGCCCAGGACACCGGCCTGGTTCCGGGAAAATGATCCGGGCCGTAATTGACTGACGAAAGTAACCCGTTTGGCCGGGGTCTTAGGACCCGCGGGCTAACGCAATTTCGAGGCTCGCGATGAACGTGCACTTCGCTTAGGACAGATCAGCTACGAACAGTTCGCCTCGCCGGAGGTCACCGCTTTCTACGGCAACCATGGGTTCGACCGGAACTTCATGTACTGGGCGCCGATCGAGTCGATCGACCGGCCGAACGAGATATGGAACGGCTGCACCGGAAACGGCGGCGGCCTCTGCCAGAACATCCACGATGGTGTTTACACGATCGCCCAAGAGATTGCGTCCGGCCCGATTCATGTGAAGCGGTGGGGCGACGGTTTCATCGGCACCGCTTGTGGTAACTGGCACGGCTCCGCCAGCGGGCCGATTCCCACGATTGCCGGGACCAAGTACGAGGACCTCAACGGTGATAGCGCCCGCCAGCCCGGCGAGCCCGGCCTCGGCGGTTGGACGATCGACCTCAGCTACGGCGGCAACATCGTCGCGACAACCACCACCGGTCCCGACGGTAGCTATGCGTTCCAGCTCAACGCCAACACCATGCCGATCAACGCGGGCGCGTACACCGTCACCGAACGCCAGCAGCCCGGCTGGGTGCAGTCGCATGCGCCCGATCCGGTGAATGTCGGCTACGGCGCTGGTCCGGCTACGTTCGGCGGCAACGACTTCGGCAACTACCGGCCAGTGACCATCCAAGGTCGGAAGTTCGACGACCACGCAGTCGATGGGGCGGGCACCCTCACCAGCGGGCAGAACGTCACCGACGCCGATTTCGGAAATGTCTGCCTCGGCAAGATCGCGGTGACGGTTCCGGATGGTGTCGCGGTCCGGGTGGAGGAAGTCAGTGTGCCCGGACTTCTGCAGAACGATCCGCCCACACCCCGGACGGCCACCGGGACGGCGACGATCAACGACCTGTTGCCGGGCACTTACCGGGTCACGATGACCCTGCCGGATGGGGTTTTCACCACCGACCCCGATCTGACGTCCATCAACGGCGAGTTCGCGGTCGTCAAAACGGTCACCGTGGGCGAATGTTCCACCACTGCGGTCGCACCGGTGTTGGTCGTTTCGGCACCAGGAAAGATCACCGGCGGTATCCGGATCGCGGTGCCGGGTGGGTTCGCCACGGGTGGGTTCGAATTCATGCAGAAGAAGGAGGGACCGCGCGGCACGCTCGAGTACAACGACCACGCGAGCGGCCTGCGTATCCACACTTCGGACATCACCGGCATTTCGGTGAACGGCGCCGAGGCCTATGTCTTCGGTCACGCCCTCGTCGGCGCGACGACATATGGCTTCCGGCTGCATCTGGTCGACGCGGGTGAGCCCGGCACGAGTGACCGGTTCGAGCTGGTGCTGGCCAACGGGTACACCGCGGGGACGGACGGGCCGATCCAGGACGGCAACATCCAGGTCCACTGATCGTCACCGACCGAACCGGGTCGGGCACGGAAAGCGTGCGTTACTTACCGCCCACATGGTGAGATGTCCGGTGAGCGGGTGTGGACCTGAGACCTCCGGTGCCTAAGGTCCGTGCTCGTCACCCGAACAGCCGATTCACGGGTAGGTGCTGTGTCCGACCCCTTACCGGTCACGCCGACCGCCGCGCGCTCGTTGCCGGCGGCGCTCTGGCGCGCGATCCGGTCCGATGCGTGGACGATGGTGTGCGCGGTGATCATCGCCGTGATCGTGCTGATGGCGGTCGGCGCGGACTTGTGGGTGGCGGTCGAGGGGCAGAGTCTGACGCCGGATATCGGCAACCTCGTGAACGGCGTGCCCAAGGGCGCGCTGGGCGGGGTCAGCGGGGATCACTGGTTCGGGGTCGAGCCGCTCACCGGGATCGACATGTTCGCGCTGGTCGCGCACGGTGCGCGGGTGTCGCTGCTGGTCGGGATCGGGGCGACGGTGCTGGCCACGGTGCTGGGCGTGCTGATCGGCGTGGTCGCCGGGTATGTCGGCGGCTGGCTGGACCGGCTGGTCACCTGGTCGGCGGACGTGTTCCTCGGCTTCCCGTACCTGATCTTCATGATCGCCCTCGGCGCGGTCACCCCGCTCGGGTTCCCCCGCCAACTCCTGCTGATCCTCGTGCTCGGCGTGTTCGGCTGGCCGAGAATCGCCCGGATCGTGCGAGCACAGACGCTCTCGCTCACGAAGCGTAACTTCGTGTCCGCCTCCAAGGCGATGGGCGGCGGCACCTGGCACGTGTTCACCACGCAGCTGCTGCCCAACCTGTGGGCGCCGATCATCGTGGTGGCCAGCCTGACCATCCCGGCGCAGATCGGCAGCGAGGCGGCGTTGTCGTTCCTCGGCGTCGGCGTCCGCCCGCCCACGCCGAGCTGGGGCCGGACGATCTCCACGGCGATCGACTGGTTCGAGACCGACCCGATGTACCTGATCTTCCCCGGCCTGATGCTGTTCCTGATCACCCTGGCGTTCAACGTGGTCGGCGACAGCCTGCGGGACGAGCTGGACCCGCGGTCGAAGGGACGGCTGTAGATGCGGACCGCCAAGTTCGTGCTGACCCGCGTCGCCGGGATGATCATCGTGCTGCTGATCGTCACCTTCGTGACGTTCCTGGTTTTCTACGTGCTGCCATCGGATCCGGCGCAGCTCGCATGTGGACGCCCATGCTCGCCGGAGGCGCTGAGCCTGGCGCGCGAGTTCATGGGCTTCAACGTGCCCTGGTACCAGCAGTTCCTGGACTTCCTCGGCGGCATCTTCTCCGGGCGGACGTTCGGCACCGGGGCGACCGCGATCCATTGCACCGCACCGTGTTTCGGCTATGACTTCCAGAACAACGTGGAGGTGCTGACCGAGATCACCGACCGGATCGAGGTGAGCTTCTCGGTCGCGTTCGGTGCCGCGGTGATCTGGCTGATCTCCGGCGTCGGGCTCGGCGTGCTGTCGGCGTTGCGCCGCGGCAGGCCGATCGACCGGATCACCATGGCGGTCGCCATGGCCGGTGTGTCCATGCCCGCCTATCTGGCCGGGATGATCGGCATCACGATCTTCGCGTTCGCGTTGGATGTGGTGCCCAAGAACGGATACGTCTCGATCACCGACGATCCCGCGCAATGGGCGTGGCATTTGGTGTTGCCCTGGCTGGTGTTGGCTTTCCTGCACGCGGCGATCTACGCGCGGCTCACCCGCGGCCAGATGGTCGAGACACTCGGCGAGGACTTCATCCGCACCGCCCGCGCCAAAGGCCTCACCGAGACCAAGGTCGTCGGGAAACACGCTCTGCGCAACGTTCTGCTGCCGGTGATCACGGTGTTCGGGGTGGACCTCGGCGCCCTGCTGGCCGGCACCGTCATCACCGAACGGATCTTCGGGATGGCCGGGGTGGGCAAGTTGCTGGTCGACGCGATCGCCGGGATGAACCTCCCGGTGATGCTCGGAGTCACGCTGTTCTCCGCGCTGATCGTGACCTTCATGAACTTCGCCGTCGACTTGTTCTACGGCGCGCTCGACCCGCGGGCGCGCCTGACATGAAGGGGAGCCAAGTGAAACGCTTGATCGCCGGAGTCGCCGTCACCGCGACGCTGCTCACGGCCTGTGGCGCCAACGACACTCCGTCCGGGGGAACGGCCAACGGCGGCGGTACCGTCAAAGCCGGTGGCACGCTCTACATCCTGACCGACTCGCCGAGCCAGCAGTTCGACCCGGCCAAGAGCAGCAACCTGGTGATCACCGCGTTGAGCCTGGTGCACCGGCGGTTGACGTCCTGGAGCGTCGCCCCGGGCAAGGACACCGAGATCGTGCCGGACCTGGCCACCGACACCGGGAAGGCCTCCGACGGCGGCAAGACGTGGACGTTCACCCTCAAGGACGGCCTCAAGTTCGGCGACGGCACGCCGATCAAGTCGGCGGATGTCAAGTGGGGCCTGGAAAGGTCGTTCGCGCCCGCGTTCTCCGGCGGCCTGACCTACCACAAGGACCTGCTCTCGCCGGGCCTGGCGTACAAAGGACCGTTCGACGGCGGCAAGGAGCTCGACACGATCGAGACCCCCGACGACAAGACGATCATCTTCCACCTGGCCCGCCCGTACGGTGACTTCAACTGGGTGGCAAGCACTCCCGCGTTCGCGCCGGTGCCCAAGGGCAAGGGCGCCGAGGCCGACTACGGCAACCACCCGGTCACCTCGGGCCCGTACAACGTGCAGAGCTACGAGCGCGGCAAGGGCGCGACGCTGGTGCGCAACCCGAACTGGAGCGCCACCGAGGACACCACCCGCAAGGGCTACCCCGACAAGATCGAGTTCCAGCTCGGCCAGCAGACCGCGGTGATCGCCAAGCGGCTGATCGACGACTCCGGCAACGACCAGACCGCGTTCGGCGCCCCGTTCGTCGCGCCCGCGCAGCTGGTCCAGATCACCGGCAACCCGTCGGCCAAGTCCCGGCTGGTCACCTCGGAATCCGGTGCGCTGGCCTATCTTTCGCTGAACGTCACCCGCGGCAAGCTCGCCGATCCCAACGTGCGCAAGGCCTTCCAGTACGCCGTGGACAAGGCGGCCTACCAGGTGGCCAGCGCGGGCAGCCCGGACCTGGCCGGCGAGGTGGCCACCACGCTGATCACCCCGGGCATCAAGGGCCGGGAGAAGTTCGACCTCTACCCGGCGCCGCCCGCCGGTGACCCGGAGAAGGCCAAGCAGCTGCTGGCCCAGGCGGGCCTGCCGAACGGGCTGGACGGCCTGGTCCTGGTGACCCGCAACGAGAACAGCTACCCGGAGAAGGCCGCGGCGATCCAGGCCGGACTGGCCAGAGCGGGCATCAAGGTGACCATCAAGACCCTGGACACCGACGCCTACACCCAGGAAGTGGACACCAAGGAGAACCCGGACTACGACCTGGCGCTGTCCTCGTGGCAGCCGGACATCCCGTCGGCCAACGCGAACATCCAGCCGCTGTTCCAGTCCACCGAGATCGGCGGCGGTGGCGTCAACGAGTCCCGGCTCAACGACCCGGACATCGACAAGGGCATCATCGACGCACAGTCCTCAGTGGACCCCGCCGATGCCGCCAAGAAGTGGGTCGAGCTGGACAAGAAGCTGATGGAGAAGTCGGTCGTGGTCCCGTTGATCTACACCAGGAACTCGTTCCTGCACGGCTCCAAGCTGGGCAACTTCGTCATCGGCAAGTTCCCGGCCTATGTGGACTACCGCCAGTGGGGTGTCATCCAGTGAGTTCCGCCTCGCCAGCCGGGTCGCTGGCAGATCCGGCTGGCGAGGCCGTTCTCCTTGCCCTGCACGATGTCTCGGTGACGTTCGGCGGCACCGTCGAGGCCGTGCGATCGGTGAGCTACTCGATCTCGCCGGGTGAAGTCGTTGCCGTGGTGGGGGAATCGGGGTCCGGCAAGACCGTGACCGCGATGTCCTTGCTGGGCCTGCTTCCCGCGACCGCGACCGTCACCGGGCAGGCGCTGCTCGAAGGCCGCGACCTCTACCGGATGGCGCCCGAGGAGCTGCGGGCGGTGCGCGGCAACGACATCGCCATGGTGTTCCAGGAGCCGATGAGCGCGCTCAACCCGGTGTTCACCGTCGGCGACCAGCTCGTCGAGGCGATCCGCGTGCACCAGGATCTGTCCTCTTCGGACGCTCGCAGGCGCGCGATCGAACTGCTGGACCTGGTCGGGCTTCCCTCGCCGGAACAACGGTTCCGGGCATACCCGCACGAGCTGTCCGGCGGGCAGCTGCAGCGGATCGTGATCGCCATGGCGGTGGCCAACGATCCCAAGCTCCTGGTCGCCGACGAACCGACCACCGCGCTGGATGTCACCGTCCAGGCCGAGATCCTGGAACTGTTGCGGGACCTGCGGTCCAGGCTGGACACCGCGATCCTGTTGATCACTCACGACATGGGCGTGGTCGCCGACATCGCCGACCGGGTGGTGGTGATGTACGACGGTCAGGTGGTCGAGCAGGGCACGGTCACCGAGATCTTCGCCCGGCCGCGGGAACGGTACACCCGGCAACTGCTCGGCTCGGTCATCTCGCTTGGTTCGTCGGCCACCGAAGGACTTGAGCGGGCACTGACGTCCGATCTCGTGGTGCGCGAGAACCATCTGGCCGTCGCCGAGCATCCGGCGGCCAGTTCTGTGCCTGACGTTCCTTTCGTGTCACCGATTCTGGCTGTCGAGGACCTGTGCGTCGTCTACGGCGGACGGTTCCGGTCCATCTCGGTGCGCGCCGCTTCCCACGTGAGCGTTCACATCGAACCCGGCGAGGTGCTCGGCCTGGTCGGCGAGTCCGGGTCGGGCAAGAGCACCGTGGCCGGTGCGGTCACCGGTCTGATCACGCCGACCCGGGGGGCCGTCCACATCGCCGGGACGAACATCGCCGAGGTGCGCGGCCGGGCCGCGAAGGCGTTGCGGCGCAGGATCGGCGTGGTGTTCCAGGATCCACTGTCCTCGCTCAATCCACGCGCGACGGTCGGCGACAGCGTCGCCGAACCCATCCGCCTGCACAAGCCGACTACAAGAAGAGCGCTCCCGCCGTCTGATGTGGACGATCGAGTGGCCGCCCTGTTCACCTCCGTGAACCTGGACCCATCTTTGCGGAATCGTTACCCGCACGAGCTTTCCGGCGGCCAGCGGCAGCGCGTGTGCATCGCGCGAGCCCTCGCTCTGGGCCCTGACCTGCTCGTTGCCGATGAACCGACGAGCGCTTTGGACGTGTCTGTACAGGCGCGGATCTTGGATTTGTTCCGTTCGTTGCAGGACGAACACGGCTTCGCGTGCCTGTTCATCAGTCATGATCTCGCTGTTATAGAACAGCTCGCGAGCCGCGTCGCGGTGATGCACCGCGGCCACGTCGTCGAGCAGGGACCGACCAAAGCGGTCCTCGCCGAGCCGATTCACCCTTACACACAACGACTTCTGGCCGCGGCGCCGGTCGCCGACCCGGAGCAGCAGCGCCGCCGGCGGGAGGCCTGGCGCAAGCTCGAATGGACGCCACAGTGATCCATTGTGGAGGATCATGCTCACCGCGCATGACTCGTTGACCCTGTTGCGGCCCGACGGTACGAAACGTTCCGGAGGCAGGCAGGTGGGGAGGAGTTGTGGTGGGCAAGGTCAACTGGACCGTTGTGGCCATATCCGCTGGAGTCACTCTCGGGGCGAGCGTCGCGGTGCTGAGCACCTCCGGCAGCGACGTGCCCGAGGCGGGTGGGCAGATCATCGTCCCGCAACCGCAACCGGTGCTGGCGGGTGAGACCGCCGAGGTACCGGCGCCGGAAGTGGACGTGCCGGACCAGCCGGTTCCACCGGCACCCCCTTCGGTGATCACCGTTAACCTTCCGGTGCGGCCGTCGGGATACACCGCCACTCCGCCGATGCCGCCGCGTCCGGCGCCGCCGCCCGCTGTGCGGGTCAACGCGGCAGTGAACGTGAACCCGGGCAACCTGATCCGGAACACAACCACGACGACGAACGAGTTCGTCAACCGGATCATCGGCATGTCACCGATGCCCGGGTTCGGCTGGTTCGGCCCCACCGTCAACGTCCCGGTGCGCACGACGTTCAACACGCAGTTGTCGCGGCAGCCGCAGTCCTGGCTGTCGGCGCAGTCGTCGTTGGCTTCACAGTCGTCGCTGGTGTCGCAGCCATCGGTGTCGAGCCGGTCCTCGATGAGCCTCCCGGCGATGTCGGCGATGTCGGCCAGTTCGAGCAAGGTGAGCACCGGCGTAGGCCGGCACCGCGCGATCGACCGCGGCTGCCGCGGCGGCAGGCACCACCGCCACTAAGCCGACTTTCGGCGGTGGTCTTGACCTTTTGATGGGCGTACGCACAGCCCATGGGTACAAGACGAAACTTCTTGGCCGGATCCGTGGCCGCGGCCGCGCTTGTCGGCGTGCCCGCGGGCGCGTCCGAACTGGGCGACCGCGGTCCCGGGCAGCCGGTGCGGCCGCAGCCACCCGACGCTGAGCTGCGCGCCCTGCTGCGGGAGGTCGACCAGCGCCGGATCGAGGCGACCGTGCGCAAGCTGGCGTCGTTCGGCACCCGGCACACACTGTCGTCCCAGGACGATCCGGTGCGCGGCATCGGCGCCGCCCGGGACTGGCTGCTTGCGGAGTACACCAAGGTCGCACAGGCATCGGGTGGCCGGATGACGGTCGCGCTGCAGTCCTATGTGCAGCCGCCCACGCCGCGGATCCCGGTGGAGACCAGGATCACCAACGTGGTCGCGACCCTGCGGGGGTCGGCCACACCGGACCGGATCTACGTCGTGTCCGGGCACTACGACTCACGCGTGACCGATGTGCTGGACGCGGTGAAGGACGCGCCCGGCGCCGACGACGATGCCTCAGGTGTGGCCGTGGCTCTCGAACTGGCCCGGGTCATGGCTCGCCGCAAGCCCGCGGCGACCATCGTGTTCGCCGCGGTCGCCGGTGAGGAGCAGGGCCTGTTCGGCTCGGACTTCATGGCCAAGCAGTTCAAGGCCGCCTCGGCGGACGTGCAGGCCATGTTCACCAACGACATCGTCGGGTCCTCGCATGCGGACGACGGAACCGTTGACGCGCACACGATCCGGCTGTTCGCCGAGGGTGTGCCGACCGCCGAGACCCCGGCGGAGGCCAACACCCGGCGGTCGGTCGGCGGCGAGAACGACTCCACCTCACGACAGCTGTCGCGGTTCGCGCGGAGTGTCGCGGTGAACGACGCGACCGGGATGGACGTCCGCGTGATCTACCGCCGCGACCGGTACCTGCGCGGCGGCGACCACATCTCGTTCCTGACGCAGGGCTACCCGGCCTGCCGGTTCACCGAGCCGCACGAGGACTTCGCGCACCAGCACCAGGATGTGCGGGTCGAGAACGGCAAGCAGTTCGGCGACCTGCCGGAGTTCTGCGACTTCGCGTTCATCGCCCGCGTCGCCCGGGTCAACGGCGCCGTGCTGTGGTCGCTCGCCAACGCCCCCGGCACCCCCAAGGGCGTCAAGATCAGCACGGCGCAGCTGACCAACGACACCGATCTGCTGTGGACGCGTGGCACCGAACCGGATCTCGCGGGCTACGAGGTGGTCTGGCGCGAGACGACCGCCAACGACTGGACCCACGTGATCGACGTCGGCGACGTGGTCTCGGCGCGGATCGACCTGTCGAAGGACAACGTGTTCTTCGGCGTGCGGGCCTACAACAAGAAAGGACAGCGCAGCCCGGTTGCCTTCCCGGTGCCGTCGTGACGTTTCGTGATCCACGGGTTACGCAAAGTTCTTGGTCTTGGCTGTCGAGTTGGGCCGGTGCTCACCGTCCTTGAGGACATTCACCCACCCCCGACGAAGGAGCTGGTCATGTCCGGAGAGATCAACTGGTACGAGCTCGCGGTCGATGACACCGCCCAGGCCAAGAAGTTCTTCGGCGCCGTGTTCGGCTGGCAGACCCAGCCCATGGAGGGCATGGACTACAACCTGATCCAGGGCGGCCCGGCCGGCGCCATCGCCCCCAAGAGCGCGGACCTCCCGGCGAGCCGCGTCTACCTGTCGGTCGACGACCTGGACGCCACCCTGGCCAAGATCGCCGACCTCGGCGGCAAACCCGGCGAGACCATCCCGATCCCCGGTTTCGGCCGGATCGCCCACTGCGAGGACGACCAGGGCACCCTGTTCAGCCTGTACCAGGCGAGCTGACGGCGAGTGAACGGGCCGGTGCCAGCACCGGCCCGTTACCGCAGGTGGGCTAGATTTGAAGGGTCATGAACCTCACTGAGCGCCTGCCCGCGACCCCGGACCCCGACAGCCTCTTCGAAGCCTTCGCCGAGTGGGCGGCGGATCGGGGGCTGAGCCTCTACCCGGCGCAGGAGGAGGCGCTGATCGAGGTGGTGTCCGGGTCGAACGTGATCCTGGCGACGCCGACCGGCTCGGGTAAGAGCCTGGTGGCGGTGGGGGCGCACTTCGCGGCCCTGGCCGAGGGCAAGCGCAGCTTCTACACCGCGCCGATCAAGGCGCTGGTGTCGGAGAAGTTCTTCGACCTGTGCGAGGTGTTCGGCGCCGACCAGGTCGGGATGATGACCGGCGACTCCAGCGTGAACGGCAGCGCGCCGATCATCTGCTGCACCGCGGAGATCCTGGCGAACATCGCGTTGCGCGACGGCGCGGCCGCGGATGTCGGCCAGGTGGTCATGGACGAGTTCCACTTCTACTCGGAGCCGGACCGCGGCTGGGCGTGGCAGGTTCCGTTGCTGGAGCTGCCGAGGGCGCAGTTCGTGCTGATGTCCGCGACCCTCGGCGACGTCACGCGGTTCGAGAAGGACCTCACCCGGCGCACCGGCCGGACGACGACCACGGTCAGCTCGGCGCAGCGGCCGGTCCCGTTGTTCTACAACTACGCGTTGACGCCGTTGCACGAGACGCTCGAAGAGTTGTTGTACACCAACCAGGCGCCGATCTACGTCGTGCACTTCACGCAGGCGGCGGCGATCGAGCGGGCGCAGGCGTTGATGAGCATCAACGTGTCCACGCGCGAGGAGAAGGACGAGATCGCCCGGATGATCGGGCGGTTCCGGTTCACCTCCGGGTTCGGCAAGACGCTGTCCCGGTTGGTGCGGCACGGGATCGGCGTGCACCACGCGGGCATGCTGCCCAAGTACCGGCGGTTGGTGGAGCGCCTCGCGCAGGCCGGTCTGCTGAAGATCATCTGCGGTACGGACACGCTCGGTGTGGGCATCAATGTTCCTATCAGGACGGTTCTGTTCACCGGTCTGTCCAAATACGACGGTGTGAAGACGCGGCACCTCAAGGCTCGTGAGTTCCACCAGATCGCCGGCCGGGCCGGTCGGGCCGGGTTCGACACGGTCGGCAACGTGGTCGTGCAGGCGCCGGAGCATGACGTCGAGAACGAGCGTCTGCTCGCCAAGGCGGGGGACGATCCCAAGAAGCGCCGCAAGGTGGTGCGCAAGAAGGCGCCGGACGGCTTTGTCTCGTGGGGGAAGCCGACCTTCGAGCGGTTGGTCGCGGCCGAGCCGGAGCCGCTGACGTCGAGCTTCGCGGTGAGCCATTCCATGCTGCTCAACGTGATCGGGCGGCCGGGCGACGCGTTCAAGGCGATGCGGCACCTGCTGGAGGACAACCACGAGGACCGGGCGTCGCAGCGCAAGCTGATCCGCCGCTCGATCGCGATCTACCGTGCCCTGCTGGCCGCGGGTGTGGTCGAGAAGCTCGACACACCTGACGAGGAAGGCCGCTCGGTGCGGGTCACGGTGGACCTGCAGTTCGACTTCGCGTTGAACCAGCCGCTGTCACCGTTGGCGCTGGCCGCGATCGACCTGCTGGACAAGGAGTCGCCGAGCTACGCGCTGGACGTGCTGTCGGTGATCGAGTCCACTCTGGACAGTCCTCGTCAGGTTCTCTCGGCGCAGCAGCACAAGGCGCGCGGCGAGGCCGTGAACAAGATGAAGGCCGAGGGGATCGAGTACGACCAGCGGATGGAGCTGCTGGAGGAGGTCAAGCACCCTGAGCCGCTGGCGGAGTTGCTGCACGCGGCGTACGAGATGTACCGCCAGGGCCACCCCTGGGTCGCCGACTACCACCTCGAGCCGAAATCCGTGGCGCGCGACATGTTCGAGCGCGGAATGACGTTCGCCGAATACGTGAGCTTCTACCAGCTGGCGCGTTCGGAAGGCCTGGTCCTGCGCTACCTGGCCGATGCCTACAAGGCCGTCCGTCAGACCGTCCCCGACGAGGCGAAAACCGAGGAACTGCAGGACCTCGTCGAATGGCTGGGTGAACTGGTCCGCCAGGTCGACTCCAGCCTGATCGACGAGTGGGAGAAACTCCGCAACCCCGACGACCTCCCCGAGCAGGACCACGATGACACCCCACCGGCCGTCACCCAGAACGAGCGCGCTTTCCGCGTCCTGGTCCGCAACGCCATGTTCCGCCGCGTGGAGTTGGCCTCCCGCAGGGCTTACTACGACCTCGGCGAACTCGACGCCGCCTCCGGCTGGGACGCCGACGCCTGGCAGGAAGCCCTCTCGCCGTACTTCGCGGAACACACCGAAATCCCCACCGGCCCCAACGCCCGCGGCCCCCACCTCCTCGTGATAGAGCAGGAGGAGGAGCGCTGGCTCGTGCGCCAGATCCTCGACGACCCCGCCGGCGACCACGACTGGGCCATCACCGCCGAGGTCGACCTCGCGGCCTCCGACGAAGCCGGCACCGCGATCCTCCACATAACCTCCGTCGGCAATACCTGAACCGCCCCTCAGTACTGAGAACCAGAGAAGGTGGGGGACTGTGGAGCTCGGGGAGCTTGTGTTTCATCTCCGCAAGCGGCGGAGGATGTACGTTCTCGACGACCGGTTCTCGACGGTGGTGGCCTTTGTTGACGGCTTCAACGCGGCGCACGACGGTCAAGCCCTCGCGGGCTTTGGAGAATTGGTCGCAGACCGGGTTCTCGGCGGTCCCACCGGTCTTCACTGGGCGTATGTCATTGCCAACAGCCTGGTGCCGGACATGACCGGGATGAGGCTCGAAGAGATCCCGCCCCAGTTCAACGCGCCGCTCACCAACCGTCTGCTCGATCTGATCGACGAGTTCGTGCTGGCGTCAAGGGCGACGGGGCAGCCCATGAACCATCTGCTGGTGGGTGTGGAGGCGTGGGTTGCCCGGCATCGGGGAGCCATGGTGGAACGTGGGCTTGCGGTGGAAATTGAGCGGTCGCCGGGGGATCGCAGCAAACAGGCGGTCAGCGTGGGTATTGACGCTGGTGGGCGCGTGGGGCAGTTGGTGGTGTGGGATTCCGGCGAGGTCGAGATGACGCTGGGCGGTGTCGACTCGGATGAAGTGGCAGTCGAGGCCGGCGACGTCGAGACGGTTGCCCAGGTTGAGCAGTGGCTGCACAGGGTGTGGAACGGCGTCACGGCAGGGAGTTGAGGCGGTAGCGGAGGAAGCGGCGGTCGGCGTCCTCGGTGGCCAGCTCGAGCGCGCGGGCGTACGCGGTGCGGGCTTCGTCGAAGCGGTCCAGGCGGCGCAGGAGGTCCGCGCGGGCGGAGTGCATGAGGTGGAACTTGTCCAGGCCCGTGATGGTGTCCATCAGCCGGAGGCCTTCGGCGGGGCCGGAGGTCATCGCGACGGCCACCGCCAGGTTCAGCGAGATCACGGGGGAGGGGGTGCGGACCGCCAATTCGGTGTACAGGGCCACGATCTGGTCCCAGTCGGTGTCCGAAAAGGACTTTGCCTGGGAGTGGACCGCGGCGATCGCGGCCTGGAGTTGGTAGGGGCCTGGGGAACGTCGGGACAGAGCCAGGTCGAGCAAGGAGGTGCCCTCGGTGATCGCGGCCTGGTCCCACAGCGACCGGT
The DNA here is from genome assembly GCF_040675465.1 of Actinocrispum sp. NPDC049592. NCBI lineage: Bacteria > Bacillati > Actinomycetota > Actinomycetes > Pseudonocardiales > Pseudonocardiaceae > Actinocrispum > Actinocrispum sp. NPDC049592. Next base: position 261,543 of record NZ_JBFAPA010000011.1, on the reverse strand, counting down.
CCTGGTCCTCCAGCAGGACAAGATCACCTGAAGGTGTCCGCCGGGCCGAGGAACGGGACTCCTGCAACACCATCAACGCCACCAGCCCCAGCGCCTCCGGCTCGTCGGGCATGAGCGAGGCGATGAGCTTGCCGAGCCGGATCGCCTCCGCGGCCAGCGACCGGTCAGAAGCCACATATGACTGGGTGTAAGCCAGATACACCACCGCCAGCACGGAGGACAGGCGCGAAGGCAGCTGGTGGTCCGACGGCACGGTGAAGGTGATCCGGGCGTCGCGGATCTTGCGTTTCGCCCGCACCAGCCGTTGGGCCATTGTGGACTCCGGCACCAGGAACGCCCGCGCGATCTGGAAAGCCGTGAGACCGGCCACCGCCTGCAACGTCAGCGCCACCCGCGCCTCCAGCGACAACGCCGGGTGACAGCACGTGAAGATCAGGCTCAACCGGTCGTCGCCCGCCCGCAGCAGAGCGTCGTCCGACGAGAAGAACGCGGGCACCGGCACCTCCTCCACCGAGAGACTCCGGCGGGCCCGGCGGATCCGGTCGATGGCCTTGTTTCGGGCCACGGTCAGCAGCCACGCCATCGGGTCGTCGGGCACCACCGTCCAGGACCGCAGAGCCTGGGTGCACGCGTCTTGCAGGCTGTCCTCCGCCAGCTCCATGTCGCCGCCGAGGACACGGACCAGCGCCGCCAGCATCCGGGTCCGGTGCTCGCGGAAGACCTGCTCGACGGCGTGCACTAGCCGAACTGGGCTTCCAGGACCGGCCGGATCTCGACGGTGCCCAGCTTGGCCAGCGGGCAGAGGGACGCCAGCTCGATGGCCGCGTCGAGGTCGGCGCAGTCGACCATGAAGTACCCGCCGAGCGCCTCGTGGGTCTCCGCGTACGGCCCGTCGGTGATCAGCACCTCGTCGGACCGGACCTGCACGGTGGTGGCCGTGTCGGGCAGGTGCAGCGGGTCGGCGCCGAGGAACACGCCCCGCGCCATCAGTTCCTTCACGTATTTGTTGACCTCGTTGTACGCGTCCGGCAGCTCTTCCCGGTGGCAGCCGTAGATCAACAGCATGTAGCGCATTCTCGATCCTCCCGGTTGGCGGTCGTCAGGAGAATGACGATCGGGCCGGCCCCATCTCGACACGGGGCCGGCCCGAGAAATCTACGACTTCGCGATCGCCGGCAGCCAGTCGACCACCGAACCTTCGGCGTCCTCCGCGTAGAGGGCCTCGTGCTCCAGGTCGTCGAACGCGTGCTCGTCGAACGCGGCGAACGCGCGCTTGAGCACGTCCTCCTCCAGCAGACCCGTGGTGGCCAGCTCCTCGCGGGCCCGCGACTTGAGCAGGTGCAGGGCCAGCGCCTCGGCGGCGGTCTGCGGGGGTACCCACTCCTCCTCGGTCAGCCGCTGGCCGACGATCACGGTCGCGATCAGGAACCGCTTGGCGAACCACGCCGAGTACTGGTCGGTGAACGCGGGCGGCAGCTCGTCGAGCACCAGCAGGCCCTCGTGCTGGTCCGCGGTGGTGTCCTCCTCGTCCAGCGCGGCGACGTCGTCGAACAGCTCGTCGATCACCACGACGACCGCCTCGGCCAGCGCCCCGGCCACCAGCTCGGCCTGCTCGGGGGTGACACCGTCCTCGCTGCCGAACGCGTCGGTGCCCAGCGCCTGCACCAGCTCGGCCTCGCCGACCAGCTGGTCGTGCCGCTCGGTGAGCTCCTCGTCGGTCAGCTCGATGTGCTCGACCTCGAGGTCCTCGTCCGCCTCGGCGTCCTCGGCGGGCTCGTCCTCCAGCGCCGTCTCCAGGTCCTCGTCGCTGACGGTGACCTCACACGACTGCACGGTCCAGTCCGCGAGCAGTTCGGTGCGTTCCAGCAGCTCGGTGAGCACCGCGCGGGCGGCCTCCTCGGCGAATGCCAGCGCGGGGGCCTCGACCAGCCAGTTGATCGACGCGCCACCGGCGTGCGCGGTCACCTCGTGATCGAGCGGCTCGATCTCGACGCCGTCGGGACCTTCGATGCCGGCCAGCAGGTCGAGCTGCTCGTCGAGCAGCGACACCACGCCGTGGCGGTGCAGTGCGTCCAGTTCCGGGGTGCCCGCCGGCGGGGCGACCTCGGCCTTGAGCTGGTAATCCATGCTCCGGAGTTAACCATCCTGCCCCGGCTGGGCTGCACGCAGCCGTCGCGGGAAGTAGGCGGCTCCCGGCCCCAGGGTGGCCATGCCGTCGTCCGGGTTGGAGAACGCGCAGGTCCGCAGCGAGAGGCAGCCGCAGCCGATGCACGACTCCAGCCCGTCGCGCAGTGTCTGCAGGGCGGTGATCTGCTCGTTGAGCCGCTCCTTCCAGCCGCGCGACAGCCGCGCCCAGTCGGCCTTGGTCGGCGTCCGGCCGGACGGCAGCAGCGCCAGCGACTCGGCCACCTCTTCCAAGGTCAGCCCGACATTGCGCGCGGCGCGGATGAAAGCCAAGCGCCGCAACACGTTCCGTTCGTAGCGGCGCTGGTCGCCGGACGTGCGGGTGGACGTGATCAGGCCGAGCCGGTCGTAGTAGCGGACCGCGGAGGTGGCGAACCCGCTGCGGCGGGCCACCTCGCCGACGGTGAGCAGATCGGTCGCGTGCATCGGAAGGGATCCTTGACTTGAAGTTGACTTCAACTATCAGGATGGACCCCAGGGACACCGAGAGCAAGGAGCGGACCAATGCCAGTCGGCATCATCACCGGGGCGTCCAAGGGGTTCGGCCGGGCGCTGACGCACGCCCTCGCCGAGCGCGGCTGGGACCTGTACGTCGACGCGCGCAACGCGGAAGCCTTGAAGCAGGCCGGTTTCGGCCCGAACGTGACCGTGGTGCCGGGCGACGTCACGGATCCACACCATCGAAGAGACTTGTTAGGGCGCATACATACTCTGGACCTGTTGGTGAACAACGCCAGCGCGCTCGGCCCGAGCCCGCAGCCGAAGCTGGCGGACTATCCGCTGGATGTGTTCGGCCAGGTCTACGAGGCCAACGTGCTAGCGCCGCTGGCCCTTGTGCAGCTGGCGATCCCGGCACTGTCCACAGTGGGCGGTACGGTGGTGAACGTCAGCTCCGACGCGGCCGTGGAGGCCTACGAGGGCTGGGGCGGCTACGGGTCCAGCAAGGCCGCGCTCGACCGGCTCAGTGCGGTCCTCGCGGTGGAACACCCCGGCCTGCGCATCTACGCGTTCGACCCGGGCGACATGCGGACCGACATGCACCAGGCCGCGTTCCCCGGCGAGGACATCTCCGACCGCGCCGAACCGGAGACGGTCGTTCCCGCGCTGCTGAGGCTGATCGACGAGCGGCCGCCGAGCGGGCGGTACACGAAATGATGTTGTCCGCCGTCGAACCGCCGGAGGCGCACGGCGTGCCCAGGGACGGGGTGCGCATGCTCGTGGCGCACCCCACCGGGATCTGGCACGCGCACTTCGCCGACCTGACCCGGTACCTGAACCCCGGCGACCTGATCGTGGTGAACAACTCCGCAACCCTTGCGGCCGCGGCGGATGGCCGCCGGGGCAACGACAAGGTCACCGTGCACTTCTCGACCGAGCTCGACGACGGCCGGTGGGTGGTCGAGGTCCGCCCGCCCGGCAAGGCGGCCGGATCGATCCAGGATCTCGTTGCCGGGGAACGGATAGAGCTCGACGGTGGTGAATTTCCCTGGGGTGATCTGGTACTCGAGACCCCTTACGTGCCAGGGCGTCTGTGGCGCGCGAAGGTGTCGATGAGCGTGCCGGAGTTCCTGGGCGAGCACGGCCGGCCGATCCGGTATGCGTATGTCGACCGGGAATGGCCGATCGAGGACTACCAAACGGTGTTCGCCCGCACGCCGGGCAGCGCGGAGATGCCGAGCGCGGGCCGCCCGTTCTCCACCGGACTGGTCACCTCGCTGGTGGCCGCGGGTGTGACGGTCGCCCCGATCACGTTGCACACCGGCGTTTCCTCGCTGGAGGACGGCGGCGGCCCGCTGCCGGAACGGTTCCACGTGCCGGAAGCCACCGCGCGCCTGGTGAACCTGACCAGGGCGGCGAACCGGCGGGTCGTCGCGGTCGGCACGACCGTCACCCGCGCGCTGGAATCGGTGGCAGCGGACGGAAAGGTGACCGGCGGCGCCGGGTGGACCGATCTCGTGCTCGGCCCGGACCGGCCCGCGCAGGTGGTCGGCGGCCTGATCACCGGCTGGCACGCACCCGGTGCGTCGCACCTGTTGCTGCTGCAGGCCGTTGCCGGGAAAGACCTGGTCAGCCGCGCTTACGCGGCCGCCGAGACGGCGGGGTACCTGTGGCACGAGTTCGGCGACAGTTGCCTACTGTTGCCGGATGACTGACGAGGAACGCCACGAACAGGGGATGCGGGTCCGCCGGGAGGTGCTCGGCGATGAGCACGTCGACCGTGCCATCGCCAGGACCGACGACGTGACCCGCGACTTCCAGGACTTCATCACCCGCACGGCCTGGGGGGACATCTGGAGCAGGCCGGGGCTGGCGCGGCGGGACCGCAGCCTGGTCGTCCTGGCCCTGTTGGCGGCGTTGCAGCACGAGGGCGAGCTGGCGATGCACATCCGCGCGGCCCTGCGCAACGGCGTGACCCGCGCGGAGATCCAGGAAGTCCTGCTCCAGGTCGGCGTGTACGCGGGCGTCCCGACCGCCAACCGCGCCTTCGCGGTCGCCCAGGACGTTCTCGCAGGTCAGGCCGACTGAGCGGCGACCGTGGCGGGGTGCAGGCGCAGACCGACACCGGCCCACAGGGCGCGTCGGACGGCCTCGTAGCAGGGACGGCAGGCGGGAACCTTGATCGGCCGGGTGGGCGACTGGTTCAGGGACACGCTCAGGCCGGGCTCCGCCGTGGACTGGCAGGTGCTGTGGTGGTGGCCTGCGGGGGCACAGACGCACAGACACGCGGTGGTGGGGTTCATCGCGACCTCCATTGGTGAGCGTGATGCACCACACTAATGGCACTCAGTGCCATCGCGCAAGTCGCCGTGCTAGTTTTCTGCCATGACGAGCGGGGTGCCCGATCGCAGGCGCAGGGTCCGTGAGGCGCTCACCGCGGCCGCGATCGACCTGTTCCAGGCGAAGGGCTTCGACGAGACGACGGTCGACGAGATCGCCGCGGCGGCCGGGGTCGGCAGGCGGACGTTCTTCCGGTACTTCCCGTCCAAGGAAGACGTGATCTTCCCCGACCACGAGGCGCGCCTGGTGCGGGTCGCCGAGGTGTTCGCCACCGCGTCGGCCGACGAGCCGCCGCTGTCGGTGGCCTGCCGCGCGGTGCACACCGTCCTCGAGGCATACATCGACGAGGGCGTTATCGCAGTACAGCGGTACCGCTTGACCCGCGACTTCCCACAGCTGCGCGCCCGCGAGATCGCCTCGGCGCACACCTACAACATCGCCGTCACGCGATACCTGCGCGACCGCGTGGGCGACGAACCCGAGGGCGCGCTCTGGGCCGAAGTCGCCGGCTCGGCCGTCGTCGCCGCCCACAACCACGTGCTGCGGCAGTGGCTGAAAGCGGGCGGCAAAGGCGACGCCCTGGGCAAGGCCGACCGCGCTTTCCGCTACATCCGCGAGACCCTCGGCGTCACCGCGGCCCGCGCGGACGACGGTGAGGACGTGGTCGTCGCGGTCCTCCGCCGCGGCATGCCACTCGCCAACGTCGTCCGCCGCATCGAGGACGCCCTCGAGCGTTGACACTGAGTGCCGTCTTTTCTGTCCTCGCTGTTTTTCTGTCCTCGCTTCGCTCGGACGGGGCTTGGCCGCCCGAAGCCGGTCATTTCGGCCCCGCGCCACGCGACCACCGTCGCGCTGGGACTGGTATCCAGCCGGGCTGGGCGACGGTGGGCGTGTCGCGGGGCCGAAATGACCGGCGCGGCCAAGCGGTGGTTGAGCGTTAGGGAATAGCCAACGCGGTGTTGGGCCTTGGGTGGAGTGGGCCGGGTGTTAGGTCGAAGTCAAGGCGTGTCTGGCGTAGGCGCGGACATCGGCGTCCTGGTCTTCCAGGGCTGCCTTCAGTTCCGGGGAAACCTGTTCCGCCCAGCGGGACAGGGACTGGACGGCGGCCTTTCTGACGTCCGCGTGGCTGTCGGACAGGGCGATCAGCAGGGGTTTTTCGGCGACTGTCCACTGTGCGGCGCCGAGGGCGCGGGCGGCGCCCTTGCGGACCTGCCAAGCATGATCCGTGATCGCCGCGGCGGCCAGATTGTCCAGTGGCGCAACACAATCCAGCAGCGCGGCGGCGTCGAGTGCGGCCGCGCGCACCAAGGCATCGAGATCCGTGGCCAGTTCGCCCAGTGCGACCACGCCGTCCGGGGAGCCCACCGCGCCGAGGCCCGCCGCCACCGCGACCCGGACCTCGCGGGACGAGTCGTGCCGCGCCCCCGCGAGCGCTTCTGTTGCGTCCACCGAGACAAGTCCGTGGATCGCCGCCACTCGCACCGCCGCACGCTCATCGGCCAGCGCGGCCGCGAAGATCTCCCGGTCACCCAGTCTTAGCGCCCTAAGAACCTCCAACGCGGTCGCCCGCACCTCAGGATCCGCGCCCCGCACCAGCAATGCGCGGAGTTCGGGTGTGGGCTGGATCACTTCGACCAGTTCCCGCAGGCCGTCCGCGGCGGCCACCCGGACCGTCGAATGCGGGTCGGCGAGCGCGGCGGCCAAAGCGAGGCCGAAGCCGTCGGGGGTGACCTCGGTGAGGACGGAGATCGCGGTCCGCCGGACGTCGGCGTCCACATCGGACAGGTACGGCTGGAGATCGTCCAGCGTTGGCGAGGCTTCGGTGAGCGCGAGGACCTCCAGCACGCGTGGCGACCGCGAGGCCTTGCGTTCCTGAGCCGCGATCGTGACGATGGTCGCCTGCGTGGTGATCACCTCGCCGAGGTCCTCGATGGGCGCGGTGTGATCGGGCGCGTACGGCACGGGCACGAGGTACTCGTTGATGGGGCGCTTGCGGAACTCCATCGTCCCGGTGGCGGACTTGCGCAGGTTCAGGTGGAACAGCCAGGAGTCATCGTTCTGCAGCGGATGGTCCAGGCGCTCGTGGTAGAGGCCCCAACGGCTTTCGGTACGCACCAAGGACGACCGTGCGGCCATCTCGGCGCAGTCCCGGATGAACGACACCTCGACGCACCGCATCAGCTCATGCGGCGTGCGGGCGCCCATCGCGGCGATCTCGTTCTCCATCCGGGCGAACGACTCCAGCGCGATCTCCAGCCGCGTCCCGCTCTTCGGCGGCGCCAGGTAGTCGTTGACGAACCGGCGCAGCTTGTACTCGACCTGCTGCTGCGGTGGACCGTCCGGATTGGACAGCGGGCGGAAGATCAGCTCCCGCGCCGCCTCGATCTGGTCCGCGGGCAACTCGACGTGCTCGCCCAGATGCGTGCTGGCGTGCGCGCCCGCGAGGTCGCCGAAGACGAACGCGCCGATCATGTAGTTGTGCGGCACGCAGGCCAGATCGCCCGCGGCGTAGAGACCCGGAACGGTGGTGGCCGCGTTCTCGTCGACCCACACACCGGAAGCGGAATGCCCACCGCAGAGCCCGATCTCCGAGATGTGCATCTCCACGTCGTGCGTCCGGTAGTCGTGGCCGCGTCCACTGTGGAATGTTCCTCGGGTGGGCCGTTCGGTGGTGTGCAGAATGTTCTCTAACGCTGTTAGAGTCTCGTCCGGCAGGTGGGTCAGCTTGAGGTAGACCGGCCCGCGCGAAGAGCCGATCTCCCGGGCGAACTCGGCCATCATCTGCCCGGACCAGTAGTCGCAGTCCACGAAACGGTCGCCCTCGGCGTTGACCTGGTAGCCGCCAAAGGGGTTCGCCACGTACGCGCACGCGGGACCGTTGTAGTCCTTGATCAGCGGGTTGATCTGGAAGCACTCGATCCCGGACAGCTCGGCGCCCGCGTGGTACGCCATCGAGTAGCCGTCGCCCGCGTTCGTCGGGTTCTCGTACGTGCCATAGAGGTAGCCGCTAGCGGGCAGGCCCAACCGTCCACATGCGCCGGTTGTGAGAATGACCGCACCCGCCGACACGGTCACAAGCTCGCCGGTTCGGGTGTTGAACCCAACTGCGCCAACAGCACGGCCGCCGGAAGTGAGCACGCGGACCGGCATGACCCGGTTCTCGATCTGGATGCGTTCGCGCATTTCCTTGCGCCGCAGCACCCGGTACAGCACCTTCTTGACGTCTTTGCCCTCGGGCATGGGCAGGACGTAGCTGCCGGACCGGTGCACCCGCCGCACGGCGTACTCGCCGTAGTCGTCCTTCTCGAACTTGACGCCGTAGCGTTCGAGCCGCTTGACCATGTCGTAGCCGCGGGTCGCGGTCTGGTAGATGGTTCGCTGGTTCACCACGCCGTCGTTGGCCTTGGTGATCTCGGCGACGTAGTCCTCTGGCGTCGCTTTGCCCGGGATGACAGCGTTGTTGACGCCGTCCATGCCCATCGCGAGCGCACCCGAGTGCCGGACGTGCGCCTTTTCCAGCAGCAGCACGGAAGAACCGTGCTCGGCCGCGGTGATCGCGGCCATCGTCCCGGCCGTGCCCCCGCCGATGACGAGCACATCGCAGGTCAGGTTCACTTCGCCACCCCAGAAAGGATCTCCGCACGCGCCGCTGCTGAGTCCGCGCCTTCGATACGGGCCGCAGGGGAGTCCACAATGGTCAGCAGGCGGCCATCCCGGCCGAGGACCGCGACCCGGTCGCCCAGGAACAAAGCTTCGTCCACGTCGTGCGTCACGAACACCACCGTCGTCGGATGTTGTTGCCACACCTCGACAAGCAGCCGTTGCATCGCGGTCCGGGTCTGCGCGTCCAAAGCGCCGAACGGTTCGTCAGCCAGCACAACTCGTGGAGTCCCGGCAAGCGTCCGCGCCAGTTGGACTCGTTGCCGCATGCCGCCGGACAGCTCCCGCGGCAGGCGGTGCTCGTACCCGGCCAGGCCGACCTGGGAGATCCAGGAGTCCGCACGTTCCCGGCGTTCCACTTTGGCGATCCGCCGGATGGCCAGCGGCAGCTCGACATTGCGCCGGACCGACCGCCACGGCAGCAGCCCATCGTCCTGGAACACCAAGGCGCGATCGCCGGAGGTCCCGCCGACCGGGACACCGTCGACCAGGATCCGGCCGCTCGATGGCGTCAGCAGCCCGGCGAGCGTACGGAGCAAAGTGGACTTCCCGCAGCCGGAAGGTCCCACCACGACAAGGATCTCCCCGGCGGCGATCTCCAGCGAGATGCCCTTGAGCACGCTGTCCGGGCCGTAGCCGACGTACAGCTGGTCGATGCTGAGCCTGCTCACTTCGCCTCCTCCCTTGGCAGCCACCGGGTCGCGCGCCGGCCGGCCAGTTCCACCAGGGCCGACGTCACCCAGCCCAGGATCCCGATGGTCAACATCCCGGTGAGCACGCCCGGGTAGTCGACGACCGTGTACGCCTGCCAGGTCCGGTACCCGACGCCGAACTCGCCGGAGATCATCTCCGCGGAGATGACACAGATCCACGAAACGCCCATGCCCACCGACAGTCCACTGAAGACACCCGGCAAAGCGCCTGGCAGGACAACACTCCACAGCACCCGCCACCGGCTCGCGCCCATGGTCCTGACCGCGTCCTCCCACACGGTCGGCAGCGCCCGTACGGCATGCCGCGTGCTCACCACCACCGGGAAGAACGCCGCCACGAAGGTGATGAAGATGATTCCCTGCTCGTTGCTGGGAAACAGCAGGATCGCGATCGGCACCAGGGCGATCGCCGGAATGGGCCGGACCACTTCGAGCAGTGGCTGGACCACGTCAGCGGTGGTCCGCGACCGTGCGATCGCTGTGCCGATGGCGACTCCGGCAACGGCGGCGAGGACGAACCCGGCGAGGATCCGGCGCAGGCTGTCGGCCAGATCCTGGTAGTACACCGACGTGCCGAGCTGGTACGTCAGGTCGTCGGCCACTTCCAACGGCGTCGGCAACCGGTCGAAGTTCAGCCAGAACTGGACGTCGTAGGAGGTCAGCAACTGCCAGACGACCAGCGCTGCCACGAGCGATCCAACGCGGATCAGCCAGCGGTAGCGGTGTTTCGCCGGACGGACCGCGACTGGTGGTGGCGCGGTGACTGGTGCTTCGGTGGTGGTGGTCATCGCGATCCTCGCAGTGCGTCGGAATAGCTCACGATCCGGGCGCCGGGATGCCCGCTCACGTAACGCTCGGCGCCGTCCTCGGTGGTGAACGGCAGGAACTCCTTGTCCCGCACCCAGATCGACTTGTCGGCGAACCAGCGGGTGCCGGTGTCGGTGGACGGGACGTAGGCCGCGCGGACCTTCCGGTCCCCGATCTGGCGCAACAGACACGTGGGGTTGGCGGCTGGGTGCGTCTGCGTCTCACCGACGAACCAGACCTCGCCCGCCTTCGCCGGATCGTCCACCGGGATCCCGCACACAGGATCCGTGCCGGTGATCCGCGCAGGTGGACCGGCCGGTCCGGTGCGTTGCAGCGCCGAGGGGTCCCAGAAGGCGTTGAGGTCCAGGCGTTTGATGTTGCCGATCGACGCCAGGAACGGAATGTCCTGGTCGAGCGCGTCCCTCAGCTCGGGCTTCAGGGCGGTGCCGAACGTGACCATCCCATTGGGACCGTTGTAGAGGTACACGACCTCGGGCGGCAGTCTGGTCTCCTTGGCGACCGACAGGGCCGCCTGCATGGGGTTCTGGTTCAGATAGTTGGTCGCGTCCGTCAAGGCCCGCAGAAACGCTTCCAGGACCTGGGGATGGTCGTTCGCGTACCGCTCCCGGACCACAACCCCGTGCCAGGTCGGCAGGTTCAGCGCGGCCCCGTCGTACAACAGCCGCGCCTGACCGGCGAACACGAGCTGCCCAGGCCAGGCCACGAACTGTCCCAGTGCGTCAACGCTTCCCGACTGCAGGGCCGAAGCGCCGACCGCGGGCACCTGGTTCTGGATGCGGAACCCAGTCACCCCGGCACGATCCAGCGCGTGCACAGTCGTCCCGTGCCCGGCCGAACCCACGCTCGCCGAGATCTTCTTGCCCGCCAGGTCCTTCAGGCCGTGGATCGATGATTTCGGCCCGACCACGACCATGTTCAGCGCGCCCCGCAGGTTGTACCCGGTGGCGGCGACGAGTTTGGTGTGCCCGTCGCCGAACTGCTGGTTGCGGGAGCCGTTGATCAGCATCGGGTAGTCGCCCATCGAGCCGATGTCGATCTTCCCGGCCACCATCTGCGCGGTGATCGGCGCTCCGGTCGAGTAGTCCTGCCAGACCACGCGGTACTTCGGCCCGAGCCGCTTCTCCAGATAACCCAGTGACCGCAACAAAGTTCCGGCGGTGACCGTGTTGATCGTCTTGGACTGGTAGCCGATCACGACGGTGGTCTGGTCGCTGGCGTTGCCAACTCCGCACGCTGTCAGTGCTAGCGCTAGCAACGCTGGGAATCCGCGTTTCATCGGAGCAGGTACGGCATGTTGACGGTGACCGCGCCGGTGGGGCAGCGCGCGGCGCACGGCCCGCAGTACCAGCACTCGTCCACATGCATGAACGCCTTGCCGGTCTCCGGGTTGATGGCCAGCGAGTCCAGCGGGCAGATGTCCACGCACAACCGGCAACCGGTGATGCACTGCGACTCGTCGATCGTCACGGGCACATCGGAACGGCCTTCGACCAGAGCCATAGGGGTACTCCTTGCCGTACGAATGAGTGAAGAAACTAGGCGCGCGAGACCGCGGCGCGCATCGTCAGCCGGTCGCCGCGGAACCGGATGAACTCGAGGTCGACCGGACGGCCGCATGCGAAGTGGCTCAACCGTTCGACCAGCAACAGCGCTGATCCACGTGGAACCTGCAAGATCATTGCGGAGTGCGGGTCGGCGTTGACCGCCTCCATGCCGACCTCGGCGCCGCCAAGCGCACGCTCGTGCACCTTTTCCAGCAGCCCGAAGATGTCCCGGTTGCGCAGGTCCTCGGCCAGCAGCGGCTCGCCCACGTCCATCGGCAGGTACGTCAGGTCCAGGGAAAGCGGCAGGTCGTTGAGCATGCGCAGGCGTTCGATGTAGATCACCTGGGCGCCTTCGGCCAGCCGCAGCCGGGACGCCACCACCCGGGGCGCGGTCACCGGGCCGGCCGTGCGCACCTCGTTTGTGACCGTGCCGTGCTCGTGCAGGGTCTCGGCCAGGCCCATCAGCCGGTCCAGGCCATGGGCGTACTTCCGGGCGACCACGACCGTGCCGATGCCCTGGTGGCGTTCGATCAGGCCATCGGATCGCAGCAGGTCGAGGGCCTCTCGCACGGTGTTGCGGGAGGCGCCGAACTCCTCGCCGAGCAAGCGCTCGTCCGGGAGTGGGCACGAGTCGTAGGCTCCGCGCAGGATCTGCTGGCGGATGACGTCCGCGACCTGGCGGGCCCGGTCCGCGCGCAGCCTCCGTCGCCCGGTGGTCTCACCGGGGTTGGGTGCTGTGTCGTGCGTCATGTCTTGAGCCCACCACGCTGATCAGGGACGTTGTGTTGCCGGACTGTTACGCCACCTTCGCCCACCGCTGATCAGCGCGGCCAGTGCGGTTTCGCCAGGTCCACCTGGTGAGACGGCTGGCAGGCGTGCCTTGCGCGGTGTTCACCGGTCGGCATGGCAGGATCCGTCGGTGCGTTATTACGCTGATCTCCACGTGCACTCGAAGTACAGCCGGGCCTGCAGCCGCGACTGTGACGTGCGGAACCTGGCGTGGTGGGCGCGGCGCAAGGGGATCACCGTGCTGGGCACCGGTGACTTCACGCATCCGGCCTGGGCCCAGGAGCTGCGCGAGACGCTGGAACCGGCCGAGCCGGGGCTGTTCAAGCTGCGCGACGACGTGGACGCCGAGGTGCTGCGCAAACTGCCGCCGAGCTGCCACGGCGAAGTGCGGTTCGTGCTGGAGGTCGAGATCTCGACCATCTACAAGCGCGACGACCGCACCCGCAAGGTCCACCACCTGTGCTACGTGCCGTCCTTCGAGGCCGCGGACCAGTTCACCGCCGCGCTGGCCAAGATCGGCAACCTGGGCTCGGACGGCCGCCCGATCCTCGGGCTGGACTCGCGCGACCTGCTGGAGATCACCCTGGAGTCCGGCGAGGGCTCGTACCTGGTTCCCGCGCACGTGTGGACGCCCTGGTTCGCCGTGCTGGGCTCGAAATCCGGGTTCGACGCGGTCGCCGACTGCTATGTGGACCTCGCGGACGAGATCTTCGCTGTGGAGACGGGGTTGTCCAGCGACCCGTACATGAACTGGCGAGTGTCCGGGTTGGACTCGTACACGCTGGTCTCCAACTCCGACGCGCACTCGCCGCCCATCCTTGGCCGCAACGCCACCGTTTTCGACACCGAGCTGAGCTACTTCGCCTTGCGGGACGCGTTGCGGGGCGGCGGCGGGTATGTCGGCACGGTGGACATGTTCCCCGAAGAGGGCAAGTACTTCCTGGACGGGCACCGCAAGTGCGATGTGCGGATGGAGCCCGAGGAGACCAAGCGGCACGGTCTGCTGTGCCCGACCTGCAACAAGCCACTGACTGTCGGTGTGCTGCACCGGGTCGAGGAGCTGGCCGACCGGGATGCCGGTGTGCGGCCGGCGAACGCGGGCTCGGCGTGGAGCATCGTTCCGCTGCCCGAGATCATCGGCGAGATCCTCAAGGTCGGGCCGAAGAGCAAGGCCGTCACCAAGGCGGTGGACGAGCTGGTCGGGTTGCATGGGCCGGAACTGCCGATGCTGATGGAGATCCCGCTCGAGGAGATCAAGGACGCCAAGGTGCACAAGGCGATCTCCCGGCTTCGCGCCGGACAGGTCCGCTGCGATCCCGGTTTCGATGGTGAGTACGGCGTGATCTCCTTGTTCGGCAAGGGAGAGCTGGACGCGCCCACCGACCAGGTGCCCGGCTTGTTCGACATGCCGGTCGTCGAAGAGGTCATCGTGCCGCGCCGGGTCGTCAAGACCAAGCCCACTGTGGACACTCCGGCTGCCGCGGAACCGGTTGTGGTCAAGCCTGCCGGTGCTCTGCTGGATGGCCTGGACCCCGACCAGCGCGCGGCCGCGTCCATTGTGGAGGGCCAGCTGCTGATCGTTGCCGGCCCCGGGACGGGCAAGACGCGGACGCTGACCCACCGGATCGCGCACCTGGTCAGCGATCATGACGTCGCGCCGGAAAACTGCCTGGCGATCACGTTCACCCGGCGGGCGGCCGAGGAGATGCGGGAACGGCTCGCGGCGCTGGTCGACGGCGACGTCACCGTTGCCACGTTCCACCAGTTCGGCCTGCGGATCCTGCGCGAGCAGCACGCTGTTCTGGGGCTGGCGCCGGACTTCTCGGTGGCGGACGAGTCGACGCGGCTGTCCGTGCTGCGGGAGATTCTCGGCGATGAGGCGCCGGGGCTGCGCAAGGCGCTGGAGGACATCTCGCGGGTCAAGCGGACCGTCGCGGCAGGCCTGGCGGCTTCGGCGGCCGGGGAGCTGCCGATGGGCGAGGAGATCGACGGCGACCTGATCGGGCTGGTCGAGCGCTATGACAAGGCGATGACCAGCCGGGACCTCGTCGACTTCGACGACCTGCTGGCGATGCCGGTGACGTTGCTGTCGCGGCAGATCGACCTCGTCGAGCACTACCGGGCGCGGTACAAGTGGATCTGCGTCGACGAGTACCAGGACGTCGACGAGCTACAGTACCGGCTGCTGCAGGAGCTCACGCCGCCGCACGGCAACCTGTGCGCGATCGGCGACCCGGACCAGGCCATCTACTCGTTCCGCGGCTCGGACGTCGGGTTCTTCCTGCGGTTCCAACGGGACTACCCGAACGCCCGCACGGTCCAGCTGACCCGCAACTACCGGTCGAGCCCGGTGATCGTGGCCGGTGCGGTGGCGGCCATCAAACCGTCGACCCTGGTGCCGGACCGCGACCTGCAGGCGATGCGGGAGGGCGGCCAGCGGATCGGCATCTACCCGGCCGCGTCCGAGGACGCCGAGGCGCAGTTCGTGGTGCAGACCATCGAGGAACTCCTTGGCGGGTCCTCGTTCCACTCCCGCGACTCGGGCCGGGTCTCCGGTGACGGCGTCCAAGGTGGACTGTCCTTTGACGACATCGCGGTGCTGTACCGGACGGATGCGCAGGCGCGGCCGGTGATGGAGGCGTTGTCGCGGGAAGGGCTGCCGTTTCAGAAGCGTTCGCATTCCCCGCTTTCCAAGCATGCCGGGGTGCAGGAGCTGCTGAAACATTTCGTGCCCGGGCCTGCTGAGACCATGTCTTTGTTGCGTCAGGCCGCCGCTTGCGCTGATCCTTCGTTGGGTGACGAGGTTTCGGATGCCCTCGAATTGCTGGCGCCGCTGGCTTCCAAGCGGTCACCCGAGTCCTTTGTGGCCGAACTGACACTCGGGGCCGAAGTGGACACCTGGGACCCGCGGGCGAACCGGATCTCGTTGCTGACCTTGCACGCTTCCAAGGGTTTGGAGTTCCCGGTGGTGTTCATCGTCGGCTGCGCCGCCGGGGTGCTCCCGATCCAGTGGGCCACTGAGGACGATGAGGAGCGGCGGCTGTTCTTCGTCGGCGTGTCCCGCGCGCAGACCCACCTGTACCTGAGCCACCGTGGCGAACCTTCGCCGTTCCTGCGCGCGTTGCACGACGACCGCCTGGTGGAACGTCTGGTCGGCAAGACATCGCAGCGGTCCAGGCAGCTCCGGTTGCTCTAGGTTGTCGGTATGAGCGAGCCAGGTCTGCACGAGATCGCGCCCGGGGTCCACGCGTGGATCCAGCCCGACGGCACGTGGTGGATCAACAACGCCGGTGCGATCGTCACGCCGGAGTCGACGATCCTGATCGACACCTGCGCCACCGCCCGCCGGACCACGCTGTTCCTCTCCGCGGTCCGTGCTGTCTCGGGCGACGCGCCGATCTCGTTCGCCGTGAACACCCACCTCCACGGCGACCACACCTACGGCAACATCCTGCTGCCCGCGTCGACCGCGATCGTGTCGCACCGGGCGACCCGCGACGGCCTGCTCGCCGACTTCCTGCTGAAGAACACCCCGCCGGTCTGGTCACCGACCCCCGACTGGGGCGTCACCGAGGTACGCGCGGCCACCGTCGTGCTCGACTCGTCGATGTCGCTGTTCGCCGGCTCCACCGAAGTCCAGCTCCACCACCCCGGCCACGCCGCGCACACCCAGGGCGACGTCGTGGCGTGGATTCCCTCCGCGTCGGTCCTGTTCACCGGCGACCTGATCTTCCACCAGGGCACACCCCTGGTGTTCATGGGCTCGATCCCCGGCGCGATTCGCTCGATCGAGTGGCTCCGGACCTTCCCCGCCGCGACGATCGTGCCCGGCCACGGCCCCCTCATCCGCGGCGAGGACTTCGGCGACATCCTGGACCTCCACCACCGGTACTACACGTTCATCCAGACCACCGCCGAAAACGCCCTGGCCAACGGCCGCACCCCACTCCAGGCCGCGCAGGAGGCCGACCTCGGCGAGTTCCAGCCCCTCGCCGACCCTGAGCGCATAGTCCTCAACCTCCACCGCGCCCTCGCCGAACTCCAAGCCACCGACCTCGACCTCCTCACCGCCTTCACCGACGCGATCACCTACAACGGCGGCCCCCTCCACACCCACGTGTAACTGTCGGTGTCCGCCGCTAACTTGTCCGGGTGACCGATGAGTGGAGAACCGAGCTCGGCGCCGAAGTGACTAGAACTCAGCTGAAGGCGCTGTACGGCGGTAGTGGCCAGCGCGGGATCGAGTTGCCAACGGCAACTCCGAACATCCTCGTGTTCACTGACCCCTCGGCAGGTGAGCAGCACGGATACCGCTATGACGGGTGGGATCCTGACGGCTCGGTGTACTACTACACCGGTGAAGGTCAACAGGGCGACCAGACTCTGACGTCGGGCAACAAGGCGATCTTGAACCATGAGGGCAATGGCAAGGCGCTGAGGTTGTTCAAAGCAACTGGTCGTGAGCTCAACCCGGGCGGCAAGGTGCATGCCTACTTGGGCGAGTTCGTTGTTGACGCTGAGCTGCCCTTCTACCGCGCGCCAGCGCCAGGTACTGGCGGTGGTCCCATGCGGCAGGTGCTTGTTTTCCGGCTGAAGCCGAAGGCTGAAGTGGTTCGAGTGTCGGGCGACGGTGCCCCACTTCGAAAGATTCAGCTCGTGCCGACCAGCTCGAATATCCCTTTGGAACAGTCGAACACAGATGAGTACGAGGTCTCTGCGCGGGAGGCCAACACAGCGAAGCGGCGAGAAGCTGACCTGGTGCGCCGGTACGAGGCCTGCCTCAAGTCGCAGGAGCATGTGGTGGGCCGACTACGGCTCAGGTTCGGCTCTACGTCGCTCTACACCGACCTGTTCGACCACACCGCGAACGAGCTGTACGAAGCCAAGGGCAGTGTCAGCCGAGTCATGCTGAGGTTGGCTGTTGGTCAGTTGCTCGACTACAGGCGCTACCTCGGGGAAGCGACCCCTCGACTGACCGTGCTGCTGCCGGAGCGGCCGTCTGACGACTCGCTCGACTACCTCGCCTCAGTCGACATGGACTGCGTTTATGCCACCGGCGAGTACACCTTTGAGCGACACTCAGCCTGACTCTTCGACCAGTTGGGTGAAGAGTTTCAGGGCGGCGGTGGTTTCGAGGGTGGGGCCGGGGTGGTTCCAGGCGGCGGCGCAGAGGACGCGGGCGCCGGCGGCCAGGGAGCTGAGGGGGCCGGGGTAGAGGCGGAGTTCGCCTTGGCTCACCGTCGCGATCCAGCCTTCGCACGACCAGTACCGGCTGTCGCAGTCGACGATCGGCTGGCGGCGGAAGAGGTCCCGGATGTCCGTCGCCACGAAGGTGGGGCGGAGCTGGGGTGGGGTGTGCAGGAGCTCGGTGAGGTCTGAGGTCGGTGTCAGCAGCAGGACGCTGGGGAGGCGGAGGGTTCGGGCTGCCGCGACGCACTTCAGCCTTCCCGTGATGACCAGGGGGCGGGGTGCGCGGGTGCGGTGGACCGCCGCGCGGATCAGTGGGGGGTAGGACGGTTCGCCCTCGGCACGGGTAGGCGCTGTGCCGAGGACGAACTCGTCCGACGGGCCGGGCACCAGGCCGCTGACCAGTCGCGCCGCCGCCTGCGACTGGGTGACGACCTGGCCGTGGTGAGCAGCGACGCCCAGGCCGGC
This sequence comes from Actinocrispum sp. NPDC049592, assembly GCF_040675465.1. Lineage (NCBI taxonomy): Bacteria > Bacillati > Actinomycetota > Actinomycetes > Pseudonocardiales > Pseudonocardiaceae > Actinocrispum > Actinocrispum sp. NPDC049592. The sequence goes on along the minus strand of NZ_JBFAPA010000011.1, from coordinate 243,392 downwards.
CAGCAATGCGGTCACTCCCACCGGGGTGGAGGTGACGTTGTTTGTCAGGAATGCCACGCGGGTCAGTGCCCGCAGCGTTTCCCGCGCGTAGGGGATGAGCCCGCCGTCAGCGTCCAGTAATCCGTCCAGTTCGAAGAGGAAACCGTCATAAAGATCGACAAGTCTGGACATCGAGCTATTGGACTTCTGCGGTGAACCGGGACACCACTGCGACGTTACCCTTATCGCCCGGCGGCACAAGAGCCGGATTGGGAAATGAACGGGGTTTCGCATACTGTGTTCGGGGCGACCGAAGCGTCCAGTTGCGAACGCGAACGGCTTCGGAGGTGGGGCGGGGGTATGCGACTGGAGATCAGGCACCTGCGCACGGTGCTGGCGGTGGCGGAGGCGGGCTCGATCAGCCGCGCGGCGGCGATCCTGCAGGTCACCCAGCCGGGTCTGTCCTCCCAGCTGCAACGCATCGAGCGCGAGGTCGGCGGTCACCTGTTCCGCCGCGGCCGGGACGGCATCGTGGTCACCGAGCTGGGCAAGCACTTCATCGACGAGGCCCGCGAACTGGTCGAGCGGTTCGACCGGCTCGGCGCCGTCGGCGACCACCTCACCGGCCATGACCAGGAGAAAGTCATCCGGGTGGGCGGCATCGACAACCGCCTGACACCCACATTGGTGACGGTCGTGCGCGAAGTGCTCGCGGTGCCCGACGTGTCGAGCTGGATCGCCAACGAGGTCCGCCCGGTGATCGAGGCCCTCGGCACGAACAGCATTGATGTCGCCGTCCTGCACGAATTCCCGCGCTATCCCATCTATCTCGGCACCGGCATTGAACACCGGGTGCTGCTCGCCGAGCCGTTCTTCATCGGCCTGCCGGCCAACCACCCGCTTGCGACAGAAGACGAAATTGTCTTGGCCGACCTGGCCGAAGCCGAATGGGTACTGCCTCCGGACGACGAATCGGGCGGCCTGGCCAGCTTCCGGCTGGCGTGCGGCGCGGCCGGTTTCGTCCCCCAGGTACGCCACCGGGTGGCCAGCTCGGTGGCGGCCAGCCTGCTGGTCGGCAGCGGCGAGGCGGTCGGCTGCTACTTCCCGACCGCCGAACCCCGCGGTGACGTGGTCCTTCGCCCGATCGCGGGCAACCCGCACTACCGGAGGCTGCTGGTCGCCTGGCGCGGCGACTCGCTCATCGCACCGGTCGCCGACCAGGTCTACGAACGCATGCTGGCCCGCTACCTGGAGGTCATGCGGTCCTCGCCGGTATACGCCAAGTGGTGGAGTTCCCGCGAGGAGGACCAATCATAATCGCGGAGTTATGGATATTTGTTAGTACCGCCGAATGGCCGCACTGATATTCTCCATGGACGTGCCTTGCGGGGGTTGTCATGACTGAGGTTCTGGACGGAAAAAATGGCAGGCCCGAATTCAGGGCCGGAACCGGGGAATTTCGGAACCGAATAACCTGTGTCGAGGGCAGGCTCGGAACCGGAAAGACCACCCTGCTGGCCGAAATGGCCCGGCAGGCCGAGGCGGCCGGCGCGCGGGTGATGACCGCCCAGGGTTCGCTGTCCGAGGCCGACTTCCCGTTCGGCGTGGTCGACCAGCTGTTCGCCGGCAAGCTCGACGACTTCGAGCTGACCGACATGCATCGCGCGCTTCGCTACCTGTCCCGGTACCTGCGCACGCTCGCGACCAGCCAGCCGGTGTTCATCGGCGTGGACAACGTCGACAAGGCCGACGAGCCGAGCCTCCGCTGGCTGACGTTCATGCGCCGCAGGCTCGCCGACCTGCCGGTGACCATGGTGCTTACGTGCGGCCCGGTCCGCTCCAGCCTGGTGAACGAGCTGACCGGCCCGGTCGAGCGGATCACCCTGACCGGCCTGGAACCGGCCGGCTGCGCGCGCATGATCGGCCCGTCCTCCGAGGAGTACCTGCACGCCTGCTACCTCGCCACCGGCGGCAACCCGTACCTGCTGCGCGAGCTGATGGCCGCCGCCACCCCGCGCACCCCGGAAGGCATCGAACTGGCCGCGGCGGCGATCGCCGACAGCCTGGTCCCGCGGCTCGCCGGGTACGGCCCGCACCTGGTGGCGCTGGCCAAGGCCGTCGCCCTGGCCGGACCGGCCGACATCGGGCTGGCCGCCGAGGCCGCCGGGCTGGACGTCAAGGTCGCCACCTCGGCCGCGCGGCTGCTCGCCGACCTCGGCTTCGTCGGCGAGGAACCGCTGGCCATCACCTACCCGATCGCCCGGTCCGCCCTGCTGCACACCATGACCAGTCCCGAACGCGAGGCCGCGCACGCCCGCGCGGCCCGCCACTTCCACCGCCGCGGCGAGTGCGCCGGCGAGCACCTGCTGGCCAGCGGCCCGATCGGCGCGGACTGGGTGATCCAGGCCCTGCGCGAGGCCGCCCGCACCGAGCCCAGCCCGGACAGGGCCATCCGCTACCTCCGCCGGCTGCTGCAGGAACCGTTGCCGGACAACGGGATGCGCGCGGAGATCATGGCCGAGCTGGGCGCGCTGGAGAGTCACCTCGACCCGGAGGCCGCGTTCGAGTCGCTCAAACGCGCCCGCACCCAGGTCACCGACCCGGTCGACGAGGCCAAGCTGACCCTCACGCTGGCCTACGAGATCGCCGAACGCCAGGACCGCGGCCGCGCGGTGGCCGCGCTGGACCGGGGTTCCGCGTCGATCGCGGGCGTCGACCGTGACCTCAGCCATGCCCTGCAGCTGTACGCGGCCAGGCTGATCCTCGAAGAGTCCTGTGTGGACAAGGAACTGCCCGCGCGGTTCGCGTCCCTGCAGGCCGAACCGGTGATGTCCGTGCGCAACGAGCTGTTCCTGGCCGCGCTGCTGGCGTTCCGCGACTGCCTGCGCGGCGACGACCCCGAGCGCGCCGCCATGCTGACCAGGGGCGCGCCGGTGAACCTGGTGGAGGGCGCGGTCGGCGACATCATCGACCGGGCCACCTTCACCCATCTGGTGATCACGTTGATGATCGCCGACGAGCTGGACCTGGCGCTCAAGCTGTGCGACGAGGCGCACTCGCTCACCGCCGACCGCGAGGTCCCGGTGGCCGCCGCCCAGGTGCACTCGCTGCGCGCGCACATCTACCTCAGGCTCGGCCGCCTGGCCGAGGCCGAGTCCGCCGGGCTGGCCGCGCTGCGCATCTTCGACCAGCTCAAGCTCGGCCGGCAGCGGGTGGTGACGCTGGCGGTCACCGCGCTCTGCTCGACCTGGGCGGAGATGGGCGACCCGGCCCGCGGCGCCGAGCTGTTCGCGTTGCACCGGCTGGACGGGATGGTGCCGGACGCTCGCCGGTTCGACCGCGTGCTCTACCACCGCGGCATCGTCCGGTCCCGGCTCGGCGACCACGGCGGCGCCCTGCTCGACCTGATCGAGTGCGGCAAACGCCTGCAGAAACGCGGAGTTCTCAATCCCGGCGGCACGGCCTGGCGGTCGCACGCGGCCGAGGAGTACCTCGCGCTCGGCCGTCCCGCGGACGCGGCGCGCCTGGCGCAGGAGGAGGTCGCGCTGGCCCGGCGGTGGGGACGGCCCCGGGCGCTCGGCGTCGCGTTGCGCGTGGCCGGGCTGGCGGCGCAGGACAAGGCCCAGGGAGGGGAGCTGCTGGCCGAGTCGGTGCGGGTGCTCAGCGCCTCACCGGCTCGGCTGCAGCTGGCCCGCTCCCTGCTCAGCTGGGGCGCGGTGCTGCCGCCGGCCGAACGCCGCCCGGTGTTCCGGCGGGCACACGACCTGGCCAAGGCGTGTGGCGCGATCCCGATCATGACGTCGGCCGCCAACGAGTTGCGGGCCGCGGGCGGCAGGCGGTCCCGGCGCGACTCGCTGGCGCTGACCGACCAGGAACTGTGCGTGGCGTCGATGGCCGTCAAGGGGCGGACCAACCGGGAGATCGCGGCCGAGTTGTACGTCACCCAGCGCGCGGTCGAACAGCACCTCACCAAGGCGTACCGGAAGCTGGGCATCGCCGGACGCGCGGAACTGCCTGGCGCGCTGCGTGGACACTGGACGGGTGGAGAACCGTAAGGGACTGATGTACGCGGTCACCGCGTACGCGCTGTGGGGTGTGTTCCCGCTGTACTTCGCCGCGCTCGAACCGGCGGGGCCGCTGGAGGTCCTGGCGCACCGGGTGCTGTGGACCGCGGTGTTCGGCGTGCTCACGTTGCTCGCGCTGCGCCGGTTGCCCGGGCTGGGCAAGGCGTTCCGGTTCAAGCTGTTGCTGGCCGCGGTCGCGATCGCGGTGAACTGGCTGACCTATGTGTACGGTGTGCATTCCCACCAGGTGGTGGAAACGTCGCTGGGGTATTTCCTCAATCCACTTCTGACTGTCGTTCTTGGAGTGACCGTGCTCAGGGAACGCTTACGCCCCATGCAATGGATCGCGGTGGGCATCGGGCTGGCGGCGAGCGTCGTGCTCACCGTCGACTATGGACGGTTACCGTGGATCGCCATCACGCTGGCTGTCGCATTTGGAACCTACGGACTGCTGAAGAAGTCGATTCCGGTTCCGGCCCTTGAAGGCGTCACGGTCGAAACCCTCTTCATCGCTCCAGCCGCACTGGTGTACCTGCTCTGGTTCGCCGGGCCGGGCGGGACCACGTTCGGCAGCGGATCCGCCTGGCACACCGTGCTGCTGATGCTCGCCGGGCCGATCACCGGCATCCCGCTGCTGCTGTACGCGGGAGCCGCGCGCCGGCTGCCCCTGACCGTCACCGGCCTGCTGCAGTACATCACCCCGGTCCTGCAGCTGACCCTTGGCCTGACGGTGTTCGGCGAACCGATGCCGCTGCCGCGGTTGCTCGGGTTCGGGCTGGTCTGGGTGGCTCTCGCGGTGCTCAGCGTGGACGGTCTGCGCGCCGGCCGGCGCCGCCGCGGCGCCCAAACCGTGCTCCAGGCCAGTAACTGACAGTTTTCTGCCCTGGTCAGATGTACTTTTTCGATCAAATGTCCTGGCCAGCTATGCCTCGGTCGTCCTGTGATGGCAGTATGGACGGCGGTCGCGGGTTTTCGCTGTGAGGACCTGGACTGTCTTTCAGGGAGATAGTGGTATGGCGCAAGGCACCGTTAAGTGGTTCAACGGCGAGAAGGGCTTCGGGTTCATCGAGCAGGACGGCGGCGGCGCCGACGTGTTCGTGCACTACTCGGAGATCCAGGGTTCGGGCTTCCGTACGTTGGACGAGGGCCAGCGTGTTGAGTTTGAGATCGGTCAGGGCCAGAAGGGCCCGCAGGCCCAGGGCGTGCGCGCGATCTGATCAGCACTTCGTGGCATGGGCCCGCACCGCGAGGTGCGGGCCCATCCCCGTTCTAGTGCCCCGCGCCGGAAGTCCGCCGCCGCCTCGACGGCCCAGCTTCGCGGCCACATCTCGACAGCGGGGCCGCACGGCCGGAAGGCCCTGGTACAAGCCGGTACAAGCGACCTCCCGTCCGCACCGCCGTGCTGATCAACCCCGGCTGGGAACCTGGATCCGCCGAACAAAGGGGCCGGACCTCCGGCGCGAGACACCAGCCAGTTGGTTCACATGGCAACTGTCTCCGGACGGGCCACTGGCCAGTTGGTTCACATGGCAAGCTTCGCGGCCACGTCGGCCGCCCTGGGGTGACGCAGACAGTCCAAAATGTCCTTGGCGGCCAGCCAGGACCGCCGGGCCGACCCGGCGTCCTGTTCGGCCAGTTGGACATCGCCGAGGTTGTTGAGCGACAGCGCCTCGAAGTACGCCGAGCCCAGCTCCCGGAAGGCCTCGATGGCCAGCCGGTAGTTCGCCGCCGCCCGCCGGTGGTCACCCGACCGGTGGTGGATGAACCCCAGGCTGTCGCGGACGGCGGCCTGCATGTGCCGGTCGCCCGCGCGTTCGGCGATCTCCAGCGCCTGGTGGCACAGGCCCAGCGCGGCCTGGTAGTCGCCCAGGTGGGCGGTCGTCCATCCCAGACCGTTCAACGTGCTGGCCTCGCCGAGGATGTGCCTGCTCCACCGGAACAGGGCCAGCGCCTGCCGGTGGTGGGCCATCGCCCGTTCGTAGTCGGTCTTCTCCTGGTACGCCCAGGCCAAATGGCGGTGTGCCAACGCTTCCCCGGCGCGGTCGCCGAGCCGCCCGTACAGCTCGATCGCCTGCTCGGCGTGCATCTCGGTCTCGTGGTACTCGGTCAGGCTGTAGTAGACGTGCGCGAGCAGCCGGTGCGCATCCGCCTGCGCCGCTTCGTCACCCAGCTCGACCGCGGTCCGCAACGCGATCTGCTGCGTGTTGACCCAGTCCTGCCAGTGTCCGCGCAGCCTCAGGTAGCCCGCGAGCGCGCGGGGCAGCTGCCAGGCGTGCCGCGGCCAGCCGCCCTCCCCGGCGACCTGGACGCAGGCGAGCATCGCCTGGTGCTCCTCGTCGAACCACTTGATGGTCTTGGGGTAGTCGGCGAACTCGCGGGGCCGCGCACCGGCCACGGCAGCGTCCACTTCGAACCCGGCCTGGTTGCTGTACAGCCGCCGGTCGCCCGCGATCGCGCTGTGCAGGTAGTGGTCGAGCACGCGCCGCACCGCCGCTTCGCGCTCGTCCTCGGGCTCGTCGAGCTCGGCGCGTTCGGCCGCGTACACCCGCAACAGGTCGTGGCAGCCGAACCGGCCCGGGCGGTGTTCGGTCAGCAGGTGCGCGCGGACCAGCTCGGCGAGGTCCTTGCGGGCCCGGCTCAGCTCGGTCCCGGTGAGCGCGGCCGCCGCGTGCAGCCCGATGTCCGGCCCGGGGAACACACCGAGCAGCCGGAACAGCCGGGCCGCGGTCAGGCTGAGGCCCTGTGACGACCACGAGAACACCGTGCGCAGGTCGATGTCGGTCGCGCCGAGATCCAGGCCGTCGAGGCGTGCGTTCTGCAGGTCCAGCACCAGGTCCTGCAGCGGGGTCGGGAACTCCTGGTTGACCCGGGAGGCCAGGATGCTCAGCGCCAGCGGCAGGCCGGCGGAGAACTTGACCAGCTCGGCGGCCGCGTCCGGCTCGGTCTCGATGCTCTCCGCGCCGAGCCGCGAGGCCAGCAGCTGCTTGCTGTCGGCGAGGGTGAACAGGTCGAGCGTCCGGCGTTGCGCGCCTTCCACCGCGATCAGGCCGTTCAGCCGGTCGCGGCTGGTCACGATCACGCCACAGGTCGGGCTGCCGGGCAGCAGCGGGCGGACGTGTTCGGTGTCGCGGACGTTGTCGAGAACCACGAGGACCTTGCGGTGGGCGAGCAGGCTGCGGAACATCGCGCGCGCTCGTCCTCCTCCGGCGGGATCGCCTGCGGAGCCACGCCGAGGTCCTGGAGGAACCCTCGCAGCACCCTCCCGGGCTCCACCGGTGCCTGCGGACCGAACCCGCGCATCCCGGCGTACAGCTGCCCGTCGGGGTAGCGGTCCTGAATTTGTTGCGCCCAGTGCAACGCGAGTGTTGTCTTGCCCACACCCGCGGTCCCGCTGATGATCGCGATCATCATCCGGTTCGTGACGAGCATCTCGTCCAGCGCGCGCAGATCCTCGTCCCGGCCCACCAGCCTCGGGTCGTGCGCCGGCAGCTGGCGCGGCGTCGGCCGCTGCCCGGCCTTCGGGGCCGCCCGCGGCACCAGCTCGACCAGCCTGCCACCAGTACCCAGCTCGTCGTCGCAGCGCTTGGCCAGCTCGACCGACGCGGGCCGCAAGCCGTTCTCGATCTTGCTGAGATACCCCGTGTTGTAGTGCACACGGGCGGACAGCTCCCGCAGCGACCAGCCCGCCGCCTGCCGTGCCTCCCGCAGCGCGGCACCGAACCCGCTGGTCATCGCGCCCCTCCAGTTGCCTATCGGCGAGGCAACGGTCAAACCCTGCCGTTGACCGCCCCGGTCAGGTGATAGTTGAAAGCACAAGCGTGCCAACCGGCAAGGCCTTAAGGCAACGGTAGTAGTACCGGCGCTGGTCCGTACACGCATCAACCAGGACGGCGCCTCCACACCGGGACGGGTTGGCAGGTGGCCGGCGGCTGTCGGTGTCCCCAGCACCAGCCGCCAAGACGGGAAGGGCCTGCGTCAGTTTCACCCCCAAACTGACGCACGCCCTTCCCACTTTTATCTGTGGTACCGGAAGTTCAGCTCTCCCGACGGGCGTAGTCGCCGATGCCCTCGCTGATCATGTGCTGGGCCACACTCAGCCAGTGCCTGAACGCAGTGCGCTGCTCCGCTTCGGGATGAGCGCGGATGTAGGCCATCACGTCTGGTGAGGCCATGGTGCGATAGACCGTGATCAGCTGGGCGGCGGCGATGCGCTACTGATCGATTCCCTGCCCACGGGCATGATCACCTGGGGCGCCACGGTCACCGGCGTCACGCCTTTGCCTGACGGTCGCCACCGGGTGAGCCTGGCTGATGGCGCCCACCATGACGCTGACCTGGTGATCGCCTGTGACGGCATCCGCTCGCACGCCCGCTCTCTGGTCACCGGCGAACAACCCACCTACAGCGGCATCACCTTCATCCACGGCGATCTCCGCGACCCCGGACCCGGCTCGTTCGTCGCCCGCAACACCGGGGAGGGCATCCTGCATGCCCTGGGCGACAACAAGGCGATCCTGGCCCAGCGAGCAGCCGACCGGTCGGTGCGCGTCTACTTCGCCCTCCGCACCCCAGAAGACCCGGCCCGAACCCTGGGTGACCGGTTCGCCGACACCGCGGCCGTGCGGGCTCACCTGCGCGAAACCTTCGCCGGCTGGAGCCCTGACCTGCTGAGTGCCCTGGACGAGATCGACACCGACTTCGCCTACTGGCCGCTCTACGGGCTGCCCGCGCATCAGCACTGGCAGCCCCACACCGGGATCACGCTGCTGGGCGACGCGGCCCACGTCATGCCGCCCTTCGGCGGCCAGGGCGTGAACATGGCGCTGCTTGACGCCGTCGAGCTCGTCCACACCCTGTTTTCCCCGCAGTGCACAACGATCGACGAGGCCATCGTGGTGTTCGAGCAGGCCATGCTCGATCGCATGGCCGGCGCGATCCTCGACGCCGACGCCGGCGGTGAGATGCTGCTGAGCCCGGCGGGAACGGCGCCGCTGCTGGATCACTTCGCCGCCGCGGCGGCCGCGGAAGCCGGGCAGTGACGATTTCCGGTCAAGGGTCCGGCACGCTTGTCCCGCGAGCACGGCAACGTCCGGTGGCCGGGCACCGTGCCACCGACCCGGGGCCCGCATCGCCCTCCGCTCTGACAGCCTTTCGGCTGCTCAAGACCCCCAATGGGGCGAATGATCGATACAGACAGACACCGTGACGCCAGTGACTAGTCGTTCAGTTCACCCGTATGCGCTATAGGCGTACCGGCTGGACCCTTGTCCCCCAACGAAAGAACATGAGGACATGGGCACAGTGCTGTATCAGGAGATGGGCGTCTCGCTCATGCCGTACGCGTTGCGGCTGACGGGATATGACCGGCACTGGGCCGAAGACGTCGTCCAGGAGACGCTGATCCGCGCGTGGCGCAACGCAAGCAGGCTCGACCCGAGGCCACATCTGTTGCGCGCGTGGATGTGCACGGTCGCGCGGCGGGTTGTGATCGATGACCGCAGGCACCGTCAGGCGCGGCCGATGGAGGTCGAGGAGGCGCACGAGGACTTCGTCAGCGTGCCGGACCCGGCCGAGGAGACGGTGTCGGCGATGGTCGTGCACCGGGCGCTGGAAAAGCTGCCCACGCCGCAGCGGCAGGTCATTCTGGAGACCTACATGCGCGGCCGGACGGTCAACGAGGTGGCCGCGCTGCTCGGGGTGCCGCCCGGCACCGTGAAGTCCCGGATGTACCACGGGGTCCGGGCCCTGCGCCGGTCGCTCAGCGACCGGCCATGAGGAAGAACCGCCGGGGCTCGGCGGAGAACGACTCGGCCAGCGCGGCGGACACCACCGGGGAGTGGCGGAACGCCCATGCCACCGCGACCCACCACGCGTACTCACTGTCCAGGCCGGACCCGTCCCGCGGTGGGGTGTCCACCGACGGCGACGCCGAACCGCCCTGCCGTCGGGTCTGGATGGCCGCTTTCAGCTGTGCCGCCTCGATAGTGGCCAGGAGGTCGTCGCCGGACAGCCCGCGCTCGATGCCGATCCGCTCGGCCGCCGCGCGGACGTCGTCGGAGAACTTCACCGCGAGCGCCCAGCGCCACTCGCTCAGCTCCAGCAGCTGGCGGCGAACCCTGTGGTGCGGCGAGAACTTCTTGCCCTTGGCGACAAAAACCACCTCGGGGTTGACGAACCGCAACGCCCGGTGCAGCGGGCGCAACATGGTGAACACGTGCCAGCGTTCGGCGCACAGCCCGAGCTGCGGGCGCAGGCGCTCGATGCCGGGCAGCACCGCGGCGATCGCACCCGGGATGAACCCGAGCACCGACAGGCCGGACATCAGCGGCGGCACCCAGTCGACGCCCTGCCAGCCGAACCACACCGTCGCCAGCGCGAAGTACTCACCCAGCAGGTGCAGCAACGCGAACATCACACCCAGCTGCAGGCACCGGAGCACCCGTCGCAGCCACGGCACGTTCGCGATGTCGGGGTCCCGCGCGGCCCGCCCGCAGCCTCGAGTCGAGGCGGCCGTCGCGACGGTCGTCGGGATCAGGTAGACCAGGATGAACGCCGACACCGTGGGCTCGTGCGCGTACTGCGTCGTGAAGTCCAGTTCCTCGCTGCCGGGAAAGTCCGACAACAGGAACAGCACCGACATCAGCGAGATGACCGCGAAGAACGTCTTGGAGAACCGCCACACCAGCTGGCAGGCCCGCCGCGCGTTGTACCGCCAGTACGTGACCAGCGACAGCGCCCCGCAGGCGAAGCCGACCTCCATGCAGCACTCGATCAGCGTGGAGAAGCTGTTCACGCCGGTGCTGCGGTCGAACCAGGTGGCGAACGTCGGCGCGGACATCACCGCCGTGCCGGTGGCGTACGCCAGCGTGATGGTCAGCGCCCACGAACGCGGGTGCCCGCCATGCCGGTACAGCCGGAAAGCCTTGTACGCCAACGCAAACCCGCCGACGATGGCGCCGGCGAAGAACACCACGTCATATGTAGACGTCATGCGCGGCCTCGTCGGCGTGGGCGAACGAGGCCATCATCCGCCGCACGTGCTTGGGCATCGCCGGGTCGGCCTTGTCGCGCTGGTCGGTGATCACCTCGAGCAGCTCGTCCGCCAGCTCCTCGGCGTCGCGCTCCTCGCACTCCTTGAACGACGTGCGCCCCGCGACGTACCGGGCCATGTCCGGCAGCAGCCCGGGCGCCAGCCGGCGCAGGCTCTCCGACTTGGTCAGCGTCACCGGCTGGTGACCCAGCATCAGGTGGGCGAACTCGTGCAGCAGGATCTGCAGGCGGTGGTACCAGCGCGGTGAGTCGGCGCAGATGACCAGGTAGTTGCCGTTGGCCAGCAGCGCCGACACCCCGGTCAGGCGCGCATCGGGCAACGGCGCGAACCTGACCTCCACGTGTTTGCCCAGGTGACGGCCCATCAACTCGCAGACCCGGCGGGCGGCTTCCTGGTAGGTCGCCGTCCGGGACAGGTTCAGCTCACCGGCGATGCGGTTCACCATCGCGCGACGGGTGCGTCTGTTCATCTCGACTCCTGGTCCCGCCGAATGAACCAGCCCTCGTACTTGCCGGGCTCCAGCGCATCGGCGATCGCCTGGATGGTAGCCCGCCGCGTCTGCTGGGACAGTTCGGGAACCTTCCCGGCGAGCCGCGTCACGAACTCGACCACGCCGAGCTCCCGCAGTTGCACCAGGTCGGCCCTCTCGCTGTCGACCCAGCGGGCGAGCCTGTCATCAAAGAAGTACGCAGGCGGCACGTCGAAGTGTTCAGACAAGCCCAGGACATGTTTCAACCGGGGGTTGTCCGAGACACCGTTGAGCAGCTCCCGGATGTAGCTGGCGGAGATCGAGCCGAACCGGCCGTTGGAGCTGATCGCGGCCGCCACGTCCTCCGGGGACACCGTCCCCTGGGCGGTCTCGAACAGCGTACGCAGGGCATCCTGGCGCCAGCCGGGCGTTTCCCCCTCGGCCAGTTCGCGCCTGCCACCGACGAAGTAGGCCGGGTGCACGCAGAGCGCGCCCGCCAGGTCCTCGATGGCCTGTCTGGTCGGGTTGTCCTTCTGACCCTTCCTCAACTGGGCGATATAAGCGTGGCCTATATCCCCGCCCCGGTCGCGGATCGCCGCGGACAGCTCAACGTTGCTCAGGCGCCGCCGCCGGCCTGGTGGATGCCGGCAGAGGTCGTCGAGGACCGCGGCGAACAGACCCTCCCCGACACGGGTCATATTCCCCCTCCTCACTCAATCGCGCTCGCAATGTACCCGTTCGAAACACTGAGGCAAGGGTTGAACACTGTGCGTCGCAGCCCTATGCTCCGGTCGGCGTATTTCTACTCCTGTTGGGGGTGATGCACCAGATCTCCTACGTCAGTTGAAGTCATGGTGTGAGCGCCGCCGCTGGTTCAGGTTGCAGGATTTGAGCTGATAGTGAGGTATCCCGTATGCGCGCACGGCATAGGGCGCCGCGTCGGAGCTTCCGTAGGGTAGGCGCCGACGGCTCCTACCGGATGGGACTCGCGGCGCTGGGCCTCACCGGTGCGGCGATCGTGACGGTGGCGGCTGTCCTCGTGTCCGGTGAGGCGGGCGCGAACGAGACAGAAGCCAAGACAGAAAACCCGGGGCTGAGCCAGAGCCCCGCCGAAGGCAGGCCCGGCGTCCCGCAGCCGGTGGCCAGGCCGGCGACAACCTGGTATTCGGACTGGTCCTCGTGGGGATCGAGCGGGAGAAATTGCGATCCGATGGCGCTCCGGTGGTGCCCGTGAACCTCGGCCGCAAGAAGGAGCGGAGGCTGACATGAAGCAGCATCAGTTAGATGGGCTACCCGGGCCCAGTGCTCCGCAGAGCGTGGAGACCCGGCGGTCCAGCCGGTCCGGAGCACCGGTCCGGCCCGACGAGTTCTGGGATGCCGCACCGATGCGTGAGGCGTCTGCGGGACGGCACTTCGGCCAGCTGCTGCGGGAGTACCGCAGGGCGAGCAATGTCGGTCAGGCGGAAGTGGCCCAGTGGCTGGGAGTCAGCCAGGGCCAGATCAGCAGGATCGAACGGGACCGAAGTCAGGTCCATGACCTGGACAAGCTGGAGAGGTGGGCCAAGGCGCTGAAGATCCCGCAGCGCCTGCTGTGGTTCCAGCTCTCCGGGGCACGACCCGCCGAGTTCAACGGCGGTGAGGGGTCCTTCACCGCGCTTCGTACGGTGAGCAGGCCGGACGAACAGGTGGGACTGGGCATGCGGAGTCTGTTCCGGTGGCTCGGCAACGAGGTGACCGACGAGCCCGAGACGGCGACCGAGAACGTGTTCCGGGCGGCGGCGGAGTCGTACCTGCGCGGCGGCTGGTACGCCTACGACGAGGGCGAGGTCACCCTGGGCAGCCAGCGCATGCGGATCGCGCTGAACCTGTCCCGCCGGTCCGGTGAGGCCGCGTTGTCCGCGGAGATCCTTGCCGCACTGAGCTTCCAGTCGCTGTTCCATGGCACTTTGGACAGTGCGGTGCCGGTGATCCGGATGGCCGAGCAGTCGGCCGAACGCTGTGGCCTGACCCAGCTGCAGGTGGAGGTCGCCTCGATGGCGGCGGCCTGCTACGCGATGATGGGCGACCGGGACACCTGCCTCGCGGTGCTGCGCCGCGCGGAGAAGTCCTTGGAGGCAGCGGGATCGAGCGACCCGACCGACCGGCTCTACCTGGCGGCGGGCTGTGCGCTGTCGTTCCGTTTCCTTGGCTGGCCAAGGGAGGCGGAAGGGTTCGCGCGCACGGCGGTCAAGCTTTCCGACCGCTGGCCGGGTGTGCGGCTGTGCACCCGGACACTGCTGGCCTCGGCACTGGCCGACCAGCGCAAGATCGAAGAGGCTTGTGCCACGGCGTCTCAGGTGGTCCCCCGCACCGCGCCGATCAGGCCTGTTCGTGACCAGGTGTGTCTCACCTCGGTCGTCCGCCGGCTGTCGAAGTTCGGCGACGACGTGTCCGTGCGGACGCTCTACGGCCAGCTGGCCGGCGTCGGCGTGCCTGTCCCGCGCATCTGAAAACCCCTGCCACAGCGCGAAAAGGGCGGTTTTCTATCGTCAAATCCCCGAACTTGACGGTAGAAAACCGCCTCCCAGGCCACCTACACCAGCAGTACCAACGAAAGATCAGCCCGCGGCGATCATCCGCTGGATCTCCTCGTCGAAGTCGAACCAGTTCTCCTCGTCGCCCGGCAGCACCACCTCGTAGGTGGAGTCCAGGAAGTCCGCGATGTCCTGGGCCAGCGCCTCGAAGCGGGCCTGACCCTTGGGCGTCACGAACTCGATGAGCACCAGCTCCTCCTCGTCCGGTGATGGCCACATCCGCACGTCACCCTCGCCCGTGCGGACGATCAGGCCGTCGGCGAGCAGGTCCCGCGACAGGATCCACTGCACCGCACGCGCTCCCTCGGGCTCGAACAGCGCGTAGACAGCGAACGGGTCGCGAGTGTCGTAGCGCAGCTCGACGTCGACCGGGACCGAGTGTTCCGACACCAAGTCGAAGGTCACCGTGTGTGTGATCTCCGTGTGCTCGTCGCGAGTCATCGCTGCCTCCCTGCTCTCCTAGTGGCCTTGCGGCGATGAGACGCCCCCCGGGGGACCACCTGACGTCGTTATCCCAGATGATCACTCGAACGTGTCGGTTAGTGGCGCCGGTCACTCGGAAGAGGCGGCAACTCTGCCCGAAAGTGCCGCCGCGAACGTGCGCCGGTAGTCCTTCGGGCCGACCCCCACGACGCCCTTGAAGTGGTGCCTGAGCAGGGCTGCACTGCCGAACCCGCACTGCTGCGCGATCTCCTCGACGCTGAACGTGGTCTCCTCGAGCAGCCGCTGCGAGTGCAGAACCCGCTGCATGGTGAGCCAGCGCAAAGGTGTCGTTCCGGTCTCGGCCACGAACCGGCGCGCGAAAGTGCGCTCGGACAGCTGCGCGCGGCGGGCCAGTTCGGCCACGGTGTGCTCTGTTGCCAGATTGTCGAGCATCCAGGCAAGGACCGGTTCGAGGCTGTCGCCAGTGCACTCCGGAATTGGCAACTCGACGTACTGCCGCTGCCCGCCCTCGCGCTGCGGCGGGACGACCATCCGCCGGGCGATCGCGGCCGCCGGGCCGGACCCCAGCTCGCGGCGGACCAGATGCAGGCACGCGTCGATGCCGGCGGCCGTGCCGGCGCTGGTGATAATGTCGCCCTCGTCGACGAACAGCACGTCCGGGTCGAGCTTGGCGTCCGGGAACCGCTTGGCGAACATGCTCGCGTGCCGCCAGTGGGTGGTGCACAGCCTGCCGTCCAGCAGACCGGTCTCGCCCAGCATGAACACCCCGCTGCACACGGTGAGCAGGGTGGCTCCGGCGGCGTGGGCCCTGCGCAGCGCGTCGAGGATGGCCGGCGGGTACTCGTCGCGGATGTTCATCGCCGGGATGGCGACCAGGTCGGCGCCCGCCAGCGCGTCCAGCCCGTGGTCGGGCACGAGCGGCACGCCGACGCTGGTGCGCAGCGGGACGCCGGGGTGCTCGGCGCAGACCCGGAACTCGAAGGGCGGGACCCCGTCATCGGTCCGGTCGACCCCGAACACCTCGCACACCACGCCGAACTCGAAGGGGGCGAACTCGTCCGCGAGCACCACGGCGACCGTTTTCAGCATGCCGCCAGCATACTTGGCAGGATTTTGTTGTACAACGTCTCTGCTGCCACTGTTGTCGGGAACTGAACTACCGCAAAATTACTGCCATGACCGTTGCGCTGCTAGTCCTCATCCTGGCGCTCGTGGTCTATGGCCTCGAGCGGAACAACTCCCGTCAGTCCCAGCCGCGTCCGCGCCTCGCTGGCTCCACTGATGTCATCAGCCCGGACACCGTCCGGCCCTACATCCACTGATGGTTCGCTGCCTGGGCGTCGCTCAGGCAGAGCGAACAGCCGAAAGCCGGGGATCGTGCCGGAGGATCGCCGCATAGCGCTGCTGGAGCTCGGGACCGGGGTCCACGCCGAGCTCCTCGGCCAGGCGGGTCCGGAGCCGGTGGTACTGCCGGAGCGCGTCCGGTTGCCTTCCGGCGCGGTACAAAGCGAGCATGAGCTGGCCGGTCGGCCGCTCGTGCAAGGGATACTCCGCGGTGAGCGCGAACAGGTCCGCCAGGACGCGTTCGTGGTTGCCGCGGACGATTTCCGTGTCCACCAACAGTTCTCGTGCCCTTTGCCGTAGTTCGGTCAGGCCGCTGGCGATCCGGTCGCGGAGCCGGTCGGACGCCACATCGGCCAAAGCCGGTCCGTGCCACAGGTTCAGTGCGTTCCTCAACGTCTCCGCGCGCCTGCCTGCGTCCTCGACGGTCGTCGCCAGGTCCACTTGGGACACGAAGACGTGCGCGTCGACCGTGCCCGGATCGACGTCGGCGACGTACCCGCCGTCGCGTGCGATCAGCGGGACCTCGTCGCCGAGCCTGGTGCGCAACCGGGAAACGTGAGTGTGCAAGCAGGCCCGTGCGTTCTGCGTCGGGTTTCCGTCCCACAGCAGGTCGATCAGCCGGTCGACCGGTACTGCCACGCCGGTTCGCAGGAGCAGCAAGGAAAGCAGGCAGCGCTCCCGGCGACGGCCGAGGTGCACTGGTTGCCCCGCGCGTACCGCGGTCACCCTCCCCAGTAAGCGGAACCGCGTTGTGCTCACTGTCCATCACCCCCGCAGCCGATGCTAGGACCTGGGGGCGGGCGGGCAAATACCGCAGGAGTTCGATCCTGCGGTACCACCCTGGTTGACTCAGGACCGCGTGCGGCGGCGGTAAAGCCAGGTCGCGATCGCGAACGAGACCACCAGCAGCCCGACACACCAGACCAGCGCGATCCAGCCGTTGTCACCGATCGGCGTGCCGGTGAGCAGGCCGCGGATGGTCTCGATGACCGGCGTGATCGGCTGGTTCTCGCTGATCCCGCGCAGGAACGACGGCATGGTCTGGACCGGCACGAACGCGCTGCTGAGGTACGGCAGGAACAGCATGAAGAAGCTCAGCGCGCTCGCCGACTCCACGCTGCGCGCGACCGTGCCCAGCCCGGCGGCCAGCCAGGACAACGCGAGGACGTAGACCAGCAGCAGGCCGATCGACAGCAGCCAGTCGTCCAGGCCGGCGCCCGGCCGGAACCCCATCGCCACCGCCGCGCCGATGACGACCGCCGTCGACACGGCGTTCCGGGCCACGCTGGCCACGACATGTCCGTTCAGCACGGCGAAAACGCGGATCGGCAGCGACCTGAGCCGGTCGATCATGCCGCTGCTCATGTCCTGTGCGACCGACATCGCGGTGGACGCGGCGCCGTATCCGCTGCACAGCAAGATGATTCCGGGCACGACGTAGTTGAGGTACCCGGTGCCGGTGTTGATCGCGCCGCCGAAGACGTACACGAACAGCGCCATCATCAGCAGCGGCAACAGGATGGACATCAGCAGGGTGTCGACCTGACGGCGGCTCAACCGGATGCTGCGGCCGATCATCGTCAGGCAGTCGCTGAGAGCGTTGGCCGGCCCGGTGTGCGTGGTCATGCCGGAACTCCTTGGCGGGCAGTGGTTTCGGTGATGCTCAGGAAGACGTCGTCCAGGGTCGGCCGGTGCGACGACGCGGATACAACGTGTATACCGTTTGTGTACAAGGTGTTCAGCACCTGCCGGAGATGCTCGGCGGACCCGTCCGACGGCACGCTCAGCACAGTTGCGTCACTCAGGCCGCCGAGCAGGTCCATGGCTTGGGTGAGGGCTCCCGTGCTGTCGAAGGTGAGGTCCAGGCGGTGGCCGCCGACCTGGGCCTTGAGCGCGTCCGCGGTGCCGCGCGCGGCGACCTGGCCGTTGTCGATCAGCACGATCTGGTCGGCCAGCCGGTCGGCCTCCTCCAGGTACTGCGTGGTCAGCAGGATCGTGGTGCCGGTGCGGACCAGGTCCTTGATCGCGTCCCACATGGTCGTGCGGCTGGCCGGGTCCAGGCCGGTGGTCGGCTCGTCCAGGAAGATCACCCGAGGAGCGGCGATGAGGCTCATCGCCAGGTCGAGCCTGCGCCGCATGCCACCGGAGTAGGTCTGCACCCGGCGGTCCATCGCGTCCGTCAGGTCGAACCGTTCCAGCAGGTCGGCGGCCTGCCTGCGGGCGCCTGCCCGGCCGAGGTGCATCAGCCGGCCGACCATGACCAGGTTCTCGCGGCCGGTCTGCTGGTCGTCCACGGCCGCGTGCTGCCCGGTGAGGCTGATCCCGGCGCGGACCTTGCCCGGTTCGCGCACCACGTCATGCCCGGCGACCAGCACCTTTCCCGCGTCCGGCCGGGTCAGCGTGGTCAGGATGCGCACGGTGGTGGTCTTGCCGGCACCGTTCGGCCCGAGCAGCGCGCAGACCGACCCCTCGGGCACCGCCAGGTCGATCCCGGCCAGCACGACTTTGCCGCCGTAGGCCTTCCGTAAGCCGTTGACCTCGACAATCATGACCCCTCCCCACTACTGCGTATGAGATACGCGAATTAGCGTAGCTGATACGCAGTGAAGCGCGCCAGACCCTAGACTGACGGTCATGACCGAGGAGCTCTCGCCGGATCTGGTGCTGCTGTGGCGGTTGCGCGAAACGCCGAAGCGCGGCCCGAAGCCCGGGCTCATGGTCGACGACATCGTCACCGCCGCGGTCGAGGTCGCGGACGCCGAAGGCCTGGACGCGGTGTCGATGGCCCGGGTCGCGGCGCACCTCGGCAACTCCACAATGGCGCTGTACCGGCACATCAAGAGCAAGCGCGAACTGCTGATGCTGATGGCCGACGCGGCGCTGGAGGAACCGCCGGAGTTCCCGGCCGACGCGGACTGGCGAGCCGGGATGACGCTGTGGGCGCGCGGAGTCTTCGCCGCGGTGTCCCGGCACCGGTGGTTCGTCCACATCCCGATCAGCGCGCCGCCGTTCGGCCCGCGCAACCTGATGTGGTTCGACCGGGCGCTGGGCACGCTGCGCGGCCTGGACCTGCCGCACGAGATCAAGTACAGCCTGGTGATGGGGCTGGTGACGTACGTGCAGGGCGGCTACCGGCTGGCGCTGGACCTGGCCGCCGGATACGCCGAGAACCCCGCGCCGTTCAGTGGCTCCTACGCCGCGGGGTTGCGCAAAGTCGTTGACCCGCACCAGCTTCCCGCGCTGGCCGAAATGGTCGCGGACGGGTTCTTCGAGGGCGCCGAGGACTTCGAGCCCTCGGACACCGGTGACTTCGACTTCGGCCTGTCGGTCTACCTGGACGGCGTGGCCGCCCAGATCGAACGGTTCACTCGCTGAGGTGACCGGGAAGTCCGGTGTCCTCAATGGACAGCCGGTCGGCGTAGGCGGAGTTGAGGTCCAGCCAGCCGTAGTTGACCGCGTCGGCACCGCGGATGGGCGCGATCGGCGTGCCGTCGAGCAGTTTCTCCGCCACGTCAAGGCACATGTGCCAGCCGGCGGCGACCTTGGGCACCCAGTCCTTGTCCTGCACGGTGTGCAGCAACGTCAGCTGGGTCCCGGCGCTGGACGGCTCGAGCTGCCACCGCAACAGGTCCGTGCCCATGGAGTACTCGAGGACCTTGCCGGGTTCGGCCAGCAGCACCTCGGCCTTCATGTCCATCTGGGTGTCGCCATCGATCATGGTCAGGGTCGCCTCGCCTGTCTCGCCGAGGTCGCGATCGGCCGTGTACGGCGCCCATTTCTCCAGGTTCTCCGGCGTGGTCAGCGCGGCCCACACCTTCTCCGGCGGGTGTTTCAGGTCGCGCACGAAGATCAGCTGCCAGCGGTCACCGCTCGGCCGGCAGTCTACATCGGCCAGCGGGCTCGGCTCGTAGGCCGGCTCTTGGGTCGGCTCGTGGGTCATCGTCACTCCATGGTGTCGAGGTGACGCTCCAGGGCGTCCAGGTGCTTGGTCCACAGCTGCCGGTACGGCTCGAGCCAGGCGTCCACCCGCGTGAACGGCTCCCGCTCGATCCGGTACACCCGCTGCTGCGCGGCCGTGCGGACGGACACGAAACCGGCCTCCCGCAACACCTTCAGGTGCTTGGACATGGTCGGCTGGCTGACCGCGAGACTCGCGACGAGCTCGTTGACGCTGCTCTCGGCGCGCCGGAGCTCATCCAGAATCCGCCGCCGCGTCGGCTCCGCCAGCACAGCAAAGGCATCCACCCACCCAATATGCCTCCACCCGCATATACCTGTCAAGGCATACCCGCCCCACCCGCGTGTCCCCCTTTCCTCCCCCGCGTGTCCCCCGTTGCTCCGCCGCGTGTCCCCCGTTCGTCGGGGGTGTGTCCCTCGTTCGTCGGGGGTGTGTTCCCCGTTCGTCCGGGCTAGGGGATGAACCGTCCGAGGGTCTCCGCCACCAGTGCGGGCTGCTCGAGCGACAGCATGTGCGGGGTGCCGGGGAGTTCCTCGAACCGCGACCCGGGGATGCGGCCGGCGATCTCGCGCATGGACGCGGGCGTGGCGCTCAGGTCCGCCTCGCCCGCCACCACCAGCACCGGCGACTCGAACGTGCCCAGTTTCCCGTGCACATCCAGGGTCTTGAACGCCCGCCAGGTCGCCGCCCAGTCCGCCGGGTTCGCGCGCAACATCCGTTCCCGCGCGTACTTCACACCCCAGCCGTTGGCCGCCAACGCTGCGGGCGTGAACCACCGCGTCAGCGACGGCACGATCTGCGCGGCCATGCCTTCGGTTTCCCCTGCCACGGCACGGTTTTCGAACACCTCATCGTTCGGAGTGTCGCCCGTGGCAAGCAACGACAGTGACGCGAACCGCTCGGGATGCGTTACGGCGGCGGCCTGAGCAACGCCGCCGCCGAACGACAACCCAACAACGTGAGCGCGGTCCAGGTCGAGCGCGTCGAGCACGCCCACCAGGTCCGATGTGTACTCATTCATCGACGTGGCCGCGGGCGCACCCATCGCGCGGCCGTGACCGCGCAGGTCGTATGCGAACACCCGGCGGCTCTTGCCGAGCTCGTTCATGACCGGCTCCCACATCCGCCAGTCCAACGAGATCGCGTGGACCAGCAGTACCGCCGTCCCTGTGTCACCTCGTTGCGCCACCACGGTCTCGTGGTCGCCGAGTTGTACGGTCTTGAGTGGTGCTGGCCTGGGGTGACCCGCATCGGTGAGGACTTTGTCGATCACCGTCAGGGCGTTCAACGCTCGCGGCATACCTGCGTACGGGTAAATGTGTTCACACAACGCGATCAGCTCGTCCGGCTCGACGCCGTTGCGCAGCGCGGCCTGGGTGTGCAACGTGAGCTGCGGTTCGGCGCCACCCAACGCCGCGAGCATCGCGACCGTTGCCAGCTCTCGTGAATACCGGCTCAGCTCAGGCTGGCCGATGGTCTCCCGGAACCCGGTGATGATCGCGTCATAGATCTTCGGCGCACGCTCGCGGAGATCCGCCAGCATCTGCTGCGGCGCCGACCCCATCAAGCCCCGGAACTCGTGGTCACCCCGGTCAAAGCTGCTCATGCCGCGGATCATAGGCGGCCCCGGTGAGCTTGGCGATCAGTTCGGTCAGGTCGGCAGGTTCTTCGCCACGCCACGCGACGTAACCATCCGGCCGCACCAGCATCGCGCCCTGGATGTCGGCCTTGTGCGCTTTCACGGGGCTTTCATGCCACCGGCCATCGCCATGGAACAGCGTGAAATCCTGGCCGATGACGTCCAGAGTGGACGTTGTCTCGTCGAGCCAGAGATGCGGGACACGGGTTCCCGGCACGCCGTCGGTGGGGAGGTGCAGTGGGCGCGGAACGGCGTTGTCGATCGCGCTGGAGACGTACTGCGAGCCGAAGATCACCACCAGGTCGTCCTCGTACTCCTCGCCGGAGTGCTGTTCCCAGGCCCTCAGGCGGCGCATCGCCTGGTCCGCGGTCATCTCGGCGACCGGTTTGCGCTCTTGTTCGTAGGTGTCCAGAAGGTGCTCACTCGCCTGTCCTTTGAGGACGAACGCGAGCTTCCAGGCGAGGTTGTGCGCGTCCTGGATGCCGGTGTTCGCGCCGAACGCGCCGGTCGGCGGGACCAGGTGGGCAGCGTCGCCGACGAGGAAGACCCTGCCCTGACGGTACTTCTCCGCGACGGCCGAGGTGGCGTCCCATGGCAGCACCGAAACCAGCTCGATGTCCAGCTCCGGGCGGCCGGTCGCCGTGCGGATCAGGCGTTTGCACTGCTCGTCGGTGAACTGCGTGGGCTCGTTGACCCGGACGTGGAACACCCAGCGGTCCCCGTTGTTGATCGGCAGCATGACCCCGGGCGCCTCCGGGTGGAACGTCCGCGCGATGATGAATGGATCCTCGGTGAGGTCCTTGAGGTCGGCCCGGAACGAGATGCCCACGCTCGGGAACGTCGACCCGTCGCCCTTGAACGCGATACCAAGGCTTTCCCGGATCTCACTGCGGGCGCCGTCGCACGCGATGAGGTAGTCCGCCTCGATCACCTCGCCGTCGACGGTCACCTCGACCTTGTCGTCGCGCTGGCGGAAGCCCTGGACCTCGCTGTCGAACCGGACGTCCGCGCCCAGGTCCACCGCCGCCGCGAGCAGAATCGGCTCCAGCTCGTCCTGCGCGCACATCGCCGACGGCGCCGGGCTGACCGCCAGCTCCGGGTTGACCGCCGGGGGCGCCTCGATCCGCCGGAACGGCGGCTTGTCCAGCGTCTCGCAGAAAAGCAGGTCGTGGTTGTCCCTGAGCACCGCGCCGGCCTCGCGGACCTGTGCCTCCAGGCCGGCGCCGCGCAGGATCTCCATGGTGCGGGCGTTGAACCCGCGCGCCTTGGGATGGATGGAAGTGGTCTTGTGCCGTTCCACCACGGTGGTCCGGATTCCATGCTGACCAAGGAAAAGCGCCACCGACAGGCCGGTCAGCCCGCCGCCGGCGATCACTACGCTCACGTCGTCTCCCCTAAGAACTTGTTGTGCCAGGCCAGTTCGGCCTCCAACCGGAACAAGGTGTGCTCGAAGGTGATCGCCTCCAGGCCCCTGAGGTGGGGCCGGGCCTGCTCGTGCAGCGTCCGCCAGCCGGCCAGCCGCTGCGCGATCTCGTCCCGCCGCGCGGTCATCACGGCCCGCACGTCGTCGGCGGACAGGTCGTCGACGTACAACAGGGCGAGGTCCACCGGGTCCGGCGGGAACCGGACCGTGCGCAGCGCCTCGTCGCGGTGCTGCGCCAGCTCCTCCCAGCCTGCCTCGGTGATCCCGTAGACCGTGCGCGGCGGCATGTTGCCCTCCTGCTCGGTCCGCACGACCTCGACCACGCCGTCGGCCGCCATCCGGTGCAGCGCCCCGTACAGCGACCCGGGCTTGATGTCCGTCCAGAGTTCGGTGCGATCCTCCTGCGCCTGCCGCCGGATCTGGTGGCCGTGCATCGGCCCGTCCTTGGCCAGCGCCCCCAACACGAACAACCTCGTCGAATTCACACGACTACTCAAACACGAGTAGGTATGACTAGTCAAGCGCGAGTACTCGTACGAGACCTCTGGGGGTTGACCTCAGGTGTGGTTGAGGTTTCAGGCTGGAGGTGACACAGGGAGGAAACACACATGCGCGTTGTTGAAGTCACCTCGTTCGGTGGGCCCGAGGTGCTGCGGGTTCGTACGTTGCCCGATCCCGTCGCGGGGGCTGGGCAGGTGGTGATCGATGTTGCCGTTGCCGGGGTTCACTTCGTGGACACCTGGATCCGGCGGGGGATGGGCGGCCAGTACTTTCCCGTTCAGCCACCTTACGTTCCTGGGGGTGGGGTGGCTGGGGTTGTGCTTTCGGTTGGGGATGGTGTGGACGGGGACTGGGTGGGACGGAGAGTGGTCGTTGGGGGTGACAACACCTCTTACGGGCATTCTGGAGTGGGGTACTTGAGTCAGGCGGTTGCTTCGGTTGGATCGCTTTTTGTTGTGCCTGAAGGGGTTGGGCTTCCCGAGGCGATGGCTCTGTTTCACGATGGCGCTACGGCGCTGGCTTTGGTCGAGACGGCTCCGGTGGGTGAGGGTGCTACTGCGCTGGTTCAGCCCGCTTCTGGAGGTGCGGGGACTTTGCTTGTGCAGTTGCTGCGGGAGAGGGGTGTGCGTGTGGTGGGGGTGGCTTCTGGGGAGGCCAAGTTGGCTCTGGTCAAGGAGTTGGGGGCGGACGTTGTGGTCGGGTACTCCGGGGTTGGTTCGGTTGGGGCGGTTGATGTTGCTTTTGACGGGGTCGGTGGGGAGGCGGGGACTGCTGCTTTCGGGGTGGTTCGGGAGGGTGGGTGGTTCTCGAACTACGGGAACGCCAGTGGAGCGCCGGCTGATGTTCCCCGGGATGGTTCTGTTCGGGTTCGGGGGATGGAGCAGTTGGCTACTTTCGGTGGGGAGTTCCGGCGGCGGGTTGGGAAGGTTTTCGCCGCCGCTGCTGCTGGGGTGATCCGGCCGGTGATCGGAGCTACTTTTTCGTTGGGGGAGGCGGGGGAGGCTCATCGGGCGCTGGAGAGCCGGGCTGTGATGGGGAAGGTTCTGCTTGTGCCTTGAGGTGGTTCTTTGCGCGTGCCTTGAGGGTGGCGTTGAGGAGTGCTGGCTTGTGGTGGCACGAAAGAGCGCTGCCATGAGGTGGCGGAAGAGCGTTTGCCTTTAGGTGGCGCGGAAGAGCGCTCGCCGCGCGGCAGCGCCACCCAGAGGGCGAGGGCACGAAGATCCCGTTTGGCATGCGCCGACACACAACCGCAAGCCTCAGCTACACCTCATACCTCAGTCACGGCACTAGAACCAAGACGCACTCTTGCGCCTGCTCGGGAGGCTTCCGGTGCGTCCCCAGAGGCCTGCAGTCGCCGCCTATATGCGAGCATCCCGCCCGGCGGGCCGGGCGGGATGCTTGGCGCGTTGGGGTTATGGGGCTAGATGTTTGGCGGCTTCCAGGACAAGGGGGTCTAGGGAGGCTGGGTCCGTCTGGATGTTGTGCATCAGGTCTTTTCGCATGCGGGGGTCCCAGAAGAGGCGGATGTGGTTGGCTATTTCCTCCGCCGCTTCCTTTGTGTTCCGGTGGTGGAACTGGACCGCTATCTCATTCGCGAGGCGCACCTGGGGGTTGGGGCCGTGGTGATGGTGGTGGGTTGTCATCGTCGTGGGTCTGATCTCTCTGTCAGGAGCCAGGCTGGTCAGTCGATCAGTTGATCAGTCGGTCAGGACGGTGATCGGGCGTTCCTCGTGGGCTTCTTGGGTGGGGACGGCCTGGGTTTTGAGGCCCACCTGGACCGCGGTGACCTTGTACTCCGGGCAGTTGGTGGCCCAGTCCGAATTCTCGGTCGTCACGACGTTGGCGCCGGTGATGGGGTGGTGGAATGTTGTGTAGACCACGCCGACGGGCATGCGGTCGGAGACCATCGCGCGCAAGGTTGTTTCGCCTACGCGGGATGCGAGGGAGACCATGTCGCCGTCGTTGATTCCCCGCACCTCGGCGTCGTGGGGGTGGATTTCCAGGAGGTCTTCGGGGTGCCAGGCGACGTTGGCGGTCCGGCGGGTCTGGGCACCGACGTTGTACTGCGACAGGATCCGGCCGGTGGTGAGGATCAGCGGGTACTTGCGGGTGCTCCGCTCGTCTGTGGGGACGAACGTGGTGGGGACGAAGTGGCCCTTGCCGCGGACGAAGCCGTCCACGTGCATGATGGGTGTGCCCTCGGGGGCGTTGTCGTTGCAGGGCCACTGGACGCTGCCGAGCTTGTCGAGTTTGTCGAAGCTGACGCCCGCGAAGGTGGGGGTCAGGGCCGCGATCTCGTCCATGATCTCGCTGGGGTTGCCGTACTTCATCGGGTAACCCATGGCCTCCGCGATCTCGCAGGCGACCTGCCACTCGTGCTTGCCCGTCTTCGGCGCCATCACCGGCCGCACCCGGTTGATCCTGCGCTCGGCGTTGGTGAACGTGCCGTCCTTCTCCAGGAACGACGTACCGGGCAGGAACACGTGCGCCATCTTGGCCGTCTCGTTGATGAACAAGTCCTGGACCACCAACAGGTCCAGTGACTCCAACGCGGCGAAAACGTGCTTGGTGTTGGGGTCGGACTGCGCGATGTCCTCGCCCTGCACGAACAACGCCTTGAACGAGCCGTCGATGGCCGCGTCGAACATGTTCGGGATCCGCAGGCCCGGCTCGGGCAGCACTGGACGGCCCCACACCGCTTCGAAGGTCTCGCGCACCGCGTCGTCGGCGACGTGCCGGTATCCCGACAGCTCGTGCGGGAACGAGCCCATGTCACACGAACCCTGCACGTTGTTCTGACCGCGCAACGGGTTCACGCCGACGCCGTCCCGGCCGATGTTGCCGGTGGCCATGGCGAGGTTGGCCATCCCGATGACCATCGTCGAACCCTGGCTGTGCTCGGTGACGCCCAGTCCATAGTAGATCGCCGCGTTGCCGCCGGTCGCGTACAACCGGGCGGCCGCGCGCAGCTCGGCCGCGGGTACGCCGGTGATCGACTCGGTGGCTTCCGGGCTGTTCTCCGGGCGGGCGATGAACTCGGCCCAGTCCTCGTACCCCTCGCACCGCTCGGCGACGAAGTCGTCTGCCACCAACCCTTCGGTGACCACGACGTGCGCGAAAGCGTTGACCACGGCCACGTTCGTGCCAGGCTGGAGCTTGAGGTGGTGCTGCGCCTCGACATGCGGCGAACGGACCAGGTCGATCCGGCGCGGGTCGACCACGATCAGCTTGGCGCCCTCCCGCAGCCGCTTCTTCATCCGCGACGCGAACACCGGGTGCGCGTCGGTCGGGTTGGCGCCGATCACCACGATCACGTCAGCGGCGGCCACCGACTTGAAGTCCTGCGTGCCTGCCGAGGTCCCGAAGGTCTGCTTCAGGCCGTACCCGGTCGGGGAGTGGCAGACGCGGGCGCAGGTGTCGACGTTGTTGTTGCCGAACGCGGCCCGGATCATCTTCTGGACGACGTAGACCTCTTCGTTCGTGGTCCGCGAGGAGGTGATCCCGCCGATCGAGCCCTGGCCGTACTTCTCCTGCACCTCACGCAGTTTGCGAGCGGTGTAGGTGATCGCGGTCTCCCAGTCGACGACCTGCCATTCGTCCTGAATGGACTCACGGATCATCGGCTCCAGCTTGCGGTCCGGGTGGGTCGCGTAGCCGAACGCGAACCGGCCCTTCACGCACGAGTGCCCCTCGTTGGCGCCACCGTCCTTGTACGGCACCATCCGCACGAGCTCGTCCCCGCGCAGCTCGGCCTTGAACGAGCACCCGACACCGCAGTACGCGCAAGTGGTGACGACGCTGCGGGTCGGCATGCCCAGGTCGACGACCGACTTCTCCTGCAGCGTCGCCGTCGGGCAGGCCTGGACGCACGCTCCACAAGAGACACACTCGGAGTTCATGAAGTCCACGCCACCGGCGGACACCTTGGACTCGAAGCCGCGGCCCTCGATGGTCAACGCGAACGTGCCCTGGATCTCGCCGCACGCCCGGACACACCGCGAGCACGCGATGCACTTGGAGGCCTCGAAGTTGAAGTACGGGTTGCTCTCGTCGGTGAGCAGGTCGAGGTGGTTCTCGCCCTCGTAGCCGTACCGGACCTGCCGCAGGCCGACAACGCCGGACATGTCCTGCAGTTCGCAGTCACCGTTGGCGGAACAGGTGAGGCAGTCCAGCGGATGGTCCGAAATGTACAGTTCCATCACGCCCTGGCGGAGCTTCTCCAGCCGCGGGGTCTGCGTGCGGACCTTCATCCCCGGCGCGACCGGTGTGGTGCACGAGGCCGGGGTTCCCTTGCGGCCGTCGATCTCCACCAGGCACAGGCGACAGGATCCGAACGCCTCCAAGCTGTCCGTCGCGCACAGCTTCGGGATGTCGATACCGCTCAAGGCGGCCGCGCGCATCACCGACGTGCCCTCGGGCACGGTCACCGGGTGGCCGTCGACCTCCACCGTGATCGTCGCTTCGCCAGGCTGCGCCGGTGTGCCCAGGTCGTGTTCCTTGATCAGGCTCATGATGTCTTCTCCTGGTGGGAGACCGCCGCTATCGGCAGCGCGGTTCTCGGCGTGAAGTCGTCCGGGAAGTGCTTGAGGGCGCTCAGCACCGGGTTCGGCGTGAGACCGCCCATCGCGCACAGCGATCCATCGGTCATCAGCTCGCAGAGGTCGTTGAGCAGCGCCAGGTTCGTGTCGGTGTCCTGGCCGGCCACGATCTTGTCGATGGTCTCCACGCCGCGCACCGAGCCGACCCGGCAGGGTGTGCACTTGCCGCAGGACTCCTCGGCGCAGAACTCCATCGCGAACCGGGCCATCGCCGCCATGTCGACGGTGTCGTCGAAGACCACGATCCCGCCGTGCCCGAGCATCGCGTTCGCCGCGGCGAACGCCTCGTAGTCCAGCGGGAGGTCGAGCCGGTCGGCCGGGAGGTAGGCACCGAGCGGGCCGCCG
Organism: Actinocrispum sp. NPDC049592; assembly: GCF_040675465.1. Taxonomy (NCBI): domain Bacteria; kingdom Bacillati; phylum Actinomycetota; class Actinomycetes; order Pseudonocardiales; family Pseudonocardiaceae; genus Actinocrispum; species Actinocrispum sp. NPDC049592. The sequence goes on along the minus strand of NZ_JBFAPA010000011.1, from coordinate 215,004 downwards.
ACCTGCACCGCGCGCACCGGGCGCCCGGACCGGGTGCCGCCACCGAAGTCGTTGACCAGCTCGGCGAGCGACATGCCGAACGCGGTCTCGAAGACCCCGCCGCGGGCGATGTTGCCGGCCAGCTGGAAAACCTGTGTGCCGCGGGAACGTTCCATCCCGAGCGCCGCGTACGCCTCGGCGCCGTCGGCCAGGATCGCGGGCACCGACGCGAGGGTGAGCACGTTGTTCACCACGGTCGGTTTGCCGAAAAGCCCGGTGATGGCCGGGATCGGCGGCTTGGCCCGCACCATGCCGCGCTTGCCCTCCAGGCTGTCGAGCATGGAGGTCTCCTCGCCGCAGATGTACGCGCCCGCGCCCATCCGCACGAAGAGGTCGAACGTGTGGCCGGAGCCCAGGATGTTCTGGCCGAGCCAGCCGCGCGCGTACGCGATCTCGATCGCCTGCTTGAGCGTCCGGCCCGCATCGGGGTACTCGGAGCGCAGGTAGATGTACCCCTCGGTCGCGCCCGTCGCGTATGCCGCGATCGTCATGCCCTCGATCAGGCAGAACGGGTCGCCCTCGATCAGCATCCGGTCGGCGAACGTGCCGCTGTCGCCCTCGTCGGCGTTGCAGCAGACGAACTTCAGCTCGCCCGGCGTGTCCAGCACGGTCTTCCACTTGATGCCCGCGGGGAACCCGGCGCCGCCGCGGCCGCGCAACCCGGACTCCGTGACCTGCGCCACAACATCGGCCGGAGCCAACGTGATCGCCTTGCGCAGGCCTTCCATTCCGCCATGCGAAAGGTAGTCGTCCGCGGACAGCGGATCGGTGACCCCGACCCGCTTGAAACACAACCGGTTCTGCGCGGCCATCCAGGGGAGTTCTTCCACCAGGCCGAGACTCAGCTCCTGGTTCGTGCCGTCCAGGATGGAGGGGACGTCGGCCGGGGTCACGGGCCCGTAGCCGATCCGGCCCGCGTCGGTCACGACCTCCACCAACGGTTCCAGCCACAACATCCCGCGGGAACCGTTGCGCACCACGCGAACACCCGCCCCGGACGCCTCGAAAGCGGCCGCGACCTCGTCCGCGCCGACCGAACAGGCCGCCGAGTCGCGCGGGACGTACACCGTCACCGAAGAGCTGCTCGCAGGGTCGAGCATTGGTCCAGTCATGCGTTCCCCGTCTCCGCTCCCAGGATAAGCGCGTCCAAGCGGTTCGCGTCCAGCTTGCCGTGCAGTTTGCCGTTGATCTGCGCGGCGGGCCCCAGCGCGCAGTTGCCCAGGCAGAAGACCTGCTCCAGGGTCACCGAGCGGTCCGGGGTGGTCTGCCCCAGTTTCACGCCGTAGACCTGTTGCGCGTGCTCGACGAGCTTCTCGGCGCCGACGGACTGGCACGCCTCCGCGCGGCACAGCTTGACGACGGTCGCACCGGCCGGTTCGGGCCGGAAGTCGTGGTAGAAGGTGATCACGCCGTGCACGTCCGCGCGGGAGATGTTCAGCTCGTGGGCCAGGATCGGCACCATGTCCTGGCTGACGTAGCCGAACTCCGCCTGCAGGCCGTGCAGGATGGGCAGCAGCGCGCCTCGGTCGCTGCGATGTGCGTCGATCACCGCACGCACCCGGTCCGGGTCGGGGGTCATGCTCATCTCCTGACACTCCATCTGCATACGGTATACACAACCGTACGCCAGTCCGGCGCCCCGAGGAACCCCCCGGGCTCGGCCCGATCCCTCGTGAGTGGTTGTACTGGTAACCACTCACGAGGATGACCTGCGTCAAGTGTCGAACAGATGGCCGACCTTGGCGATCCCCGCTTGGATGGCACGCTCGGTCAGATTGCCGAAACCGAGCACGAGCTGGGATGGCGTGGCCGCGCGGTTGGACCGTTGCGCGCTCATCCCGTAGAGGCCGACGTCCTGCTCACGAGCCATTTCGATCACGGCATGCTCGTCCGCGCGGATGTGCGCGACGGCGTGGAACCCGGCCGCGAGGCCGGTCACCTCGATCCCGAAATTCGCCAGTGCCTCGACCAAAGCTGTTCTGCGTTGCGCATACACCGGTCTCATCCGGCGCAGATGCCGGTCGAACCGGCCGGACTCGATCATGCGCGCGAGGGTCAGCTGGTCGAGCCCGGGCGAGCCGCGGTCGCTGAACGACTTCTGCTCGGCGACCGCGTCGGCCAGCCCGGGCGGGCAGACGACCCAGCCCAGCCGGACCGCCGGAACGAGCGACTTGCTCACCGTGCCGATCGCCACCACCCGGTCGGGGGCGAGGCCCTGCAGGACGCCCACGGGTTCGCGGTCATAGCGGAACTCCGCGTCGTAGTCGTCCTCGATGATCACGGCGTCCTTGCGCGCCGCCCACTCCACGAGGGCCTGGCGTCGTTGCGGCGCAAGGACCACGCCCGTCGGCCACTGGTGGGCCGGCGTGAGCACCACCGCGCGGGCGGGTGTTGCGTCCAGTGCGTCGACGTCGATCCCGTCCTCGTCGACCGGAACAGCGATCGCGGTTGTCCCGGACTGCGCGCACGCGGCCACGCTTGTGTCGGCGTAGCCGGGATCCTCGAAGGCGATCTTGGTGATCCCGTTGGCCGCCAACGCCCGCAGTGTGACCGCGAGACCCTGTGAGAACCCGGTCGAGATCACCATCCGTTCGGGGTCGGCGGCCGCGCCCCGGACCCGCCGCAGATACGCCGCCAGGACCTCGCGCAGCTGCGGGCTGCCGCGCGGATCGCCGTAGTCGAGCATGGCGTTCGGCACCGACCGGCACGCCTCGCGCATCGCCCACACCCAGTCGTTCCTGGGGAAATTGGCCAGATCCGGCACGCCCGCGGCGAAGTCCGTGCCGATCCTGGGCTTCGCGGGCCGCGGCGTGGCGGGCGGGAGCTGGGCGGTGTTCGCGACGCGGGTCGCCGAACCGACCCGCGTGGTCAGGTAGCCCTCGGCCTGCAGCTGGGCATACGTGTCCTGGACGAGGCCGCGGGAGATGCCCAGCGTGCTGGCCAGTTCCCGGGACGACGGCAGGCGCTCGCCGACCCCCAGGCGGCCGGTCTGGATGGCGGTGCGGAGGGTGCTCTCGAGCTGGGTCTTCAGCGGCGTCGTGGTGTCGCGATCGAGCTTGACCAACAGCTCGGGACCCAAACCGGACCACTCCACGGACATGGAATTGGAGCTTAATCCTGACCCGGTTGTGAACCTAGCGTTCCTGTCATGACGACCACCGAGACCCGCCTCCTCACCGGTTCCCTGCTGCGCGTGCTGGCCGCCAACTTCGGCGCACTCACCGCGCTGTACCTCCTGCTGGCCACGGTTCCGCTGTACATCGGCGCCGGTGGTTCGGGCGCTGTCGGCTTGGCGACGGGCGCGCTGATGGTGTCGTGCATGGTCACCGAGGTCATGACGCCCCGGCTGATAACACGGTACGGGTACCGATCCGTGCTGGCGCTGGGGTTAGCACTGCTAGGTCTACCGGCTTTGGCTCTGCCACTGGTTTCTGGCGTTGATCTGGTTGTTGTGCTGTGCGTGCTTTGCGGGTTGGGGTTCGGGGTGATCGTGGTCGTTGCGGGTGCTCTGGTCGCGCTGCTCGTGCCGCCTTCGCGGCGGGGTGAGGGGCTTGGGCTCGTTGGTGTGGTGGTGAGCTTGCCGGGCGTGCTTGGTTTGCCTGTTGGGGTTTGGTTGGCGGGGTCTGCGGGGTGCTCGGTCGTGTTCTTGCTGGCCGGTTGTGCCGCTTTGGCTGGACTCGCTGTTGTGCCTTGGATTCCGGCGGTGGGGGCTGCTGGTTCGTCGGTGGGGGTGTTGGCCGGGTTGCGTTCTCCGGCATTGGTGCGGCCGTCGCTGGTGTTCTTCGCGACGACCTCCGCTGCGGGGATCGCCGCCGCGTTCCTGCCTTTGGCCGTTGGCAACGCTTCTTTGGCTCTGCTGGTTCAGACGGTGACTACGACTTTTGCCCGGCTGTTCGCGGGGCGGTACGGCGATCGGCATGGGGCTGGGCGGTTGCTGCTGCCTGGGTTGCTGGCCTGTGCGCTGGGGATCTTCTTGGTCGTGGTGTCGCCTGTTGTCGCGATGTTGGTGTTCGGGGCCGGGTTCGGGGTGGTCCAGAACGCGTCGCTGTCCGTGATGCTGCAGCGCGTGGCCAAGTCCGAGTACGGCACGGTCAGCGCGGTGTGGAACGTCGCCTACGACTCCGGGTGGGGCCTGGGCGCTGCCGGGTTCGGGGTTCTTGCTGGGGTGACTGGCTATGGGGCGGCGTTCATGGTCACCGCCGGGCTGATGTTGGTGGCGTTGCGCGCGGTTGACGTCCGGGGCATGATGAGTTCATCGGGCGTTGAATAACTGGGAGGCGATCATGGCGTTCGCGCAGGATGACGTCGACTTCGAGCAGTGGTACCAGGGTGAGACGGCGATGGGGAGCACCATGCCGTGGGACATCGGGCGGCCGCAGCCGGCGCTCGTCGCGCTGGTGGACTCCGGGCAGGTCCGCGGCGACGTGCTGGACATCGGCTGCGGGCTGGGCAACAACTCGATCTTCCTGGCTTCGCGGGGGTTCGCGGTGACCGGAGTGGACGGTTCGCAGACCGCCCTCACGGAGGCCAGGCGGCGGGCGGGTGACCTCGGCATCGACTTCCAGCAGGGCGAGGCGACTTCCCTTGCGGGGCTGGAGGGGCGGTTTGACACCGTCGTGGATAGTGCGCTGTACCACTGCTTGACTCCGGCGCAGCGTCACGAGTACGTGGACGCGTTGGTGCGTGTCACTCGTCCGGGTGCTCTCCTGCACATCTTCTGCTTCTCGACGGATCTTCCGGCTCAGTTCCCTGCGCCGTTCCGGATTACGGAGGCCAACCTCCGCGAGACGGTGGGTTCCAAGTGGACGATCACGCACCTGGGGCCGGCGCTGTATGACACCAACATGAACGGGGAGGCGTTCTTGGGGATGGTGCGGGCTTTGGTGCCGGAGAGTGATGTTCCTCGGGCCGCGGCCTTGGAGGTGCCGGTGGACGAACGGGGGAACCTCCGGCTGGCGATGTGGCAGTTGACCGCCACACGTGCGGAGTAAGGGAATTCGGGGTGGGGACGGGGTTAGGGTGCGGTTGGGTCTCAGTGCCGGGCTCGAGGCGTTCGACGTTGGGTCATGCGGGAGGCTGGGTTGGGGGTCGCTTGGGGCGTAACGCAGGGCACCACCAGTACCCAGTCGGATCTCGGTTCGCTGGCCTGATTGCCCCTTGCATACAAGGTCTGCCGAGACATCGGTAGCCTGCCGCGACACGGTGGGCTTGGAGGCTGAGGTCTTCGGGGTGGTTGCTTGGTCGGGAGGTGAGTGCGATTCAGCTTCTGTTGGTGGTCTTCGGGGCGATTGTGGTCACTGCGTTGGCGCATCGGCGTGGGTTGCAACCGGCGCTTGTCGTGGTGGTGCTGGCGTCGGCGGTCTCCTTTGTGCCGGGGTTGCCCAGGTTTGAGTTGGATCATCGGCTCATCCTGAGTGTGGTGCTGCCTCCGTTGCTGTACTCGGCGGCGTTGAACTTCTCGTTCACGAGCTTCCGGCGCAACCTCCGGCCGATCCTGTTGCTGGGCGTGACCATGGTCCTCGTGTCCACTTTGGTCACGGGGGTGGTCGCGGCGTGGATCGTGCCGGGGTTGACGTTGGTGTCCGCGTTGGTGTTGGGGGCTGTGGTGGCGCCGCCGGACGCGGTGGCCGCGCTCTCGGTGGGGCGGCAGCTGGGGTTGCCGAACCGGTTGATGGCGATCCTGACGGGGGAGAGTCTGGTCAACGACGCCGCCGCGCTGACGATCTTCACGCTGACCGTGGCGGCGGCGACTGGGGAACAGACGTTGTTCGGGAACCCGGTCCTGCTGTTCGTGTACGGGGCTGTGGTGGGCAGTTTGGTCGGGCTGTTGGTGGGGCTTGTGGTGCACTGGGTGCGGTTGCGGCTCCAGGAAAGTGCCTTGGAGACCGCGGTGGGATTGTTGGTGCCCTTCGCGGCGTACCTCTTGGCTGAGGAGGTGCATGCGTCGGGGGTGCTGGCGGTGGTGATGGCTGGTTTTACCTTGGGAGCGAAGGACTCTGCGGCTGGGTTCGCCACGCGGTTGCAGGCCAGGCAGGTGTGGATGAGCCTGGACTCGTTGCTGGAGGCCTTCGTCTTCGCGTACATGGGGTTGCAATGCCGGTTTGTGTTCGCCGACCTCCATGTGTCTGGGTGGTTCGCGGTGCAGGCCCTGGTGGTGCTCGTGACCGTGCTGGCCGTCCGGCCGGTGTGGGTGTACCTCAGCTACGGGCGTAGTGTCCTCATTGGACGAATGCTGCGCCGGCGGAGATCCATGCCGTGGAAGCACGTCGCCGTGATCTCGTGGAGCGGGATGCGGGGCGTGGTGACCCTGGCCGCGGCCGCTGGTGTCCCGCCGGCGGTTCCCGGGCGGGATGTCATCCAGGCGTTGGCCTTCATCGTGGCCGTGGGCACCCTCCTCATCCAGGGCCCGACCTTGCCCTGGCTCATCCGGAAGCTGGCCATCTCCAACGAGGCGGACCAGCTCGAGGAGGCGGAGGCGACCCACCGGGCCCGCGAGGTCGCCGACACCGCGGCCAGGCAGGCGGTTGTGGCGATCTACCAGAACCCGCCGCCGGACGTCGACCCGGCCGTGCTGGCCCGGTTCAAGGAACGTTACGTCGCCGCCATCAACGCCCGGAGGTCGGCCGACGACGAGATGGAGGAGATCGACGCGCACGCCTTCCGGGACACCACGAAGACGTTCCGCCGAAGCGTGCTCGCCGCCCAGCGCGAGGCGTTGACCTCAGCGGAGGACCTCGACGAGGAGGCGGTGCGGCGCGAACTGGAACGCCTGGACTACGAGGAGGCGGCCGCGGCGTCCTGAAGGGCGTCCGCCACACGGGCGGCAGGCTCGGTGAGCTGGTGCGGAAGCCGCGCCAGGACAACGCGACGCGTCTCCCGGGAGTCCCTGATGGACAGAACCTTCACGCCCGTCGGTGCCACAGCGGCAAACGAAGCGGAGACCGTGGTGATCCCGCAACCCGCCGCGACGAGCCGGAGCTTGGCCAACCAATCCCTTGCGGTGTGGGCGATCTCGGGACGCTCGTCCAAACCCGGCCAGATGCCCATCTCGTTGGCCGCGCTCCCGCTGATCCACGTCTGACCACGGAGATCGCGCACGTCCACCGCATCCTGCTGGGCCAACGAATGAGTAGAAGGGACCGCCACGCAAAGGCTTCGCTCGACCAGGGTCTGCGTCCTGAGCCTGGGTGACTCGGCGTCCAGCGGGCGGTACGGCGGCTCGGCGGCCACGATCGCCATGTCGACAGTGCCCGCCCGCAGTGCTCGGATCAGGGCGGGCGTGCTGCCCTCCCGAGTGATCACCTTGATACTCGGGTGACTCCGGCGCAAAGCCGCAATCGCCGTGGGCACGAGGACCGCGCCCGCACTGGTGAACCATCCCAACCGGACAGTGCCCGCCTGCGCCGGCAGCCCGGCCAGCTCGCGTTCGGCCGAGTCGAGCGAGTCGAGAATCCGAACGGCGTGCCGCAGCAGAACATGCCCGGCGGCGGTGAGCCTGGTGCCATCCCGGCGGCGCTCCAGGAGCGTCTCCTTCGTGGCCTTCTCCAACGTGGCGATCTGGCGGGAGATCGCGGACTGCGTGTACCCCAGCGCGGTCGCCGCCGCCGTGAGGCTGCCCCGCTCGGCGACCTCCCGGAACACGCGCAGCCCCGTCATGCTCAGCTCCATGACGTTTACGCATACCACATGTGCGAAACTTTCGTTTGTTGCATGCCCTTGGCGGTCATAGCGTTGGTGTCATGACTGTTGCTGTTGTCACGGGAGCCAACCAGGGACTTGGGTTCGCGTTGGCCGCGGGTCTCGCCGAACGCCTGGAGCCGGCGGATCTGGTCCTCCTCACGGGAAGGAACCCCGAGCGGGTGCAGGCGGCCGCCGCTTCGCTTGCGTCGGCGCGGGCGCGCGTGGAAGGCCGGGTGCTCGACGTCAGTTCACCCGAAGACGTGGCCGCCTTTGCCAAAGCCGTTGGTGCGGTGGACATCGTGATCTCCAATGCCTCGGCGATGCTGACGCCGGAACGATCACAGGCCGCCCAGGTGGACGAGTTCGTGGCGGTGGCGAACGGCGGGGCTCAGGCGGTGTTGCGGTCGTTCGGGCCGATATCGCGGCCGGGTGGGCGGTTGATCGTGGTCGCCAGCTCGCTGGGGACGCTGGGACGGCTGGACCCTCGGGTTCAGCCATTACTGGATGGGGTGTCGCTGGACGAGGTTTCGCGGGTCGTCGACGAGTGGGTGGCCTCGGTGCACGACGGGACCGCGGTGTCGCGCGGCTGGCCGGAGTGGATCAACATCCCGTCCAAGGTCGCCCAGGTCGCGGCGGTCCGCGCGGTGGCCGCCGAGCGCCGGGAGCGTGACCTCGCCGAGGGGACGCTTGTCGCCGCGGTGTGCCCCGGGCTGGTGGACACGCCCCTGTCCCGGCCGTGGTTCGAGGATTTCAGCCAGGCCAGGACACCCGCGGCGGCGGCCGTGCCGATCCTGGACCTGGTGTTCGCGCCGGTGGATCCCGCGCGGTACGGGGAGCTCATCCGGGATGGCGAGGTGCTGCCGTGGCGGTCGGGGCGACCGGTTCAGGTCGCCAAGGCGAACTGACCTGAACTTCACTCGAACGAGGTTTGGCAATGGTGATCTCGGACGGCGAACACATTTCCTACGCACATGGACACCCCCGCTGAACGGGATCAATGCGCCTTCGGCGCTCACTGATCGGGGGCGAAACTCGCTGGATCGGAGTAAAACCGCGAACCGAAATGCGGCCGGCGTGAACTCACTGTCACTTCGGTACCCGGTGTTATCTGGGTGTTGCCGTGGGTGACCTCTGGGCGGGCTCGCCGGACCGCGCCCGCCCAGAGCGATATCGAGATCATGTTTCCGCTGGTGGAGGCCGACATCTAGGCGGATGCGGGCCGGTTGGAACCCGCCGGAGATCACGCGTTTCCTGAAAGCGCGGCTGACCTGCGCTGATATGTCGAACTGCGGGCCGTCGGCCAAATGTGGGGACACGATCTTCCGTCACCCGGTGGTGTCCGTGCGCGGGCGCCAGGAAATCGCTACGCTTAGCAGAGCGGTACACAATAGGTGCCGTTCGGTTGATATGGACAGCACCCGATCGGGTGGCCGCCCGGTCACCCCGATGGCCCAGCAATCATTTGCAGCAGGTCGGTAAGCTGATGTCCTCCCCCGAGATGACGAGGTGTTCGCGGTGACGCAACAGCAGGACTGGGTCCCGCACGGCGTCAACACGTCCATGCCCGGCACAGCGTGGGTGCACGACTTCATGCCCGGCGGTGGGCGCGGCCCCGCCCGGACCGGGCCGTCCGTGGTGACGAGGGCGATCGAGAGCCGCGACGGCCTCGATCGGGCGGACCTTCGGGCGCCCGCGGAGATCCTGAAGACGTTCGGGGACTTCGAACCGGCCGGCCCGGACATGGCCACTCCCATGTCCGCGGGTGCCGGCCGCAGAACGCACTGAGAGCGGACATGTCGGAGCTGCATCACACGGCCGGGCCGCAGGAGGCTCCCCGTGAGCGGGTGATCCTCGCTCGCAAGTGGGCCTATCTCCTGCACAGCACCGTGTTCCTGCCGTTGTCGCAGGACGGCCTGGAGAACGAGCTGCACGTGTTGCTGGACGACGTGTGCTCGGCGGTCCGCGGCGAACCGGCCAGGGCGCGTGCGGCCGGGGCGAAGCTCGTGTCGCTCGGCTGCGGGCTGGACGCCATGTCGTCCACTTTGGACACGCTCGGCAAGGGGCTGCTGGGGCTGCCCGAGTTCCGCCCGGTGGAACGGTTCGCCGAGCCGGCCATGCTCGCGCTCGGCCAGCTGGCCACCGGGTTCGCCGACGCCAGCCGCAGGCTCACCCTGGAACAACAGGAAGAGATCAAGGAGTCGCTGCTCAAGGCGGTCCAGGACGCGAACTGGGACCTGCGGGCCAGCGAGGCCAGGTTCGACGAGGTGGTCACCTCCTCGGCCAGCGGCATCATGCTCACCGACCTGGACGGCAAGCTGGTCCGGGTCAACGAGGCGATCGCCGACATCCTCGAGTACACCCCGGCCGAACTGACCGAGATGGTGCTGTTCGACCTCGTCCACCCGGACCAGGCGGACATCCTGCGCGGCGACTTCCAGTCCATGGTGGACGGTAAGCGGGAGCGGCTCAAGCAGCCGTTGCAGTTACTGCGCAAGGACGGCGATGTCGCGCGGATCACGCTCACCGCGTCCCTGCTGCGCCGCGACGACGACGGGCCGAGCCATTTCGTGACCGTCGTCGAGGACGGCACGGAGATCATGCTGCTGCAAGGGGAACTCAACCGGCAGGCGCTGCACGACGTGCTCACCGGCCTGCCGAACCGCCAGTTCTTCTCGACCTACATGGAAAGCGCGCTGCGCAAGGCCGATCCGGAGTTCGGTGTCACGCTGATCCACCTCGACCTGGACGCGTTCGCGATGATCTGCAACGGCCTCGGCCGCGAGGTCGGCAACCACCTGCTGAAGACCGTGTCGCAGCGGCTGCGTGCGGTGGTGCAGCACGAGACCGCGATGGTCGCCCGGTTCGACGGCGACGAGTTCGGCATCCTCGTGGAGAACACGGCCGCTACGCCCCGGGTGATCGACCTGGTGGCGAGCATCAACAACGAGCTGTCCGAACCTATCTATGTGGACGGTCACGGCCTGGCCGTGTCGGCGAGCATCGGCGTGGTGCACCGCCCCTCGCGGACGGCCGAGCCATCGGAACTGTTGCGGGCGGCGGACTTCACGCTGCGGCGGGCCAAGGCCTCCGGCCGAGGGCAGTGGGAGCTGTTCCACGCCGAGCAGGACGCGAACGACCGCCGGACGTACACGCTCGCCGCGGAGATGCCGGGCGCGTGGGAGAGCGGGCAGATCCACGTCCGGTACCGGCCGCTGGTCGACCTCACCGACCGGCGGCTGGCCGGCGTCGAGGCGCTGTTCGAATGGCGTCACCCGCGGCTGGGCACGTTGCCGCACAACCGATGCGTGGAGCTGGCCGAGCAGACCGGGCTGATCCTGCCGCTCGGCGAGTGGCAGATCAAGACCGCCGCCCAGCAGGTGGGCTGGTGGCGGCAGCGGCAAGAACTTCCTTTGGTGGTCAGCCTGACACCGCACCAGGCCTCCGACGCGGACCTCGTCGCGCGGGTCGTGCGGTCGGTGGAGGACCCGTCGACGTTGATGGCCGGAATGCCCGCGGGAGCGTTGCTTGCGCCCGAGGCCGCCGACAACTTCCGTGTGCTGGCTGATATGGGCGTGCACACCGTGCTGGATGACTTTGGCACGGCGCCGGATGAGCTCGCGTTGGTCGAGGATCTTCCGGTGCGTTCGGTGCGGGTCGCCCGGCGGCTGGTCGAACGGCAGGCGCAGTCAGCGATCAACGCCCCGCTCAGCGTCGCCTTGATGGCTCTGGTTCCGTTGGTGCAGCGGGCCGGCGCCGCGGTGACCATCGATGGCATTGACAGCCGGGGGCAGGCCAACTGGTGGCGAGTGGTCGGCGCGGACCTGGCCATGGGCTCGTTGTTCGGCACTCCTTGCGCGCCAGGGGAGTTCTCGGTCTACTTGGCGCGGTAGCGGGCGAAGGCGGGCAGGAACAGGCCGAGCAGCGCGGACCCGGCTATGGTCGCGATCCCGCCGGTCACCACGCTGATCGCGGGTGACGCCAGGCTTCCGATGGCTCCCGCGCGGAAGTTGCCCAGCTGCGGGCAGGCCGCGCCGACGACCATTTCGGCCGCGCTGACCCGTCCGCGGAACTCGTCTGGGGTGGTCACCTGGACCATGGTCGTGCGCAGGACCACGCAGATCACGTCGGCCGTGCCCGCGATGACGAGCATTGCCAGCGCCAGAGCGAAGTTCTGGGCGAGGCCGAACCCGATCAGGCCCGCTCCCCAGACAGCACCGCCGATCAGCATCGCGCGGCCTTGTCGGGTGATGTGGCCGACCGGGCCGCTCAAGCCGGAGCCGAGGACTCCGCCGACGGCGATCGCCGTCGTCAGCAGGCCGAGCGTTTGCGGGGATCCGCCGAAGTGGGCCTCGTTGATGGCCGGGAACAAGGCGAACGGGGCGCCCAGGATGGTGGCGTTCATGTCGGCGAGGAACGACCCGGTGATGACCTTGTTGCCACGGATGAACTTCAGCGCGGCGCCGACCGCTTTGAACCCCGGCCGGGCTTTTGTCCCTTCTGGAACCATGGATGGCAGGCGGGCGATTCCGTAGAGCGCGGCGGCGAAGGTGAGGACATCGATGAGGTAGCAGACCTTCAGGCCCCATGCGGCCGCGATCACCCCGGCGAGCGCGGGGCCCGCGATCAGGGCGCTGTGCATGGAAAGCATGGTCAGCGCGGCGCCTGCCGTGATCTGGTCGGGTGGGAGGAGCCGGGGGATGAAGGTTCGGCGGGCCGGGCCGTTCACCGAGCCGATGGTCGCCTCGATCGCGACGAGGAGGTAGAGCAGCCACACCTGGTTGAGCTCGGCGTAGGCCTGGATGGCGAACGCTGTTGAGACCAGGGTGAGGAGGCTGCTGGTGAGCAGGACGAGCTTCCGGCGGTCCACTGCGTCGATGAGGGTGCCGCCGAGGAGTCCGAACAGGACAGCCGGGATCCCCGTGGCCAGGCCTACCGCGCCGACGGCGATCGCGGAGTGGGTGATGGTGTAGACCTGCAGCGCGACCGCGAAGTTCGTCATCTGGTTGCCGATGGCTGACAACCCGTTGCCGAGCCACATCCTTCGGAAGGGTGGCGAGTGTTTGAGGGGCCGGACATCCATCAGCAACTTGGCCACTCGCGGAGTTTAGGTGGGTGGTGCTGTTGGGGGCGCGGTGTTTTTATAGGGCGCTTGGGGGCGCCTGCTGTCGTGGGGCCTGGTGCCTGCTGGGCTCGCCGAGGCTCGATTTTGTGCGGGGACCCCTGCGGCGCACGGGGCAAGACCAAAGGGGGCAGGTCTGCGACCTGCCCCGCCGACGAGGTTATGTGCGCGGGGCAAGCGGTTGTGGCCGTGATGCCAGCGGGGCTGGGTATCCCGGGGCGTTTCCTTCTGTGCGCGGCTAGTCCACGGGGAGGCGGGCTGGGGGGAGGGCGGTGTGGGCGGCGGGCAGCTCTTGCTGGTCGAATGCCCTGGTCAGCGCGGCCTTGTGCTCATGCAGCGCACGGGTGTGCGCGGCGATGAGGTCGTTGCCGTGGCGCATTTCGTAGTAGATGGCCAGGAAGATGGAGGTTTGGACCTGGGCGGTCAGCTCCGAAACCGGCTGGGGTGGCCCGGAGGGGTCCTGGGCCTCCTGGAACAGCAGCTCGGCGTACTCGACTCGGGCGTGGCCCAGCGCTCGTTCTCCGGTGTCCGGTGGGAAGGGGGCGTGCTCGGTCATGACACGACGGTAGCCGGACATTCCGGGGCATTCCGAGGCTTACCGGCGGATATCACCGGGAGGGGGCACAGTGGACACCCTGACCGGGCGATGGCCCTACATTCCGTCACATGCACGAATAGTGCTATGTGAAGCTGATTTCGCGGGGATGGCACTGGGCGGCGGCGCCGGTGCACTCGCTCTTGGCGGTGGCGTCCGGCTCCTCCTGGCGGCGCGGCCGACTTTCGTCACGAACGACCTCGGCGGGTGGCCGCGGGTCTGCTGCTCGTTCGTGGGGATGGGGGCACATCGGGGTCCGTCTCTCCTGGGGACATGGGCGGGCTCCGCGGTCCTCGTCGTCGGGGGAGGAGGATCCGCGGAGCCCTTTACCGCGTCCTGCTGGGTTACCTGTCGCAGGCCAGCTGGTGCGTCCGGAAGAAGTCCCAGATCACCGGGGTGGCGTCCATGACGGTGGGGGTCTGGGAGTCCGGGTTCGGCTTGGTGCTGGGCCACACGTGCCCGGCGCCCTGGATCTGGTAGTGCACCAGGTCGCAGCTCTTCCACCGCTGCACCTGGACGCCCTGTTGGGGCGTGGTGGTCACGGGGACAGGCTTGCAGCCGTCGCGCTGCGCCCACGCGGCCAGCCAGTCCTGAATGGACGGCAGGCCCTTGGCCGGGTTCCCGTTGTACGGGATGGTGGTGTCGGCCGTGCCGTGGAAGTCGATGATGGCGGCGTGCTGCGAGGGGTTGCAGTCACCGCCCTGCGGGTAGAACGCCCCGGAGACCGGGGCGAACGCGGCGAACCGGTCCGGCATGCGGCAGGCCAGGACGCCCACGAAACCGCCGCCGTTGGACTTCCCGGCCGCGTAAAGGCGTTTCGTGTCGACACAGTACTGCGACTGCAGGGTGTCGAGCAGGTCCTTGGTGAACAGCACGTCGTCGGCGGCCGCGGAGTAGGGCGCGCCGGTCCAGGCCGACTCACCGTCCGTGCCGATCAAACCCTGCGGGTACACCGCGATGGTGTCGTAGACCGAGAAGCCGGACAGCTCCTCCTGCCACGCGGAGTCCCGCTTGTGGCCGTGGTAGGACACCACGACCGAATACTGCTTGCGCTTGTTGTAGTTCGCCGGCAGGTGCACTGTGTACGAACGATCCAGCCCGCCGGAGGTGAGGTGCTGCGTCGTGGTGGTGCCCGGGGTGACCGGCGGTGCCTGCCCGCACCCGGTCCGAACAGGACGGTTGAGGGTCCCGGCGTCGGCGGTAGGCGCCCCGATGACACCCAACGCGACTACCGCCGCCAGCACCCAACGGCTGGAACTGCGAAGTCCAGGCACGCGATCCTCCTTGATCTGACTTGCTGGGCGTGACGCTAGTCACCGCATGCCGTCAGAGGATGGTTCCGTTCATTGTGTTTACCGCTGCCTGGACGTGCAGCCTGGTGGTCGGGAACACCGGCAGCACACTGTCTTGGGCGCTGACCAGCAGCTCGATCTCGGTACAGCCCAGAATCACGCCCTGAACCCCAGTGGCGGCAAGACGCCGGATGACCTCACGATAGAACTCCCTGGAGTTCTCCAGAAACCTGTCGACGACCAGTTCCTCGAAGATGATCCTGTTGACCTCAGCGCGATCCGCGGCCTCCGGCACCACCACCTCAAGGCCGTGCGAGGCAAGGCGATCCCGCAAGTACAGCTGCTCCATGACATATCGTGTACCGAGCAGCGCGACCTTGCTGACACCGGCGGCTTTGACCGCTTCGGCGGTAACGTCCGCTATGTGCAGCACCGGAATTCCGACGGCTGCCTGCACGTCGTCGGCGACTTTGTGCATGGTGTTCGAACAGATCAGCACCACGTCCGCGCCGGCCGCCTCGAGCCGCCGCGCGGCCTCGCCGAGCACCCGGCCCGCGTCGTCCCAACGATCTTCGAGCTGCATCCGCTCGATCTCCGCGAAGTCCACGGAAACAAGCACGCACGACGCTGAATGCACGCCACCCAGCTCGCGGTTCACATGCTCGTTCAGCAGCCGGTAGTACTCCGCGCTGCTCACCCAGCTCAACCCGCCCAACAGCCCCACAGTTCGCATGACCCCACCATAAATGCCCTCGTGAGTGGTTTCGGCCGTTCTGACGACCGAAACCACTCACGATGGGGTTACTTGAAGGCGCCCAGGCCGTTGGGGGTGCCGACGCCGGTGGGGGCGTCGTAGCCGGGCTGGGCCACGCACAGGTAGTCCTGGCCGCACTTCGTCCCGCCACCAAGGAAGTCGTTGGTGCCGGACGTGACGTCGAACAGGTCCGCCGCGTGCTTGTACAACGCGCCCTTGCCTGCCGTACCACCGTTACGGCCGAACAGGCCCGCGATGAACGGCGCCGAGGCGCTGGTGCCGCTCACGGTGAACCAGCCGTTGTCGGACACGTAGATGGCGATGTTGTCAGCTGCCGCGGAAACGTCCGAAGTGGTCCGTTTCGAGCAGCTCTTGTCCTTCTGCCAGGCAGGTTTGGCGATGTACGCCGAGCAACCGCTGCCGCCGAACTGCCAGGTGCTTTCGATCCAGCCGCGCGGCGTGCTGTCGTCCCGCTCCAGGACCGTTCCGCCGACGGCGACCACCGAGGAGAACACCGCGGGGAACGAGCCGGCGGTGAACCCACTGTCCCCTGAGGACGCCACGACCGTCACGTCCTTGCGGTCGTAGCTCTTCGCGAACGCCAGGTTCTGGCCCATCTCCCGGGCGCCGTAGCTGTTCGACACGACCTTGGCGCCCAGCCGGATCGCGGTGTCCTCGGTGGCGGCGAGGTCGGCGAAGCTGTTCGTGTTGCCCTCCACCACCAGGATCTTGCAGGTCGGGCAGGCGGCGGAGACCATCGAGACATCCAGAGTGGACTCCACCGCCCAGCCGAAGTTCGGCTGCGGCAATGGAGCCGCGTCACCGTTCTGGTTGACCTTGCGGAAGCAGCCGTTGGCCGTCGTGCACTCTGGGATGCCGAACGTCCGGCGGTACTCGTTGAGGTCGTTCTCCAGGGTCGGCGCGTCGAACGCGATCGAGATCGCTACCAGCGTGTCCGTCCCGCCGGTGGCCGGCAGCTTGTAGGCAGACGCGAGGTCGGTCGCGCCCCAGCCGTCGACCGCGGCCTTGAACCCAGTGGTGGTCCCGTAGTGCGTCAGGCACCGGGCGAATCCCGGCCCGGGCTCAGGACAAGCGGCCCGGCCGGGGGACGGCGCGGCCTGAGCGGCCGGCGCGATCGCGAGGGCGGCGACCACACCCGCGACCGCCGCGAGAATGCGACTGTTCACTGTGGACGTGCTCCTCACCGGAAGATCCTGTAGGCGTTGGTGATGGTCTCGGCGATCTGGCCACCGGCCGCGTCGGTCGCGGTGACCCGCAATGACACGAGCGAGCCGCCGAAGTTCGGCGAGAAGGCGGTGAACGCGGCCCGGTACGAGCCATTGCCCGGTGATTCATTGCTCAGGGCCGTCACCGAAGCGTCCTGCCAATCGCCGCCGTCGATGGAGTACTGGACGGTCGCGCCCGTGATCGCGGACCCGGCCACGCTCTGCAGGTGTCCGACGGTGAGGTCCAGAGTCTGCGGGCCACCGTGTGTCATGCCGTTCACATCGAGGTCGCCGAGCGCGTAGGTCAGCGTCATCAACGGTTCCACCGAGCAGTCCCGGGTCGGCGGCTCACCCTTGAACCACTCGCAGTACAGGCCCTTCGGCAGGGTCGCCCCGGCCACGTGCCCGGATTTCCAGGTCCACTCGGTGTGGCTGCCGGTGGACTGCACGTACATCGGTCCCTCGCGGGTCGCGTCCAGGGTGAGCTTGACCGTCGACGGGTTCGGGTCGAGCGTCACCGACTCGTTGAACTGCATGGTGAACCGCGGGTCGATCTGTCCACTTGCGACGGACACGCCGTTCTGGCTGATGTCGAACGCGCCCTTGATGGTGTCGCGGGCCGAACCGTAGTACCCCATCCCCGTATGCCCGACCGAGCCGTCGCTGAACGGGTAGATGTCGAACGTGACGGTGTCGTCCTTGCGAGTCGCCGCGGGATGCACCGGCCAGCGCTCGTAGTTCAGGTCGGGCGTCGTCCCGCCGGCCGGGTGCAAGGGGAAACGGTTCCAGTCCTCGCGAACCGACTGCCCCGCGGTGTAACTGCGGCCGCTGTCGTACTGGGCGCCGAACCAGCTGAAACCGTCGATGGCGAGGTACTTGGCCGTGCCGCCGTACCACATGATCGCCGGGTCGCCGGAGATGTACTCGGTCTGCTTGGCTGGTAGGAGCTGCTGGTGGCCGGAGCGGAAGTTCTGCGTCTCGAAGGCGTACATCCCGGCGCGCTGCCGGTGCCCGACCGAGGCGATCTCCGAGTAGTAGTTCGCGTCCACAGTGGCCAGTGCCTGCGGCTTGATGACATACCGTTGCCGCGGAATGGTTCCGTCGGTGGTCGCCTGCTGAAGGTTATACTCGTACGGCGTTCCCGGCCCGGGCGGCGAGCTGAGCCGGTTGTAGGGGTAGGTCTCGAGCTTTCCAGTGACAACGGGCTTGTTCACCGGCGAGACCCAGATCGGCACGCCCGCCCCAACGCCGACGTCAAGCACGAACGCGGTGCCGGTCTTGGGTTCTCGTTGGACCGAAAACCCGCCTTCCAGCTGCAGTGCGGGTTTCGGCGTCACCCAGGTGACCTTGCTGGACGCCTGCTGGGCGTGCACCCTCGTGGTGGCGTCGCCGAAGACGTTCACCTCGGGTTGCGCGGAAAGCCGCACCGCCGTGACGTTGTTGTCCGCGTCGGTCTCGAAGAACAGCCCGAGCACGCTGTAATGCCCCTCGGGCACGCTGAACTTCGCGACGCCCTGGTAGAACGGCTGCGCCTGTTCGTCGGCATCAAGCAGGTCGCCATTGTCCACGTTGTACGCGAAAGCGACATCGCCTGAGTCCGGCTTGCCATCCGGCCCGTTGGCCTGAACCGTCAACGTCCGCATCACTGACAGAGGCGCGACCTTCTTCCGCGGTGTGGCCCCGGCCAGGCTCATCGCGGGCTGGAACTCGGTGAACCGCCCCTGCTTGCGGTCGTCGAGGAACTTCCGCACCAGCTGGGCGCCGAAGTCCTTGGCTTGGCCGGGATCCAGTACCCGCTGTTCCCGGCCGTCGTTCTGCACGGCGACTTTCGCGTTCTGCTTCGAGTGCAGCACGGCGTCGACGTCGAACAGGCTCCAATCCAGGCCACGCCCGAGATACGGCAGCGCGGCCGCCGGCACCTCGTACGACTTCTTGCCCAGCCCCAGGTGAACCAGAACCCGCCCGATGCCGTTCGCCGCGGCCGGCACGACGGTGGCGGTCCGGCGGCCGTCGGCGAGCGGCTTCACCACGACCTGGTCGCCGGTGACCAGCAACGCCGTGTCCGCGGGCGGCTGTTCGGCCGCTTGCGCGTCCGGCGCGGTCAACGCCGTGAGACCGGCAAGGGTCGCGGCCAGAACGGTGAGAGGTTTTCGCACAGGCAACTCCTCCATGTGGATGTGTCGCCTATACGACGCCAGTTGACCACTCTGTGTTGGGAAGCCCGGGTCAAGTTAGGCCGTTCGCACTAGAGTCGTAGAGCTGTGCGTAGCGGTCGATCCGCCACAGCTGGGTGATCACGATCAGCGTGGTGCCGAAGACCGTCGGCCACACCGCCAGCACGACCAGGCCCCACACCATCAGCGCGGCCCCGATCAGCACCACGCCGAACAGGAACCGGATCACGTTCCGGTGTTCCGGCGGCAGGTCCCGGCTCCTGACCCACAGCCGCTCGCCGTAGATCCCGCGTTCGGCCCACCGCTTGGGTTCGGTGACCGGCCTGAACGCGCGCGGGTTGATCCACAGCCACCCGATCACCAACGCCAGCGGCACCAGACACCACCAGCCGATCCACGTACGGCTCCAGATCGACAGCAGCAGCGGTGGGATCGCGGCGAACCGGGTCCACACGCTCCACGGGTTCGCGTGCCGCTGCCAGGTCTCGTCCTTCATGAGTACAGCCCCTTCGTCAGGATCTCGCTCATCGCCCGGCCGATGTGCTCGAAGTCGGCCTCGCCGAAGTACCGGCCGAGATGCGCGCGCAGTGCGTACCCGCCGAGTTCCATGGCGACCAGGACTGCCGCGCGTTGCTTGGGATCCGTCGTGTCCCGCGCCTCGGACTCGGCCAGCGCCTGCTCGCTGCGCGCGACCATCTGGTCGAACAGCGGGGCGGTGTCGGCGGACCGCTCGACCATCGCCCGGGCCAGGTAGGCGAGCACCTCGTGGTTGCCCTCGGTGCGCTGCTCGGCGACCTCGGCGAACGCGATCGCGTAGGCGTCGCAGGCCTCGATCAGCCCCTGCTTGGACCCGAAGTGGTGGACCACCAACCCGGCCGAAACCCTGGCGTCCGCGGCGATCCGCTTGATCGGCGTACCGGCGAACCCGTCCAGCCCGAACCGCCGGACGGCAGCGTCCCGGATGCGTGCCCTGGCGGTGAGGTCCTCACTGAATCGCACGTCACCAGGCTGATCGCGGCCACGGCCGTTCGTCAAACCGTTCAGCCCGCTGAATGTGCGTTCAGCCGTGCACAGAAAAGGGAGGCCCGGCCGCGGCCGGACCTCCCGTTTGCCGGGATTGCTCAGCAGTCGATGGTGATCACGACGGCGCTGCCCGCGGCCAGGTCGATGCCCAGGGAACCGTTGCGCACGCGCAGGCTGTCGGGGCGGACCTTGAGCTTGCCCTTGGCGTCCACAGTGGACCCCTGGATGGCGGTTGGCTCGTCGGCCAGTGCGGTGCCGGTCATCCGGAGCACCTCGGCGGACCGGTTGTGCCCGCCCACCTTGATGTCCACGTGCGCCGCGGCCGCGGAGGTCTCGTCCTTCTGCAGGATGGCGATCCGCGTCTTGCTGTCGTCGCCCTTGACCGCGTACGCGGTGATGTTGCGGTCAGTGGTCAGGTTCAGCGGCAGGAACTTGCCGGGACCCATCTGGCGGGCCATCCAGAGGCCGTAGTAGATCGGCATCGCCTTGTACACCTGGGCGAGCTCGCCGGCCTTGTCCGCCGCGCAGAACGGCGTGTACCGCTGGAACTTGCCGTTCCAGATCGGGTCGTTGCACACGCCCAGCCCGCCGTGGATGTTCACGCCGGACACACCCGCCTGGGCCAGGGACATGCTGTAGTCGATGACCCACAACGCGGACGCGAACTTGTTGCTCACGCCGTCGATACCGCCGTTGTACGTGGAGTTGGCCTCGTCCACGCGCATCGGCAGGCCCGCGGCCTTGGCGGCGGCGAGGTTCTTGGACACCGCGTTCACGCCGCCGGTCAGGGTCTCCTGCGACAGCAGCTTCGTGGTCGTCGTCGTGGCGCCACCGGGATACTGGTGCACGGTCACCATGTTCATTCTGGCTGCGTTGTCGGTGGCCAGCGAGGCCGCCCAGGACGACGACGTGCTCGCCGTGTCCGGACCGGCGATCCGGTTGCTGCCGACAGCCGCCGCGCAGGTTTCCCAGTCCTTCTTGTAGTCCGCGTAGGCGTATCCCGTTGGGCGGTAAGCCCGCGAGACCCACTGGTCGGGTTCGTTGCCGCACTCGGCCGCCACGAGCCGCTTGCCCAGCACCTCGAACATCACCTTGGCCTGGTCGGCGCCCAGCGCCTGGTCCCAGCGGCCGACGTTGATGCCGACCTCGGCGTTCCAGCCGGTGTTCCGCAGCAGCTTGTCCAGCCGCTTGATGTCCGACGGACGGACGACGTCCTGCACCCAGCCGGGCAACGGGTTGGGCGGCTGCTGTGCTTCAGGCACCCACAGCGTGTCCCGGTCCAGGGTGTTGCCGCCGATCCGGACGTTGCTGCGGCCCAGCGTCTTGAAGAACTGGGCCACGTTGCCCTTGCTCGCGTCGAGGTTGCCGATGCCCAGTTCGCGCATCTCGAACGACAGCCCGACGAAGTCGGCGGGCAGCCGTCCGGC
This sequence comes from Actinocrispum sp. NPDC049592, assembly GCF_040675465.1. Taxonomy (NCBI): domain Bacteria; kingdom Bacillati; phylum Actinomycetota; class Actinomycetes; order Pseudonocardiales; family Pseudonocardiaceae; genus Actinocrispum; species Actinocrispum sp. NPDC049592. The sequence continues at coordinate 193,675 of NZ_JBFAPA010000011.1, read as the reverse complement.
GGGGTGGGCGCTGTCGATGGTGATCGTCGACGCCGCGTCGGCGGCGTAGGCGGTTTGCCCGGTTGCGACCATGACGACGGCAAGAGCCGCGGCGGCGGTCCTTAATTTGCGCATGCCGGTCTGCATGTACTTCCCTTTCAACCGGCGGCGCGCCCGTCTCGGACGGTCTTCGAGACCAGAACCTACGTGGTCCAGTCCAATGGGTCAATGCGTCCACTCAGGACGTTCGCAGCTCCAGCGCGCGTTCGAAGACCAACTCCCTGGCGGCGCCGAGGCCGACCGAGATCGCGCCGGTCAGCACCGCCGCGTCGCCCAGCTCACCGGCGACGATCTTGGGGCGCAAGGGGGTCGTCGAGCGCAGGGCCTGCTCCAGCGGTTCGGCCAGCAGGTCGGTGTTGCTGCCGATCCCACCGCCGAGCACGACCAGCTCCGGGTCGATCACCGCGGCGACCGCGCCGACCACCAGGCCGAGCTGCCGGGCCTCCTCGTTGACCGCCTCCAGGGCCTGCGGCTGCCCCTGGCGCGCCAGTTCGAAGACCTCCTTGGCGGACCTGGCGTCCACCAGGCCGTGCCGGTGCGCCTTCTGCACAACGGAATGACCCGAGACGGCGGTCTCCAGCATGCCCTGCTCGGGCGGCTCCTCGTCCTCCGGCGGCCAGCCGTACGGCAGGTACGCGACCTCGCCCGCGGCCCCGTGGGCGCCACGGAACAGTTGCCCGTTCACGACAATGCCCATACCGATGCCGGTGCCGACCGTGATGCAGACGAAAACGTCCACACCCTGCGCGGCGCCCGCGGTCATCTCGCCGACCGCGGCCAGGTTCGCGTCGTTCTCCACCACCAGGCCCGGTCCCAGGGCGCCGGCCAGCTCTTCCAGCAGGCCGCGCCGGCCCCACCCGGGTAGGTTCGGGGCATGGTGCAGGGCACCGGTCTTCAGATCCGGGACGCCTGGGCTGCCGACCACCTTGGCGCACACCTCGCCAAAGCTGATCCCGGCCTCGGCCACGGTCTGCTCGGCCAGCTCCCGCACCGTCTGCACCAGGCTGCGCGCGGACCGGCAGCGGTTGCGTTCGTCCACACGGGACACAACGGTGCCCGCCAGGTCGGCGACCTCCAGCCGCAGCCGCTCCTTGCCGATGTCCACGCCCAGCACGAACCCGGCGGCCGGGTTCTCCTCGTAGACCACCGCGGACCGCCCAGGACCGGTCGAGGTGCGGCCGATCTCGCGGACCAGCTTGCGTCGTTCGAGGTCGAGCAGGGCCTGGCCGACCGTGGGCTTGGACAGCCCGGTGTCCTTGGCGACCTGCGGGCGGGTGGCGGGGCCGAACGCCCGCAGCCGGTCCAGCACAGCGCGCTGGTTCAGCTCTCGCATTCCGGCGGGGGTGCCCACCTGCGGCGTTCTGGCCACGTATCACTCCTGTCGACAACTCAGACGCGAGTTTACGTTGCCTTGGTTCCGCTCGCCGCCAAGTTATGTTAGGAAACCTTCTTAACGAATTCATCCGGCAAACACGGAGGTGAGCCGTGGCGGGGCAAGCGCCGCTCCCCGGTGGCTTTGAACGTCAAGTGGGAACGGGTCAGGCGACAGCGATCAACATGACCCAGATGTGCGGTATCGGCCCGTTCGTGACCATCCCGGTGATGGTCATCGCGATGGGCGGGCCGCAGGCGATGTTCGGCTGGCTCGTCGGCGCGCTCATCGTGCTGGCCGACGGGCTGATCTGGGCGGAACTCGGCGCGTCCATGCCGCGCGCCGGCGGGACGTACGTGTACCTGCGGGAGGCGTTCCAGTACCGGACCGGGCGGCTGATGCCGTTCCTGTTCGCCTGGAGCGCGGTGCTGTTCATCCCGCTGATCATGTCCACGGGCGTGATCGGGCTGGTGAAGTACCTCGGTTATCTCTGGCCGGGGCTGATCGGCGCCGATGGCGAACCCAACGCGCTGGGCAAGGTCATCGGCGTGGTCGTGGTCGGCATCGTCGTGCTCGCGCTGTACCGGCGGATCGGGCAGATCAGCCGGCTGACGTCGGTGCTGTTCGCGGTGATGCTGGTGTCGGTGGCCGTCGTGATCCTGGCCTCGTTGACACATTTCCACCCATCGCTGGCTTTCGGGTACACACCGGGCGCGTTCTCGGTGCCCGGCGGGGCTTTCTGGGCCGGGCTCGGCTCCGGGCTGATCCTCGCGGTGTACGACTACCTCGGGTACAACACCAGCGCGTACCTCGGTGCGGAGCTGCGCGACCCGGGGCGGACGCTGCCGCGGTCGATCATCTACTCGATCCTGGCGATCATGGGGATCTACTTCCTGTTCCAGATCGGCGTGCTCGGGGTGATGCCGTGGCAGGAGATCGGTGAGTCGCCGTACTTCGCTTCCCTTGTGCTGGAACGGACTTGGGGCTCGACCGCGGCGCACATCTTCACCGTGGCGATCGTGATCACCGCGTTCGGGTCGGTGTTCGCGGGCCTGCTCGGCGGGTCCCGGGTGCCCTACGAGGCCGCTCGCGACAAGCTTTTCCTGCCGTGGTTCGGCAAGCTGCATCCCCGGCTGCACTTCCCGCCGGTGGGGCTGCTGGTCATGGGCGTGATCACGGCGATCGGGTCGCTGTTCAGCCTGACCGTGGTGATCAACATGCTCACGGCGGTGTTCGTGCTGATCCAGTCGATCGCCCAGGTGGCGGCGCTGACCGTGTTGCGGCGCCGGCAACCGGACATGCCCCGGCCGTACAAGCAGTGGCTGTACCCGCTCCCGTCGATCGTGGCCCTCGTCGGGTGGGTGTTCATCTACACGCAGACCGGGTGGCAGCAGATCTGGCTGTCGCTGGCGTGGCTCGCCGCGGGCACCGTCGCGTTCCTGATCTGGGCGTCGGTGGAGAAGATGTGGCCGTTCGGGCCGCTGGAGATCCGCGAGGAGTTCGCCGTCACCAGGTGACGTCGGTGCACTGCACCTCGGTGGGTTCGATCTGCAGGGTGCAGTGCCCGATGTGGTAGTTCTCGGCGAGCAGCACCTGGGCGGCCTTCAGCACGTCCTTCTGGTCCGCGCCGTCGGTCATCGTGAGGTGTGCGGACACGACCTCCATCCCGGATGTGAGCGTCCACACATGGAGGTCGTGCACCTCGCAGACCCCCGGCAGCTTGCCCAGGTCGGCGGTCATCTCCTTGACGTCGACCCCCTCCGGCGCGTGCTGGAAGAGGATCCGCAGCGCGCTGCGGCCCAGGCGGTAGGCGCGGGGCAGGACGAACAGGCCGATCCCGACACCGATGACGGGGTCGGCGTAGCGCCAGCCGAAGAGGATCGTGATCAGGCCGCTGACCAGCACGCCGACCGAGCCGATCATGTCGGCCATCACCTCGAGATAGGCGCCCTTGACGTTGAGGCTCTCCTCCGCGCCCTTCCGCAGGATGAGGAACGCGGCCACGTTCATGACCAGGCCGGTTGTGGCCACGAGCGTCACAGGAAGCCCAGGCACCTCAGGCGGCGCACTGAACCGCCCAACCGCCTCGTACAACACCCACCCAGCGACCGCGAACAGCAGAACGGCGTTGACCAGCGCGGCGAGCACCTCCGAGCGGTAGAGGCCGAACGTGCGCCCCTTCGTCGGCTGCGCCCCATGCGCCACCATGATCGCCGCCGCCGCCAACCCCACCCCGAAGATGTCGGTGAACACATGCGCGGAGTCCGCCAACAACGCCAACGACCCAGTAACCACCCCCACAACCACCTGAAGCACAAACGTCACAGCCCCCAGCCCGACCGCGACCCACAACCGCCCCAAATACCGCCCACCAGCCGAAACCTGCGCGGCCCCATGCCCGTGCCCATGCCCCACCGTCCACACCTCCTCGCCTGCCCCAACATATAGCCGCATGCGCATAAGTGCAACCTGACCTCCGTGTGAACTTGGTTGTGGACGTGCGCTAGGCTTACGTCGTCGCTGAGCCCCCGTAGCTCAGGGGATAGAGCACCGCCCTCCGGAGGCGGGAGCGCAGGTTCGAATCCTGCCGGGGGCACCATCGCTGGCCAGCGCAACCGTTGTTGACGCCTCGTCAAGAGGTGAATGTGTCGTGGGTTGAGGCATCAGCGCGCGCCCGAGTGAATCTACAGGTCATTCTGACGTCGTACCGACCGGCTAGGTGCGTACACCAATGTGACAGTCACTCGTCGCGTCCTGGTAATCCTGCCGTGGGTCGCCCTGATCATCAGCATCGCCGATCGGCGATGCGATGGGCGACGATGGTCCGGCGTTGAGTGATGGCCCAGTAGTTCCTCGGGAGACGGCACTCCGAGGCGGTCATCTCGGTCAGGTACACCTGGACTGCCTCGGCGGCGTAGGTGGTGCCGGGTTCCACACGCCGATCCTCGACAACCGTGAACCGCCGGTCGCCGGCCGACCGCACCCACGGGCCAGGCACTCCAGTACTCGTCCGCGGTGGGCTGCAACGACATCCAGAACATCGAAGTGCACGGGTACATCCGCCGCGGCCGCGGTTCACGCATCGCCGCCTCGATGAACTCGCCCAGGTCGAACGTCTTCGACGCATGGGTGAACTGCCACGCGAGTTCGATCCGGTTGCCACTCTCGTACGCGTTGGCGACATCGACCAACTCAGCGAACCGCCAGACAGCGGTCAACTCCCGCGCGCTGGCGCCGCCGAGCCAGGTCGCGGCGCCTGGCACCAGCAGACCAAGCACAGCTCAGCGACACTTCAGCCAACCTTGGAATCGCCGTATAGGGGCTTGCGGCCCATACGCCTGATCGGGTCTCACATCCGCTGGGCGAGGTGCGTATCTTCTTCACATGGTCGATCACGATGGCCGGCTTGTCACCGGCCGTTACCGGCTGCGTGACCGGCTCGGCAGTGGCGGCATGGGTACGGTGTGGCGGGCCACCGACGAACTCCTCGAACGCGAGGTGGCGATCAAGGAGGTGACTCTCCTCGGCGCCGTCGAGGAGTCCGCACCTGCTTTCCAGCGCACGCTCCGCGAGGCACGCGCGAGCGCGCGATTACGGCATCCCAACATCGTCACTGTGCACGACGTGGTTCTTGACGCCGGTCGGCCGTGGATCGTGATGGAGCTGATCGACGGCCGCTCGCTCGCCGAGGTCGTCGAGCGGGACGGCCCGTTGACGGAGCGCCGGGTCACCGACATCGCACGGCAGTTGCTCGCCGCGCTCGCGAGCACCCATGACAAGGGGATTCTGCACCGGGACGTCAAGCCTGCGAACGTGTTGCTCGACGGGGACAGGGTGGTGCTCACCGACTTCGGCATCGCGGTGGTCGAGGGCGGCACGGCGCTCACCGCTACCAACCAGCTGATCGGTTCGCCGCAGTACCTGCCACCGGAACGGATCAACGGCCAGGAGGCCGGGGCGCCGAGCGATCTGTGGGCGCTGGGCGTAACCCTGTTCTACGCGATCACCGGCAAGTCACCGTTCCAGCGCGACGACGTGCAGTCGGTGTTCGCCGCCGTGCTCACCCAAGATGCTCCCGCGGTGCCTGGGGCACTGGGACCGCTGATCGAAGGCCTGCTGCGTAAGGACCCCGCCAAGCGACTCACGGCCGCCGGGGCCGTCGCCCTACTGGGCCATGGCGCCGAGCCGACCCGGCCGATCACGCGAGAGATCCCTGGGACGCAACTGGCGCCACGGCGCAGCCAGCGCCAGGTCGTGGTCGCGTTGGTACTGGTGGTCGCGCTCGCCGCCACTGCGGTGCTGTGGATCGTGTTGTCGCAGCAGCAGACCAGCGAGTCAGCGCTTGACCGGATGACCGAACGGGGCTCGGTGATCATCGGCGTCCGGGGTGACCAGCCGGGACTCGGCTGGTGGGATTCGGTCAGCCAGTCGTTCACGGGCTTCGACGTGGAGATCGGCAAGCGGATCGCCGCCGGGCTGGGCTTCGCCGAGGACCGGATCACCTTCAAGGCGACCGGCCCGGCACAGCGCGAGAACGCCCTGGCCACCGGCGAGGTCGACATGGTCATCGGCAGCTATCCGATCACCGACGACAACAAGCGGCGCGTGAGTTTCGCCGGGCCGTACCTGACAAGCGGGCCGAGCCTGCTGGTGCGCAAGGAAGACGAGCAAGGCATCAAGCCCGGTTCGTTGCGCGGGCGCAAGGTGTGCGCGGTGGGCGGCACGTTCGCCGCGCAGTATCTGCAAACTGCCGGCGAGGTCGAACCGTCCGGCATCGTGCTGCTGGAGTCACTGGACGAATGCCTCAACGCACTGAACGAAAAGCGCACCGACGCGATCAGTTCGGACGACGCGATACTGACCGCCTACGCATCAGTCGCCGACAAGACGTACACCGTGTTCACCTACTCCACCCTGATCTCCGTCGAGTACGGCATCGGTCTCGGCCATGACGAGAAACCCTTGCGTGACAAGGTCAACAACATCCTGACCAACGCGTACAACGACGGCACCTGGCTGCAGATCTATGACCGGACCCTGGGCTATGCCGACCTGATACCGAAGGTGCCCACGGTGAAGCCGTACTGACTTACTTCCGCAACGCGGTGACCAGCTCGTCCCGGCGGGCGGGCTCGGGGGCGAACGGGAGGTCCTGGCCGGTGAGCAAGGTCAGAAACCGGTACGCGAAGTCGCAGCGGCGGTAGCCGAACATCTTCGCCATTATGGCTTCCTCCGATCCGCGCAGGGGTGCCGGGGAGTGGTCGCCCAGAAGCTCGACGAGGTACTGCCGGGCCGGATTCCCCGCTTCCAGCAACGCCGCGCCGGCAGGCCCGACATACGACCCGCCCGGGTCGAGGTAGCCGAAGTCGTTGAGCCACTGGACATGCGCAAGCGCACCGGCGAGGACGGGCGCACGTGCCCCGGCCGGAATCTCCTGGTAACCCGGGGGATCGTCCCGCCGCAGGGCCATCAACAGATGAAACCCGGTGTGGTCATGGGTCTCCCGCAACTGTGTCAGCCCATCGGCGGCCTGCCCGGCGGAGTACACGAGGTTTGCCTGCGGGCCTTCGATCGACACGATGGCCGTCTCGAAGTTTGAACGACACGGTCAGCATCGAGTCCCCCGCAGAATGCCAGGCGGAGGTGGTGCGTGCGCGGCTGGTGACCATGGTGGCGGACCAATGTCACCCTGGGTCACCTGGTGGAGCGGCACGTCGCGACCATGCGCGCCGGTGTCCTTACTCGTGGCAGCTATCGCGGTTATCTCCGCAAGCACATCTTTCCGCTGATCGGCCGCTTGCATGCGGCGCCGTGCCACCGGAGACCTTGGATGGGTTCTGCGCTGAACTTGCTCGCTGCCGCGAGCATTGCGGCACACCCGCCGCCACGACGGCCGCCATGTCGGCTGCAGCCTCCACAGTGGCCGAAGGCGGCGGCCGGGATGCCAAGCGTCACGAGTGTCGGCCGCTGTCGGCCGCGACCATCCGCAAGATCCACTTTCTGATCAGCAGCGCGTATCGGCAGGCCCGTCGTTGGGGTTGGCTGTACACCAGCCCCACAGTGTTGGCCAACCCGCGACCCAAACCCGCACCCGACCCGCAACCACCGACCCCGGACGAGGTGACCCGGATCCTTCTGCACGCGCGGCCGGACCCGGATCTGGCCGTGTTGATCTGGATTGCGATTGTCACCGGCGCCCGCCAGGGCGAGCTGTGCGCGTTGCGCTGGTCGCACTTCCAGCCCGATCGCCGAGCGGATCCGCGCGCTTGGCGAGGTCGACGCGGTGTTCGACGCGGCGGGCGCTGGGGTGTTGCCCGATGCCATCGAGCTGACCGGCGACGCCGGACGCGTGATCACGTTGTCGGATCCCGCCGCGGCGGGTCTCGGTGCGGACGAGAGCCGGGCGTGGCCGGCGTATGTGCGCGTCCAGCTGCGGCTGACGTATGAGTTGAACCGGCAGCTGCAGGCGGACAGCGGCATGTCGTTGGCGGACTACGACGTGCTGACCGCGCTGGGCAACGTGCCCGGCCACCGCATGCCCATCACTGCCCTCGCCGCCCAGATCGGCTGGGAACGCAGCCGGTTGTCCCATCAGGCCCGGCGGATGACCGAACGGGGCCTGGTCGCGACCGAACCGTCCACAGCCGACCGTCGCGTCACCGAGGTGTTCCTCACCGAAGAAGGGTGGGCCGCGCTGGAGGCCGCCGCTCCGGGGCATGTGGAGGTGGTCCGGCGGCTGTTCTTCGACGGCCTGCCGGACCACCTGCTCGGCCCGCTGACCGAGGCGCTGGAGGCCGTTCACGGCAACATCCTGGACAAAGGCACGTCGCGCTGAGCCGTTGTCCCCCGTGAGAGCTACCTGGGTTGTCGTTTCCAGCGGGATGTAGTGGCCCTGCCTCTCTTTCTAATCTCTGTGCATCGCAAGGAGATTCGACCGAGAGGAGCAGGATCATGGCTAGTGCGAACGGATCGCTGTACAGGTTCCGGTTTCCGGTGTTGCTGGTGGTGTTCGCCGCGATCATGGTCGCGAACGGCGCGCTCATACAGCTCGTGTCGCCGGTGATCATCCTCGCGCTGCCAGTGGGGATCGGTGTTGTCTTCGCTGTTCTGGCCGCCTACCGCAAGCTGACCCGGGTGATCGAACAGCGGCCGGACGTCCCCGAGCTGCCGAAGACGGGCATGTGGTCCCAGCTGCGGCGCGGGGCGATGCTGGGATCCGGCCTGTTCGTGCTGCTGATGCTGCTGATCGCGATGTTCGGCGGCTGGGACGACGTGTCCTGGGGCTCGATCTGGGGCTGTCTCGGCACCGCCGGCCTGACGGCGAGCGTCGCGATCACCGAAGAGGTGCTGTTCCGCGGGATCCTGTTCCGGCTCATGGAGCAACGGACCGGCACGGTGATCGCCCTGGTGCTGTCCTCGCTGATCTTCGGGTTCACGCACATCGTCAACGTCCACGCGACGCTGTGGGGCGCGCTGTCGATCGCCCTGACCGGCGGGCTGCTGACGACCTCGCTCTACGTCCTGACCCGTTCGCTGTGGCTGCCGATCGGCCTGCATTTCGCCTGGGACTTCACCCACGCCGGGATCTTCGGGGTCACGATGTCCGGCTCGGACACCGTGCCCGGCCTGCTGAAGACCACGCTGTCCGGCCCGGCTGTGCTGACCGGTGGCGTGTTCGGCCCCGAGGCGAGCCTGTTCCTGCTGCTGATCTGCGCGGTTCCCACCGTCATCCTGCTGCGCCGCGCGGCCCGCACCGGCCGGATCCAGCGCCGTGCCAAGGTCACGGCCTGAGCAGTAGGCTCGCGCGGTGCGGTTACCCACCTGGTGGCAACGTCTTCCCCAGTCCAGTAAGGACACTGCGTTCATGCTGGTGTTCCTGGCACTGGCCTTCGTGCCCACCGTCTCGTCCATCGGGCCGCAGCTCGGTGACCTGCCCAAGCGCCCGGTGGACACGCTCACGCTCGTGCTGGTCGCCGGCCAGGCCGCCCCGCTGGCGATCCGGCGGCGCTGGCCCACGGTCTGCCTGGCGCTCACCGGAGCCGCCTTCGCGCTGCACCAATCGCTTGGCTACCCGGACACCTTCGCGGGCATCGGGTTCTACCTGGCGCTGTTCACCGTTGGCGCGCACCAGATCCGGCACCGCCGGGCGATCGCCCTCGTGGCGACCGCGGCCTATGCCGGACTGGCAATCGCTTTACACCTGCTCGGATCTCCCAGTCAGATCCAGGTTTTCGTCGCGTTCTACTTGAGTCTGGTGGTGATGTGGATGGCTGGGACCGCGATGCGGCGGTGGCGGGCCGAGGAGGCGGAACACCGTCGGCTGAGCGTCGAGGTGGCCACCGCCGACGAACGAGCCCGCATCGCACGAGACCTGCACGACGTGGTGACCCACCACGTGACGGCGATGGTCGTCCAGGCCGATGCGGCGCAGTACCTGCTCGAGGGCGCGCCGGACCGCGTCGGCGAAGGGCTCAGCGCCATCAGCGACACGGGTCGCCGGGCGTTGACGGAACTGCGGCACCTGCTCGGCGTGCTCGAGGCGACCGGCGACTCCGCGACCACGGACCGGTCACCGACCCTGGGCCGGGTCAGCGATCTCGTTGAGCGGGCCCGGTTGTCCGGCCAGCCGGTCGAGCTTTCCCGGCGTGGCGACCAACGTGAGCACGCCGTCGACATCGAACTGGCCGCGTACCGGGTGGTGCAGGAGGCGTTGACCAACGCGATGAAGTACGCGACCGGACACCGCACCCGAGTCGAGATCGACGATCATGACGACCGGATCGAGATCGAGGTGACGACCGACGGGACCACCCAAGGCGCGCCCGCGGTCGCGCCGGGCGGACGCGGCCTGAGCGGTCTGCGGGAACGGGTTCGCATGCTCGATGGTGAACTGGTGGCCGCGGCCCGGCCCGAAGGCGGGTTCCGTGTGCACGCTCTCATCCCGTCCAGGAGGCAGGCATGACGGTGCGGGTGCTGGTCTGCGAGGACCAGGCGCTGGTGCGGGCCGGCTACACCACGATCTTCTCGGCGCAGCCGGACATGGATGTCGTCGGCGAGGCCGAGGACGGCAGGCAGGCCGTCGAGGAGGCGTTGCGGCTGCGCCCCGACGTTGTCGTGATGGACATCCGGATGCCCATCCTCGACGGCATCGAGGCCACCCGGCAGCTCGCCGGTCCCGGCGTGTCGCAGCCGGCGAAAGTGTTGGTGGTAACCACTTTCAATGTCGACGAGTACGTCTACGAGGCTTTGAAAGCAGGTGCGAGCGGGTTCCTGCTCAAGGACGCGCCACCGGCGGAGCTGATCGCGGGCGTGCGCACGGTAGCCGCCGGTGAGTCGCTGGTCGCCCCGGCGGTGACCCGCACGCTGATCGGCCACTTCGCCGAACGCCTGCGTCCCAACGACACCACCCGGCCGGCTCGGGAGCAGGTGCGGCAGGCGTTGGCGCGCCGCGAGCTCGAGGTGCTCGAACAGATCGCCGCCGGCCTGTCGAACGCCGAGATCGCCGAGAAACTGTGCATCACCACCGAGACCGTGAAGACCTACGTCTCCCGGATCCTGACGAAACTCGACCTGCGCGACCGTGTCCAGGCCGTCGTGCTCGCCTATCGGGTCGGACTCGTCACCACCGAGTGAAGCTGACGTCGGTCAGTGGTGAACGGGTCGCCTTCCAGTGGCGAGGCCGCGTCCGACGAGGTAGTCGTAGCAGTTGCGGAGCAGCCAGTACATGTCGTAGTGCGAGCGGTCCATCTCGACGATGTTCCAGCGCACCGAGGGGTTGGCGCGGACGACGCCGTCGACGTCGATCACGCCTTGGCCGTAGGGGACCATGTAGTCGTCCATGCCGGTGGCGGGGCCGTCCTTGATGTGGATGTACTCCAGGCGGTTGCCCAGTGAGCGGGCCACGGCGGCGGGGTCGACGCCGCCGGTCTTCGCCCAGTAGGTGTCGAGTTCGATGACGACGGACGGGTCCAGCAGATCCAGCAGGATGCGGTAGGCCTTGCGGCCGTTGAAGGTGTTGCGGAACTCGGCGAAGTGGTTGTGGTAGCCGATTCGCATGCCGTACGCGGCCGCATTGGCCACGGCTTCGTTGATCCGGTCCGCGCCGTGGCGGATCGCGTCGAGGGTGTCGAACTCCTCCGGTTCCAGGCTCCACACCAGGGTTTTCGCGCCCAGTTCCGCGTACTGGTCGAGGATGGCCTTGGCGTCGGGGCCTTCCGGGAACGGCGCGTGGGAGCTGCACAGGCGCAGGCCGAGGGCGTCGAGGTGGGCCCGGACCGATTTCGGTGAATGCCCGTACAGTTCGTAGCTCTCGATGGCCACGTAACCCATTTCGGCGACCCGGTCCAAGGCGCCCATCAGGTCCTGCTCGGCCTGTTCGTGCAACGACCACATCTGCAGCGCGATCGGCGCGGGTTTGCAGTGCGCGGCATTAGCCGAGGTGTTCGACAGGACGGTGCCTGCGGCCGCGAATGCGGCCGACATCAGCAGGGAACGGCGGCTGACCGTCATACGAACTCCTTGGTGTATCGGCTGTTTCGCTGACCGGGAACCGAAAGGGGGCAGGTCCTCTCCATGATTCAGACATGGCCCCCGGCCCGCTACCGCCGATTGTGGCTGCAATTCGCCAGAGCGTCCTTTGTGGACGTCAGGGCTCCAGGTCGGTCACTCCTCTGCCGGTGGCCATGTCGAACGGGACCGACGCCTGGTCGTGCACGATCAGCCAGGAACCGTCGATCTTCCGGAAACAGAACGTGCCCCGCACCCACATACCATCGGTCGACGTGCCGTTCCGCAGAGTGCCGCTGAGCCGGCCGAAGCAGTGACCGATCGCCAGGTGCTCGTCGACGATCAGGGTCAGATCGCGGACCTCGTAGGACACTTCCTGAAAAAATGTGAAGACGCGGGTCCAGTTCTTGAGTTTCGCCTCGACACCCACATGCTGTAGAGGCGGTTCGACGTCGAAGGACACGACGTCGGTCGCGTAAATCCGTTTCAGCGCGTCGAGGTCCTTGTTGTGAATTCCCTCGACCAGCTTGTCGATTTGCTGCTTGATCGTCGCTTCACCCATTTCGCGCTCCCTTTCCGTGGTGGCTCTCACTGGTACGACCAGACAGCGACCCGGAATGTCAGGTGGGGATGAGGCGGACGGCGTCGGCGACTACGTACCCGTTCGCCGCGTCGGACAGGGTGACCGTGGTGTCCTGCGTGAGCCAGAAGTCGCCAAGGGAGACCCATTGGCCGCCGTGGTCGCGTTGGTCGACGGTGACAGTGGTGGTACCTACGGTGTAACGGGCGTTGGAGGCACGGTTGGGATGCTCGGCGTACCAGACGGCTACTTGGTACATGCCTGATGCAGGCACGCCGAGGTGCCACCGCACGACGGCAGTGCCCGTGCCAGCGGGGTGAGTACGGTAGTTCTGGCCGAAGTAGCCGGAGACGCCGGTTGCCGGGTCCCACACGCCGGACAGCACCTCGTAGCTGCTGGTGTCATTGTCGGCGACGACGCCTTGGTACGTCACACGGATCGCGTCAGCGACGACGTACCCGTTGGCTGCGTCGGACAAGGCGACCGTGGTGCCGGGGGACAACCAGAAGGTGCCGAGTGAGACCCATTGGCTGCCGTGGTTGCGTTGGTCGACGGTGACTGCTGTGGTGCCGACGGTGTATGTGGCGTTGGTGGCGCGGTTGGGGTGTTCCGTGTACCAAACGGCCACCTGGTATATGCCCGCCGCCGGGATTTCGGGATGCCAGCGCACAACCGAGCGGTACCCAGTGGCCGCCGCCGGACCGTTGGTCCACCTTGACCGCCGACTGCCCCCCGGCGTGATGGACCACAAAGGACGCGTTGGACGCCTGGCCCGCCGCGGCCCGGTACCACACGGCGGCCGAGTAGATCCCGCTCATCGGCACGTCCGGCCGGAACCGGACCTTCGCCGTGCCGGAGCCACCGGCATGAACCCGTTCGCTCTGGCCAAAGTAGCCGGTCCCGGTGGTGATCCGGTCCCAAGTGTCCGACACGACCTCGAAACTCGCCACGGAGTCGTTGTCCGCCACCACGTTCGGCGGATCGGCGGGCGGACCCGAGGTGAGGGTCAGTTGGTCCGCGACGACCGCGCCGGTGAACCGGAGCCAGTGACGTCCGGCGGTCAACGGCAGCGTCCCCACCCGGTACACCTGATAGCCCTGGCCGACCGTCAGCTTCGGGTCGATGAGCCCTTGAGCCAAACCGTCGACGCTCACGCGCACCTGAACGGAGCCGGAGCGCCGCTGAAGTCGCACGGCCACGTCGTAGGTGCCTGCAGCCACGTCGAACGGAACCTCGACGTTGTCCCCACGCAATGCCTTACCGCCCATAGCGTTGGCGTCGGACACGACCGTGCCGCCGCGGGCGTCGGCAGAAGCCAGTTCCTGGGACGACGACGTGCTGTCGCGGCCGTTGGTGAGCCACGCCAGGTCGAACCGGGCGGCGGTGATGCGTTCGGGGAAGCTGGGCAGGGTGCCGTCCCGCCCGTACACCAACAGGACCGTGCCGTCGGACAGCACGCCGAGGTCGGAGTAGTACGACGGGCCGGGGTTGACCACCCGGCTGTACCGGTAGCTCGCGCCCTCGTCGTAGGAGATGGAGACGGTCATGTTCGCGCGGGCCGACGAGTCCGGTCGGCTGAACAGCAACCGGTCGCCGAGTTGGACCATCCCGGCGTCGACGGCCACGAACTGGCCGGTGGCCCCGTCGACCACGGGCGGCGACCACGTCTGCCCGCCGTCGGTGCTGGTCGACGTGATGCGGTACCGGGTTCCGCCCGCACCCCACCGGCCGTTGATCACGACCGAACCGTCTTTTCGTTGGTACACACGGCTTTCATTGATGGGATACGCAGGGTCCAGCGGCGCCGGTGTGCCGCGTTGCCACGATCGGTTCACCGTGGGCGTCGCTGTAGAGCATGTCGAACCCGTAGTTGGCGTCCGGGTCGGGTGCGCGGTGGTTAACGGGCATTAACAGTCTGCCGTTGCGCAGTTGGATGCCGTGACCGGGAATCGGGCTGTTGCGGGTCCAGCCGTGCGGGTTCGATGCGAACAACGGCGTCAGGTCCTCCGGGGCCGACCAGGTCACTCCGGCGTCGTCGCTGCGCTTGACGAAGATCGACCCACCGGAACCCTTGTAGAACAAGCACACCCGGCCCGTCTGCGAGTCCACCACCGGCGTCGCGTTGCCCCAGCTCTGCGCGGGATCGGCCGGGACCACGGGCACACTGGCATCCCACGTGTGCCCGCCGTCCACACTGCGACGCATCAGCAGGTCCTTCGGCCCGGCGTCGGATACCTGGGGCCTGCCCTCGGTGAACGTCAGCACGACGTCATTGACTACAGCCAAGCCCTGCACATGGAAGCTCGCGTAAGCGTCGTTGTCCGTCGAGTCCCACAGTTCGGTCTCGGTGAACGCGCCCACGGGCGCGGCCTGAGCCGGAACCGTCAGCGACAGCAGGAATACAGCGGCGACAACCAACAGCCGTAACAAGAGTCCTCCTAGGCCGGGCTGCCGAACGGCTGCCAATCGCTCCACGAGTGGTCCGTGCGCTGGAAGCGGACCCAGGTCTGGTCGGGCCGGATGGCGTGCGCTTCGAGGCGGCCGTCCTGGTTGGTGGACAGGTCGGCGTCCGAGCCGCCCGCGCCGATCCGTTGCCACGAACCCCATCCGCCGTTCGCCGCGGTCTGCGCCCGCTGCCACGACTCGTCCGGGGTCACGGCCACGGCGGTGATCAACCCATCAGGGTCACGTCCCGCGGCTAGCCGGGCTGCCGAAGGACCACCTGATGAGGTGAACGCGGTCCAGTCACCGCTGGTCGTGCCTTGGTATCGGTGCTGCACGCCGTTGCTGGTCGCGAGGAGGAGTTCCAGCCGGGCGTCTTGGTCGGGCACGACGGCCAGGTCGGTGCCCGCGGGACCGATGGGCAGCCACGGCCCCCAGCCTGCGTTCACCGCGTACTGGTCGCGCTGGAAGGTCCCGTTGGCGCCGCTAGCGAACAACACCAGCGTGCCAGCGGCCTCACGGCCCAACGCGAGCACGGCATTGCCGGGGCCCTGCTCACTCTGCCAACCAGACCACGTGCCGCTAGTAGTCCGCCAGCGGTGCCGTATGCCGTCGGCAGCCGCTAGGAACACCTCCAGCCTGCCGTCCTCCGACGGACCGACCACGATGTCCCGCCCACCTGGGCCACCCGTGTCCTGCCATGTGTCCCAAGGCTGGCTGTACTGCCAGGTTCCCTGAGCATTGGTGGCGAACACCTCCAGGGTGCCGTCGGCGTTGCGGCCGACCGCGAGGGTCGCTCCGGCCGGGCCGCCGGCGTTCTGCCACGCGCCCCAACCCGCGTTGATGGCTGTCTGCGAGCGGTGCCAGACTCCGTTGGCCGCAGCCACGAACAGCTCCAGACGGCCGTCCTTCGCCGGTGCCGCAACGACTTTGCCGGACGACTGGTAGCGCTGCAGGTCGTTGCCGGGCCGGGTCGCCCGTTCTATCTGCAAGCCGGTGAAGTCGGCGGAACCGATGACCTCGCTGACAGCGGTCACGAACAACCCGGCGTCCATGCGGGAGGCGGCGTTGGGCACGTCGGCCTTCCCGACCTGCTGCCACTGTTTGCCGTCGCTGCTGGCGTACCCGGTGAACGAACCGCCCGACTTGGTCAGCTTCAGCCACGCTGTCGTGGCGGTCCACGCCAGCGACACCGTCTGGTCGATGGAACCGCTACCAGTGCTGTCCCACTGGAGTGTGACCCCGTGTCCTGGGGTGCGTGCGAGCACGACTGCCGGGGACTTGGCGGGAACCGTGTTGCGGACGAGGAGCCCGGCCCTCGCCCAAGGAGCCGTGTCGTCTTGCCGAGTGACAGTGGTGACTACCGATTCGCCGTTGCCTACGGCGTCCTGTCGGTAGACCGAGGCGAACTCCTGAGTGCCCTTCCACAGATCCCGGCCGGCGGCGAAGATCGTGTACCGCTTGCCTTGCTGGGCAACGCCGCCTGTTGTGGAGGCGTGCGTCTGGTTGGGTGCTTGGGGCGGCAGGCCGACCCGTAGCACGCCTGTCTCTTGCGTCTGGCGTGCCGTGGTGCCGTCGGTGTAGTCGGCCGTGGCGGTGAGTTCGGTGACGACCATCGCTGTATCCCGCGGGAGTGCTGACGGCGTATACCGCCACGTCGTCGTGACCGACGCGCCTGGGGCCACTTCGGCGAACGTCGTGGTGCCCACGGCAGTCGCTCCAGTGAGGACGATACGTACCCCAGTACGGG
This sequence comes from Actinocrispum sp. NPDC049592, assembly GCF_040675465.1. Lineage (NCBI taxonomy): Bacteria > Bacillati > Actinomycetota > Actinomycetes > Pseudonocardiales > Pseudonocardiaceae > Actinocrispum > Actinocrispum sp. NPDC049592. The sequence continues at coordinate 176,986 of NZ_JBFAPA010000011.1, read as the reverse complement.
GACGACCCGGGTCACGGTTGGTGAACCGCACGGTCACCTCGGTTGCGACATCCGGTGCACAGAACTGTGGTGCGACGACGTGCAACGCGCCCTGCCCAGGTTCTGCGGTCAGCTCAGCCACGATTTGCTGCACGACGAGGTACGTGTCGCCGACGGGTTGCGTCGGGTACGTCTTGGTCTCGTGCGTCCACGCCTCGCTCGTCGCGGCCCAGGCGTCGGGCTCGCTGGACGGCAAGCTGGTGTCGCCCGTCGCGAGCCGCCTTGCCACATCAGCGAACCAGGCACTCCACCGTGGCCGGTAGAAGTCGGCCAGCAGGCCGTTCCACTCGCGGTTGGCGTACTCGCGCAGCCGTGCGTAGGCCTTCGGCGTCCAGATGGTGATGATGCTGCGGGCGTCGTACTCCAGCTGCGCCTTCTCCTGCGCGGTCTCACCCCACGAGCGGGCGGCCGCCAGCCAGCTGCCCAGCAGCCAGTATTCGTTGGTACCCAACAGTTTGTCGGTGAGGTCGAGGTATCGCAGGAACCGGGCCGTGAGGGTCTGGAACTGCGGGATGTCCTTCGCCTCGTGCGCGGCCCGGATGTCCTCGAGCAGCTGCCTGGCCCGGTTGGCGAGCAGCTGACGGGTGACATCGACCAGGTCGTAGCGGTACGTCGGCAGCGTACGCAGTGCGGGGTCGGCCGCGAAGAGGGCGACGAAGGCGGGGATGAACAGGTCGAGGTCGTACCGGGGGCTGGCCGGCGCGGTCCGGGACGATCGGGTCACGGTCAGGTTCGGCAGGGCGGCGAACGGCGTTTCGTACGGCCCCTCACCGTCCGCCGGTTCGGTTCGCCGGAACCGGTATGCCGTGTCCAGCAAGGTCTGCCAGGCGGCTGCGGCGTGCGGGTCGTCCACGCCATAGCGGCGGCGAGCGTAGTCGTGCACCCACTCGCTCAGGTCCAACGGCGCATCCCGCCAGGCCGTCTCACCCCACAGATCCCCGGTGATGGGGTTGTGGTGGTGTGCCTCAGCCATGGCTGCTGTGCCGCGTAACCGTCCACGCTCGGGCAGCTTGCGGACGGCGGGCAGGGTCTCGGCGGGTTCATGCAGGCTGCCGAACATGCCTAACCTGCCCCCGAAGTTGCCGATAGACCCCCAGGCCCACGGGGCACCCCAGTAGGCCGACGTGGTCCGCCATGTCTCCGTGGTGTCCGAGATCAGGTCGAGCACGAGGAGACGGTCGGTGTCCAGGGCCTGCACCAGTGCCTGACGCGGGTTGCCCGCCCACCCTTGTAGTGCCCAAACCGAACTAGCAGGCATAGCAGCCTGTACTGCTTGTGCGGCCTGCGCGAGTGGTACGTCGCCGGTGGTGCCGCCCTCGTGCAACAGGTCGTTGGAGTAGTGCGTGGTCACGCCGAAGTGGGCGGCCTGTGACTCGTAGAACGCCTTGGCAACGCGGGGATACAGCGGGTCGGTAGTGCTCAGCCAGTCCGGTCGCGGTTGGCCGTTGTAGTCGCCCTGGGGGAGCACCTTGGCGCTCGGGTTGGCCGCGGCGAAGATGCTGCTGGGCACGTGCCCGATGTACGCGGGGAACACGGGCGTGATGCCCAGCTCCCGCATCCGGTCGGCGATCTGCGCACCCAGCTCGGCGCGGCGCTGGAGGAACCCGGTGGTGACCGACCCGCCGACCGAGATGCTGCCGTACCAGACCCACGGCTGATGGGCCGAGTACGGAATCCACGTGAGCACCTGGCTGGGGCTCAGGCCGAACCGGGTGAACGTCTCGTACCAGACGATCTCCTGACCCACCAAGGACAACGCTCGGTTCACCCCGCTCGCGGCGAGGTAGTCCAGCTCACGCTCCCAGTCCGACCAGCTCCAGTACGGCGTTGTGTAGCCATACACACAGAAGTTGTAGGCATAACGGTCGGTCAGCTCGGTGCGTCGGGTGACGTCGGCTGTGGGCAGCTGCTCCGGCAGCGTCAGCCGGTCGCCGTTCCAGGACACGTGTGCACCCGCCACGTACTTCAGCCACCAGTGAAACGCCGACACCAGGGCGACCGTGTTCGTCCCCGCCAGCTCGACGCGGCCCGTGCTCCCGCTAATGGTGAAAGCATCGCCGTCGGCGGACAGCGTCGACAGGGTGAACTGGGCCGCGCGGGCCGTGTCACCACCCAACAGCCGCGTGATCGCCGCCCTCGCAGCAGTCGTGTCGGCGGGTGCGGCCACGGCCCTGCCTATCGGCACCAGGCCCGCCACGGCGACCGCACCCGCTCCGGCCAGCAACGTTCTTCTGGACACCCCGTTGTCACGCATCGGCACCCCAGGCTGACATAGGACATACGACATTGGTTGTCTACACCTTAGGTGTACCCGTTGCGCCGAGAAGACCCCGCTGACCTGGGACGGAACAGAAAAGGAATCGCGAGGGAAGTACCACGGCCGACGCTGCACCGGGCATTGGAACGGTTCTAGCAGGGGGTTCGCGTGCGTAGGCGCAGAGCTGGCCTTGTCGGTTTGTTGTTGCTGCCGGGGTGGGCGCTGAAGCTCGGGGCGGCGGTGCTGGCCATCACGATGGTGATCAGCGTGTCCGGCGACACCATCCTCGGTGGCGCCGAACGGGAGCGGCAGGCGCTCGCGTCGCTGCACGGCCCGGGCCAGCGGTGGGGTTCGGCCGAGCAGGCCGGTGACCACATCACCGGAAAGCCGAACAACAGGTCGCTTCCGGACACGGTTCGCAGCCGCTACCCGAAGCAGGTGTGGAACCAGGACGCCGGGAACGCCGCGTCGGAGGTGGCGGCGCCGGCGCAGGAGCCGCACGACGGCTACGACGCCGGTACCAGCAAGGAGATCCCGGAGGCGCGCAACGCCAACGAGCGCGTCTACAACAACACCGACGGCACGCAGACCACGGAGTTCTCCACCGGGAAGCTCAACTACCGCAAGGACGGCGCCTGGACGCCGATCGACCCCACCTTGGTCGCCGCTTCCGGCACCGGCTGGCGCAACAAGGCGGACGAGATCGACCTGCGGTTCGCGGCCAACGCCGCCGTCCCCGACCTGGTGACGCTCAAGGTCGACCCGGACCACGAGGTGTCCTACTCCCTCGCCGGCGCCGCGCAGTCCGCGCCGAAGGTCGACGGCACCACCATCACCTACCCCAACGTCCAGTCCAAAGTAGACCTCAAGCTGGACTCACAGCCCGGCGGTGTCAAGGAGACCCTGGTCCTGACCGGCCCGGACGCGCCGACCACATTCACCTTCCCGTTGCGCCTCAAGGGTCTGACCCCGCGCGTCGACGGCCGTCAGGTGGTGTTCACCGACGCGTCCGGCGCCCAGCGGGCCGTGATCCCGGCCGGGACCATGATCGACGCGCACGACGAACTGTCCACCGGCGTCGGCTACAAGCTCAACCAGGGCGCGCTCGAGGTGTCCGTGGACCCGGCCTGGCTGAAGGCCGCGGGCCGCGCGTTCCCGGTCGAGGTCGACCCGACCATCCAGCTCCCGGTCAACGGCGGCACCGCGGACAGCAGCCTGGCCGTGCGCAGCGGCGGCTCGTCGTCGGGCGCGGACGAGTTCAGCACGGGCCCGTCGTCCGCCGGGTACATCAAGTTCACCGATCTGGTGAACCGCCTGCAGTTCCACACGATCTTCGGCGCCCAGCTGTGGCTGGTGAACTTCGACGCCGAGTCCTGCAACCCGCGTCCGGTCAGCGTGCACCCGGTCACCGAGTCGTGGAGTTCCGGTGACAACCGCAGTTACCCAGGTCCCTCGGTTGGTGGCGCCCTGGCTACGCGGTCGTTCGCGCACGGGTACATCGCTTTCGGGCAGCCGGGGTCGGCGTGCCCGCGGTCCGGTGAGCTGTTCAACCTCGGCGCCGGTGGCCGGGATCTGGTGCAGCGTTGGGTGAACGGCGACCAGGCCAACAACGGCCTGTCGATCCGGGGGTCTGCCAGCAAGCGGTTCACCGGTCAGAACACGGCCAACCCGCCGCGCCTGTATGTCACGCACAGCCCGTATAACGCATCCTACAAGCTCGTCGACCCGCGTCCGAACCCGCCCGTCCTGCAGAACCAGGACGGCAAGGTCAAGATCACCGTCACCAACAAGAGCGCCAGCGCGTGGGCACCCAGTGACTACTACCTCGCCTATCGTGCCTACAAGGCCGACGGCACTGCTGTGGGTCAGCAGCGTTCCGCGAGCCTTAGCGGGTCCGTGCCGCGCAACGGGAAAGTGACGCTGGACGCCACCATCAAGGCGATGCCGCCCGGCAAGTACTTCCTCGACTTCACCATGGTCCGAACGGGCGGCCCGGTGTTCACCGACCACCAGGTCCCACCTGCCCGGATCGTGCTGCAGGTGTTCGACATCCCGCCGGTCGTGCAGGAACTGTTCCCGCCCAATGGGTATCAGGCGCCGACGCTGACCCCGCAGCTGTGGGCACGTGCGTTGGACATCGACGCGCCGCCGAGCTCGTCGCTGCAGTTCAAGTACGAGATCTGTGAACGGGACGACGCCGGTAAGCCGGTCAACTGCGTCAACTCCGGCTACGGCACGAAGACCGCGTGGACAGTGGGCTCCGGCACACTGAGCTGGTCCAAGCAGTACATGTGGCGCGCGTTCGTGAAGGACGCGACGACCGAGGTGCCGTCGCCGTACTCGGTCCTGCTGACGAACGTGCCGCAGCCGGAGATCACCGCACACGTGTCGTCCGCGCCGGACGGCATGCGGGAGCAGGACTTCGACCCACAGACCGGTAACTACACCACAGCTGCCGTAGATGCGACGGTAGCCACAGTAGGCCCGCAGCTCACGTTGACGCGTACGTACAACAGCGTCGACCCCCGTCGTGACGGGCTGTTCGGCGCCGGCTGGACGAGTGCGTACGACATGAAGCTGGTCGCCGATGACGACGGCTCGGGTAATGCCGTGGTCACGTACTCCGACGGCCAGACCGTCCGATTCGGACGCAACGCCAACGGCACCTACTCCGCGCCTTCTGGCCGGTCAGCGTCGCTGACCACGGACAGCACGGGCTGGAAGCTGCTGGACAAGTCCGGCACGACGTACACGTTCGCGGTCACCGGCAAGCTGACCAAGATCACCGATATCTCCAACCGGTCGGTGAACCTGACCTACACCAATGGACTCCTGAGCAAGGCCCAAGTATCCACCAGCCAGTCCAACACCCAGGGCCGGTCGCTGTTCTTCACCTGGACTGGCAACCACGTCACCAACGTCAAGACCGACCCGGTCAACGGCACCCCGATCGCGTGGAACTACACCTACACGGGTGATCTGCTGAAGCAGGTCTGTGGTCCCACCACGGGGTGCACTAGCTATGACTACAGCCAAGGCTCGCACTACCGCAGCACTGTGCTCGACACGCGCCCCGAGTCGTATTGGCGCCTGGGCGAGAGCGAGGGCACACAGGCCGGTAGTGAGGTCGCGGTCAACCTCGGTAAGGACACGGGTACCTACAAGAACGTCATCCTCGCCCAGCCGGGGCAGCTCGCAGGCACTACAGACACTGCAGCCTCGTTTAACGGCACGACATCGTCCGTGGACCTGCCCAAGGGCACGGTGAAGAAGAGCCGCGACGGTGCGATTGAGCTGTGGTTCAAGAACTCCATCACCGGCACCGGCGGCCCGCTGATCGGGTACCAGGACAAGGCTCTCGGGTCCGCGTCCACTGTGGGCGTACCCGTGCTGTACGTCGGCACGGACGGCAAGCTGCACGGCCAGTTCGCCACGGGGTCGGCCGCGCCGATCAACTCGGTCGCGACGGTCAACGACGGTAAGTGGCACCACGCCGTGTTGTCGTCGATGGGCACAACGCAGACCCTGTACCTGGACGGCGTGAAAGCCGGTGAGTCGACCGGCAAAACCATTGACCACACCCTGTTGACGTTCAACCAGATCGGCGCGGCCTACGCGTCCACACCGGCGTCATGGCCGGGCTGGGGGAGCACGGCACAGCGGTCCTACGACGGCCTGATCGACGAGGTCGCGATCTACTCCGGCCCGCTCGGCGCGGCCTCGGTCGCGGCGCACTACAAGGCCGGCACCATCCAGGCGGACCAGATCAGCAAGGTCACGCTGCCCAGCGGCCGGGTCGACGCGGTCACAACGTACGACACCGCGCGCGACCGCGTGAAGGAGTACGTCGACAGCGACGGCGGCACGTGGAAGGTCGGCGCACCAACGGTGTACGGCGGTGACACGGACCTGCGGCGCAGCGTAGAGGTGCTCGACCCGGGCAACCGCACCAGCCTGTACGAGTTCGACGCCATTGGTGGTCAGTTGCTGCGGCTCGGTATGCCGTTGGGCATGGAGGCCCGGCCGGAGGACGCACCCGGTGAGCCCAAGGAGACCCCGCCAGACCCCGTGCGCACGTGTACCCAGCCCGACCCGAAGGACCCCGCGTTCTGCACGGTGATCCCTAACGACTCCGGCGGCCCCGTGTTCGTGCGGTACGGCGTGGACGGCGTGAGCATCCGGTCGTTCTTCTACGACGACAACGGGCAGCTGAACCAGGTCACCGACGAGAACGGCGACTCCACGTCGATGACGTACGACGCGCGCGGCAACGTGACGTCCACCAAGACGTGCCGCGTCAGCTCCACCAACGAGTGCTACACGTCCTACAAGACCTACCCGACAACGGTCACCAACGCGTTCGACCCACGCAACGACCTCCCCACGGAGTCGCGGGACGCGCGTTCGTCGAGCGCTACCGACACCACCTACCGGACCCAGTACACCTACCACTCCAGTGGTCAGTTGGCGTCGACAACGGCGCCTGACGGCAGCACTAGCTCGAACAAGTACACGACGGGCAGTGAAGCCGCGGTCGGCGGCGGCACCGAGCCCGCCGGCCTGCTCGACTCGACCACGAACGGCCGCGGCAAGGTCACTCGGTACGCGTACTACAGCAACGGCGACGTGGGCAGGGTGACGAGTCCGCTGGGGCTGGTAACCGAGTACACGTACGACGCCATCGGCCGCTTGGCTACGCGCAAGGACACCTCCGACAGCTTCCCGTCGGGTGTGGTCACCACGTACACGTACGACGGCATGTCCAGGCTGCGCACGACCACGTCGCCAGTGACTACCAATGCCGTGACGAACGTGCAGCACCAGCAGAAGATCACCAACAACTACGACCCCGACGGCAACGTGTTGTCCGTTGAGACCTCGGATGCGTTGGGCCACGACACGACGCGCACGACGTCCTCGCAGTACGACGAGCACGGCCGAGCGATCACCGTCACCGACCCTGAGGGCGGTGAGACCGGCTACGACTACGACGTGTTCGGCAACGTCATCTCGAAGACCGACCCGAACGGCAACCGCTACGACTTCGCCTACACCGCTCGCAATGACCTCGCCGAGGTGCGGCTGCGCAACTGGCACAGCGACCCCGAGGGTGTGCCGTCGCCGGGCGAGTACCTCGTGGTGGAGTCGCGTTCGTACGACTTCGGTGGCCGCCTGGCGAGCACGACCGACGCCATGGGCCGGCGCATCGAGTACGAGTACTACGACGATGGCCTGCTGCACCGGTCCGTGCTGAAGAAGTTCCACAACCCGGACGGCAGCACGCGCGACTTCGTGTTGGAGGACCACACTTACGACGCTGCCGGCAACGTGACCAAGAAGGTCACCGACAACGGCAAGACCGTCACCACCAGCAGTCCGGACAAGCTCGGCCGCGTCCAGACCGCGACCGGCGACCCGGGTGGGCTCACCCGTGTCACGTCGTTCACCTACGACGGCAACGGGAACGTCAAGTCCGTCACCAGTACGGGCAAGCCGTCGAACGTGCCGTGGGTGACCGGCAACAGCCAGGAACAGGTGTCGTACGACTACGACGACGGCGACAACCTGATCCAGGAGAGCATCACCAGCGGCTCGACCACTCGCGTCACCAAGACCAAGTTCGACCAGCGGGGCCTGGCAGTGGCCACAACGGACGCACGTGGCACGACGGACCCGACGGCGTACACGTCGAACATCGCGTACGACGAGCTGGGTCAGGTTGTGACGTCGACGGCACCGCCGGTGTCTGTGGAGAGCAACGGCAACCCCGCGAGCGTGCAGCGGCCGACGGCGTCGAGCGGCTACAACACGTTCGGCGAGCTGACCGACTACAAGGACGAACGCGGGTTCGTGTCCACCACGGCATACGACCGCAACGGCCGTGTGGTTTCGAAGGCAGCTCCGACGTACAACGGCCGTACGCCAACGGTGACCACCAAGTACGACGGCAACGGCAACGCCGTCGAGGTCAAGGACGCGCGCGACAACATCGTGCGCAACGCCTACGACCAGCTCGACCGGCTGGTATCGGTCGACGCGCCCGCGTCCACCAACGACGAGCGTGCGGTCACCAAGTACGCCTACACCCGCTCCGGTCAGTTGCTGTCCACAGTAGATCCGATGGGTGCGCGGGTAGAAACGACGTACGACGACTTCGACCGCCCGGTGACCGCGACTGAGATCGAGCGCAAGCCGACGGCGGGCGTATTCACCACGACCACGACGTACGACGACGCGGACAACGTCACGCTCGTGACAACGCCACAGGGCGCCGCCACCCGCAACACGTACGACAACCTCAATCAGCTCACGAAGACCATCGACCCGACCAACGTGACCACCGAGTTCGGCTACGACTACGCGGGCCGGCGGGTGCGGGTCATGGACGGCCTCGGCCGTACCAGCCAGACCGTGTACGACCAGTTCGGCCAGAAGGTCGCGGTGAACGACATCAAGGCCGACGGTTCGGTGCTGCGCACCACGTCGTACGGCTACGACATGGTCGGCAACCTGACCACGATCACCGACCCGAACAAGGCCGTGCGCACGTACGCGTACGACGCGGCGAACAACATGGTCCAGCAGGTCGACCCGGTGGATGCCACCAAGACCATCACCACCTCGTCGGGCTACGACGCCGCTGGCAACCGCACCAGGTACACCGACGGCCGCAACAACGCGACCATCACTACCTACAACAGCTTGGGCCTGCCGGAGTCGACGATCGACCCGAGCACCCAGGCGCATCCCAACGACCGCACGTTCACCGTCGGCTACGACCTCAACGGCAATGCTGTGTCGCTGGCTGCGCCCGGCGGTGTGTCCACGCAGCGCACGTTCGACGCGGCCAACCGGCCGACGCTCGAAACGGGCACCGGCGCGGAGTCCCCGACCGCGAACCGCAGTTGGGGTTACGACCTTGCCAACCACCTGATGTCGGTGAGCGCGGTCAACGGCACCAACACGTACACCTACGACGACCGTGGTCACCTGCTGTCCACAGCGGGGCCTGGTGGCACTGCGACCTACCGCTACGACAGCGACGGCAACCCGTCGAGCCGCACCGACGCGTCCGGCACGGCCACCTTCAGCTACCCGAAGGACCGGCTGGAGTCTGTTGCGGACGGCCTGACCGGCACGACCCAAAAGATCGGGTACGACCCGGCGGGCATGGTCAAGACGGTCGACTACGGTTCCGGCCGGGTGCGGACCGTCGGCTATGACGACCTCGGCCGGCTCACGTCGGACACGTTGGCGAACTCGGCGAAGACCACGGTGTCGTCGATCGGCTACGGGTACAACCCGACTGACACCATTGCCAGCAAGACCACTACAGGCATGGCAGGTCCCGCGAGCACGACGTACGACTACGACGCGTCTAGCAGGCTCAAGAGCAGCACGGTCGGTGGCGTGACTACTGCGTACGAGTGGGACGACGCGGGCAACCGCACCAAGGTCGGCGGAAAGTCGGCCAGCTACGACGAACGCAACCGTCTGCAGTCCGACGGCGACAGCACCTACGCGTACACCGCGCGAGGCACGCTGAAGTCCAAGACCACCAACGGTCAGACGCAGCAGTTCGGGTTCGACGCGTTCGACCGGATGGTGTCGGCGGGTGCGCAGACGTATGCGTACGACGGGTTCGACCGCGTCGGCTCGCGCAACGGCACACAGTTCACGTATGCGGGACAGGGCAACGAGGTCGTCTCCGACGGCTCCGAGACCTACGCCCGCGGACCCGAGGACGAACTGCTCGCTGTGGGCACCGGCGGCGGCAAGCGACTGTCGCTTTCGGACAACCACGGTGACGTGGTCGCCGGGTTCGACCCGGCCGACAACACGCTGTCCGCGCTGTCCGACTCGACCGGGTACGACCCGTTCGGCAAGGTCACCGGGCGCACCGGCAACACCGGTTCCCTTGGCTTCCAAGGGGACTGGACCGACACAGCCACCGGCCAGGTCGACATGGGCGCCCGCTGGTACGACCCGAACACCGGCGGTTTCGCCTCGCGCGACAGCGTCGACGGGACCAACCGGTACGGCTACGGCGCTTCGAACCCGGTGAGCAACAACGACCCCACCGGTAACTACTGCGCCACACTGCCGTACGTGCACAGCCCCATCTGCGCGACTGTGCCGAAGCCCAAGAAGTCGTGGTGGGGCTGGGCCAAGAAGGGCGGCAAGTGGGGCCTGGGCCGGATCTCGCTGGTGGGCACCATCATCATCAACAAGATCACCATCAGGGGTATGCCCGAGTGCACTGACCTGCACAGCTGGGACTACTGCATGACGATGTTCGGCAACTACCCCAGCTACAGCACGAACGCCCGCGACCAGTTCTGCGACACGCACTCCTGGACATCCCAATGCGGTGGCAACGGGCGATCCCCGTGGACCCTGCCCAACGGTGACCCGAGTACGGACACCGACGACGACTCGGACACTGATACTGGACCCGGAACCGACGATGCCGCTAAGCGTGCAGCGGAGGAGCGGTACCGAGCCTGGTTGCGTGCCAAGGCGATCTCCGACCATGCGCGTGCGGAGAACGAGGCCGGGGCCAAGCACACGCCGATCCCGGTGGCCCCGGGCGCGACCAAGCCGGTCACGTTGATGCCGACCCCGGTGTCGTCGTCGCCGAAGCTGCCCGCGGGCAAGGTTGCCACGACACGGGATGTCGTCAAGGACGTCAAGGCGGACGCGGAGGCGATCTACCAGAACGCCGTGCGTGCCGTCGGTCAGCTACAGCAGAACGTGTCGAATGCCGCCCAGGTAATCGTCACGACCATCTCGGCGTTGACGAACCCCTACGGGCCGCGTGTGAACAACGGCGGTCGTAGGCGGCAGGACTGTCGCCAGCAGTTGCCGTCGCCGAACTACATGCCGGTGGACTCCGCGCACGGCAACCGCGCCACGGGTGTGGAGGCGTGCATCACCCAGCTGTCGCCGGACCGCAACGCGGCCATGTACGGGCCTGGCTACCGTTGGACGCAGAACTACGTGAAGCTGAACTTCGGTGTCAAAGCCAGCTCGACGATCAACTCCTGCCATCTGCTCGCCTCGCAGTTCTTCGGCGATGGCAGCAGGCCGGAGAACGTGGCCACATGTAGCCGCGCGGCGAACTACCACGTTCGTGGCGTGGGCCGGTTGCACGACAACATGTACCGGTTCGAGAGCAGGGTCGCGGCCGCCGTGCGCGGTGGCCAGGACGTCTACTACAAGGTCATCCCGAGGTATGCGGGCGAACGGACCGTGCCGGTGTCGTTCGAGGTGACCGCGGAGGGCTACTACCGCGACGGCAGGCCCGGCGGCATCAACGTGCACGACGTGGTGCCGAACATCTTGTACAACCCCCGTGGGCGCCGGGGCGGCACACCCGGCGCGATCAACCTCGGTCTGCTCAACGACCTCAACGGCCGGCCCGCTCCGGTCGGGAACATCCGGTAACCACGCGGAACCACCGCGGATCCACCGCAGAAAAAGGAAGAACCGTGTTGAAGAAAGTCAGTTCGACGCTGGCGGCCGTGCTGGTCGCGGTCGCCGTGCAAGTCACCGGCACCGCAGCGGTCGCCCACGCCGACGCGGCCGCGAAGGGCGGGGACTTCGTGTCCATCCCGTCGGCGCCCGTGGTGCTGGACACAAGATCCGGCATCGGCGCCACCGGCCAGCGCGGCCCGGCCAGCACCACCACGTTCACCGTGACCGGCGGCGCCGTGCCCACCAGCGGCGTCAGCTCGGTGCTGGTCCGGATCGGCGTGCTCAACCCGACCGACTCGACGTTCGTGGAGATGTGGCCGGACGGCCAGCCGCGGCCGAGCATCACCCATGTCTCGGCGGTGAAGGACGAGTCGATCTCCAACTTCGCCATCGTCAAGGTCGGCCCGCTCGGCAAGGTCTCGCTGTACAACAACGCCGGCAAGACCGACATCACCGTCGAGGTACACGGCTACTTCAGCGGCCAGCAGGGCGCGACCGGCGGCGGGTTCTTCCCGGTCACCCCGACGCGGCTGATCGACACGCGGCCGCCCGGCACCGGCACGAACGCCGCCACGATCCCCGCCGGCGGCACCCGGACCGTCACGCTGACCGGTGACCTGATCCCGGTGGGTTCCCCGGCCGCGTTCGTGAACCTGTTGGTGCCTGGCGCTTCCACGGCAGGCTGGCTCGCCGCCGCGCCGGGAACCGGTACGGCCCGGCCGATCCTCAACTACGCGGCCGGTTCCACGCAGTCCGGTGCGGTCGTTCCGTTGTCCTCGGACGGGAAGGTCACGTTCACCAACAAGGGCACGGCGGCGATCAACCTGGTCGTGTCCGCGGAGGGCTACTTCGCGGGCAGCTCCAACCAGGGCGCCGGATACCGTGAGGTCACCAAGCGGCTGTTGAACACCCGCACGGTCGGCAACGCGCAACCGGTTCCCGCCAACGGAACCATCGATGTTCAGGTCGGCGGCACCAACGGTCTGCCGACGCAAGGTGTGGCCGGGGTCGCGGTGAATGTCATTGCCACGCCGGAGAAGGACGGGTACCTCAAGGCGTGGCCGGTCGGCGCGACCGAGCCGTCGGTGTCCATGATGGACTTCAACGCGGGCGACTGGCGGGACAACCTGATGGTGCTCAAGCCCGGCACCGACGGCAAGATCCGCATCCGCAACGGCAGCAGCGGCACCACGCACATCATCGTGGACCTGCTCGGCTGGTTCGCCGATCCCCTTGCGTCGCAGCCGATCGCGCAGAACACCAAGATGGCCATGGTCGCGCTGCCCAAGCCGGAAGGCGCCCAGGCGGGCACCCTGGAACACGCCTTCGTGGACAATGGCGGTGACCTTCGGTGGGGACACCAGAAGAACGTGGACGTCGAAGGCGCGGTGGACTGGTACGTGATCTCCCAGGGGCAGGCCTTCACCGGCCAGCCCGCGATCACCGTACTGCCCGACAGCCGGCTGCAGATCACCGCGTTGAAGCCGAGCGGTGACGTGTGGTCGATCACGCAGAAGACCGTGGGCGGCACGGACTGGAACGACTGGACCAACCTCGGCGGGTACATGGCGGCGCCGCCGCAGGCCGCGAAACTCGGCAACGGCACGGTTGTGCTGTTCGACAGCGACAACGCCGGCAAGTTGTGGGCGTACGCGCAGACCGGCGCGATCCCGTTCTGGCGCAACCTGGGTGACCAGGACTTCGTGGCCGGCACGGTTCGCGCTCTGGCCGTGCAGGGCGGAATCCGGGTGTTCGGTGTGACACCGGGTGGTTCGGTGAAGACGATCGAGTACTACGACGACGGTTCGCTGTCGGCATGGACGGATCTCGGTGGCACCGGCCTGAACGGACAGCCTTCCGTGGTGCTGCGGCCCGGTTTCGTGCCGCAGGTGTTCGTGCGCGGCGCCGACGGCTCGATCCAGTCGAAGCTCCAGGACCAGGGCGGCGCCTGGCCGTCCGAGTGGCAGCAGGTCGGCACGGAGATCTTCGCGGGCGTACCCGACGCCATCATGGACCCGGGCCCGAGCAAGATCGCGATCGCTGTGCGCGGCACCGACAACGAGATCTACATCGTCGGCGAGTCCGCCACGGCCAGCAACACCTGGTTCCCCAAGGTCCCCGTCAGCGACACCTCCGACCCTGCCAACACCGACCCGACCACAACCCAGTTCATCAACAGCGGCGGCTCCACCTACCTGGTCGGCTTCCGCAACGTGAACAACGTCCCCCACTTCTACTCACGCAAGAACAGTTAAGAGCTGGGGGTGAAAGCGGGGCCAGGCAGTGACCTGGCCCCGCTTTCCCATCCCGCCCCACGCTCTCGCCCCCGCATGTCCCACGTTCGTCTCGCGCGTGTTCCACGTTCGGCTCCGGTGTGTTCCACATTCGCCCGGCTGCGGAATCACGATTCGTGAATCTGGACGCATGTGCGGCTCAGGCGATCCATGCCGGTTTTGTTGCGCCGCGCGGCTTTCTCCGGTGCGGATTCGTGATTCGTGGGTCTGGCAATGTCGAATGTGGAATCCTGATCTTCGACACGGGGTGCCGTTCGGCTTTGTGGTGAGGTTTCAGCCGATAGGGTGTTTTGGATTTGGTCGGCGGTCGCGTACGCTTCGCCTTGCGCATGCCGTTCCCTCGAGACAGCTGGGGTTTCCGGATCCCAGGCAGTGAACGGCATGCGCCCTCTTTTTTGTGTTATGCCGCGTTGTCCATGGCCAGGTGGATGGCTGTCACCGGGCCGAGGTCCGCGTTGGTGTCGCGGACGGTCTTCAGTTCGTCGGCGGTCAGGGCTTTGCGGTGGATCTGGAACTCGTCGAGGGCGCCGGTGAGTTTGTTGGTGCCGTCGGGTTCGGCGCCGAGCTGGAAGCCCTGCACGTCGAACATGTCGCCGTAGGTCAGGGATCCGCTGATCGGGGCGCTGGCGTGGCGGGTTCCGTCGACGTCGAGGGTGAGGGTGCCGCCCTGGCGTTTCAGGCTTACGTGGTGCCAGGTGTTGTCGCCGAACGCCGTGGCCGACGTGGTGTCGTTGATCGGGATCTCGGTGGTCTGGGTGTCGGTCTGGACGAACGCGTACAGGCGGTCCTTGCCGGGCTGGACGCGAAGCCACAGGCCGCGTTCGGTCGCTCCGACGCCGTAAGCCCAGAACAGCACCTGGTCGGCCGAACCGGTGTACCTCAGCCAAGTCTCGATGGTGAAATCGTTGTCACCCAACGCGACACTCGGCTTGTACGGAATCCTGACCGTGTCATCCGTGCCGTCGAAGTTCAGGGCATTCCCGAACCGCCCCGGGACGACCGTGGGTGATCCGCTCACCGCCGCGTGGACACAGTGGACGGAGCTGTCCGGCGTCTGAGGGCCGGTGACCGGGGCCGCGATGTCGTGCGCCTGGGTGTTCTGGTTGTTGAACGTCCACCACAGCGCCGGGTTGTCACTCGGGAATCGCCCAGTGGCGGCCTTGGTGATCTCCGCCTGGCTCAGGGCACGGTGGTAGAGCCGGAAGTCATCCAAAGCGCCGGACATCACGTCACTGCCGTCCATCTTGGACCCGAGCCGGAGGCCCTTGATGGCGTCCTCCTTGTCCGCGCTGACCTCACCGGTGAGACCCGTCGCCGAAGCTGTATCGCCGTCCACGCCCAGCTGGACCTGCTGACCCGTTCGCGTCAGAGTGAGGAGGTGCCAGGCGTTGTCGCCGAATGCGGTCCTGGTTGTGCTGTCCACCAGTGGGATCTCAACGTGCGAGGTGTCGGTCTGCACCCACGCATAGAGACGATCTTGCGCCGGCTGGGCGCGTACCCACAAAGATCGCTTGCCGGAAGTCGTGCCGTAGGCCCAGACGATCGCCTGCTGGGCAGTGCCGCTGTACTTGAACCAGGCCGCGATCGTGAAATCGTCGTCCTTCACATCCAACGCGGGACTGAATGGCGCTTCGACACCAGGATGAGTGGCGTTCACCTGTAGCGCCAACGAGTCCGCGCTACGACCGGCGCCGAGCTGAATGCCGCCAAGCACGTTCCCGGTGACACAGTGCCCCGACACATCTTCGGTGATCGGGGTGGTGGTGCGAGTCGGTTTCGCGGCGCCGTCAATTGACAGGAACTTCAAATCGACCGTGGTCACGCCTTGCCTGGTGAGCTGGAAGTCCTTGAGGTGCCCGGTGAACGCGTCCGTGCCGTCCTGCTTGGCCCCAAGCCGTATTCCGCTGGTCCCCTCCGACACCACTCCCACAACCCCGCTGGCTGTGGCGGAAATACCGTCGATCGTGAGGTCAATTCTGGCGCCGGTGCGGGTGAGTGTGAGCTGATGCCATTGGTTGTCCGCAAAGGCAACCCTGGTGGCGTTGTCCTTGACGCTTGTCGTAGCGCCGCCGTCTTTGCCTTGGACCCAAGCCGTGATCTGGTCGCTGCCCGGTTGAGCGCGGACCCATACCTGCGGAATACCCGCCCCGAGACCGTATCCCCAAACCAAAGCTTGGTTGGTTGTCGTTGTGCTGTAACGGAACTTGGTGCTGATCGTGAAGTCCTGCGCCCCAGGGTCGATCGTCCTGGTGTACGGAAGATCCGCGTACCCTTCCAGGCCGTCGTTCACCGTCGCGTTGGCGCTGAGGTAAGCGTCGTTGGCTTCTTTGGTGCTGTCCGGCGAAGTCGGACCCGCCGAGGTGGTCGGCTGGGTTGACGGCGTGCCGTGCGTCGTGCCCGGGATTCCGAGCTGAGCGGTGGTGTAGCGGGCAAAGCGGATCTCATCGGCCGAGAAACTGGTCCCACCCTCATAAACCACACCGATTTCGCCGCCTTGCAACTCGGCCAGATCCGAGTACCCGCTGCGGTCACTGGCGACCAGACCGTTCGCGGCGCTCGCCCACGTGGTGCCGCGGTCGGTGGAGTACCGGATCTTGAGCTGCTTTCGATCGGTGGGATCCGACGGCCCGGAGAACACGACCACATCCCCGGGCGTGGACCGGTAGGTCTGCTTCAGCGGCAGTACCGAGCCCTGAACGTTCGGCGTGACCAGGCTCGGAACCGCGGTGAAGCTCGTCATCGTGGTCCCGCCGTCGGTGCTGGTCGCCTTGGCCCGATGGTCCGCGCCGTCGATCTCGTTGCGGGCGTTGGCATAGACCGTGCCGTCGGGAAGCTCAGCCACGGAGACCTCGCCAGGGCTCAACGAACCGTCCATAAAGGAGTTTGGTACGGCACTGGCCTGCCAGTTCTCGCCGCCGTCATCGCTGTACAGAACCCCGGCCAGAACCGTTGTGTCGTTGGGCTTCTGATGCGCCCCCACGACCAACCGGCCGGCGTGAGCCCCGTTCTCCAGCTGGATCCCATGAGCGGGCCCGGTAGCGAACCATCCGTCATGAGTCCCGTCGAAGCTGGCGGAAACCGCCTTCGGCGCACTCCACGTCAAGCCGTCATCGGTGCTCCGCTGAACCCAAGGCAGCCGCTGCCCAGACGGCGTGGCCTCGTTGGACGTCGTGACCAGCACGACGTCCCCACTCCGCCGATCCACCACCGGAACCGCATTGCCCCGGGTAAAAGGCGAATCCTGGTTCCCAGGCGCCCCGGCGGTCACCACCCGCATCGGCCCCCACGTCCGCCCCTCATTGGTCGACCGCCGCACCACCAGATCGATATCCCCCCGATCCGCACACGATGCGGACTTCCGGGCCTCCGCGAACACCAGCAGCGACCCCGCCGCCGTCCGCACCATCGTCGGAATCCGGTAACACCCATACCCTCCAGTCCCACCCTGGAAGAGCACCTGCTGTCCATTCACCACCGACACCCCACTGGCCTGTGCCGGGGTCGCCGCCGCAGCCGCCAGAAGGAGCGCGGCCAGCGAAGTTCTGAGTAATCTTGCCACGGCCCGCAAAATAGCATTTCCGGCGACGGAATTTCTCCGGAACTCGTTCGGAATCCGGTCGTGTGATAATTGTCGATTATCGAGTCATGGCAGCCGCGCGTGATCCAGTTCCTGGCGCAGGCCCCATTTCGCGCGGTGTGTTTCGCGGAGGGTCCCGGAAGTCGGTCGGCCGGTCGAACAGGCATTCGGGCGCGCGAGGAACCGGTGTGCGCGTTCCCGCCACGCAGGGAACTTCTTGCCCACGGCGGTTTTCAAGGCGTTGTAGGTTTGGCGGACCGGGATTTCGGCGGCCATCTCATGTCCCTGGCCATAACCATGTGTTCCGGCTCGCGGTCGGGGTATCCCCCGTGATGTGAAAGGAGTTGAGGTGAGATGACCCAGCCAGTATCGCGGTGGGATCCGTTCCGCGAGTTCGAGGACCTATACAGCCAGATGGGGCGGTTGTGGGAGACGGCGTTCGGGGCGGGGGCTAGTGGGACGCCCGCGTGGGCGCCGTTGGCGGATGTCAGTGAGACGGATGATGCGTATGTGGTCGAGGTGGATCTGCCGGGGGTCAAGCGCGACGACGTGAACATCAACCTGGACGGCGACGAGCTTTCGGTGACCGGTGAGATCAAGGACGTCGAGCGGGAGGGACAGTTCCGGACGCGGACCAGGCGGACGGGAGCGTTCGGGTACCGGGTCACGTTGCCGCGCAACGTCGATGCCGACAACATCGCGGCCGGCCTCGCCGAAGGCGTGCTCACGATCCGGGTTCCGAAGGCCAACGCCGCCAAGCCTCGCCGGATCCAGATCGACGACTGATACGCGCAAGGGGCAAGGCCCCGGTCTTGCCCCTGCTCTACGTCCCCGCCGCACGCACCGATCGTGGACACCTTGGCTCAGTACGAGTCGTGCCAGTTCCACCACTCATACGGCTTGGTCTGCGGGTAACCCTCGGGGGAGTCCTCCCATTCCTCTTGCCGGCCAAGGGCGGTGATGTCCAGGTACGCCCACGTTCCGCCCATCACCTCGTCGCCGCGGCCATTGATGAAGTACGTGCGATAGACCGAATCGCCGGAGCGGATGAAGGCGTTGGTGCCATGCCATTCGTCGACGCCGAAGTCCTTGTCGAACGAGTCGGTGATGGTCACCCACGGGTGTGTCCACCCCATCCGGGACTTCACGCGGGCGATCTCCGCTTGTGAGCCACGGGAAGCGAACACCAACGTGGTGTCCCGCGCGTTCAGGTGACCGACGTGCGCGACCTGGTCGGCGACCATCGAGCAGCCGACACACGCATGGTCCGGCCAGCCATGCACCCCGGGGTCGAAGAATGCGCGGTACACGATCAGCTGACGCCGCCCCTCGAAAAGCTCGAGCAACGTCGCCGGACCCGAAGGGGTGTCGAAGGAATAGGGCTGGGTGACCTCCACCCAGGGCATGCGGCGGCGCTGGGCGGCCATCGCGTCCCGCGCGCGGGTCAGCTCTTTCTCCTTCACCAGCAGCTCTTGCCGGGCCGCCTCCCACTCGGCGGCCGTCACGACAGCGGGCGTTTTCATTGCGGTACCTGCCTTTCCAGGTGGTCCTTCAACGCGTAGAGCGGGCCGTCCCAGTCACGGGCGAGGGCGGCCAGGAACTGTTGCGCCACTTGCATGGGTGCCGACCGGAGCCGGTAACGCACCCGGCGCCGCTCGCCCGGTTCGGCGGTCACCAGGCCTGCCTCGGCCAAGAGGGTCAGGTGCTTGGCGATCGCCTGTCGGCTGATCGGCAGGCGTTTGGCCAGGTCAGTGGCCGTGGACGGGCCGGCGGTGGCCAGCGCGGCGAGGATGCCGCGCCGGCTCGGGTCGGCCAGGGCGATGAAGACCTGTTCGGCGATCGCCTCGTGGTCAGGCTGCATTGAGATAGTCGACCAGTTCGCCCAGCTCGCTTGCCCACCCCTTGGTGTTGCCGTTGTAGGCCTCGTCGTACGCCTCCTGCGACAGCTGCGAGAAGCCGGACTCGACGACGGTCAGCCGCGTGCCCGAGCCGGTCGGTTCGAGGGTGAACTCGACGTACGTGCGCCGCGTGTCCTCCTCGGGCAGGCCATAGATGTGCCACGTGTAGCCGAAAACCCTTGGCTCCTCGACACGTTCGACCCGCATCTCCGCCCTGTGCCCGTGGTCCCAGGTCATCTCCGCGGCCCCGCCGGGGCGCAGGTCGATCTTCGCCGCGTTGCCGAACCACGAACCCAGCCCCTCGGCGGTGGTGAGCGCCGCCCACACCCGCTCGGGCGAGTGGGCGATGTCGATGGTGCGTTCGATGCGATCCGGGAAAGCCATGATGTGCCTCCAGAAGTGAGTAGCAACTGACTGGTTGCGACATTATTGCAACCCGCCGGTTGCGTCAACCCCGAGTAGGTCCACCCTCCGCGGGTACCCCCAGGCGTATGGCCGATCAGAAGGAAACCGTCCGGCGGCTGCTCGACGCGGCCGGTGACACCTACGCCGAAGAGGCCGGGATCCGGCTCGCCGACAAGCCGTCGCCGCTGTATCGCCTGCTTGTCCTGAGCGTGCTGCTCTCCACGCGGATCAAGGCCGACATCGCGGTGGCCGCCGCCAAGGAGTTGGCCAAGATGACCACCCCACGGCGAATGGTCGACGCGACCTGGCAGCAGCGTGTCGACGCCCTCGGCAGGGCGCACTACGTCCGCTACGACGAAAGCACCGCGACCGCGCTGGGCGAAGGCGCGCAACTCCTGCTCGACGAGTACGGCGGCGACCTGCGGAAGCTCAGGGCCGAAGCCGACGGCGACCGGGACAGGATTCGCCAGCTCCTGCAACGGTTTCCCCGCCTCGGCCCGGTCGGCGCGCACATCTTCTGCCGTGAGGCACAACAGATCTGGCCGGAACTAAGGCCCTACCTGGACGACAAGGCGCTCGACGGGGCGGCCAAGGTCGGGCTGCCGAAGGACCCGGACAAGCTCGCCCGGCTGGCCGGTGACGACGTCGCCGCGCTGGCCGCCGCCCTGGTCAGGGTCAGCCTGGACAAGAAACTGGCGGCTAGCATCCGGGACTAGGGCACCGGCACATGCCGTCCCACAGCAGCTTGGTCAACGCGACCGTCTGAGCCTGCCAGTCCGTCTTCGGGTCGAGGTACATCAGGCCGGCCAGCCCCCGCATCACCGTCTCCGGGTCGAGGTCGGGGCGGACGGTGCCCGCCTCGATGTTGGCCTCCAGGAGGGTGGTGATGGCGCTGAGCATGGCCTTGTTGGTCTTGGCGAACAGTTCCTGGGGGGAGGTGGCGGCGGCGTTGAGGGCCTTGGCCAGGCCACGCTTGGTCATCATGTAGCGGGCCAGGTGGTTGGTCCACTCCTTGAAGGCCAGCTCGGGGGTGTGGGTACGCAGCAGGACCGGGACGACGTCGACGAGGTGTTCGACCTCGCGGCGGTAGACGGCCAGGACCAGAGCCTCCTGGGTGGGGAAGTGGCGGTACACCGTGCCGACGCCGACGCCGGCCTTCTTGGCGATGGCGTTGAACGAGATCTCCTCGCTGCCGGTCAGCGACTCGGCCGCGGCGGCGAGGATACGTTCGTTGTTGCGGCGAGTGTCGGCCCGTCTGGGGCTCACCGATCCCGTCGTCATCGTCACCTCCCGGGGCCTCATCCTAGAAAATAGTGCACCCCGGGGTGGCAAGTTAACGCCTTGCGAAGCGGATAACTATCCGCTAGCGTGGTGAGCGAGGGAAACGGACGCGCGTCCGGTTCTCGTCCTCCCGAACCCGCAGCCACCATGCATTCCACAGTGGACGTGTGGGCGGCTTCGATCGAAAGTATACCAGTGGACATCGCCCTCGAAGTGAATCGAAAGACCGAACATCTCAGCGTCGATCCCGGTGTGACCCTCCTGGACGCGCTGCGCGAGCGCCTCGGCGTCACCGGTCCCAAGAAGGGCTGTGACCGGGGCCAGTGCGGCGCGTGCACGGTGCATGTAGGCGGCCGCCCGGTGCTCTCGTGCCTGACCCTGGCCGCCACCGTCAAGGAGCCGGTGACCACAGTGGAAGGTCTGTCCACTGAGGACGGACCGTTGCACCCCGTGCAGCAGGCGTTCGTCGACCAGGACGCGCTGCAGTGCGGGTTCTGCACCTCCGGCCAGATCATGTCCGCGGTCGCCGCGGTCGAGCAGGACGTCGAGGACGTCCGGGAGTTCATGTCCGGCAACATCTGCCGCTGCTCCGCGTACCCGAACATCGTCGCCGCGGTCGAGCAGGCAAGGAGTGTCGATGCGACCGTTTGAGCTGACTGCTCCCACCACAGTCGAGGAGGCGCTGGCCGAGCCCGGCGCGTTCCTGGCCGGCGGCACCACGCTCGTCGACCTCATGAAGCTCAATGTCATGACGCCCCAGCATGTTCTGGACATCAACGCGCTGCCGCTGACCGGCATCGACACCAGCGACGGGCTCCGGTTCGGCGCGCTGGAGCGGATGGCCGACATCGCCGCCCACCCCGGCGTGTACCCGGTCATCTCGCGCGCGTTGCTGCTCAGCGCCTCACAGCAGCTGCGAAACATGGCCAGCATCGGCGGGAACCTGTTGCAGCGCACCAGGTGCACCTACTTCCGGGACGTCAGCACCCCGTGCAACAAGCGCGAACCGGGCAGCGGTTGCCCGGCCATCAACGGTATCAACCGGATGCACGCCATCCTGGGCACCAGCGACTCGTGTGTGGCCACCCACGCCAGTGACGTGGCGGTCGCCCTGGTCGCGCTGGACGCCGAGATCAAGCTGGAAAGCGCGACCGGCACCCGGACGGTGAAGCTCGCAGACTTCTACTGCGAACCCGGCGACACCCCGCACATCGAGAACGACCTGCGCACCGGCGAGCTGATCACCGAGGTCATCGTGCCGCGCCTGGACTGGGCGCAGCGCTCGACCTACGTGAAGGTCCGGGACCGCCAGTCCTACGAGTTCGCGTTGTGTTCAGCCGCGGTCGCACTGGACATTCAGGACGGTCAGATCGTCGACGCCCGTGTGGCTGTCGGCGGTGTGGCGACCGTGCCGTGGCGTCTGTCGCAAGTGGAGGATGCCCTGCGCGGCAAGCCCGCCACGCTGGAGTCCTTCGAGGAGGCGGCCAAGCTCGCCGTCGAGGGCGCCAAGCCGCTCATGCACAACAGTTTCAAGGTCTCACTGCTCAGGCGGACAGTGGTCCGCGCGCTGGTCGAGGGGAGTCGCTGATGCCCAGCCGCGTTGACGGCCCACAGAAGGTGACCGGCCGGGCCAAGTACGGGGCGGACAACTCCTTCCCGGACATGGTCTACGGGTATGTCGTGACCAGCACCATCGCCCACGGCGAGGTCGTGGCCATGGACGTGACCGCGGCCAAGAGCGCGCCCGGTGTCGTCGGCGTCTACACGCCGTTCGACTCGCTGGAGATCCACACCCCGTCCACCCCGTTCTTCGGGGAGACGTGGGTTCCCTTGCAGAACCGGGATGTCGTGTACTACGGCCAGCCGATCGGCGTGGTGGTGGCGGAGTCGTTCGAGCAGGCCCGGGACGCGGCGTACACCATCGAGGTGTCCTACACCGAGCACCCGGCGGCGACCTCGTTGCGGGACAACCTGGACAACGCCGAGGACTCGCACCCGGCCCGGGACGGCACACCGCCGGTGATCTCGTTCCTCGCCGACGGCGTTGAGTCCATTGAGGACGCCATCGCCGCGAGCCAGGTCGTCGTCGAGCGCGAATACTCGACGGCCACGCAGAACCACGTCGCCATGGAGCCGCACTCCGCAGTCGCGCTCTGGGAAGACGGCGTGCTGACCATGTACACCGGCAGCCAGGCGACCAACATCCAGGTGATGGAACTGGCTCCGGCCATGGGCGTCGAGATGACCCAGGTGCACGCGGTGAACCCGTATGTGGGCGGGGCCTTCGGCGGCAAGGGCCGCACGTCCATCCCCGCTTTCCTTGCGGCGGCGGTGTCCCGGGCGCTCGGCCGGCCGGTCAAGGTCGTGCTCACCCGTGAGCAGGTCTTCACGGTGACCGCGAACCGCCCGGAGACCTTGCAGCGGATGACGATCGGCGCGGGCACGGACGGCACGATCACCGCCCTGCGCCACGAGTCCTGGTCGGCGACTCCGCTGGATCGGTCCTATGTGGAGCAGACGTCGCACACCACGTCCCGCGACTGGTACGCCACCCAGAACCTCGCGCTGGCACAGCGGATGGTGCCGTTGACCATCCCGCCGGCCACGTTCCTGCGCGCTCCGGGCGAGGCGCCCGGGTCGTACGCGCTGGAGAGCGCGATGGACGAGCTGGCCGTGGCGCTGAACATGGACCCGATCGAACTGCGGCTGCGCAACAGTTCCATCGGCCCGATGGGCAGCGACCTGCAGTGGTCGGCCAAGTATCTGGACGACTGCTACCACATCGGTGCCGCCCGGTTCGGCTGGGAGCACCGGACTCCGGCGAAGGGCCGCGAGGACGGCGACTGGCAGGTCGGTATGGGCACCGCGACCGCGATGTTCCCGGCGTTCCGGTTCCCGGCCAGCGTCGACGTCACGTTGAAGGCCGACGAGACCGCGGTGGTCTCGACCAGTGGCGCCGACCCGGGCACCGGCTTGCTGACCGTGCTTTCCTTGGTGGGCGCGGAGTCCCTGGACATCCCGGCCGACCGGATCACCCCAAGGCTCGGCGACTCGGCGTACCCGCCGGGCGGCCTGTCCGGTGGTTCGACGGCCACGGCCAGTGCTGGTTCCGCCGTCCTGATCGCCGCGAGCCAGGTGATCGACGACCTGCTGTCGGTGGCGACCGCGCCAGGCGGGCCGTTCGAGGGCAAGGAAGCCACTTACGCCGACGGGCGCGTGCTGGCCGACGGCCGGTCGATGTCCTTCGGTGAGGTGCTGCGGGCGCTGGGCCGCGAGGCGATCTCCGCGACCGGCTCGTCCGGGCCGGGCGAGGAGATGACCAAGCACTCGTTCAGCTCGTTCGGCGCCCAGTTCTGCGAGGTCCGGGTGCACAAGCTGACCCGCGAGGTCCGGGTGTCCCGGATGCTCGGCGTGTTCGACG
This sequence comes from Actinocrispum sp. NPDC049592, assembly GCF_040675465.1. Taxonomy (NCBI): domain Bacteria; kingdom Bacillati; phylum Actinomycetota; class Actinomycetes; order Pseudonocardiales; family Pseudonocardiaceae; genus Actinocrispum; species Actinocrispum sp. NPDC049592. The sequence goes on along the minus strand of NZ_JBFAPA010000011.1, from coordinate 152,337 downwards.
CGGGCCGGATCATCAACGACAAGGCGGCTCGCAGCCAGCTGATGGGCGGGATGATCTGGGGCGTCGCGATGGCGCTGCACGAGGGCCTGGAGATGGAGCCCAACGGCCGGTTCGCCAACGCCGACCTGGCAAGCTACCTGGTCCCGGTCAACGCGGACATCCCGCAGGTGGACGTGCACTTCGTCCAGCACCCGGACACGCTGCTGAACCCGGTCGGTGCCAAGGGCATCGGCGAGATCGGCACGGTTGGCATGGCCGCGGCGGTCGCCAACGCCGTGTACAACGCGACCGGGATCCGGGTCCGGCGCCTGCCGATCGCCATCGAGGACCTCCTCGACTGAGTTCGTCGCCGGGGCGGCCTGCCCGCCCCGGCTTCACCCCTTGAGCGGGGATTGAGGCGTTTCGGTTGCGAGCGTGGCCAAGGTTCGCCACGATTCGTAACGGCGTCTGTCCTGCTCAAGGGGGGAAAGATCATGGGGGTCCGGCTCGCGGTCGTCGCTGTTCTGCTTGCGTTGGCAGGATGTAGTACGACTGTACAAGGCACACCGATCTCGGTCTCGGGGGCCACTTCGGCGAAGCCCAAGGGACCGCAGGACATGCCGAAAGGGCCACCGGACCGGGACGGCAAGGCGGTCACCGCGGCGTTGCGGGAGCTGGACGCGTGTGCGTTGATCTCGCCGCAGGCGGGCGCGGGGGTGGGTTATCCCGCCAATGGGCAGCCGTTCGCGTTGGGGCCGCATTTCTGCCAGCTGTTGGCGGGCAAGCAGTTCGACAGCGATGAGCTGACCGTGACCGTCGGCACCCTGAGCGGGCCGGTCGAACGGTTCGTCGAGGTGCCGACCATGATCGGGAACACCAGGACCTACGTCTACACCTCGGACCCCGACAAGCCAGGGGGCCGCTGCCAGGTCAGCATCCCGGTGTCGTTCGTGCGGGCGATCCGGGTGCAAGCGCAGGCCGCATATGGTACGCAGAAAGACACTTGCGCGCAGGCGAAGGCGTTCGCCGTGGCCGCACTGGAAAAGCTGGCCAACCCGGACTCGGTGCGCGTCGACCCGGCGAAACGGCCGCTGGCCGCCTGGGACGCTTGTGCCTTGCTGGCAGCGGGATTCGGCGACGAAGCCGCCGGCCGGAAGTTCGACCCGAGCAGCACGGGCGATGACGGCATCGACAACTGCGCCAGTTCTCAGGACACCCGGGCGGCATCGGGGACGTCCACGGCGCCGAAACCCACTGGCACAACGAAGTACGAGACGCCGGTGATCATGGGCTTCGACTACTCGAAGGACCCGGCCACGCTCAAGGGGCAGCCCAAACCGATCGGCGGCCACCAGGTGCTGGTCAACCAGTCCGGCAGCACCTGTGACATGCAGTGGAGCATGGGCCCGTCCGGGCAGTCCAATCCGGACCTCACCCACACCGTGATCTCGTTGCGGGTCAGCGACTGTGCCAAGGGCGAGTCGATCATCACGAAGGTCCTCGCGGCGGCCGGTGGACAGCCGCCCGCGGACAAACCGCAACGTCCCTTGCTGCTCAAGCAGGACGAGCCGGACACCGGGGCGATCGGTGCGTGCGTCGACTTCAACCCGAACTACCAGGGCTGCATCCCGGCCCACGCCGTCTCGCAGTTGCCGCCCAAGGACAAGCTGGCCCAGGCGGCCGACGACGACCCGGCCATCTCGTGCGCCATGGCCGAAGACCCCGTGCGGCAGAAGTTCGGCGCCGAGGCGCAGCCGGTCGTCTACGGGGAACACTGCTTCTTCGTGCTGCCCGATCATTCGGCGCTGATCGAGATGACGCTGAGCACCAGGTTCCGGGCCGGTGACTACGGCAAGTCCGGCAAGAACCGCCGCGAGGTCACCGTCGCCGGGCACCCGGGGATCGCGTTCGAGAGCGGCGACCCGAAGTTCGCCATCGAGTACGACACCTATGTGGCCCTGGGCAAGGACGTCAACCAGCCCGGCCACCTCGTCGGCGGGGTCCGGCTGACCAGGCCGCGCGGCGCGGGGTCGGACGCTCCCGCGGACGTGTCCCGCGCGGCGCTGATCGAGCCGATCCTCACCGAGATCTTCCAGAAGTACCTTCAGTAGCCGAACACGACGTCGACCCAGTAGTTGGTGTTCTGGTAGGTGCGATCCGGGAAGGCGGTCGAACCGACCCGGAACAGGCCGGTGAGGCCGTTGAGCGGTTCGATGCCCTGCGGTGTGGCGAAATAGCCCGGATCGGCCGCGTAGTGTCCGGTGTTCGTGTGGTACGAGGCCACATACTGGGTGCCCGCGGTGACCGCTACCGGACGGTCGAAGGTCATGGTCTGCCAGCCTTCGGGTGTTTCGTTCGTGAAGGCACCGGTCGCCAGCTGGCGGCCGTCGGCTGTCCACAGTGTTCCGTTGTGCTGGCCGGTGTTGCCCTTGCCCTTGTAAAACCTGATGCCCTGGACTTGTCCGTCCTTTTCGGACTGGAAGCGGATGCCGAGTTCGAGCACGGTCGGGTCGTTGACGTCGGCAGTCGCCGGGGTTCCGGCCAGGATCCCACACGGACACGGTCTCGTGGCCACTGCCAGGGCTTGGCTTTGCGGAGCGCTGAGGTTCGCCGAGTCATCTACCGCACGGACTTTGACTTCGATGTCGCCGGACTTGGCTGGGGTGAAGGTGTAACGCCAGGTGGAGGCGCCGGGTTCCCAGTCGGCCGGGTGCCAGGTGCTGCCGTCCGTCGAGACTTCAACCCCCGCAGGCTGTCCCGCTGTGTCGGTGACCGTTCCCTCGATGGTGTAGGAGGTTCCGACGGTGGGGGTGGTCGGTGACGTGAACGTCGTGGTTGGCGGTTCGATGTCCATGCTGCTGGTGGGGTCTGTCAGGTCTGGGATCAGCTGACCGTGGACGCCCATGTCTGCCAGTAGGTTCACGGTGGCCTGCTGGATTCGGATGTCCGAGGTCGGGGTTCCGGTCGCTCGCAGGTGCTGGTCGTCGAGGCCCCAGGACCACTGGACCGTGCCCGCCGCGAAGACCAGGGCGCCGCTGGGGCTTTTGTACAGCGTGAGGGCGTGGGTCTTCGTGCCGGGGCCGTAGTCGTCGCCATTGTTCCTGAGGACGTAGTTGCCGGTCATCGGCACGGTCGTGCGGGACAGGCGGGCGACTCCCGGCGGCTGGAACCCGTTGTCCTCCACGGAGTCCCATTCGAAGCCGAGCGTGCCGGGCTGGAACTTGAAGCCCTGGCCGATGTTCGTGTTCCGCCAGAGACGCATCTTGCCGTACTCGGCGGGCACAGTGAGCTCGTCGTTGCGCACGCCGGTGACCGTGAAGAGCTGGCCCAGCAGGGCGTTCTCCGGGCGACCGCCGTCCTTCGGTGGGCTGCGGCGGGGGTCGCGCCATGAACCGGTCCAGATCGGCGTCGGGTCGGTCTGACCGGTCTTGGTCTCCTTGTAGGACACCAATGTCCGCCAGTCGTTCTCCCAACGGGTCTTCCAGAAGATCTCGTTGCCGGTGAGGAACGCCAGGTTGACTCCGGCGTCGCGGGCCGCTTCGACGTTCACCCGTTGCTCGTTCGACCAGTACTCGTCGTGACCGACCGGCATGAACACTTTGTGCTGCTTCAGGAGTCCGCCACGCCGAGCGGTGTCCACATCCGTCGTGTAGCTGACGTCGAAGCCGTTGCGTTCCATGAACCGGACCATCGGGTACTCGGCGTTGAACACGAAGTTGTCCGAGTTCCGGGCCAGAATCGGGCGGTTGTAGCTGACCTTGAACGCCGATCCGCCATTTCCGGGACCGGACCCGGTGTAGAGACTGTTCTTGCCGAACGTGTTGTACGCCTGCCAGGTCGCATCCGAGGTCTGGAACAGGACATCCGAGCGGCCGCCGTCATCGCGGACCACGAACACGATCTCGTTCTGCCGTTGGGTGTCCGCGCGTTTCAGAACGGCGTAGTAAATCCCGGAGACCGCGGTGTCCGGCACCTGGTAACTCACCGAAGGCGCCCAATTCCCGCAGTCCACCAACCCCGTTGGATCCGTTGCCACACAGGGAGGTTGTGTCTGCGGCGTCGACCGGCTCACCGCCCCGACCCACCGCGCCCCGACCCCGCCGTAGTACCCCAACCGGTAGATATCGATCTGGTAGGCAGGCGCATCCGTCCGCACCTTGAACGTCACCACATCCCCGGGCGAATAACTGATGTCATCGGTATACCCGACCACCGAATCGTCGACCGACTGCGCCATCCACCCCGGCGACCCCACCAACCGGTTCTCACACACCACCTTGTTGACACACGCCTCTTCCGCCTCCGCCCCCACGGCGAACCCCGCCACCAACACCACCGGAAGCATCCAGCCCAACGCTTTCCGAGGCACGAAAACCCCCTTATGAGTCCGTCCCCAGCCGTTTCACGCTACCAGCCACCCGGCCCAGTCCCGAGGTCCAAATGGCTGATGCCCGGCTCGTCTTGCGGAGTGTCCAGGAAACATGGTCACGGCGTCCGGGGCCGTGCTCGTGGCGACCGCGATCCCGGCCGCGGCGATCGGTTATGCGACGGTCGTCAGCGGTTCGTGGTCGTACATCTATGACACCGGTCCGTGGAGCGATATCTGCAGGTTCGATGTCGACCGCACCGCTCCCGGTGCGGCGCCGGTGGTGTCCTCAAAGGACTACAAGGACAGCTTCCCCGGCACCGGCGGGGTTGGCGTTCCCGGTGAGTTCACCGTTGAGCCCAACGGGGTCGGCGCCTTGTTCCCGCCGACCGTCGCACTCATGCGGCCTACATACGCCACGCCCGTCCGGAACATTGACGGCGTATACGACCACCGCCACCGGGATCAAGTCCGGTGAGACGGAGGAGTACGTCGACGTCGCCGAAGCGGCCGTCAGGTAGCAACGAAAGGGCCCGGTTCCACGGAACCGGGCCCTTTCCTGTCTCACTGGATCATTCGTGGTACGGGCGGACCAGGGTGGTCCGGCCCATCTCCCAGTTGCCGTTCCCGCTGTCCCACTTCAGGCCGCTGTTGAAGCCGGTGGCGGTGCCGTTCCAGTAGAACAGGCGGGTGAGGCCGCCGCCGTAGTCGTAGAAGCCGCCGATGTCGGTGAAGCCGTCGCCGTTGAAGTCGGTGGCGACGAAGCGGGAGCGCCAGGCTTCCCAGTTGCCGGGGCCGCTGTCCCACTTCACCGAGAGGTCCACGCCATTGTCCGGTTTGGACTGGAACACCCACAGCTTGGTGATGGCGCTGCCGTAGTCGTAGAACGCGCCGATGTCGGTGCGGCCGTCGTTGTTGAAGTCGCCGGTGACGATCTTCGCGCTGTCGTTCTCCCAGTTGCCCGCGCCGCTGTCCCAGCGCAGGCCGCTGGCGAAGCTGCCGTCGGCGTTGGCGTTCCAGTAGAAGATGCGGGTCAGGCCGCCGCCGTAGTTGTAGAAGCCGTTGATGTCATCGCGGCCGTCGCCGTTGAAGTCGCCGGTGACGAAGCGGGAGCGCCAGGCCTCCCAGTTGCCGTTGCCGCTGTCCCACTTCATCGACAGGGTGAACGTACCGTCACCCTTGGACTGGAACACCCACAGGGCGGTGCGGGCGTTGCTGTAGTCGTAGAACGCGCCGATGTCGGTGAGGCCATCGCCGTTGAAGTCAGCGGAGACGAACTTCGCCCGGTCGTTCTCCCAGTTGCCGTTGCCGCTCTCCCACACCATTGCCGTCGCGAAACCGCCCTCGGCCTTGGCGGTCCAGGTGAAGATCCGGGTGAAGCCGTTGCCGTAGTAGTAGAACCCGGCGATGTCGGTCCGGCCGTCGCCGTTGAAGTCACCGCTGACGAACTTCGACCGCCACGCTTCCCAGTTGCCCGGGCCGCTGTTCCACTGCTGCTTCATCCCGAACGCGTTCTCGGGCGTTCCGGTGGAGGCGAACAGCGAGGTGTTGGCGTTGCCGTAGTCGTAGAACGCGGCGACGTCGCCCTTCTTGTCACCGTTGAAGTCCGCCACCATCGGCAGGGCGGTCTTCGCGGTGGCGGTGCCCGAGGCGGGCTGGTTCTGGCCGGTGGAGCTGACCGGAACCACGCGGTAGTACCAGGTCTGCTGCGCCGGGAGTCCGGCGTGGGTGAACGACGGCGTGGTCACCGTGCCCAGCAAGGCCGCCTGGGTCAGCGGAACCTCGGGCGTCTGCGACCCGTAGACCTTGTAGGAGGCACTGCCCAAAGAGGACACCGGCAGCCAGGAAAGGTTGATCGCGTGCTGCGGGGCGGCCTTGGCGGTCAACGCGAGCATCTGGCTCTGCAGGGACGAAACGATGTTGTCCACACGGGACTCGGTGGCACCGTCGCGGGTCTCGGTCTCGCCGAAGCAGCCCTTCATCCACGACGCGGAGTGCACGCCCACCAAGGAAACCGAACCGTTGGCCTCACGCAGAGCAGGCCCGCCCGAGTCACCCTTGCAGGTGGTCACGCCACCGGACTGGGACTGCAGGCCCAGCGTTGTGGCGGCGACCGAGGTGACCGAAGTCACGGCGGTGTGCGGCTTGCTGGGCACCCATTCCGTTGCGGTGCGGCCGAACCCGGCGATGCGCACCGAGTCCCCGGCGGCCGGTGCGGTGGTGCCCAGCGCCACCGGCTGAACGTCGGTGACCGCAGTCTCCAGCCGGGCCAGCACCAGGTTCCGGTCGGCTTGGGGGACCAGGTTCACGACCTTGACCGCACGGCCGACCGTCGCGGTCGTGGCCACCGCGGGTGCGCCGCCCTGCGGGTTCTCCGGGAAGCACGACTTGGCGGTCAGCACCCAGTTCGGGTCGACCAATGCACCGCTGCAGCTGCGAGCGGTGCCAACGTCCACTTTGGCCAGGAACGTGTAGGCGCCGTCGGCGGCCGGGGTACCCCCGGTGATCGCCTCGGCGGAGGTGCCCACGACCAGCGTCGCGGTCGTCAGCACGGCGAACAGCGTCGCCGATCTGAGCTTTGTGGACATACATAACCCCCATGAGAAATGGAAATGTGAACACACAGACGCGATCCGGCCGGTTGCCACCACCGGCCAGATCGCGACGCCTATGAAAGTGCTACGGCACCAGCGTGCAGGAGTTCGGCTGCGCCGAGACGTGGATCTCGGTGTTCCAGCCCGACCCCACGGCCTTGCCGCTGCCGTCCGGGCCCGCCGGGGCCCAGGTGTCGGTGTTGTCGAAGTGCCGGTACCAGCGCAGGATCGGGCCCTGCGAGCCGTCCCACGGGTTGGCGCCGTGCGAACCGCGGCCGTAGAGGATGTCCGCGCCCGGCGAGAAGATCTCCGAGAACATCTGCCAGCCCACACCGGCCGGCTTGTTGCGCTGCGTCCAGGCTTTGGCACCGAAGTCGTACTTGAATCGGTACAGGTTTCCGTTGGGCTGCCGCGCGTACAGCACGCCATCGCCCGCCGCGGTGATCGAGTCGAACTTGCCCCAGCCGGTGTCCAGCACCTCGCCGACACCGTTCACCCACGAGTTCGTGGTCTCGTTCCAGAGGTACACCCGCAGTTCGCCGGTGTCGTTGATGGCGAAGATGCGGCCCTTCTCGTCGATCGTGACGCGGTTTTTGAACTCCGCTGTGAGGTAGCGGCTCCAGCCGCTGCCGACCTGCTGGCCACCGGACCAGCTGCTGCCGTTCCAGACCCAGCGCTTGAGCGCGCCGTCCGGGTACGGGTCGCCGGAACCGTTGTTGCGGTGGAAGTCCCAGACCACACCGCCGGTGCCGGCCAGCATGCGGCCGCGCCAGCCGGCGCCGACCGCGCTGGACGGCGTGGTCCAGCTCAGCCCGGCGTCGAGCGGAGTGTGGTGGACGTAACGGAAAAGCCCGCCGTCCGGGCGGACGGTCCAGATCACCGCGCCGCCCGGGCACACCGCCGCGTTCGGCACGACCTGCTTGCGCACCCAGTCGCCGAGGTCGTCCACGCGGACCTCGGTGCTGCCCTGGCGGGTCTCGGCGCTGTCCAGGCAGCCGTGCTGCCAGGAGCGGTCGTTCAACGCGACCAGCTGAGCCTGGCCGTTGACCACGCGGAACGCCGGGCCACCCGCGTCACCCTTGCAGGTGTCGACGCCATCTGCCGAGGTCATGGCCACCGCGGAGCCGGTGACCGACGTCACCGTGAACGGGGCGACCTGCGGCCGGTCCGGCACCCAGTCGGTCTTGGTCCGGCCGAACCCGGCCACCTGCAGGGTCTCCCCGGCGGTCGGCGCGGCGCCGCTGATCGCGATCTGCTGCACGCCAGTGGCGGCGGCCGCCAGCTTGGCCAGGACCACGCCCCGGTCGGTCCGCCGGACGACCTTTGTGACCTTGGTGACATGCCCGGCGCCGCTGCCCACGTTCACGTCGCCCACCGCGACCGTGGCGGCCAGCTCCGGCGCCCCCGATTCCCCAGGTGAGAGGCACTGCGCCGAGGTCAGCACCCAGGACGGGTCGACCAGCACGCCCGAGCACGCCTTGCTGCCCAGGTCGATCCGCGCGACGAACGGATAGGTCCCCACCGGCACGGTCGTCCCGCCCGAGATCGCCTGCGCCACCCCCACGGAAACCAGGCTCGCAGCCACGGCAACGGCTGCTCCAAGCGATGTTCGCATGACGGCAGACGGCGTCGATCGCCGCATTGATACCCCCCAGTTAGGCCTCTTCGGCGGCCCCATAGTGCAACACCGTGACAGCTCCCGTCTATCCCGCCCTTCGTCGTAGCCGAACCGGACGACTGGGGCACCGGGTGCGAAACACCGGTGCCCCTGCGTGGTCAGGCGCTCACGAACAGTTCGTGGTCGATCTCGTTCCACTCGGCGATCAGCGCGCCGAACTCGCCGCGGATCAGCTCGTCGTAGGCGGCCGAGGAGGTGTGCGCGTCGTACGCGGCCTGGTCGGCGAAGTGCTCGACGAACAGCAGGTAGTCGGCCTTGGCCGGGTCGCGGTAGACGCGGAACGACAGCGTGCCGGCTTCCTGCTGGGGACCCCGCGGGGTGAACTTCTCGACGATCCGCTCGGCCGCGGCCTGCGTGCCCGGCTTCAGGCCGATCGGGAAAACTTTGATGAGCACGGGGAATCCCGCCTTTCTCGAACTTTGGATCTTGTGGGTCACCAGCTTCGGGCCCAGGTGACCCGGGTGTCTGGTCAGATCCGGACACACGGCCACGTCCGGATCCGGCCAGTGCGGCGCCGTGTCGTGCGCGAAACTGTTGGCATGACGACGTTCTCGGCGGTGATCACGACCGGTATCTACTGCCGGCCGGGCTGTGGGGCACGACCGAACGCGGAGAACGTGCGGACCTTCGAGCTCGCCGCGGCCGCGGAGGCCGCCGGGTTCCGGGCCTGCCTGCGCTGCCGGCCGTACCGGATCGCCGGCGATCTGCCTTGGGACGCACCGGAACTCGTCTGCCAGGCCGTGCAGCTGATCATCGCCGGAGAGCTGGACATCGGCAGCGAGGCCGATCTCGGCGCCCGGCTGGGCCTGTCCGCCCGGCACCTGCGCCGGCTTTTCCATGAGCACCTGGGACTTACGCCCGACCAGCTGGCCCGTTCGCGCCGCGCGCACTTCGCCCGCCGGCTGCTCGACGACACCGACCTGACCATCGCCGACATCGCGTTCGCGTCCGGGTTCGGCAGCCTGCGCCAGTTCAACCGGGCCATGCAGGAGGTGTTCCGCGATTCGCCGCAGCTGCTGCGGCAGCGCCGCCGGAAGGCCGACCGGCTGGTGGCCGACGGCGGCCTGACGATGCGCCTGCCCCACGTGTCCGGCTATGACTGGCCGCAGGCGGTGAAAACCCTTGCCACGCGGGCGATTCCGGGTGTCGAGTCGGTCGAGGACGGCGTCTACCGCCGGACCATCACCCTCGACGGCGGGCCGGGGCTGCTGGAGATCCGCGACGGCGGCTCAGATCACCTTCTGCTGCAAGCACATCTGCCGTATTGGGAGGGTCTGATCCACGTGGTCGACCGGGTCCGGCTGATGCTCGGCCTGGACGGCACGGCACCGCGCGCATGGGCGCCGTTCGAGGCGGGCGTGGCCGATCTGCTCCGGCGGGACGGCGGTGACACCCGGGCCCGGATGGGCGAACTCGTTCGGGCGCATGGCCCGGCCCGGCCGGGTCTGGGTCACGGCCTGACACATGCCTTTCCTGACGCGGAAACGCTGGCAGCCGCCGCGGACCCGGTGATCGGCGCGTTCGCCAAAGCCGTTGCGGCGGGTGACATTCATCTGAACGACTGATCGTTTCGCCTGCCGGATAGAGTGATCTGGTGCACATCCGTGCATGACCGGACGTTCGGCCGGATGGTGTCGCGCGCGACCCCGGCTAAGGTGAACCCGCAGAGGCCACCGACCGTTCCGATGAGGTGCAATCGCAGTGTCGAACTTGGACGAATACCAGCGCGCGGGCGTGGACTATTCCATTTTGGATCAAGTCAAGCGCAGTGCCGTGCAGCGCGCGGCCGCCACGAGCCCGCTGCTGGCCGCCCATGGCGCGACCGAGTTCCCCGGTTCCCGCGGGGCGACGGCGTATGTGCTCAAGCTCGGCGGCCTGACGCTGGCGACGGTCACCGAGGGCCTGGGCACCAAGTCGGTCATCGCCGAGGACTACCTGGAGCTGACCGGCGAGAGCCGGTTCGCCGATGTGGCCATCGACGCGGTGGCAGCCATTGTCAACGATGTCATCTCGGTCGGGGCGAACCCGGTGGTCGTGACCGCCTATTTCGCCACCGGCGACGCGAACTGGTACGTCGACGAGCGCAAGTCCATGGCCCTGCTGGAAGGCTGGCAGCGGGCCTGTGAGCAGTCCGGGGCGGCCTGGGGCGGCGGCGAGTCGCCCGCGCTGCCGGGCATGCTCACCGGCGCCGGGATCGAGCTGGGCGGCAACGCGCTGGCCCTCGTTCCCGAGGGCCGCGAGCCGGTGTTCGGCGACCGGATCGAGCCCGGCGACCGGATCGTCGTACTGCCCAGCTCCGGCCTGCACACCAACGGCTCCTCGCTGGCCCGTCGCGTCGCCGCCGAGCTGCCCGCCGGGCTGCGGACCAAACTGCCCAGCGGGCGGGACTTCGGCGCGGCTCTGCTGGACCCGTCCGTGCTGTATCCCGCATTTGTGCGGGGTGTGCTGGACTCCTCGGTCCACCCCCGCTTCCTGAACCCGATCACCGGGCACGGGTTGCTGAAGATGATGCGCGCGAACACGAACGTGCGCTACGTCATCGAGCGCGTGCCCGAGGTGCCGGAGGTGCTGGACTTCCTGGCCCAGCAGACCGGGATGCAGCCCGCGGCGTCCTACGCGACGCTCAACATGGGCTTCGGCTACGTCGCCGTGGTCGCGGCGGACGACGCCGACCAGACCGTGGAAATCGCGCAGCAGAACGGTTACGACGCCTTCGTCGCCGGGGAAGTGGTGGCCGGCGACCGTTCGGTTTCGGTGCCCTCGCTCGGGATCGAGTACAAGGGCGAGGAGTTCGCGGTCAGCTAGCTCTTGCGGGCTTTCCTTAGCGCACGGCCCATTTTGATCAGGTAGCCGAGGCTGGGCGGGATCCAGCCCAGCTGGATCGCCATGCCTTGGTCGTCCCGGTTGGCCCGGTGGTCGACGATCTGGCCGTCCCGCAGGCGGACCCAGTGCGTCCGCATGGTGGCGAACGTCCTCCCGGTGGCCGGAAACGCTTGTGCGGGAAGGCCTTCCGGGTCATAGGTGACGAACGTGCCGGTCTGCCGGCCGGTCATGGTGGCGTGCAGTACCACGAGGTCGTCCTCGGCGACGACCTCGTGGACCTCCAAGGCGAACCCGGTTGGAGTTGGTTCCAACGAACTGTCAAGGAGGGTCGTGGCTCGGTACTCGATGGATCTGCGTGCGGAGCAGACCGCCGTTGCGCGGCGCCGGATCTTGGCGGCGGCCGTGGAGTTGTTCACTAGCAACGGCTATCTCGGCACGAAGCTCGCTGAGGTGGCTAAGGCGGCGGGGGTGAGTGTGCAGACGGTGTACAACGTCGTGGGGAACAAGGCTGCGCTGCTCAAGGCGGCTTATGACGTGACTGTCGCCGGGGATGACGAGCCCGTGCCGATCGCGCGGCGGGAGGTGGTGCAGGCCATGCTGGCGGCTTCGTCGGGGCGGGAGTGTTTGGCGTTGTATGCGCGGATGGCGCGGGCTTTGGGGGAGCGGGTGCTGAAGTTGCAGGTTGTGCTGCATGGACAGGCCGCGACTGGAGATCCGGATTTGGTGGCTTTTGTGGCGGTCACTGATCGGGAGCGGCGGGTGGGGGCCGAGAATTTGGTTCGGCATGTTGGGGAGCGGTTTGGGTTGGCGGTTGAGGCTGGGGTTGCCGCGGATATTGTCTGGAATTTGACTTCTCCGCAGGTTGTGGATGGGTTCGTCAGTGGGTGTGGGTGGGGGTGGGAGCGGTTTGAGGGGTGGTTGGCTGGGGCTTTGGCGGATTCTTTGTTGGTTTGAGGGCGGCTGGCTTTCTGGCCTGGGCGCGGGCTAGGGCCGACTTCGGTGCTGGTCAGCCGGGCTTCCGTGTGGTCAGGTCGGCTTTGACGCTGGTCAGGGTGGCTTTTGTGGCTGGGGCGCGGTTCGGTTTGACATGGGTCCCGTCAGCGGCCCGCGGCAGGAGAGCCGGCTTTGCTTCACAAAGAAAAACCCCAGGCCGTTTGGCCCGGGGTTTTGGGTGGTCCTTTTTTTGGGGAGTCAGTTGGCGGGGAGGGGTTGGCCGCCGCGTTCGGTGAGGAGGGTTGTCATGTACTGGACCTCGGCGGTTTGGCCCACGACGATCGTTTTGGCGAGGTTGCGGACGGCTGCCTCTGCTGCGTGGTCGCGGCCGTACTGGGCCATCGACAGGCCGCCGGTGTGGTGGCGGATCATCAGCTGGAGGAAGTAGACGTCGAGGTCCTTGCCGGTGAGCTTGCGCAGTTTCGCCAGCTCCTCCTGGGTGGCCATGCCGGGCATGAGCTCGCCCGGTTGCATGCCCGGGTGGTTTTCCGTGCCGCCGTGGTTGTGCGCGCCTCCGGAGCCCGCTGTGGCCATCCAGCTCATCGCCTGGCGGTCCGGTGGGCGGGTGTCCGGCTGGCCCCACAGCTCCAGGTAGCCCGCGAACCTGCCTACCTGGCCCGTCTGGGTGCCCTCGATGTCGAAGGCGAGGGTTTTGACGGCCGCGTCGGTGGTGTGGTCACGGGTCCAGGCCGCCATCGAGATCGCCTGGAGGTGGTGGGTGGTCATGTCCTGCGCGAACCCGACGTCGACGGAGTCGGCGCCGGGGACGCTGGTGGAGTTCGACGTGGCGAGCGTGACCAGCATCCCGATCGCCGCCCCGACCAGCAGGATGGCCAGGGCCGCGGCCGAGAAGATGATGACCCGCTGCCGGCTGGGCGGCGGGGTGTCATCCTCTTCGGCCAGCTCCTCGGGGGAGGTCACGTCGGTGGTCACTGGCTCGGCTGGGTCGCGGGCGCCTGGCCGGAAGCCGGGGCCTGCCCGGTGGCGGGGGCCGATGCCGGAGCCGAGGCCGGGGCGGAAGCGGGCGCCGACGGCGGGGCCTCCTGGCCGTTCTGCATCTGCGCCTTGGTGGCGCCGGTGCCGTCCATCTTCACCGCGTCCGCGGGCAGCGGGCTGGAGTCGAACTTCGGCGGGTTGTTCGGGTCGAACCCGTCCTGGGTGTCACACCGCGCGTCCGGCTCGGGGAACTGGTAGGTGTTGCGGCGCAGGGACTTGATGAACTCGTCCACGCGCTCGTCGTTCACGTTGTCCAGCTTGAGCTGGTGGCCCCAGGACTGCAGCGACAGCGGGTGGTCCAGGTTGGGGTACGGCGACATGGCGATGAAGTCCTGGCCCTGGACCTTGCCCTTCAGCACGTCCAGGTCGGCGCCCTTGACCTTGTCCGGGTTGTAGGTCACCCAGACCGCACCGTGCTCGAGCATGTGCACCATGTTCTCGGAGCGCACCGGGTTCGGGTACACCATGCCCTCGCAGCTGGCCCAGACCCCGTCGTGCGGGCCGCCGAACGGCGGCGACTGGTCGTAGGCCACGCGCTGGGTCGCGGTGACGTGGATGCCCTGGTCGTACTTGACCTTCACGATGCCCGGGATGTCGTCCGACGGGTCCTGGTTGGACTCGGTCGGCTTCCACGCGTTGGCGTCGGCGATCTTGATGTACGCGTACCCGAAGACCACACCGGCCAGCGCGACGAGGGCCACGATGATGCCGATCGTGCCCCACGGCTTCGGCTTCTTCACCGCTGCGGCCGACCTCGCGGCTTTGAGGCTCTTGCTGCTCTTCCCCTTGGAGCCACCGGACCTGCCGGTCGGCTTGCCACCGGACTTCCCGGCGTTCGTGCTCTTCGTGCCGCTGGCCATGCCGCTCTCGGACCTCGTTTCCGTTACTTCGTGACCCACTACCGCCTTGGATCGCGCCCGGTGGACAGTGTAGGGACCAGGTGTCTGCTTGCTGTCAACTGCCGACCGGTGTGGAACCCGCAGGTGCGGGCGACGGGTCGAATGGTGGCGGGTTGTCCGGGTCGAAGGTGGGCGAATCGCACATCGCGCCCGGTTCCGGGTACTGGTACTCGTTGGTGCGCAGGGCCACGATGAACTGGTCCACCCGGGGGTCGGCCGGGTCGTCGAGCTTCAGCCGGTGGCCCCATGACTGCAGCGAGACCGCTTTGTCCAGGTCCGGGTAGGGCGACATGACCATGTACGGCTCGCCCTTGACCTTCTTGGCCAGGTTCGCCAGGGCCTCGCCGGTGACCTGGCCGGGGTTGTAGGCGATCCACACCGAGCCGTGCTCCAGGGTGTGCACCATGTTCTCGTTGCGGACCGGTTTGGTGTAGACCACACCGCTGCACGCGGCCCAGACCGCGTCGTGCGCTCCGCCGAACGGCGGCGACTGGTCGTAGGCCACCCGCTGCGGCGCCTGGATGTGCAGGCCGGTGGCGTACGCCTTGATCTCGATGTCCTTGATCTTCTTCGACGGGTCCTGGTTGGTCTCGCTCGGCTTGAACGCCGCCAGGTCCTGGGGCTTCGCGGATGACGACGTCGACGTGCCGGTCTTCGGTGCGGCGGACGAGGAAGCGGCGGACGAGGCGGCGGTGGGCTGGCCCTGGGTCGTGGTCCCGCAGGCGGCGAGCAGCAGGACGGCCGCGCCTAGCAGGATCCGGGGGGTACGCACGCTGCAGACACCCTTTCGTCACGTTGACATCACGAGCCGGTTCGTCCAGGTCGAGGGGTTCTACCTAGACTTCGCGGAGTGAACCCCGCCGCGCTGGCCAGCCTTGTTCGTGCCACTGCAGTCGAGGTCCTCGCAGACCGAGGACTCGACAGTACCGTGCTGCCGGAATCCGTGACCGTGGAGCGACCGAGAAACCCGGAGCACGGCGACTACGCGACCAACCTCGCGCTGCAGGTCGGCAAGCGGGTCGGGGTCGCGCCGAGGGACCTGGCGACCTGGCTCGCGCAGGCGTTGAGCGCCAGCGACCAGATCGACGAGGCGCAGGTCGCGGGCCCGGGCTTCCTCAACGTCCGGCTGGCCGCGGCCGCACAGGGCGGCATCGTCGTGGACGTCGAGACCGCCGGTGCGGGCTACGGCCACGGCACCGAGCTCGGCGGCAAGCACATCAACCTGGAGTTCGTCTCGGCCAACCCGACCGGCCCGATCCACATCGGCGGCACCCGGTGGGCGGCGGTCGGCGACGCGCTGGGCCGGGTGCTCGCAGCGCGCGGCGCCCAGGTCACCCGCGAGTACTACTTCAACGACGCGGGCGCGCAGATCGACCGGTTCGTCCAGTCGCTGATCGCCGCCGTGCAGGGCGAGCCCGCCCCGGAGAACGGCTACGCGGGCGCGTACATCGCCGACATCGGCGCCGAGGTCCTCAAGCGCGAACCCGACGCGTTGTCGCTGCCCCCGGCCGAACGCGACGAGACGTTCCGCCGGATCGGCGTCGGCCTGATGTTCGACCAGATCAAGGCCTCGCTGCACGACTTCGGCACCGACTTCGACGTGTTCTTCCACGAGGACTCGCTGCACACCTCGGGCGCGGTCACCCGCGTGGTGGAGCAGCTCAAGGAGTCCGGCCACCTGTACCTGAAGGACGGCGCGTGGTGGCTGCGGTCGACCGACTACGGCGACGACAAGGACCGTGTCGTCATCAAGAGCGACGGTCAGCCCGCGTACATCGCCGGTGACATCGCCTACTTCGAGGACAAGCGGGCCCGCGGCGCCGACCTGTGCATCTACATGCTGGGCGCCGACCACCACGGCTACACCGCCCGGGTGAAGGCCGCCGCCGCGGCTCTGGGCGACGACCCGAACACGGTCGAGGTGCTGCTGGGGCAGCTGGTGAGCCTGGTCAAGGACGGCAAACCGGTGCGGATGAGCAAGCGCGCCGGGACGGTCGTGACCATGGAGGACCTGGTCGAGGCGGTCGGCGTGGACGCTGCCCGGTACGCGCTGATCCGGTCATCGGTGGATGCCACCCTTGAGGTCGACCTGGACCTGCTGGCCCAGCGGGTGCGCGCGAACCCCGTGTTCTACGTGCAGTACGCGCACGCGCGCATCTGCCGAGTGGTGGAGAACTCCACGAAATTCACCATGGATCCGGCCGGGGCCGATCTAGGGTTGTTGACGCACGAGCGCGAGGGAACCGTGATCCGGACCCTCGGCGAGTTCCCCAAGGTCGTCACCACGGCCGCCGAACTGCGTGAACCGCATCGGGTCGCCCGCTACCTGGAGGAGCTGGCCGGCGCGCTGCACAAGTGGTACGACGACGAGGAGAACCTGCGCATCCTGCCGCGGGGCGACGAGGAGGTCGCCCCGGTGCACCTGGCCCGGCTGCGGCTGGCCCTGGCGGTGCGGCAGGTCCTGGTGAACGGCCTGGAGATGCTCGGCGTCTCGGCCCCTGAACGGATGTGAGAAGTGAGAGCCCACCCCGCTGGACCGCGGCACGCGGACGTCCTGCTGCCGGCCAACACGGCCGGCCCGCGCCCGGCAGGCGTCGCCGAGCTGGATGAGCTGCCCGAGGCGGTCTGGCCGCGCAACGCCGCCCGCGGCGAGGACGGCGCCGTCCGGCTGGCCGGTGTCGACGTGCGGGAGCTGGCCGAGGCGTACGGCACGCCGCTGTTCGTGATGGACGAGGACGACTTCCGGTCCCGCTGCCGCGAGCACGCCCGTGCGTTCGGCGACCCGTCCCTCGTGCACTACGCGTCCAAGGCGTTCCTGTGCGTGGAGATCGCCAAGTGGGTCGCCGAGGAGGGGCTGAGCCTGGACGTGTGCAGCGGCGGCGAGCTGGCCATCGCGTTGCGCGCGGGCTTCCCGCCGGAGCGGATCACGTTGCACGGCAACAACAAGTCCGTCGCCGAGCTGACCGCCGCGGTGCAGGCCGGGGTCGGTGCGATCGTGGTCGACTCGTTCTTCGAGATCGCCCGGCTGGACCAGGTCGCCCGGGAGAACGACGTGATCCAGCCCGTGCTGATCCGCGTGACGGTCGGCGTCGAGGCGCACACCCACGAGTTCATCGCCACCGCGCACGAGGACCAGAAGTTCGGCTTCTCGCTGGCCTCGGGCGACGCCGCCGAGGCGGTCCGGCGCACGCTGAAGTCCGGCAACATCAGGCTGGTCGGCCTGCACAGCCACATCGGCTCGCAGATCTTCGACGTGGACGGCTTCGAGGTCGCCGCGCACCGCGTGATCAAGCTGCTGGCCGAGCTGCGCGACGAGCACGGCGCCGAGGGGCTGGCCGATCTGTCCACTGTGGACCTCGGTGGCGGCCTCGGCATCGCGTACACGCCCCAGGACGACCCGCCGCCGCCTTCGTGGCTGGCCGAGCAGCTGCGCACCATCGTGACCAAGGAGTGCGAGCACGAAGACCTTGCGGTGCCTCGCATTGCCGTCGAACCGGGCCGCGCGATCGTCGGTCCTGGCACCGTCACGGTCTACGAAGTGGGCACCATCAAGGACATCACGCTCGGCGCGGGTTCGGCTCGCCGGTACGTGAGCGTCGACGGCGGCATGAGCGACAACATCCGCACCGCCCTGTACGACGCGGTGTACGACGCCCGCCTGGTGTCGCGTGCGAGCGACGAGGGCGCGGGCGACACGCAGGCGACGCTCAGCCGGGTGGTCGGAAAGCATTGCGAGGCAGGCGATGTGATCGTGCGCGACTGCTGGCTGCCGTCGAACATCGCGCCCGGCGACCTGATCTCGGTGGCCGCCACCGGCGCGTACTGCTACGCGATGGCCAGCGGCTACAACCGCCTGCCGCGCCCGGCCGTGGTGGCCGTGCGCGACGGGCAGGCGCGGCTGCTGCTGCGCCGGGAGACCGTCGACGACCTGTTCGCGCTGGAGGTCTGAGTGAAACCGATCACGGTCGCGCTGCTGGGCTGTGGGACCGTCGGCGGCCAGGTGGTCCGGCTGCTCGACGAACAGGCCGACGACCTGACCGCGCGGATCGGCGCCCCGATCGAGCTGGCCGGGATCGCGGTGCGCCGCCCCGACCGGCACCGGGACGTGCCCAAAGAGCTGCTGACCGCGGACGCCGCCGCGCTCGTCGCGTCCGATGTGGACGTTGTCGTCGAGGTGATCGGCGGCATCGAGCCGGTGCGCACGTTGCTGCTGGATGCCTTGCGGGCGGGGAAGTCCGTGGTGTCGGCGAACAAGGTGCTGCTGGCCGAGAACGCCGGTGAGCTGTTCGCGGCGGCCGACGAGTCCGGCGCGGACCTCTACTTCGAGGCCGCCGTCGCCGGGGCGATCCCGTTGATCCGGCCGCTGCGCGAGTCGATGGCCGGTGACCACATCACCCGCGTGATGGGAATCGTCAACGGCACCACCAACTTCATCCTGTCCGCGATGGACGAGACGGGCGCCGGCTACGGCGAGACGCTGGAGGAGGCGAGCCGCCTCGGGTACGCGGAGGCCGACCCGACCGCGGACGTCGACGGCTACGACGCCGCTTCGAAGGCCGCGATCCTTGCCTCCATCGCGTTCCACACCCGTGTGACGGCCGGAGACGTTTACCGGGAAGGCATTTCCGCGGTGACCGCCGCGGACATCGCCGCGGCGCGGACTTTGGGCCGCACGATCAAGCTGCTGGCCATCTGCGAACGCGTCGACGACGCCGTCACCGTGCGCGTGCACCCGGCGATGATCCCGCGCAGCCACCCGCTGGCGAGCGTCGGCGGGGCGTTCAACGCGGTGTTCGTCGAGGCGGAGTCGGCCGGGCAGCTGATGTTCTACGGCCAGGGCGCCGGCGGCGCGCCGACCGCGAGTGCCGTCCTCGGCGACCTCGTCACCGTGGCGCGCAACCGGGTCGCCGGTGGCCGCGGGCCGCGCGAGTCGGCGTACGCGGACCTGCCGGTGCGCCCGATCTCCGAGGTCTCCACGCGCTACCACCTGAGCCTGGACGTGGCGGACAAGGCCGGTGTGCTGGCCAGCGTCGCCGCCGTGTTCGCCGAGCACGACGTGAGCATCGCCGCCGTGCGCCAGGAGGGGCGGGTCGAGGACGCCAGCCTCGTCATCGTCACGCATGCCGCGCCGGACGCGGCCCTGCGGTCCACAGTAGACAAAGTCGCCGGCCTCCCGGCCGTGCGCGAGGTCGTGAGCGTGATGCGTGTAGAGGGCGAGGAGTCCTGATGACGACGTCGATCGCGCGGTCTTGGCCGGGGATCGTGCAGGCCTACCCGGACCGGATCGCCGTGCCGCCCGGCGCGAGGATCATCACCCTCGGCGAGGGCGGCACGCCGCTGGTCGAGGCGCCGCACCTGTCCGAGCTGACCGGCAGCCGCGTGCTGCTCAAGGTCGAGGGCGCGAACCCGACGGGCTCGTTCAAGGACCGCGGCATGACGGTCGCGATGACGTACGCGCTGGCCGAAGGCGCCAAGGCGGTCATCTGCGCGTCGACCGGGAACACCTCCGCGTCGGCCGCCGCGTACGCCGCCCGAGCGGGCCTGACGTGCGCGGTTCTGGTGCCACGGGGCAAGATCGCGCTCGGCAAGCTGGCCCAGGCGGTCGTGCACGGCGCGCGCATCCTCCAGGTGGACGGCAACTTCGACGACTGCCTCGAGCTCGCCCGCAAGACCGCCGCCGACCACCCGGTCGCGCTCGTCAACTCGGTCAACCCGGTCCGCCTGGAAGGACAGAAGTCCGCCGCGTTCGAGATCTGCGACGCGCTCGGCCGCGCTCCCGACGTGCACTGCCTGCCGGTTGGCAACGCGGGCAACATCACCGCCTACTGGCTGGGCTACCGCCAGTACGCCGAGGACGCCGTTGTCCCTGCCACGCCAAGGATGTTCGGCTTCCAGGCGGCCGGGGCGGCGCCGCTGGTGCACGGGGCGCCGGTGGCGGACCCGGAGACCATCGCGACCGCCATCCGGATCGGCAGCCCAGCGTCCTGGACGGGCGCCATCAAGGCGCGCGACGCCTCCGGCGGCCTGATCGACGCGGTCACCGACGAGCAGATCCTGGCCGCGTACCGCCTGCTCGCGGGCCGTGAGGGCGTGTTCGTCGAGCCCGCGTCCGCGGCGAGCGTGGCCGGCCTGCTGGCGTCCGCGGACGACGGCCGGCTGCCGCGCGGCTCGCTCGTGGTGTGCACCGTCACAGGCCACGGCCTGAAGGACCCGGACACGGCTTTGTTGGAAATGCACGAGGTTGAGCCGATCCCGGTGGACGCCGGCGCGGTGGCCGGCGCGCTGGAGCTGCGATGACATCCGTTCGGGTGAAAGTTCCCGCTTCGACCGCCAACCTGGGCTCGGGTTTCGACACGCTGGGCATGGCTTTGGGCCTGTACGACGAAGTCGAGGCCCGTGTCATCGACGACGGGCTCAAGATCACGGTGGCCGGTGCGGGCGCCGGGGACGTTCCGTGCGACGAGGGGCACCTCGTGGCACGAGCCATCCGGACCGCTTGCGAGGCCATCGGTTTCCCGCTGCCCGGGCTCGAATTGGCCTGCCGCAACGCGATCCCGCACGCGCGCGGGCTCGGCTCGTCCGCCGCCGGGGTGGTCGCCGGGGTCGCGGCCGCATACGGCCTGGCGGGAATGGAAACCGACGACCGCGCGTTGCAGCTTGCTGCAGAGTTCGAAGGCCATGCCGACAACGCCGCCGCCAGCCTCCTTGGCGGGCTTGTCGTGACGTGGACCGAGGGTGAGCGCTACCGCGCGTTGCGGCTGGACCCCCACCCGGATGTCCGGCCCTTGTTGCTCATTCCGGGTGAATCCTCGTCAACCCACGTGACCAGGCAATTGTTGCCCGATCGTGTTCCGCACGCGGACGCGGCGTTCGCGGCCGCGCGCACCGCGCTGGCCGTCCAGGCCATCACCCTCCGGCCGGACCTGCTGCTGCCGGGCACCGCCGACCGGCTCCACCAGGAGTACCGGGAAGCGGCCTGGCCTGCGAGTTTGCGGGCCGTGCGGGCACTGCGCGAGCAGGGCGCCGCCGCCGCGATCTCCGGAGCGGGACCGACAGTGATCGTGCTCACCCAGGACGGGAAGCTGCCCCAAGGGGTGGACCTGACCGGGTTCGACGTCCGTGAGCTGCCGGTAGACCGCGAGGGAGTGCAGGTCAGCGCGATCTGAGCCGATCGCGACGCGCCGGGGGGTGGTTGTTGCACGTTGAAGCGGCGGCGTCTACCCTCGGGGGCGTTCAGTCACCGCGCGCACGGGCGCCCGGTGTCGTTCCCGGGGAAATCTTTTCCTGGGTCGCATCTGCCGTAGGGATGTCGGCTAGGTTCCATACCGAGGTCGACGGCCCCAGGTTTCCCGACAGCCGTGGTGACCGATGCTCCGTATTGGCGACCAAGTTCTGCGTCTGGTCCAGACCGTGGCCGGCGTGGTGACGAGAGTTCGCCGAGGGCGGAGAGACAAGCCGTTCCGCGTTCCGTCGGGCGGCGGTCCGCTGGTCCGCGTAGGAGGCGGGGACCGGTCAGGAAGGACATTAGTGAGCAACACCGATCTGTTGAGCAGCGATACGGCTGCGGGCACTCCCGACAAGTCCCAGGTCGCCGGCTCCAACGGCGGTGCCCCGCGCCGCCGTGCAGGGCTGTCCGGCATGGTGCTGGCGGAGCTGCGCGAGTTGGCCGGCCAGCTCGGCATCACCGGCACGACCGGGATGCGCAAAGGAGACCTGATCGCTGCGATCAAGGAGCGGCAGGGCGGGTCCGGCGGAGGGACCGCCGACACGCTGCCGCTCACCGACCTGCCGGCCGCCAAGCCGCCCAGGTCCGCCGCCAGGGAGCCCAAGCCGGCCATCGAGAAGAAGGCCGCGGCCGCGGAGAAACCCGCCGCCGCCGAGGAGGAGCCGGCCCAGAGCCGCCCCCGCCGCCGTCGCGCCGGCCGCCCCGCGGGCAGCCCCGAAGCCGCCGCCGTCGTCGAGACCAAGGCGGAGCCGAAGGCCGAGGAAGTGAAGGCCGAGGTGAAGCCGGAGCCGCAGGCCCGCGAGGAGCGTGCCGAGCGCCCGGAGCGTTCGCAGGGGGACCGCCGTCAGGGTCGCGGCGACCGTGAGCGCAACAACGACCGCGGCGACCGCGGTGAGCGTTCTGACCGCAGTGACCGTTCGGACCGTTCGGACCGGGGCGACCGCAATGAGCGCGGTGACCGTTCCGACCGGGGCGAGCGTGCCGACCGCGGGGACCGTGCCGACCGGGGTGACCGGCAGCAGGGCCGCGGTCAGCAGCAGAACCAGAACCAGGGCAACAACGGCCCGGACGACGATGACGACGACGAGCGCGGTGGCCGTCGCGGCCGCCGGTTCCGGGATCGTCGCCGCCGTGGGCGTGACGGGACCACCGGTGGCGGCGGGGGCGACACCGAGGTCCGCGAGGACGACGTCCTGCTGCCCGTCGCGGGTGTGCTGGACGTACTGGAGAACTACGCGTTCGTGCGCACCTCCGGCTACCTGGCCGGCCCGAACGACGTGTACGTCTCGCTTTCGCTCGTGCGCCGCTACGGCCTGCGCCGCGGTGACGCGCTGACCGGTCTGGTCCGCCAGCCGCGTGAGGGCGAGCAGCAGCGGCAGAAGTTCAACCCGCTGGTGCGGGTCGAGACCGTCAACGGGATGGACCCCGAGCAGGCCCGCAACCGGCCGGAGTTCACCAAGCTGACGCCGTTGTACCCGAACGAGCGACTGCGCCTGGAGACCGAGCCGCACATCCTGTCGACCCGCGTGATCGACCTGGTGATGCCGGTCGGCAAGGGCCAGCGTGCGCTGATCGTGTCGCCGCCGAAGGCCGGTAAGACCACCGTTCTGCAGCAGATCGCCAACGCGATCGCCAAGAACAACCCCGAGTGCTACCTGATGGTGGTGCTGGTGGACGAGCGGCCGGAAGAGGTCACCGACATGCAGCGGTCGGTGGACGGTGAGGTCATCGCCGCCACGTTCGACCGTCCGCCTGCGGACCACACCATGCTGGCCGAGCTGGCCATCGAGCGGGCCAAGCGCCTGGTCGAGATGGGCACCGACGTCGTCGTGCTGCTCGACTCGGTCACCCGCCTGGGCCGTGCGTACAACCTCGCCGCGCCCGCCTCCGGCCGCATCCTGTCCGGTGGTGTCGACTCGACCGCGTTGTACCCACCCAAGCGTTTCCTGGGTGCGGCGCGGAACATCGAGAACGGTGGCTCGCTGACCATCTTCGCGACCGCGCTGGTCGAGACCGGCTCCGCCGGTGACAGCGTGATCTTCGAGGAGTTCAAGGGCACCGGCAACGCGGAGCTCAAGCTCGACCGCAAGATCGCCGACAAGCGCACCTTCCCTGCCGTGGACGTCGACCAGTCCTCGACCCGCAAGGAGGACCTGCTCCTGTCGCCCGACGAGCTGGCCGTCACGCACAAGCTGCGTCGCGTCCTGCACGCCCTCGAGCCCCAGGCCGCGATCGAGCTGCTGCTCGACCGCCTCCGCAAGACCCGCACGAACATCGAGTTCCTCATGCAGGTCGCCAAAACCACCCCCGGCACCGGCGACGACTGAAGTCCGAGCCACACCCGGTAGCCGAACCGCCCCCGATCCCCACCGGATCGGGGGCGGTTCGCATATCCACCCACATAGCCCGCAGGCTCTATCCACGTGGAACAAGGGGGGTCTGCCGGTTTGCCGCCACCCCGCACAACATCGAACCGCGTGCGTGCCTACTGGGCGCCGCGATGGGTACATGGGTGCGCACCAGGCGCGGCCCCGGAAAGGCGCCGCCTAACCCCGTTGGGCTCCCTTCGGATGCAGCCGTGCTCCCGAATGCCCTCAATTACGATCGGCTCATCGGCGAAACTGAAGTTCGCCGCGGTGAAGCTGCCTCCCACCCTCTCCCCTCACACCCGCCCCTAGCGGAGTCCGAGTCACTCCGGTGCGCCCCGGGCGGATCTCTACCCGGTCGAGTCGAGGGACGACCTGATCCTACCGTTCCGTGTCCGACCCGTGACTGTGTGTGAGATTGGATCGCCCGACCGGTTAATTGCCGTCCGCCTGCTCGGCTCCGTACGTTCGGATTGGTGTTGGTTCGGCGAAAGGGAATGGTTGTGCGTAGGTTTATCGCCTTTGGTGTGGCTTTCGTGTTTTTCCTGACGGGCTTGGTGGGTAATGCCGTCGGTGCGGTGCCGCCTAGGTGTGACGCGCATTTCTACGGGTTGGGGAATGGGGAGGGTGTGTCGGTGTTCTGCTCTCAGGGGCCGTCGGACAGGTTCCGGGTCGTCGCCTACTGTGAGTCGGGGCTGGCCTCGTGGAACGAGTACGGGACGTTCGGCTCCACGGCCTTCGACGACTCCGACGCGCAGTGCCGTGGCCTGGTCGGGACGCCGCATGTCGCCGGGCATCGCGTCGACTGGCTATAGCGGCGGAATCAACCGACCGGCGTTGCCCTTCGGGTTTCCTTCGAAAAACGGTGCACCCACGAAATACGCGCCAGAATTGCCGAGCTGGGCAACCCCATGGCCATCGCAACCACTCCGGGCACGACAACCCCGTGCAGTGCGACGCCTATCCCGAGAATTACCACCGCATACACCCACCGTGTCCCACGCCACCGCGGCGAAGGCCAGTCCATCGAGAACCCGATCACCACGGTCACCCCCGCCGCGGCACCAAAGTGGGCGCTGGTCACTGTGGTGTCCGTGGGCAGGGCGAGGAGGAACTCGCCCACGGATGTGAGGCCGAGCACAGCCGCGATGAACAGTAGTGGCACCGCTGCCCAGGACAGCAGCGGGAAGGGGCGGTGCACGGCGCATTGCACGAGGTCAGTGTGGCGGGCGGGGCCGAAGTGGTACCCCGGGGGTCGGCAAAGGCCCGCCGTGGTGCGGTGGGTGGCCCCTGAGCGGCGGTGAACGGGCCAGCGGGGACAACGGCGGAACAAACCCGACCGGATGGGTGTTGTACGGGCTGGTCAGCGCGTCTGGCACACTAGACAGTCGAGTCCGGCTCCGGTTCACCCCAGTTTCCACGAGGGGACCCGGCGGCCACAACGAGAGGCGAGACATGAAGACGGGTATCCACCCTGAGTACGTCACCACCGAGGTGACCTGCGGCTGCGGCAACACCTTCACCACCCGCAGCACCAAGACCTCCGGTTCCATCCACGTCGAGGTCTGCTCCAACTGCCACCCGTTCTACACGGGCAAGCAGAAGATCCTGGACACCGGTGGCCGGGTCGCGCGCTTCGAGGCTCGCTACGGCAAGCGCAAGAAGTAGCTTCGTCGGCGGCGCCTGGTCCCAACGGGGACCGGGCGCCGTTTTCGTGCTCGGGACGACACCAAGCGAAGGGGTGAACCGTGGAAGATCTGCTGCAGGAGTACGCCGAGCTGGAGCGTGAGCTGGCCGACCCGGCCGTGCACGCCGACCAGGACCGGGCGCGCAAGCTCGGCCGGCGGTACTCGGAGCTGACCCCGGTCGTGAAGACCCTTCGCGAGCTGGAGTCCGCGCGCGACGACCTGTCGGCGGCCAAGGAGCTCGCCGCGGAGGACCAGGCGTTCGCCGCCGAGGCCGAGGCGATCGAGAAGCGCATCCCCGAGCTGGAGGAGCGCCTGTCCGAGCTGCTGCTCCCGCGTGACCCGCACGACGGCTCCGACGTGCTCGTCGAGATCAAGTCGGGGGAGGGCGGCGAGGAGTCCGCGCTGTTCGCCGGCGACCTGTTCCGGATGTACACCAAGTACGCCGAGCGGCGCGGCTGGAAGTTCGACGTGCTGGACGCCACCGAGTCGGATCTGGGTGGCTACAAGGACGTCACGCTCCAGCTCAAGGCCAAGAGCGCCGACCCTGATGGGGTCTGGGCCCGGATGAAGTTCGAGGGCGGCGTGCACCGCGTGCAGCGCGTGCCGGTCACCGAGTCGCAGGGCCGCATCCACACCTCCGCCGCGGGTGTCCTGGTCTACCCCGAGGTCGAGGACGTCGAGGTGGAGATCGACGAGAAGGACCTGCGCGTCGACGTGTTCCGCTCCTCCGGTCACGGCGGGCAGAGCGTGAACACCACCGACTCGGCCGTGCGCATCACGCACCTGCCGACCGGGATCGTGGTGTCCTGCCAGAACGAGCGGTCCCAGCTGCAGAACCGCGCCCAGGCCATGCACGTCCTGCGGGTCCGCCTGCAGGCGCTGGCCGAGGAGGAGGCCGCCAAGAAGGCCTCGGACGCGCGCCGCAGCCAGGTCCGCACGGTGGACCGGTCCGAGCGGGTGCGCACCTACAACTTCCCCGAGAACCGGATTTCCGACCATCGGGTGAACTACAAGGCCTACAACCTCGACCAGGTCCTGGAAGGCGACCTGGACGGGGTGCTCGACGCGCTGGCCAAGGCCGACCGCGAGGAACGGCTGGCCCAGTCCGGCGGGTGACCGGCCACTAAGCTGTGACGCCATGACGCGAACGCCGCTCCGGCTCGCCCTCAAGGCGGCACAGGAAAAACTCGCCGAGTCCGGTGTGGACAGTCCGCGCGTGGACGCCGAGCTGCTCGCGTCCCATGTGCTCGGTGTGGAGCGCAACCGCTTGCCGCTCATACCCTTGGTCGATCCGTCCGTTGTGGACGCTCTGCACCGGCTGGTGCTGCGCCGGGCCGGCCGCGAGCCGCTGCAGTACATCATCGGCACCGCCTGGATCGGCGACATCGAACTGGCCGTCGGGCCGGGCGTGTTCGTGCCCCGGCCGGAGACGGATCTGTTGCTGGACTGGGCGATCAAGGTCGCCCCACCGTCCTGTGTGGTCGTTGACCTGTGCACCGGATCGGGCGCGCTGGCGCTCGGGTTCGCGCACGCGCGGCCCGACGCGAAGGTGCACGCGGTCGAGATCGACCCGGTCGCGCTGTCCTGGGCCCGCCGCAACGCCGAGGCCCGCGCCGACGCCGGGGATCGGAGGATCCGCCTGCACTCCGGTGACGTCACCGACCCGAAACTGTTGGCCGACATGGAATCCACGGTCGACGTCGTGCTGTGCAACCCGCCGTACGTGCCCGACGACACACCCGTCCCGCCAGAGGTCGCCGAACACGATCCGCGCAAAGCGGTCTTCGGCGGACCGGACGGCCTGGACGTCATCAAACCGGTCATCGCGTGCGCCGCGCGCTTGCTCAAACCCGGTGGCTGGGTGGGTATCGAACACGACGACAGCCAGGGCGAGTCCGTGCCCGCGTTGCTGGCCGCCCGCAAGGTTCTCTCCGAGGCCACCGACCATCGCGACCTCGCCGGGCGGCCGAGGTTCGCCACCGCCCGCCGCGGCTGAGCGCTAACGCTCTGAAATGCGGTGATGCACAGGTGGTGTCCACAAGTCGCGACCGGATGGGCAAGGGATAGAGTTCGCAGTGTGAGCACCCTGTACGACTGTTCCTTGCGCGAGGACCGTCAGGACGGACTCGCCGCGGCCGCCGGTGCGGTGCGGTCTGGGCGGCTCGTGGTCATCCCGACCGACACCGTGTACGGCATCGGCTGCGACGCGTTCGACAGCGGCGCCGTGCGGGCGCTGCTGGAGGCCAAGAACCGCGGGCCGGACATGCCGGTCGGCGTGCTGGTGGGCTCCTGGACGGCGGTCGACGGCCTGGTGCTGTCCGTGCCGGACGACGCCCGCAAGCTGATCGAGGCGTTCTGGCCGGGTGACCTGTCCATCGTGCTCCCGCACGCGCCCAGCCTGGCCTGGGACCTGGGGAACACCCGGGGCACGGTGATGCTGCGCATGCCGTTGCACCCGGTAGCCATCGAGCTGCTGCGTGATGTCGGCCCGATGGCCGTCTCCAGCGCGAACCGCTCCGGCCACCCGCCGGCCGCGACCGCGCAGGAGGCCCGCGACCAGCTCGGCGAGTCGGTGGCGGTGTACCTGGACGGGGGACCGACCGGGGACCCGGTCCCGTCGTCCATCGTGGACCTGACCGGCAGCACCCCGATCCTGTTGCGGGAGGGCGCGGTCAGCCGCCAGGAGGTCGAGGACGCCCTCGGCACCGAAGTCGCGAGTCCCGCTTGAGCAACAGACGTTGAAGGAGTTTTCCCGGTGACCATCGCGAGCCGGCGGGGCTGATCGAAGGTGCCGAGTACGGCCATCCCCCTCGCCGGACTGCCGATCCGCGAGTACCTGCTGGTCGCGTTGACCAGTGTGGCGCTGACCTTTCTGCTGACCGGGCCGGTGCGGCTGCTGGCGTTCAAGATCGGTGCGGTGGCCGTGCCCCGCGCCCGCGACGTGCACGTCACCCCGATCCCGCGGCTCGGCGGCCTGGCCATGTACCTGGGCGTGTGCGGCGGGATGCTGCTGGCCCACCAGCTGCCGCTGCTGCGCCGCGCGTTCGAGTTCACCCTCGACCCGCTCGGCGTGATCGTCGGCGGCGGCGTGATCATGGCCATCGGCATGCTGGACGACCGGTTCGAGCTGGACGCGCTGACCAAGTTCGCCGGGCAGACGCTGGCCTCCGGGATCATCGTGCTGTTCGGCATCCAGTGGGTGCTGGTCTGGGTGCCGTGGGGCGGCAACGACGCCAGCGGCGGCGGGTCGCTGCTCTCGCTGGACATGAACCAGGGCGGCCTGCTCACCGTGGTGCTGTGCCTGGTGCTGATCAACGCGATGAACTTCGTCGATGGCCTGGACGGCCTGGCGTCCGGGATCGGGGTCATCGCGTCGGCCGCGACCTGCACGTTCTCCATCCACGTGCTGTCCGAGAGCGGCAACGACGTGATCAACTACGCGCCCGCGCTGATCTCGGTCACCCTGGCCGGCGCGTGCATCGGCTTCCTGCCGCACAACTTCCAGCCGGCCCGGATCTTCATGGGCGACTCCGGGTCGATGCTGATCGGCCTGACCCTCGCCGCGGCCAGCACCTCAGCCGCGGGCAAGCAGCTGCCGAACCAGAACGGCCCGACCAACACCATCGCGCTGCTGTCCCCGCTGATCGTCGTGGCGGCGGTGCTGTTCGTGCCGACCCTCGATCTGCTGATGGCGGTCATTCGCCGAACTCGCCGCGGCCTGAGCCCGTTCCACGCCGACAAGATGCACCTGCACCACCGGCTGCTGGAGATCGGCCACTCGGTCCGGCGTGCGGTGCTGCTCATCTACTTGTGGGCCGCCGTGCTGGCGTTCGGGGCCGTCGCGCTCAGCCTGTTCGACGGGCTCGTCGTGGGCTGGGTGATGGCGATAGGCCTCCTGATCGCGTTGATCGTTTCCGCGGTACCTAGACTCAGATCACGATGAACAGCGAAAAGTATCCCGAGACGCACGGCGAGATCGTGCTGAAGCTGGCCGATGCCCAGCTGCGCTACCAGATCCGGCTGGTGCTGCCGGTGCTGGCGGTCGCGGTGGTCATCGCGACGGTGCTCGCCGGACCGCACGGGTTGTGGGGGTCGCTTGTGGGGGCGGCGGTCGCGGTGGCGTCGTCGGCCTTCACGATGTGGCTGATGCGGATCAGCGCGCACCAGGGCCCGCATCTGGTGATGGCCGCCGCGTTGGGCGGTTTTGTCGGGAAGATGGTCATTCTGCTGATCGTTCTCACCCTGTTGGGCGACGTCACGGTGCTGCACCGGCAGTCGCTCGCGTTCACTATGCTCGCCGGGGTGATCGTCGCCGCGGTCGCGGACGGGGTGGCCTTCAAGAAGACCAAGCTGCCGACGATTATCCCCAGTTAGACGCCAACAGTACGGGCGTTCTACGAGCTGGTAGCCTGCCCGCCGAGGGGCACCGTCGCCTTCCCGCGAGCCTTCCGGGGAGCCGCTGCGAAGTGCCTCCAGTACGTCAGGTACGTTAAGTCCCGAACGTGACGATTCCCCCGGCAGTGTGAAACGGCCGGCCGGGAGAACCGGAAGGAGCCCACTTGCGCGCGCTGCTGCTGGCTGCGGATGGCGAGTTCATACCGCCCGGCGCGGGTGACTTCGAACTGCCGCCGATCTTCGGCCAGGTCACCAAGCCGATGGTGCTGCTCGTGCTCTCGGTGATCATCATCATGGCGTTCTTCCTGATCGCCACCCGCAACCTCAAGATCGTGCCGGGCCGGTTCCAGTTCCTCGCCGAGTCGGTCTACGACTTCGGGCGCAACAACATCGCCCGCGACCAGATCGGTTCGAAGGACTTCCGCCCGTTCGTCCCGCTTATTCTCTCGTTGTTCACCTTCATTTTGGTGAACAACCTGTTCGCGCTGATCCCGATCATCCAGTTCCCCACGCTCTCGCACTTCGGGTTCCCGCTCGCGTTGTCGGTCCTGGTGGTCTACCCGACCTACCACTTCGTCGGGTTCAAGCGGCACGGCTGGCACTACCTGAAGAAGGAACTGATCCCGCCGAGCGCGCCGAAGGTCATCGCCTACGGCCTGATCGCGCCGGTGGAGTTCTTCCTGAAGTTCTTCATGAACCCGATCACGCTGGCGATCCGGGTGTTCGCCGCGATGTTCGCCGGGCACCTGATCCTGCTGCTGTTCACGCTGGCGGGCGAGTACCTGCTGATCGAGGCGAGCGTCGCCTTGAAACCGGTGTCGATCATCTCGTTCGCCTTCGCCATCGCGATGACGTTCCTGGAGGCCCTGATCCAGGTCGTCCAGGCCTACATCTTCGCTCTGCTGTCGGCCAGCTACATCGGCATGGCACTGGCGTCGGACCACTGATTCACACCAATGACAAAGGCTCCGATCCGCGGCGCACGCCGCGGACCGAGTGAAAGGGAAGTTTCAAAGTGAGTGCTGCTCTTGTTCTCGCCCAGGCCGCCGAAACGACCGCGCCGATCAACATCAACAAGGGTCTGTCGCTGATCGGTTACGGCCTCGGCGCCATCGGCCCGGGTATCGGCGTGGGTCTGATCTGGGCCGCGGTCATCAACGGCACCGCCCGCCAGCCGGAGGCGCAGGGCAAGCTGATGGGTATCGGCTGGTCCACCTTCGCCCTGGTCGAGGTGCTCGCCCTGATCGGCCTGGTGTTCTACTTCCTCGCGTCCTCCGTCTGATCGTCGCGTCACCGATCTTCTAGGGAGACGACGTGGTCAATCTCTATCTCGCAGCGGAGTCATCGCCCAACCCGGTGATCCCGCACCCGGCCGAGATCATCCTCGGCCTGGTCACCTTCCTGCTGCTGCTGTTCGTGGTGTGGAAGTTCGTCGTCCCGCGCTTCGAGGCGCTCTACTCCGAGCGTGCCGAGAAGATCGAGGGCGGCATCGAGAAGGCCGAACGCCTGCAGGCGCAGGCCGAGGAGAACCTCGAGAAGTACAAGGAACTGCTCGCCGACGCGAACGCGGCCGCCGCGCGCATCCGTGACGACGCGCGCATCGAGGCCGAGCAGATCCGTGAGGAACTGCGGGTGCAGGCCCAGGAGGAGGCCGCGCGGATCGTCGCGCAGGGCCGCAACCAGCTCGAGGCCCAGCGCGCCCAGATCGTCGCGGAGCTGCGGGCCGACCTCGGCCGTACCGCGGTCGAGCTGGCCAGCCGGATCGTCGGCGAGTCGCTGGAGGAGGAGGCCCGCCGCCGCGGCACGGTCGACCGTTTCCTGGAAGAGCTGGACTCCGTTTCGGCGCCCGCGAAGAAGTAGGGGACGGCGAAGATGACGCTGCTGCACGCCGCGAGCCGGGAGGCGCTCGCCTCGGCCGAGCTGAAACTGCTCGACCTCGCCGAGTCGGGCGCCACGCTGGACACCGTCGGCGACGAGCTGTTCGGCGTGGTGGGCCTGCTCACCCGCGAGGCCGGGCTGCGCCGGCCGCTGGCCGACTCGTCGGCCGAGCCGGAGCGCCGCGCCGACCTTGTGCGCAGGCTGCTGAGCGGCAAGCTCTCCGACGACACCGTCGGGTTGCTGGTCTCGGTGGTCAGCGCGCGCTGGTCCAACCCGCGTGAGCTGGTCGACGGGGTCGAGTCGCTGGGCCGCACGGCCCTGCTGGTCGCCGCGGAGCGCGCGGGCACGCTCGACACGGTCGAGGACGAGCTGTTCCGGCTGGGCCGGATCGTGGCCGCCGACGGCGAGCTGGAGCGGCTGCTGTCCGACTCGGCCGCCCCGGCCGAGGCCAAGCTGTCGCTGCTGCGCTCGCTGACCGCCGCCAAGGTGGACCCGACCACGGAGAAGCTGGCCGAGGCGCTGGTGTCCTACCCGCGCGGCCGGCGGGCCGTGGAGGGCCTCGAGGAGCTGGCCGACCTGGCCGCCAAGCGCCGCGAGCGCTCGGTCGCCCACGTCACCTCCGTGGTGGCGCTGTCCGAGCAGCAGCAGGACCGGCTGGCGGCGACGCTGACCCGGATCTACGCGCGGCCGATCGCGCTGCACATCGAGGTCGACCCGGACCTGCTCGGCGGCATGGTCATCAAGGTCGGCGACGAGATCATCGACGGCAGTGCGGCGGGCCGCCTGGACGCCATCCGGCGCCGGCTGGCCGGCTGACCCAGAGCATTTGTGAAGTAACGAAAGCGAGAGCGGGAAGACATGGCGGAGCTGACGATCTCGTCGGACGAGATCCGCAGTGCGATCGAGAACTACGTCTCCGGTTACACGCCGGACGTGACGAAGGAAGAGGTCGGCACCGTCACCTCGACCGGTGACGGCGTCGCCTACGTCGAGGGCCTGCCCTCGGCGATGGCCAACGAGCTGGTCGAGTTCCCCGGTGGCGTGCTCGGCGTTGCGCAGAACCTGGACGTCCGCGAGATCGGTGTCACCATCCTGGGTGACTACGAGACGATCGAGGAGGGCCAGGAGGTCAAGCGGACCGGCCGGATCCTCTCGGTGCCGGTCGGCGACGGCTTCCTCGGCCGGGTGATCAACCCGCTGGGCCAGCCGCTGGACGGCCTCGGCGAGATCGTCGCCGACGACAGCCGCGTGCTCGAGCTGCAGGCGGCCACGGTGGTGCAGCGCCAGCCGGTGAAGGAGCCGCTGCAGACCGGCATCAAGGCCATCGACTCGATGACCCCGATCGGCCGCGGCCAGCGCCAGCTGATCATCGGCGACCGCAAGACCGGCAAGACCACGGTCTGCGTGGACACGATCATCAACCAGAAGCAGGCGTGGGAGACCGGCGACCCGAAGCAGCAGGTGCGCTGCATCTACGTCGCCGTCGGCCAGAAGGGCTCCACCATCGCGGCCGTCAAGACCGCGCTGGAGGCGCACGGCGCGATGGAGTACACCACCATCGTGGCCGCCCCGGCCTCGGACTCCGCCGGCTTCAAGTGGATCGCCCCCTACACCGGCTCGGCCCTCGGCCAGCACTGGATGTACCAGGGCAAGCACGTCCTGATCGTGTTTGACGACCTGACCAAACAGGCCGAGGCCTACCGCGCGCTGTCGCTGCTGCTGCGCCGCCCGCCGGGCCGCGAGGCCTACCCCGGTGACGTCTTCTACTTGCACTCCCGCCTGCTGGAGCGCTGCGCCAAGCTGTCCGACGACCTCGGTGCGGGCTCGATGACCGGTCTGCCGATCATCGAGACCAAGGCCAACGACATCTCGGCCTACATCCCCACCAACGTCATCTCGATCACCGACGGCCAGTGCTTCCTCGAGTCGGACCTGTTCAACCAGGGCCAGCGCCCGGCCATCAACGTCGGTGTGTCGGTGTCCCGGGTCGGTGGCTCGGCGCAGATCAAGGCCATGCGCAAGATCTCCGGCTCGCTGCGCATCGACCTGTCGCAGCACCGCGAGCTGGCCGCGTTCGCCGCGTTCGCCTCGGACCTGGACGCCACCTCGAAGGCCCAGCTGGACCGCGGTGACCGGCTCTACCAGCTGCTCAAGCAGGGCGCGTACTCGCCGGTGCCGGTCGACGAGCAGGTCATCTCGATCTTCATCGGCACCCGCGGCTACGCCGACTCGGTCCCGGTGGAGGACGTGCGCCGGTTCGAGCGCGAGCTCATCGACCACATCCGCCGTCAGCACGGCGGTATCCTCCAGGAGATCCGTGACACGAAGGACCTCTCGGACGAGCTGATCGACCGCCTCGGCGAGGTGGTCGACAAGTTCAAGGAGCAGTTCACCGCCTCCGACGGCTCGTCGGTCGTGGACACGCCGGCCGACGCGATGGAGGCCGACAAGGTCGGGCAGGAGTCGGTGAAGGTGCGCCGGCCAGCCCCGAAGAAGTGATCGGGTAGCCAATGGCCGCACAGCTTCGCGAACTACGCCAACGGATCCGTTCCACCCAGGGCCTTGGGAAGATCTTCAAGGCCCAGGAGGTCATCGCGACCACGCGGATCAGCCGGGCGCAGGCACGGGTGCAGGCCGCCCGGCCGTACGCGACGGAGATCACCAACGTGCTCTCCGCGCTGGCCGGGGCCGCCGCGTCGCTCAACAACCACCCGCTGCTCACCGAGCGGCCCGAGCCCAAGCGCGCCGCCGTGCTGGTGGTGACCAGTGACCGTGGCCTGTGCGGCGGTTACAACGCCAACGTGCTGCGTGCCGCGGAGGAGCTCATCTCGCTGCTGCGCAGCGAGGGCAAAGAGCCGCTGCTGTACCTGATCGGCCGCAAGGCGGTGTCGTTCTACACGTTCCGGCAGCGCGAGTTCGTCGCCTCGTGGAGCGGGTTCTCCGAGACCCCGCGCTACGAGAACGCGCAGGAGGCGGGCGAGCTGCTCGTCCAGGCCTTCATGCAGGGCGAGGACGACGGCGTGGACCACGGCGGGGCGGACGGCGTGCTGGGCGTGGACGAGCTGCACATCGTCTACACGGAGTTCCGCTCGATGCTGTCCCAGGTGCCGACCGTGAAGCGGATCGCGCCGATGGAGGTCGAGTACTCCGAGGAGCAGCCGGAGACCACGCCGGTCAGCTACACGTTCGAGCCGGGCGCGGACCAGCTGCTGGCCGCGCTGCTGCCCAAGTACGTCAACACCCGGATCTTCGCAGCGCTGCTGGACTCGGCGGCCTCGGAGTCGGCCGCCCGCCGCACCGCGATGAAGGCGGCGTCGGACAACGCACGTGATCTGGTCGCGGCCCTGTCGCTGGAGGCCAACCAGGCGCGGCAGGCCCAGATCACCCAGGAGATCAGCGAGATCGTCGGTGGCGCCAACGCGCTCGCCGCAGCAGGAAGTGATGACTAGCGATGACTGCCACCCAAGAACCCACTGCCACCGGTCGTATCGTGCGGGTGACCGGCCCGGTCGTCGACGTCGAGTTCCCTCGCGGCGCGGTGCCTGAGCTGTTCAACGCCCTCAAGGTCGACATCGAGTTCGAGCAGCTGAAGAAGACCGTCACCCTGGAGGTCGCCCAGCACCTGGGGGACAACCTGGTCCGCACGATCTCCATGCAGCCGCAGGACGGCCTGGTGCGCGGCACCCCGGTGCGCGACACCGGCCAGGCCATCGCCGTGCCGGTCGGTGACATCGTCAAGGGGCACGTGTTCAACGCCCTCGGCGACTGCCTCGACGAGCCCGGCTACGCCGCGGACGCCGAGCGCTGGACCATCCACCGCAAGCCGCCGGCGTTCGACCAGCTCGAGGGCCGCACCGAGGTGCTGGAGACCGGCCTCAAGGTGATCGACCTGCTCACCCCGTACGTGCAGGGTGGCAAGATCGGCCTGTTCGGCGGTGCCGGTGTGGGCAAGACGGTGCTCATCAAGGAGATGATCACCCGTGTCGCCAAGAACTTCGGTGGCACCTCGGTGTTCGCCGGGGTCGGCGAGCGCACCCGTGAGGGCAACGACCTCATCCTGGAGCTGGGCGAGGACGGCACCATCAACGACACCGCCCTGGTGTTCGGCCAGATGGACGAGCCGCCCGGCACGCGTATGCGGGTGGCGCTGTCCGCGCTGACCATGGCGGAGTACTTCCGCGATGTGCAGAACCAGGACGTGCTGCTGTTCATCGACAACATCTTCCGGTTCACCCAGGCCGGTTCCGAGGTGTCGACCCTGCTGGGCCGCATGCCTTCGGCCGTGGGTTACCAGCCGACGCTGGCTGACGAGATGGGTGAGCTGCAGGAGCGGATCACCTCCACCCGTGGCCGGTCGATCACCTCGATGCAGGCCATCTACGTGCCCGCCGACGACTACACCGACCCGGCACCGGCCACCACCTTCGCCTTCCTGGACGCCACCACCGAGCTGTCGCGCGCGGTGTTCCAGAAGGGCATCTTCCCGGCGGTGGACCCCCTGTCCTCCAGCTCCACCATCCTCGACCCGACCATCGTCGGCGACGAGCACTACCGGGTGGCGCAGGAGGTCAAGCGGATCCTGCAGAAGTACAAGGAGCTGCAGGACATCATCGCGATCCTGGGTATGGACGAGCTGTCCGAAGAGGACAAACTGACGGTCAACCGGGCGCGGCGCATCGAGCGGTTCCTCTCCCAGAACATGCTCGTCGCCGAGATCTTCACCGGCCAGCCCGGCTCTACCGTCCCGGTCAAGGAAACCGTCGAGGCGTTCGACAAGATCGCCAAGGGCGACTTCGACCACATCCCCGAGCAGGCGTTCCTCGGCATCGGTGGCCTCGAAGACCTCGAGAAGAAGGCCCGCGAACTCACCGGCAAGTAAGCATTCTCGATATCCGTAAAAGGTCTTCACGAGTCTCTCGTGAAGACCTTTTACGTTGTCCGGCGAAATATGGCCCTGGCCCTGCGCGATCACGTCCGCTGTCGTATGATCTTGCGCATATTTGACAATTGTTGAAAGGTCAGGTGTCCCTCGCGATGACGTCTCATGTGACGCCGGTTGTCGTTCTCGGTGGGGAGAACGGAACGGACGGCTAGACATCTGACCTACTGGCGACTTGCCAGTAGTCCGCAGCGCTCACGGCCGCCGTGTGATCGTTCGCCGAACGGTCCACGGCGGCCGTGATCGTACTCGGGACCATTCTGCTCGCCCGTTCGTATCAATTCTGTCCACCGGCGGCCCGGCGGCCGGTACCCTGTGAAGAAGTCGGGCAAGGGGCGCTCAGCTTACGGACATGCTTCGGACCAGGGGAAGGGTTGAGGAGCATGCTGCGGAGCTTTATCGCGTGGTTGGACGACTATCTGGCCGATGAGGGCGCTCCGGCTGTGGTGCGGGCCGGGATCGGGTTGCTGTCGTGGGAACAGGCGGCTTTTATCGCCAACTCCAAGGGCGACACCATTGAACGCACTACCATCCGCGCCAAGGTGTTGCGGGACGATATGTTTCTCATCCGTCTGGTGTTCGGCTGCGGGTGGAGCCAGCCGGCGCGATATCGGCGTCACGTCAAAGTGAATGTGCGCAATTTGCTGGTCGGAGATGCCCTGGGGACGAGTCCTGATGTGACGTTTTCCTGGATCGCGGACGGCAAGATCGACGTGATGATCCACTTCGCCAGCCCGCCCAGGATCGGCAGTGAGATCCGGTTTATGGTCATCATGGACTGGCCGGGGAAGTGTGCGCCGCTGATGTCCGAGGTCACCGATGATTTCGCGGTCTGCTTCCGGCAACAGAGTGTCGAGTTCGTGAGTTACAAGATCGTGCTGCCGGCCGGACGAGAGGCGTACTACGAGCCGATCGGTTTTGTTGCCGACGATCCCGGTTTCGGTATTGACGCCTCGGTGAACGAGGACGGGCGGAACCAGTACCTGTTCAGCGGGACGGGGCTCCAGGTACGCCAACGGGCGGGCATCAAGCTGGAGCTGAAGGGCAATGGGAAACACAGTTCTCCGCAGCAGTGGCAGGCGACGAGCGCGCTGAGGTGACGCGTTCGCACGTTGGGACCAATCGCGGATGCCTGCTTCGGCGATACACTCCGAAGGCCTGGAGGGGCGCACAGCTATTGGACATGCTTCGGACCACGGAGGTGGGAGGCATGCTTCGTAGCTTTGGTGCATGGCTGGACGAGCATCTGGTGGGGCCGTCCGGCGTGATCCGTGCGTTGGTGGATCTGTTGGTGTTCGCCGTGTTGCTGGGTGCGTTGCTCGGCAGCGTCGCGATCGAGGCTGGGGTGTTCGTCGCTGGGGTGTTCGGGCTGATGGGGCGGTGGGGCTGCTGCTCGTTGATCGTCGGTCGATGCGGCGGGAGCTGATTCAGGTTCACGCCGAGGAGAGCGACCAGGCGGGATGATCGACTGAACCGGTGCGGTGTATGTCGCAACGAGACACACACTTACTACTTTCGGCAGTTATGGGTGGGCCGCTCGGACACAAGAATGCTCCTGCACATGTGTCATCGAGGGGAGCCTTGAATTGTCCTCATTACCCACCCGGGGTAGATCGATTGCCGCGCTTGGCGTGGCGGCGGTGGCGGTGGCGCTGCTGCCGGTGCTGAGCACCGCGGGGACGGCGCAGCCGGACAACCCGTGGACGAAGGTCGCGAGCAACGGGCTCGCGGCGAAGTCGGCCAAGCAGGCGGATATCCGCACCGCACGGTACGCGGGGTACACGCTGGACCGGGCGACGATGAAGACCAAGCTGGACACGAACGCGCGGGAGGTGACCCTGCCGACGCCGCAGGGCACGTTCCAGCGGTTCTCACTGACCGAGTCGCAGGTGATGGAGCCGGGTCTGGCGGCGGCCCACCCGGAGATCAAGACGTACGCGGGCAAAGGGCTCGACGACACGACCGCGACGGTGCGCGCCGACCTGACGCCGCTGGGGTTCCACGCTTCGGTGCGGTCGCAGAGCGGCCAGTGGTATGTCGACCCGTACTACCACGCGGACCAGAGCCTGTACGCGAGCTACTACGGTCATGACGTCTCCAACGGCGGCAACGTGCTGAAGGAGAAGGACCTCGTCGGCGCGGCGAAGGCGTTGCAGCCGATCACCGCGGGCCCGGTCGTGAAGCTGCGGACCTACCGGCTCGCGCTCGTGACGGACCCGTCGTACGCGAACTACTTCGGCGCGGCGAACGTGACCGCGGCCAAGGTGACCCTGATCAACCGGGTCACGCAGATCTACGAGGACGAGACCGCGATCCGGCTCGTGCTGATCAACGACACCGACAAGACGAACCTGAACACGCCCGAGCTGGCCAGCCTGCCGAACGGCCCGTGTGGCGCGGCCCCCTGCTACAAGCCGGAGGAGCTGCAGTTCTGCGACATCCCGACGCTGTACGCGACCGGGGTCGTGCTGGGTCAGCTGGTCGGCGCGGACAAGTACGACATCGGCCACCTCGGGCTCGGGGTGAACGGCGGCGGTATCGCGGGTCTCGGCGTGGTGGGCGGCACCGAGAAGGCCGTGGGCTGCACCGGCCTGCCGACGCCGGTGGGTGACTTCTACGCGGTCGACTATGTGGCGCACGAGATGGGCCACCAGTTCGGCGGCAACCACCCGTTCAACGGCACCGAGTGGAACTGCTCGACCGGCAACCGGGAGCCGTCGACCTCGGTCGAGCCCGGCAGCGGTTCGTCGATCATGGCGTACGCGGGTATCTGCCAGCAGGACAACCTGCAGCCGCACAGCGACCCGTACTGGTCGCAGCGCAGCTTCACCGAGATCACCTCGTACACCACCTCGAACCTGCCTGACATCAACGAACAGCAGGACATCGCGCTGCGTGACTTCGACGGCACCGACTCGTTCACGGTGAGCTGGAACGGCCGCCAGTCCAAGCCGATCGTGCGTGGCGTCAACTACACGCAGGCCGGGATCAAGGCGGCGATCGAGGGCATCGTGGGCTGGCCCACGGGCGCGACCGTCACCGTGGCCGGGTTCGGCGACCAGCCCGACTGGCGGCCGATCCCGTTGGACGACACCGGCTTCCAGGTCACCTTCGGTGGCACGCTGGCCGGCAGGAACGTCCCGAAGCTGGGCCTCAACCCGCACGGCGCCACCGGGTTCGTCGGTGAGTCGATCAAGGGCGGCCCGGTGGACAACAAGGGCAACAAGATCGAGGACACCACCAACCACGCCCCGGTCGTCGAGACGCCCGAGCAGTACACCATCCCGGTGCGCACGCCGTTCTCGTTGACCGGCAAGGCGACCGACGCCGACGGCGACGCGGTCACCTACATGTGGGAGCAGAACGACATCGGCGGCGTCAACGGCACCGGCCTGGTGAACAACACCAAGAAGGACGGCCCGCTGTTCCGCCAGTTCGGCACCGCGGCGATCGTTTCCGCCGAGGACACGCTGAAGTACTACTCGCCGGGCGAGAACGCGGTGAACGGCAACCCGACGCGTGACTTCCCGGACCTGGCGCAGATCGCGGCGAACAACACCAACGCCAAGACCGGCGCCTGCCCGGCCGCACCGCCGCCACCCGCCTCCGGTGGGGCGACGAACGTGCCGGCCGCGCTGATCGACTGCTACTCGGAGTTCCTGCCGACCGCGGACTGGGTCGGTATCGACAACTCCCGCACCCTGCACTTCCGGCTGACCGCGCGCGACGGGCGGCAGAACGGTGGTGGCGTCGGTTTCGCTGACACCGCAGTGCATCTGGTGCCGACGTCGGGTCCGTTCCAGGTCACATCGCAGGCCGCTGCCGGTGCCGTCGCGGGTGGCTCCTCGCAGCCCGTCACCTGGGATGTCGCCGGGACGGACGGCAACGGGATCAACACCAAGAACGTGAAGATCTCGTTCTCCACCGACGGTGGGCTCACCTTCCCGACCGTGCTGTCGCAGAGCACGCCCAACGATGGCAGCGAGTCCGTGGTCATCCCGGATGTGGCGACGACCAAGGGCCGGATCAAGGTCGAGGCCGTCGGCAACGTCTTCTTCGACCTCAACGACGCTGACATCACCGTGCACGCCTCGCCGCGCGTCTCCATCGCGGGTGGCACGGACGTCCAGTACAGCGACTCGCTTTCCTTGTCTGTCACCGCGAACGACCCGGACAGCGCCGGTTCCGGCCTGACCGCGGCCGCCACTGGACTGCCCTCGGGTCTGTCCCTTGTGGCCGGTGCAGCCAACGGTGGTAGTCGCGTGTGGACGGTCGCGGGCAACGTCACAGCCACACCAGGTGACTACCCGGTCTCGGTTGCTGTCACGGACGACACCGGTGTGGTTGGGAAGACTTCGTTCACCGTCAAGGTGAAGCCGGAGGACTCCCAGGTCACCTACACCGGCGACAGCCTCGTGTTCGGTGACACCGTTCAGTTCCGGGCGACCGTCCGGGACAACACGGACGCCGCGCCGGGTGACATCCGCACCGGGACGGTCAGTTTCGTGTCCGGTGGCAAGACGTTGTGCTCGTCGCCGCTGAAGCTGTTGGGTGCGGCCGCCACGGACGCGACCGGCAGCTGCTCGGCCAAGCTCCCCGCTGGGGCGAGCGTGACCGTGTCGGTGGGCGGCAACTACACCGGGTCGGCTCCGGCCGGCGTGGAGACGTTGAAGCCGCAGAACCGGGCGATCATCGGTGACGGCTCGGTCAAGGCGACCGGCTCGGGCGGTGCCTACCCGGCGGACAACGGTTCCAGGACCGACTTCAAGCTGGCCCTGGCCTACCTGAAGCCGTTCGGCAGTGCTACCGGTGTGTCCATCGTGGACTTCACTTCTGGCGGCAAGCGTTATGAGATCCGGAGCCTGGGCGTCGACTCGTTCGGCACCAAGTCCGGCAAGCTCGACGTGCGCAGCCGCGCCGGCCTGTTCGACGCGGCCGGACGTCAGATCGCGAACGGGCTGACCCTGCGGCTGACCGGCTCGACCGGCAACCCTGGCTCGCTCGCGATCACCCTGTCCGATGGTGACAAGCTGCTCTTCTCGTCCGGCTGGACGGGTGCCGCCACCCAGGCGAACCCGCTCTCCCGCGGAGCACTCTTCATCATCTGATCCCTTACTGAACCCCTCGTGAGTGGTTGTACTGGTCCTGACCAGTCCAACCACTCACGAGGGTTTTCCTGCACTCGAAGGAGAATCTGTTGGCTCGATCGTGGTCAGGCAGACCCATCGCCGCGCTCGCGGTGGCGGTGACCGCACTCGCCTTACTGCCAGTCGTGGGCACGGCGGAGTCCGACAACCCATGGGCGAAGGCCTCGAACAACGGCCTCGCGGCGAAGTCGGCCAAACAGGCCGACATCAGGACGGACAAGTACGCGGGGTTCACTCTGGACCGGCCGCTGATGGCGTCCAAACTGGACAAAGCTCCGGCCGCGAAGGCCGCTGCCGCACAAGAAGTGGTGTTACCCACTCCGGAGGGCACGTTCCAGCGGTTCGCGCTGGTGGACGCACCGGTGATGGAGGCCGGTCTGGCCGCCGCGCACCCGGAGATCAAGACATACGCGGGCAAGGGAATCGACGACCCGAGCGCGACCGTGCGCGCCGACCTGACGCCGCTGGGGTTCCACGCCTCGGTGCGGTCCCAGCGCGGCCAGTGGTTCGTCGACCCCTACTACCACCTCGACCAGAGCCTCTACGCCAGCTACTACGGCCATGACGTGACCTCCGCGGGCCCGTTGGTGGAGAACGAGGAAGTCGAGTCGCTGGTCCAGGACCTGCCCGCGATCGAGGCCGGGCCGGTCGTCAAGCTGCGCACCTTCCGCGTCGCGCTGGTCACGGATCCCACGTACGCCAACTACTTCGGCGCGGCGAACGTGACCGCGGCCAAGGTGACGCTGATGAACCGCGTCGCCCAGGTGTACGAGGACGAGACCGCGATCCGGCTCGTGCTGATCAACGACACCGACAAGACGAACCTGAACACGGCCGAGCAAGCCACCGGCGCGAACGGCCCATGCGGCTCGGCGCCCTGCTTCACCGCGGCCCAGCTCGCCAGCTGCAGCAGCGCCCTGCTCAACCGGAACCAGATCGTGCTCGGCCAGCTCGTCGGCGCCGGCGCGTACGACATCGGCCACATCGGACTCGGCGTGAACGGTGGCGGTGTGGCCGGGCTCGGCGTCATCGGTGGCAGCGGAAAGGCCCGTGGCTGCACGGGTTTGCCCACTCCGGTCGGTGACTTCTATGCCGTGGACTACGTTGCGCACGAGATGGGCCACCAGTTCGGTGGCAACCACACGTTCAACGGCACCCAGCTGAACTGCTCCGGCGGCAACCGCAGCGCGGCCAACTCCTACGAGCCCGGCA
Source organism: Actinocrispum sp. NPDC049592 (assembly GCF_040675465.1). Taxonomy (NCBI): domain Bacteria; kingdom Bacillati; phylum Actinomycetota; class Actinomycetes; order Pseudonocardiales; family Pseudonocardiaceae; genus Actinocrispum; species Actinocrispum sp. NPDC049592. Next base: position 109,159 of record NZ_JBFAPA010000011.1, on the reverse strand, counting down.
GCGGTACGTCGATCATGGCGTACGCGGGTATCTGCCAGCAGGACAACCTGCAGCCGCACAGTGACCCGTACTGGTCGCAGCGCAGCTACATCGAGATCACGACGACCACCTCGACCCCGCGGGCACCGATCAGCGAGGTCCAGAACGTGGCCCTGCGCGACTTCGACGGCACGGACTCGTTCACGTTGACCTACAACGGTCAGACTTCGGCGCCGGTCACCCGCGGCACCAACTACACTGCGGCGGGCATCAAGGCCGCGATCGAGGGCATCGCGGGCTGGCCCGCCGGCGCCACCGTCAGCATCAGCGGCTTTGGTGGCGGAGTTTTGAACGACACCGGCTTCCAGGTCAGCTTCGGTGGTACGGCAAGCGGCATCGACGTGGCGTCGCTGTCGGTGAACGGCACCGGCACAACGGGTTTCTCTGGCGAGACGGTAAATGGTGGCCCGCAAGGGAACCAGGGCGTCAAGGTCGAGGACACCGAGAACCACGCTCCGGTCGTGACCGTGCCCGCGCAGTACACGATCCCGGTCCGCACCCCGTTCGCCCTGACCGGCAGCGCGACCGACGCCGACGGCGACTCGGTCACGTACATGTGGGAGCAGAACGACCGTGGTGGCACAACGGGAACGGCCCTGGTGAACAACACCAAGACCAACGGTCCGCTGTTCCGCCAGTTCGGCACCGCGGCGATCGTTTCCGCCGAGGACACGCTGAAGTACTACTCGCCGGGCGAGAACACGGTGGACAAGAACCCCACCCGTGTCTTCCCGGACATGGCGCAGATCACCACGAACAACACCAACGCCAAGACCGGCACCTGTCCGGCAGCGCCGCCCGCACCAGGTGTGGTTCCGGCGGCCATTGTGGACTGCTACTCGGAGTTCCTGCCCACCAACGCATGGGTCGGCATCAACAACGACCGCACTCTGCACTTCCGTCTGACCGCTCGTGATGGGCGTCTCGGTGGCGGTGGCATCGGCAGCGCGGACACCGCTCTGGTGTTGGCGCCCAACGCCGGTCCGTTCCTGGTGACCTCGCAGGCTGACGCTCCTGCTTACACTGGTGGTACTGCGGTTCCGGTCACCTGGGATGTCGCCGGCACGGATGTGGCGCCGATCAACGCGGCCAATGTGAGGATCTCGCTGTCCACCGACGGTGGCGCGACCTTCCCGACCGTGCTGTCGGAAAGCACGCCCAACGACGGTACTGAGACCGTGACGCTGCCGGATGTGGGCACGCAGAAGGCAAGGATCAAGATCGAGGCGGTCGGGAACGTCTTCTTCGACGTCAACGATGCCGACTTCACCATCCGCGCCACGCCTCGCGTCGGCGTCGCGGGCACGCCGACCGTCCAGTACAGCGACCCGGCCGCGTTCACCATCACCGCGAACGACCCGGACAGCGCTGGATCCGGCCTGACCGCGGTCGTCACTGGGCTGCCTTCGGGTCTGTCCCTTGTGGCCGGTGATGCTGCCGACCACACCCGCTCGTGGTCGTTCTCCGGCAAGACAACCGCCTCGCCGGGCGACTACCCGGTGACGGTCACCGTCACGGACGACACCGGCGTCGAGGGTAAGACCGCGTTCACGATCAAGGTCACGCCCGAGGACGCCCAGCTCACCTACACCGGGGATGCCTTGGTGTATGGGCAGTTCGTGCAGTTGCGGGCCACGCTCCGGGACATCACCGACGAGAACCCAGGTGACGTGAGGACCGGGACCCTCGCGTTCGCCGCTGGCGGCCAGACACTTTGCACCGCACCGGTCTCGCTGCTGGGAACGTTTGATGTGGACGGTACCGGGAGCTGCACGGCGCAGCTGCCGGTCGGTGCGCACGATGTGACGGTCTCCGTCAGCGGCAACTACGCCGGATCCGCCGTGGGTAAGGCGGAAGTGCTGAAGCCACAGAACCGGGCCGTTGTCGGTACTGGCACGCTGAAGGTGACCCAGTCGGCCGGTGCGTACTTCGCCGAGAAGGACTCGAAGGTTGACGTGACCACCGCGCTGGCGTACATCAAGCCGCTGGGCGGGGCGACCGGAGTGTCCATTGTGTCCTTCACGCACGGCGGTCAGCGCTACCAGATCCGCAGCCTGGGCGTGGACTCGTTCGGCAGCAAGGGCAGCGCGTTCGACGCCCGCGGCAAGGCCGCCCTGTTCGACGCGAGCGGCAAGCAGATCGCCTCGGGCCTGACCCTGCGCCTTACCGGCCACGCCGGAAACCTGGGCGCGACCCTGCTCGACGGTGACACCCTGCTGTTCTCGTCCGGCTGGACCGGCGCCACAACCGCAGAGGCTCCATTGCTCCGCGGCGTAATCCTCGTCGTCTGACCCATCAGCCCTCGTGGGCGGTGTCCGCACCGCCCACGAGGGACTCGGTCCAGGTGAGGATGGTTTTGGTGGTGTCGGGCAGCGGTGGGGTGTCGTCGTCGAGAACCCAGGTTCTGGTCGGTCTTGCCGATCACGCTGGATGGGTTGACGATGGTCCATGGCACGCCCAGTTCGTTCGCGGTCACCTGGAAGACCGCGTCAGCCTCGGCTTTCGAGGCCTCGTAGGCGCCCCGCAGTTGTAGACCTCGGTGACCGTCTCGTCTGGGCCTTGGGCTGGTGCGGGCTGGCCGTGCTCTGCCAGCCACGCAACCAGGCGGCTGTAGGGCTCCAGGCTGCGCGGCACCACGCTCACCCGCACGTCAGAGGTTGAACCCAGTGATGACCGTGCCGTGAGCGGGCCGGTCGGCGTGCAGGGTGACGGTCTCGCCAGGCCACAACGTGACGTAGTTGTCGGACCAGTGGGCGCCAGGCAGGTCGGCTCGGACCGCCAGGGCGACGGTCGTGGAGGTGTTGCGCAGGACGAGGTCCTGGCCGTGGATGTCGGTCTGGACGGTTGCCTTGGGGAGGTTCTGCAGCGCCGTGAAGTCGGCATAGGCGGTGGTCGGCGTGTACCACCAGGTCGAATTCGTGAAGTCCGGCTTGTCGTCCGATGTGGACAGCCAGTAGACGTTCCGGTCGATCTCGCGGCCGTTCTGGGTGACGAGCAAACGCAGCAGGTAGGTCTCGTCGGCGGCTGGGACCTGCAGGATCGGGTGCGCAGAGTTTGCCTGGGCGGTCGTGGGCAGCGCCTGGTCCGAGAGCACGCGGCCGTCCAGCGCGAACGCCGTGACACGAACCGTGACGTCAGTGGTCTGAAGGCCGGTGTTGGCCAACAGGATCGAGCGATCGTTGTACGAGTACTGGGCGTGTACCGGTCGAAGTGCCTTCATGGCGCCGAAGTACGAGCCCGCGGTGGCCAGGTCGTAACTCCAGAGGTGCCAGTACAGGGTGGGCCAGGCGTTGTTGGCCATCCAGTAGATCATTCCGGTCGCCGGAGGTCGGCCGTATGCCTCGAACTGGGCCCGGTTGGCCTCGTAGTTGGCCAGCTGGGCCTTGCGGAGGAAGTCCTCCAGGCTGGTCGGCGGACCGTACCTTTCGGACAGTGCCTCGGCGAAGATGGCCAGCGTCGAGAAGACTTCCTTCTTGGCCAGGTGGTACTGCGGTTTGGTGGGGTTGCGCCAGAGGTCGTCGATCTCTTGTGGGGTCAGGTACTTCTGCAGGGTCGAGAGCTCCGGGATGGTGGGGCCGGAGCCGATCTCCGAGGCGAACCCGGACGCGCCGCCGAGCTGGTTCTGGTACCAGTAGTTCGGCGGGATCCACCAGTACGGCCCGTCCATCTTCATCCCCGACTTGCCCAGGATGGGAGTCGCCTTGTTGGCCGCGGACGGGATGATCGGCGCCGGGAAGTCGGCGGCCCGCATAGTATCCACATAGGACTTCTCGACGTCCGCCGGGGCCGCGTTGTCGCTGCCGATGAAGAACCCGAGCACGCTGGGGTGGTTGACCATCCGCTGTGCCTCGGCGCGGATCGAGTCGGTCGCGACCTGGTGGTCCTCCGCGGTCCAGGTGCTGTACTTCTCCCACTTGGTACAGCATTCCCAGCCGGGCAGCAGCATGATCCCGTAGCGGTCGGCGAGTTCGAGCAGCTCGTGGTCCTCTTCCTTGCCCTCCATCCGGATCGTGTTCAGCCCCATGTCCCGGGCCAGTCGCAGCTCCCCGGCCAGCCGCCCGGGTTGTGCGCGGAGGAACAAATCGGACGCCCACCCACCGCCGCGCACGACGAAAGGCTTGCCGTTCACAAAGAACTGCCGTGCGCCCTGGGCATTCAGCGAGGACGTCACCTCGCGGATGCCGAAGTCCGTGCTCACGTGATCGGACAAACCGCTGGTGATCGCGGTGAGGCTGAGCCGGTACATGGGCTGGTCGCCGAACTGCGCCGGCCACCACACTCGCGGCTGGCTCACTTCCAGTGGACGGAAGGTGATCGTCTTGCGCTCGTTCGGTTGCAGGGCGACTCGCTGGATGAGCGGGCGGTTGTCAACCGTGCCAAGGAGAGTCGCTGTCACTGGGCGTGACGTGTTGTTGCGGACCTCGGTCCTGGCGGTCAGGGTGGCCTGCTGGAGATCGGAGGTGAGCGTTGTCAGCACACGTGGTTCGAGCAGCGAGACGTCGCCCGCATTGGCCAGGCTGACATCCCGCCAGACGCCCATGTTGTTGTCCGGCGCGGGCGGGCTCCAGTCCAGGAAGCTCACGGTGAGGTCGCGGAACGGGTCCGGGGGCATCGCTTTGATGGCAAGGGCGTTCTCGCCGCGTCGCAGCAGACCTGTGACGTCGTACTCGAACCGCGGATAGGCACCGGCCGGAGTGCCCACCAGCGTGCCGTTCAGCCACACCTCACCGCGCGAGATCACCCCACCGTTGAGCCGCAGGAACGTGTGCCCGGTCGCGGGGGACGTGAAGGTTCGCCGGTACCACCAGGGAACCGTGAACTGCGAGGTGTCCACGCCGCGCAGATCCCGCGTGTAGTCGGGGTATTTCGCCAGCAGCCCGGCCATCACGGTCGACCGCGCGGGGATGGCCAGCCAGCTGCTGTCGTCGTACCCGGGCGCGGAGATCTGGTCGCCGGTGCCGGTCGCAGGGTGCATCCGCCAGGTCGGCACCGTGCGCACTTGACCAGGGAAGGAAGGTCCCGCAAACGCTTGCGAGGCGTGTGCGACCGGGCTGATGCCAAGCAGGGCAATGGTCAGGACGGCGGCGAGCAGGCGCATGTCCAGCACTCTGCTCTGGTTACCAGATTTCGACAAGCCGCCTAAAGAGGCAAATTCTCAACCATCGAGCGCGTTGCATAGGTCCTGGTGTTGGCCAGGGTGAGCGGTGTGCCGCACCGGTCGCAGATGAGGTGGTCGTCGGGGCCGCCGCCGCAGCCGAGGTGTTCGGTGGTCGTCGGCGGTCCTTCCGGTCCCGCGTAGTACTTGTCGCCCCAGCCGCGCAGGGTCAGCAGGACCGGCCAGAGGTCGTTGCCCTTCTCGGTCAGCCGGTACTCGAACCGCGGCGGGCGGTCGCTGTACTGGTGGCGTTCCACCAGACCCTCGTCGACCAGCAGCTGCAGGCGCGTGGTCAGCACGCTGCGGGTGATGCCGAGCGTCTCCTTGAGGTCGTCGAACCGCACCTTGCCCTGCAGGATGGTGCGCACGATCAGCAGCGACCAGCGCTCACCCACGACCTCCAGCGCGCGGGCGATGGAGCACACCTGCCCCTTGTACTCGCGATCCAACATAAGTCCAGCATACGTGGTCAGTCGTGTGAAGCGACTCACTAGTAAGTCTGATGATGAGACTCACCGTGCTAGGGTCAGTCTCATCAAGAGACTCACTAGGAGGTCGCAATGAAGATCCAAGGTGCCGTCGCGCTGGTGACCGGGGCGAACCGCGGCCTGGGCGCCGAGTTCGCGCAGGCCCTCCTCGACAACGGCGCGGCCAAGGTCTACGCCGGCGCCCGCAACCCCTCCTCGATCACCGACCCCCGCCTGACCCCCATCCGGCTGGACGTCACGGACAAGGAGTCCATCGCGGCGGCGGCAGCGATCGCCCCGGACGTGAACATCCTGATCAACAACGCGGGGATCGGGACGCGGACGGAGATCATCGGCGACCCGAAGGACCTGCGTGACCTGCTGGAAGTGAACCTGTACGGGCTGATCGACGTCACCCGGGCGTTCGCGCCGATCCTGGCGGCGAATGGTGGGGGTGCCGTGGTGAACATGCTGTCGGTCGCCTCGTGGCGGCAAGCCCTGCTCGGCGCGTACGGGGTGAGCAAGACCGCGGCCTGGGGCGCCAGCAACGCCATGCGGGTGCAGCTCGCTCCACAAGGGACGCTCGTCGTCGGCGTGCATGCGGGGTTCCTGGAGACGGACATGGCTGACGGCGTAACGGCGCCGAAGACCCACCCACGCGTTGTGGCGGACGAGACCATGAAGGGTCTGCTCAACGACGAGTGGGAGGTTTATGGGGACGAGGTGAGCCAGGTGATCAAGTCGCAGCTTTCCGCGCCGTTGGAGGAGATGTACCGGGACTTCATGCCCGCCAAGGCGTAGGGGCGCTTCTGACAGGCCCCTAGCTGAGTCTTTGGGTAGGGCGGATTGGTGCGGCGCGATTTGATCTGGGGACCCCTGCGCCGCCCAGGGCAGGCAAACGCGGGCAGGGCCAGGGCCCTGCCCGCCGACAAGCTTATGGGCGGCGCCACCCCAGATAAAATCGCGCCGCACCAATCCGCTCTCGGCTCACCAAACCCTGAACTCCCGCCCGGTCAGACACCGAGCCTCCGGTTGCGCCCTCGCGGATGCGGCTAGAGGTTGAGTTCGGTTCCGTCCGGGGGCGCCTCGGCCCCACCTTCCAGAACCTCCTGATACTCCGGGGAATTGGGGTCCAGGATCGGGTTCGTGTTGTTGAGGTGGGTGTAGATCCAGCGGGTGTGTGGGTGGGCAGCGATTTTGGTGAGGGAGCCGTGAGGGCCGGAGATGGGGATGTGGCCCATGGCGTGTTGGGCGCCGCTCGTCACGGTGGTGGTGGCGGTGGACATTTCGGTGGGGGAGTAGAAGGTGCCGTCGAGGATGACGCAGGTGGTGCCGGAGACGAGGGTGTCGAAGTTCTCAGGCCAGGTTTTGAGGCAGGGGGCGTAGATCAGGGTGCCGCCGGCGGGGTCCTCGATCCGGTAGGCGACCACCCAGGGGCCATCCACTGTGGACTGGGTGTACTTGGGTTTCTTGTCGCTGATGGGGATCACCGTCACTCGCAGGCCGTCGACCTCGAACTCTGTCGTCACCGCTTGCCAGTCCCAGGCGCCGTAGCGGGACACGATGTCGCGCAACGGGAAGTCGTGGTTCAAGGCCCGCAGTACGGCGGCGGGAGCCCAGATTCGGAGGCCCGCGCCTTCTCTGAGCATTGTCAGGCCGAGGGTGTGGTCCAGTTCGGCGTCGGTCAGCAGGGCGCCGCGGATGGGTGTGTCGCGGGGGCCGGGGCCTGCGGAGAGGTGTTTGCTGGCAAGGATCTGCGCGCGGATGTCCGGGGAGGCGTTGATCAGGTACCAGTTCGTGCCGTCCGCGCTGATGGCGATGCAGTCCTGGGTCCGGGGTGGGAGGGTTGGGTTCCCACACATCGCGCAGGCGCAGTTCCACTGGGGGAAGCCGCCGCCGGCCGCGGTTCCCAGCAGCAGGACCTTCACCGCACCACCTTGATCGTGTTCTTGCGCATGATGAGCTCCGGCGCCACCTCGGGGGTGCCGGCCAGGATGGTGTCGATCACCTCGCGGCGCGGCGACTTCGAGCAGACCGGGTCGGTGTTCGCCGCGTCGCCGGTGAGCAGGAACGCCTGGCAGCGGCAGCCGCCGAAGTCGACGTCCTTGCGAACACAGCTCTGGCACGGTTCGGGCATCCAGTCCGTGCCGCGGTAGGCGTTGAACGCCTCGGACTGGTACCAGATGTCCGCGAGCGGGCGCTCCAAGACGTTGTCCAGCTTGAGGGTTGTGATCGCGGAGGCGGCCGGGCAGGGCAGCACATCACCGTTCGGCGCCACAGTCAGCTGCCGCGAACCCCACCCGTACATGCACGGCTTCGGGTACGGCTCGTAGTAGTCGGCCACCACGTAGACGATCAACATCTTGCCGCGCAACCGCTCCGTGGCCGCCCGCACGATCGGCTCGGCCGCGGCCAGCTGCGAAGTGGTCGGCATCAAGGCGTCGCGGTTGCGCAGGCCCCACCCGTAGTACTGGGTGTTGGCCAGTTCCAGGCGATCCGCACCCATCTCCTCGGCCAGCGCGATCAGGTCGCCGACCTGGTGGTGGTTCGCGCGGTGCAGAACCACGTTCAACGTCAACGGCATGTCCAGCGCCCTGATCGCCGCGGCCGCCTTCAGCTTGTGGGAGTGGGCCTTCACGCCCGCGATCCGGTTGGCCATCTCGGCATCCGCGCCCTGGACGGACAACTGGACGTGCGCCAGGCCGCGGTCCACCAGATCCCGCAGCCGTTCCTCGGTCAGGCCGAGTCCGCTGGTGACGAGGTTGACGTAGCAGCCAAGCGCGGAGGCGTGCTCGACCAGTTGAGGCAAGTCGTTGCGTGCCAACGGTTCCCCGCCGGACATGTGGACCTGCAGCACGCCGAGCTCGCGCGCTTGGGTGAGCACCGAAAGCCACTGCTGGGTGGAGAGCTCGTTCTCGCGGGTGACCAGCTCGATCGGGTTGGAACAGTACGGGCAGTGCAGTGGGCACCGGTGGGTCAGCTCGGCGAGCATGCCCAACGGCGGCTGTGCGGTCACGTCCACTCGACGACCCGCCGTTCTTCCAGGCGCACCAACACATCCTGGACGTCCTGAGTCTGGACGCCCTGGTAGCGCTGGGCCAGGTCCGCGGTGATCTCGGCGACGGTCGCGGTGCCGTCGCACAGCTCGAGCACCGCGGCGGCCGTCTTGTTGGGCACGAGCACGCCTTCCGGGAACAGCAGGACGTGCGTCTCACGGGTCTTGTCCCAGGTGAGCCGGACCCCGCGGCGCAGCCGCGGCCGGGAACGGAGTTCGATCGTGGTCACCGGGTCACTCCTTCTTGGCCGCCCGCTCGATCGCGTCCAACATGGACCACAGCACATCACACTTGAACGACAGCGCCGCGATCGCGGCATCCTGTTGTTCGCGCATGACACAGTACTTCACGACAATGTCCACTGTGGCCTGTCCTTCGCCGGACACGGCGTCGATCCGGTTGGTGAAGTAGGCCAGGTCGTCCCGTCGGATCCAGGAGTAGTTCGCGAGCATGTCCGCGACCCGTTGGCGCATCAGGTGGCCGGAGAACATCTCGGTCAGGCCGGACGCGATCGCCTCGACCCACGGCCTGGTGCGCGCGAACGTCACGTAGGCGTCGACGGCGAACCGGACGCCGGGCGCGACATGGCGCTCGTCCAGGACCTCCTCGCGGGTCAGCCCAACGGCCTCGCACAGCCGCAGCCAGCGCTCGCGGCCGCCCTCACCCTCGGCGGTACCGTCGTGGTAGACGATCCGGGCCAGCCAGTCACGGCGGATCTGCGGCACCGGGCAGTTGCTGATGATCGCCGCGTCCTTCTGCGGCAGCATGCACTGGTAGTACCAGCGGTTCGCGGCCCAGGTGCGCAGCTCGAACTCGGAGAGGCCGCCTTCGTGCAACCGTTTGTGGAACGGGTGGGTTCCCCAGTAGCGGTGGGACAGCCCGCGCAGTGCGGAGACGAACTCGTCGCCGGTCATCGGAGAGTTCGGAAGGGACACTCGGCTTCCTCCGGGCAGGGTGGAATGCGCGGCGGCGACTGGTGGCACGGCACGGGCGGCGGCGGGAACCGGGTCGCTGCCTGGCTCCCGCCTGTCTGATCACGGTCCTGCGTCAGTCCTCCATGCGGGCTGCGTAGGCCGTGACCTCCATCGGCGTTTCGTACTCGACGAAGTCCGGGGTGGTCCAGACCTCGCGCTCGGTGTTTTCGATCATGTGCAACTCCTCGGAGTGGTGACGGCCCTCGATAGGCCGCCGTCCAAAGGGTCGGTGTCGAGCACCACCACAGTAAGAGCATTTCGCGACGGAAAGCTAGTCCTGCAGCGGTATTCTGTGAACAGACGTCGGTGCGTTCCCTGTGAACGGAACACAAACCGTCTACTTTGTGACCCGTAGTCAGGTCAGACATCCGATGACTACCGGCGAGTTCACCCATTTGAACCCGTCGGTAGTGACGGTGCGTATCAGGGAACGTCCACAATGACCGGCGCCGCTCCCAGCCGGTCGATCTCCACCTGGACCTGGGCCGACGGGATCTTGATCGCGTCAGTACCCGCGGGCTGCCATGGCGCGTTGGGCCCCTCTCGGTACCTGAGCGTCGCGCCCTTGAGCACCACGCCACGGAGATTGTCGGCGAGCGGGACGACCACCGGCAGCGCGGCCTTGGCGTCGGCCGGACCGCCGTACCGCACGTCGACGGCCTTTTCGGCCTTGGTGTCCAGTACGACGGTACAGAGGTGTGACGGTCCACTTTGGTCGGTCACGACCTCGCCGACGATCGCCAGCCGGTCAGGCGCCACCGAGAACGCCGCATACCACTGAGCTCCCCCGGTCTCCAGCCGGTCCGCCCTGTTGACCATGCCGGCCTTGTAGGCGTTGTCCTCGTGGAACCATTGCAGGTAGGCCAGGTCCTTCTGGTGCGCCTGGTCGACGTCGACCCAGGTGGCCCAGCCGCGGTCGCGGCCCCAGTCCAGTCCGGGAACCCGCCGCTTCTCGGCGAGCACACCGGCTTCGTCGGTGTTGACGATGCCGATCTGGTCGTTGAGCGTGGGAGTGGCGGTGGCGGGGTCGACCGTGGTCAGCTTCGCGTCGAAGGCGCCGGTGCCCTCTGGTAGTTCGAACTGCCCGACGCCGTCGGCGAACGTCAGCTCCTGCCAGGCCCGTTCCGCTTTGCCCTTGGTGTCGTAGGTCGTCCGCGCGGACACCCACAACGGCCTGCCCTGGTCGAACGCCAGCAGGTAGCGGCCCCCGGGGCCGTAGCGGTAGGCCATCTCATAGCCGAGACCCATGCCGTTGTCCGCGCCGATGATCGCGAGCCGGCCGGTCCCGGGGTCGGATCCGACCAGCCCGGCGATGGCCGGCCGGTCGTCCTTGCGTTCCGGGTGAACGGCCTGCAGCACCAGCGCGGCCCGGCCCGCTTTGGTGTCCGCCGCCCAGTAGACGTGTGGTTTCCCGGCCAGCAGCCCGGTGATCGGCTTTTCCGCCGTGGGAAAGCGTTTCGGCACCGAGCGCTGCCACACCTGGACGACCTCGTCGATGAAGGCGTTGTCATGGGCCAGGTTGCCGTGCGTCGGCTGGGTCAGTTTCGAGTCGTTGGCCACATCCGTCTGTTCCGGCGCGGAGTGTCATGTCGCCACAGTTGTCACACTCGCCGCCGTGACAACAGCCGCCACCGCCGCCACGATCGTGACGGTGCGCTTGCGCTTGCGGCGGATCCCGCCTCGCAGTACGTCCTTGGCCAGGCCCGGACGCGGTTCGACGGTGCTCGTGGCACCGTGCATCGCCGCCCGCAGCTCGTAGGTGTCCATTATCGACTCCCGTTCATGATGTTCTCGTCCGCGAGCAGTTCGCGCAGCCGCGCCAGGCCGCGGGAGGTCTGGCTTTTCACCGTTCCCGCACCGCAGCCCAGCGCTCGCGCGGTGTCCGCCTCCGACAGGTCGTCGAAGAACCGCAGCACCAGCACCGCACGCATGCGTTCGGGCAGCTCGCTCAGTGCGCGCACGACCTGGTCGCGGTCGGCGACCTCGCCTTCCGGGCCGTGCACCAGCGGATGCACGGCCTCGGATGTGAGCGGCGACTCACCCACCCGTCTGGAGCGCCGCCGCCATCTGTTGGCCAGCGAAGCCCGCGCGTACGCCTCGGGTTCGCCCTTGATCCGCCGCCACTTCGGGTACATCCGCTCCAGCACGTCCTGGAGCATGTCCTCGGCCGCACCCCGATCACCCGCGCACAGCAGGTACGCGGTGCGAAGTAACACCGCGGACCGGCTCGCGACGAACTGTTCGAAGTCACCCACGTCGTTCACCCGGTGAACCCCCTTAAGGCGATCCTCACCCCGCATCACACCGGGAGGGGCGTCGAAGTTGCCAGGACACGCCGTTTAGACTGACGTGACCGGAACACGAAGGAGAAACGCGTGGCCGAGATTTCCGTTGAACTCGTCGCCGTCGAGCGCCGCCTCTGGTCGGGCAACGCGACCATGGTGATCGCGCAGACCACCGAGGGCGAGCTCGGGGTGCTGCCCGGCCACGAACCGTTGCTCGGCCAGCTGGTCGAGGGCGGCGTGGTGAAGATCCGCCAGACCGACGGTGAAACCGTGACAGCTGCCGTGTTCGGCGGCTTCCTGTCCATCACCGGCGACGGGGTGAGCATCCTCGCCGAGTCCGCCGAGCTGGCCAACGAGATCGACGTCGAGCAGGCCCGCGCCGACATCGCCGCCGCCGAGGACGAGGACGAGCGGGCCAGGGCGGCCGCACGGCTTCGCGCCGCCGGGCAGACGGTCTGACCGGGGCCTGGGGACAGGGCAAGGGCAGGGGGCGGCCGTGGAGATCCTCTTGCTGATCGGGACACTCCTGGCCGTCGGGGCGATCACGTTGTTCCTGCTGGGTGCCCGGCGGGTACGGCTGGTCCGGGCCGGCGGCATCAACGTCGCACTGAGAACCCACCTGGACAACCCCCGGGGCTGGCACCTGGGCGTGGCGCGGTATCACGGCGACGAGTTCGCCTGGTACCGCGCTTTGAGTCTGCGCAACGGCCCCAACCGCATCATCCAGCGGGACGGCTTCGAAATCGACGACCGCCGCGAACCCGACCCACAGGAACTGTACGGCGTCCCCGCCGGCGCCATCATCCTCAAATGCCGCGCCGAACTGGATCCGCCGCGATCCAAACGAGCCTTCGGCGGCCCGGACACCGAAGTCGAAATAGCCATGACCCCCGACGCCCTGACGGGTTTTCTGTCGTGGCTCGAATCCGCCCCACCCGGCCGTCGCCTGCCTTACGCTTCCTGATCTTCGGCTATTTCGCGGGCTCTCGGATTTGCCCCGCTGCGGCCTGGGCTGTGTTTCTTGATCTGCGCTGTTTCAGGCGCTCTCGGATTCGCCTCGCCGCTGCCTGCGCTGTGCTTCTTGATTTCTGGCTGTTCAGGCGCTGTCGCTGACGGCTGTCTGTCTGGTGCTTGCTGGCCTCGCCTGTTCAGGCGCCGCTCGAGAAATCCGCCGACCTCTTGCGTCGGCTGCCTTACGGCAGGTCAAGCGCCCGCCGCCGGTCACCCAACGCTTGAGCGTTCCGCCAGGTCGGGCGCCGTGTTCCGTCGCCGCTCTACCACCGGCTTGCCTCCGGCCCCCCCGAAATCCAGCGTACCGGCGCCCACCGACACCAACCGGGCGGGAACGACCCGATCGCGCCGAGTCATCCACAGCGACCACCGATCGGGGGCCGGGGCGAGCGATTCTTTCAACCCGCTCGCAGTGGATCAGGCCGAGAACTTCGCAGTGGCGAGAACGGGTGAGGTGGGTTCTTTGGAGCCCGTGGAAGGTTCCAGGGTAAAGGCCAGGGCCTCTGCCCCTTTGGCCGCGGAAAGGTCGTTGGATGTCATAGACCCGTCCGAAACCCCCAGCAACCCCGCGGAAGCGACATTCTTCCCGGAAACAAACCAGGCCTGATAAACCTTGTTGGCGGGCAATGGCGGCAACCCGCGCACCAACACCACCATCTGGTTGCGGTCCAGGGAAATGGCCACCGTGGCATTCCCGCCCGAACCCACGGCGGTGGTGCCGATGCGGGCGTCGGGGGCCGACAGCACGGACTGGAGCTTGTCCAGCTCCGCTTGGGAGGCCGCCACCTTGTCCTGCAGCTGCGCGTTCGTGGTGACCCAAGCCACACCGATCCCTGCCGCCACAAGCAAACTCGCGGCCGCGGCGAACACGGAGACTCGGGTGGCCCACTTCCGGGGTTGCACCACAACGCGTTCGCCGGACGCGGGCGGCAGCTGCCGTACCTGTGTGGTGGCTGTCCGTACGCGGTTCCACAGTTGGGGCGGGGGGTTCATGGCTGTCGCGAGGCCGAGGCGCGCGGTTGTCTCGCGGAGTTCGGCGACCTCCTGGCTGCACGCCCCGCAGCCGGACATGTGGTCCTCGAACGCCCGACGCTCCATTTCGGACAGCGCGTCGAGGACGTAAGCGCCGGTGAGCGTATGCACATCGTTGTTCACGCCGTCACCCCCATGCAGTCACGGAGGCGGATCAGGCCGTCTCGCAGTCTTGTCTTCACTGTGCCCAGCGGGGAATCGAGCAGGTGCGCGACTTCCCGGTAGGTGTAGCCCTGGTAGTAGGCGAGCAGGACCGACTCGCGCTGCAGGTCGGTGAGGCTGCCCAGGCAGCGCCGAACCTGTTCCCGCTCAAGGCGTCCGGCGACGACCTCGGTCACTTCGTCGAAGGGGCGGGCACTTTCGGCGCGGGCCATCCGGGTGTCGCGTTCGGTGCTGGCCTGGGCCGAACGAACGCGGTCGACGGCCTTGCGGTGGGCGATGGTCATCGCCCACGACAGGACCGAACCGCGGTCCGGGCTGTACCGGGTGGCCGAGCGCCACAGCTCGAGGAACACCTCCTGCGCCACCTCTTCGGACTGCGCCGGATCCCGCAGGACCCGCTGGACCAGACCGAAGATCGGGGCGGACAGGTGCCGGTAGAGCTGTTCGAAGGCCACGTCGTCACCACGTGCGACACGCGGCAGGAGTTCATCGAGGGACGCCGGTTGTGACCCGGCATCCCGTGAGCGCTGTGCTCGTTCCCGCATCAGCTCGCCTTCCCGTCCCTCTCGCGCCACAGACTCCATTCGGTCCAAGCGGAGCGATGGATTGGCTTGGACCGGCACAGTGGCTGAGATGACCCTAGCGCTGTGGCCGGGCAAGGTTCACGGCCACAGCGCTAGAAGCTCGAAGGCGTTGAACGGCTCAGGATGCCGCTTTGGTGGTGGTGCCGCGGGCGCGACCCAGCCGGGTCACGCCCGCGGCGAACCGGATGCCCAGCTCGCGGATGAACGCGCGTGGGCCATTCGTGCGGTGCTCTCGGGGAAGCACCGCCTGGTTTACGCGGACGCGGACAGCCATTTCGACCTGCCAGGACGGGCCGGCACCCAGCACCCCTTGACCGTGGGGACATCCTCCGGCTGGGGGTCCGGCAAAGCGAGCAGCTCCGAGACGATCTCGGCCGACCGTCCGGAGGAACGCCAGAAAACCTTGTAAGGAAAGAAGATATCCGGCTCGTCACCCGGGATCCGGGTGGCGTCGGCATCGTGTTCGCCATAGATCTGGATGACGTCGATGACCCCGTTGTGCACCCTGACCCCGACCACCGCGGCGACATCGCCGTTGGCGTCGCGCGGGTGCGCGAAGCTGAAACCGCGAGCGATCAACTCCCGGAGCTGACCCTCGAACTCGTCCATGTCGACACCTGCTTCACGACAGCAGATCGTCGAACTCGCCGAGCTTCGCGCCCGCGAGGAAGGCGGCCATCTCGGCCCGGGTGTAGATCAGCGCGGGTCCGTCCGGGAACCGGGAGTTGCGCACCGCGAACTCACCGGACTCGAGCGTCGCCACCTCGACACAGTTGCCGACCGCGCCGCTCATCCGGCTGCGCCTCCAGTCGACGCCGCCGAGACGATCGGCGGAAACCCCGTTGTGTACAGCAGTCATGAAGTGCTCCCACCTGTTCCCCGACAATCCCCGACATTGCCCTGGCGGCGGCACGTCTGGATCTTCGTGCACAAGAAAGGTAGCACGGCGATTGCACGCGCGCATGCACGTGCATCTGCACGAATTTCACACTGGCGTCGAAGCAGGGGATCCGGCCGGTTTTCTCGACGGTAGGTGAGGGATGGTCACAGCCTGTCAACAGTCGCGGATCGAAAACCCGCATTTTGGCGGGTTCCGTGAGGCGGTCCCGTCCAACTGGCAGACTCGCGATACCCACTTGGACCTGCGGGTTTGCCTTCAGGGCGGCAATCGGCGGTGGCGAGTAAGTGCCATTAGGCCCATTACCAAAGTGATCTGCGTCTCACTGGTTCAGACCAACGTGGTCTAGAACCCCGTCCTACAGCTCGTTGAGGAGCTTGGACAGGTTCCGGCGCGTCTGGTCCGGCGTGTCGGCCTCGACCACCAGGCGGTGCGCGGCCTTGCTGTAGACCTCGACCTCGTCGGTCTTGTCCAGGTACAACGCGCCGCAGATGTGCTCCAGGTAGACGATGTCCGGCAGCTCCGGCTCGGCGAACCGCAACAGCGTGAACGCGTTCTCCGCGGCCGACCCGCCCAGCTCGAACGGCACGATCTGCAGCGACACGTTCGACATCCGGGTCAGCTCCAGCAGGTGCTCGATCTGGCCCTTGAGCACCTTGCGCCCACCGATCTGGCGGTGCACGCACGCCTCCTCGATGACCGCCCACAGCCGCGGCGCCTGCGGCGACTGCAACAGCCGCTGGCGCTGCATGCGCAGGTTCACCCGGCGGTCGATCTCCTCCGGCGGCGCGTCCGGCCGCCCGCGCACCATCACCGCGCGGGCGTACTCCTCGGTCTGCAGCAGACCCGGGACGAACTGCACCTCGTAGGTCTGGATCCGGGAGGCCGACTCCTCCAGCCCGACGAAGTCCTGGAACCAGTGCGGCATCAGGTCGTTGAACCGCTGCCACCAGCCCGGCTGGTTGGACTCACGGACCAGCCGCAGGAAGATGTCCCGGTCGCTCTCGTCGGTCACGCCGTAGAGCGTCAGCAGGTCGGCGACGTCGCGTTCCTTGAACGAGACGCGGCCCAGCTCGACCCGGCTGATCTTCGACCCCGACCCGCGAATGGCGTACCCGGCGTCCTCGCGCGAGATGCCCTTGGCCTCCCGCAGGCGGCGCAACTGGCTGCCCAGCACCATTCTGCGTGCGGTAGGGCCACTGCCAGCGGGCTCACCCGTGGACATGCGCGGACCTCCGTGATCGGTGCTGGTGCGACCCCATACTTTAGGGCCTGTCGCACCGTTCGGCGCGCAAGCCTAGCGATCGCCACCCGGCTGCCACAGCACGTCACCCTCCGGATTGGCCACCCGGCACAGGATGAACAGCAGATCGGAGAGCCGGTTGAGGTATTTGGCGGCCAGCCGGTTGGTCCGTTCGGGGTCATCCTCGATCAACGCCCACGTACCCCGCTCCGCGCGTCGCGCCACCGTCCGGGACACGTGCAGCAGGGCCGCCCCCGGGGTGCCGCCGGGCAGGATGAACGAGCGCAGTGGCTCCCGCCGTTCGTTGAACTCGTCGCACCACGCCTCGAGGCGCTCCACATAGGACTCGGTGATCCGCAGCGGCTGTATCGCCGGGTCCTCGGCGATGGGATTGCCCAGGTCAGCGCCCACGTCGAAGAGGTCGTTCTGGATGGCGCGCAGCACCGTGACGATCTCGTCGGGCAGGTTGCCGAGGGCGATGGCGACTCCGATCGAGGAGTTCGTCTCGTCGACATCGGCGTACGCGGCCAGCCGCGGGTCGGTCTTGCGGACGCGCGATCCGTTGACGAGCGCGGTGGTCCCGTCGTCGCCGACGCGGGTGTAGATCCGGGTCAGATGCACAGCCATGCCCGCACTTTATGCGGTGCGGGCATGGCCGGGATTCACCTAAGTGATCGTCGCCTCGTCATGACGAGCCCGGCGATCACGACGACGGCGAGCAAACCGCCGCCGATAGGCCATCCGAGTGAACTCCGCGCTGGTGCCGGTTCCGGCGCGTAACCACCGGCGGCACCGTCCTTCGCGTACTGCGACCCGGGTTGCTTGTCCGCGTACTTTGCGTGCACCAGTCGTTGGTACGCGGACACGGACACCCCGGTGCCTACTGTGCCTCGCGCGGACGCGTTCAACGGCACGACGGAGTCGCCGCGCAACGCGTACCACGCATTGACCTGAGGCTCGCGGAAGATCGTCGCGCCCGGGCCGGCCGCCTTGGCGTAGCGCGACTCGTCGTCCCCGGAGGCGATGTTGGCGACCTGACCGTTAGCGGTCCATACAGTCGCGACGCGTCCGTCAGCACCTGTAGCGGTCTTGGCTGTGTACTGCAGGACCGCCACGGGCAACGCGCCTGACCGCACGAAGTCGGCGGACAGGTAGTAGACCGGGACCTCTTCGGTTGAGACGGTCACCGGGCCACCTAGGAACTCGTTGACCGCATCAGGTTGTGCGGCCGCCGCCGGATATCCGAGGCCGAACACGAGCGTGGCGATGACTGCTGCGATTCGCTTCATCTCACGCTCCGATCCGGTACAGGGAGTGGGTCCAGCGGAACGAGTTGTTGGAGACGTAGTAGTTGTAGGAGGCCCAGTTGTAGCGGTAGTTGTCCGGCCACGGATCGCCCCAGTAGACGAACCCGTTGTCGGGGTTGTAGCCGTAGAGCACGTGCATGTGGCCACCGCCGGAGCTCCACTGGATCCGGGTCATCAGCGGCCGGTTGGCGTTCACCTCGGCCACCACGGTGTTGTAGGCGAGGTAACCGGTGATGTAGCTGCCGCGGGAGATGCCGATCTGGCCGAACGCCTGCTGGTCGTTGGCCAGGGTGGCCTGGTTGTTCGGGCAGCTGGAGTTCATCGACCGGCCGAAGGCCAGGTTGCAGAACTGGTTCTGGCTGTAGGACTTGCCCCACCAGGCGGCCACTGTGTTGCCGCTGGCCGCCCAGCACCAGTTCGACTGCTGCTGGGCTTGCATGGAGATGTTCAAAGTGCCTGCGGTGGCGGCAGGTGCGAGCACGCCGAGCAGGGCGAAGGTGAGTAACAGAGTTATCCGGACACGGTTCATCGACGACTCCTTGTGCAGGGAAGGAACCGCAGCAGGGTGATCAGGCCGGCGGCGGTCAAGGAGTTATGGACCAAAAACTGGTCCATAAAGTTTGTACGCCCTAAACTGAGCAGGGTCAACCCGTCCGATGGGCTATGTTCGATGCTCGGCGTCGTGGGGAGCGTTGGATTTTGAGAACACGTGCGAGCGACGGGCTCTCCCTGAGCCTGAATCTCGACCTGGCCCCGGCCGGGCCGATGAAGGTGAAGTCGGCGGCCGAACAGCTGGTGGACCGGCTGATCACGGCGATCGCTCTGGGCGCGTTGCTGCCGGGCCAGAAGCTTCCCCCGGAGCGCGAGTTCGCCGCCCGGCTCAACGTCAGCCGCACCACGCTGCGCGACGCGCTGCACCAGCTCGAGGCGCTCGGCTACGTCGGCATCACCCGCGGCCGCAGCGGTGGCGTGCGCGTGCACAGCACCTGGGGCCCCGAGTCCGGCTCACACATCCGCAGCATGCTGTTGCCCCGCTGGCAACACCTCACCTGGCTGTTCGACCTGACCCGCACGTTGCTGCCGACCATCGCCGGGCTGGCCGCGGAACGCCGCACCGACGAGCACGTCCGCCGGATCTGGGCCGCGGTCGAGGCGTACGAGAAGGCCGAGGAGCGCGACGCCATGCGCGCGGCCGACCACTCGGTGCATTCCGCGATCGCGGACGCCACCGGAAACCCGTACTACGTCAGCATCGACTCGCAGCTGCGGATCCAGCTGACGTTCGGCACCGATTCGCTGCCGTACGACGCCGAGATCCGCAACCGCGCGCTGGCCGACCACCGCGCCATCGCCGAGGCCATCGAGGCGGCTGACAGCGCGCGGGCGGCCGAGCTGACCCAGCGCCATTTCGTTGACCTCGCTGAGAAACCCATGCTCCGGCTGCGGCAACGGGTGGAGGCGGCCGGGGTCGGCGAACTGGAGTGAACGGCATCCGTACGATTGCCCGGACGTAACCATTCGGTCCCAATCGTTGTAGGAGGGTGCGCGTGTCCGAGCATTTCCGGGTGCACGGCGGGGCGCGGCTGGCCGGCGCGGTCGATGTGATCGGCGCCAAGAACAGCGTGCTGAAGCTGATGGCGGCGGCGCTGCTCGCGGAGGGCACCACCACCATCACCAACTGCCCGGAGATCCTGGACGTGCCGTTCATGGCCGACGTGCTGCGCAGCATCGGCTGCGCGGTGGACGTCGACGGCGACACGGTCGTGATCACCACCCCGGCCGAGCTCAACCACCAGCCCGACGCGGCCTCCATGGGCAAGCTGCGGGCCTCGGTGTGCGTGCTCGGACCGCTGGTCGGCCGGTGCCGCCGCGCGGTCGTCGCGCTGCCCGGCGGCGACGCGATCGGCTCGCGCCCGCTGGACATGCACCAGAGCGGCCTGCGTCAGCTCGGCGCGACCAGCGAGATCGAGCACGGCTCGGTCGTCGCCCAGGCGGACACCCTGCTGGGCGCGCAGATCTGGCTGGACTTCCCGAGCGTGGGCGCGACCGAGAACATCCTGATGGCCGCCGTCTTGGCAGAGGGCACCACGGTGATCGACAACGCCGCGCGTGAGCCGGAGATCGTCGACTTGTGCACGATGCTCACCCAGATGGGCGCCAAGATCGAGGGCGCCGGCACGTCGACGCTGACGGTGCACGGCGTGAGTTCCCTGTCGCCCACGACCCACCGGGTGATCGGCGACCGGATCGTCGGCGCCACCTGGGCGTTCGCCGCCGCCATGACCCGCGGCGACATCACCGTGCGCGGCGTCGACCCGCACCACCTCGACCTCGTGCTGGACAAGCTGCGCACCGCGGGCGCGGAGGTGACGGTCAACGACGGCAAGGAGTTCCGCGTCGTCATGGACGCGAGACCCAAGTCCGTCGACTTCGTCACCCTGCCCTACCCGGGCTTCGCCACCGACCTCCAGCCGTTCGCCATCGCGCTGTCCGCGGTGTCCGACGGCACCTCGATGATCACCGAGAACCTGTTCGAGTCCCGGTTCCGCTTCATCGAGGAGATGACCCGCCTGTCCGCCGACGCCCGCACCGACGGCCACCACGCCGTGATCCGCGGCGTGGAGAAACTCTCCAGCGCCCCCGTCTGGGCGTCGGACATCCGTGCGGGCGCCGGCCTCGTGCTCGCCGGTCTGTGCGCCGACGGCGTCACCGAGGTCTGGGACGTCTTCCACATCGACCGCGGCTACCCGGCGTTCGTGGAGAACCTCAACCGTCTGGGCGCCGAGGTCGAACGCGTCGACTGATCACTCGGTCTCCTTCGGGTGCTTGGTGCTGGCCCGGGATGTGACGCATGATCTGCCATGCCTGCAGGTCGGGATCGGCGTAGATCTCCGCGGTGCCCTTCCAGCCGTAGATCAGCGCGGTGACGGAGGTCGGGTTGCCTAGGGAGTCGGCGGCTTCCAGCACTCCCGGCAGCTCGGCGGTGAACTGACGCAACTCGTCTTCGGGGAGGAAACGCGTCCAGGGGAACGTTTCCGGCATAACTTGACTCACTAGTGCTCGCACTTCGGGATCGTGCCGCAGCAGGGCGGCGAACAGGGACGTCGTGGTTTTCATGACCTCGCGCAGATCCCGGGCGCGGTTCGCGTCGACGAGGACCAGGTCCTCGTCATCACCGCGGCGGCGCACGCGGATGGCGCGACTCGGCGAGGCCTGCAGCTTGCGCACGGCCTCCAGAGGCTTGTTCGACAGCTCGGAGAAGCTCACCCGGTGGTAGGGGCCACTCGTCCGGGTACTTGCTCGATTATGTGAGTTGCTCCACGTTATTTGCCGGTTACCGCTCAGTACCCTCAGGGAATCGCCGTCCTTCCGGAGGTTCCCGTGCCGTACCCGACCGACAGTGAGCGTGACCGGCCCTGGGTCATGCGGACCTACGCCGGCCACTCGTCGGCGACGGCGTCGAACGCCCTGTACCGGCGCAACCTGGCGAAGGGGCAGACGGGGCTGTCGGTGGCGTTCGACCTGCCGACGCAGACCGGCTACGACCCGGACCACGAGCTGGCCCGCGGCGAGGTGGGCAAGGTCGGCGTGCCCATCAGCCATGTGGGCGACATGCGTCAGCTCTTCGAGGGCATTCCGCTGGCCGAGGCGAACACGTCGATGACGATCAACGCGACGGCCATGTGGCTGCTCGCGATGTACGTGACGGTCGCGGAGGAGCAGGGCGCGGACATCGGCGCGCTGACCGGCACCACGCAGAACGACATCATCAAGGAGTACCTCTCGCGCGGGACATATGTGTTCCCGCCCGGGCCGTCGCTGCGGCTGATCACCGACATGGTGGCGTGGACGGTCACCAACGTGCCGAAGTGGAACCCGATCAACATCTGCAGCTACCACCTGCAGGAGGTCGGCGCGAACCCCGTCCAAGAGGTGGCGTACTCGATGTGCACCGCGATCGCCGTGCTGGACGCGGTGCGCGACTCGGGGCAGGTGCCGCAGAGCGAGTTCGGCTCGGTGGTCGCGCGGATGTCGTTCTTCGTCAACGCGGGCGTGCGGTTCGTCGAGGAGATGTGCAAGATGCGCGCGTTCACCGCGCTGTGGGACGAGATCACGCTGGAGCGCTACGGCGTGCAGAACCCGAAGCACCGCCGGTTCCGCTATGGCGTACAGGTGAACTCGCTCGGCCTGACCGAGGCGCAGCCGGAGAACAACGTCCAGCGGATCGTGCTGGAGATGCTCGCGGTCACGTTGTCCCGCAACGCCCGCGCCCGCGCGATCCAGCTGCCCGCGTGGAACGAGGCGCTCGGCCTGCCGCGGCCGTGGGACCAGCAGTGGGCGTTGCGCATGCAGCAGGTGCTCGCGTACGAGACGGACTTGTTGGAGTACGAGGACATCTTCGAGGGTTCGCCGGTGATCCAGGCCAAAGTGGACGCGATCATCCAGGGCGCGCGCGAGGAGATCGACCGCGTGCAGGCGATGGGCGGCGCGGTCGCGGCGGTGGAGAGCGGGTACATGAAGACCCAGCTCGTCGGGTCGCTGGCCGGGCGGCGGATGCGGATCGAGGCCGGTGCGGAGATCATCGTCGGCGTCAACAAGTTCGACACCACCGAGCCGTCACCGCTGCAAGCCGAAGGCGCGCAAGCGATCGAGCAGCTCGACCCGGCGGTCGAGAAGGAAGCGATCGACGCGATCCGGGCGTGGCGCTCCGGCAGGGACCAGTCCCTCGTCGAGTCTACTTTGGATGCTTTGCGTGCAGCCGCCAAGACCGAGGTCAACTTGATGTCGGCGACTTTGGCGTGCGCCAAGGCGGGTGTCACGACCGGCGAGTGGGCCGGGGCGCTGCGTGAGGTGTTCGGCGAATACCGTGCCCCCACTGGGGTTTCCGGCGTCTCGGTCGGCGAGGCCGGGGCGGAGCTGGCCCAGGTGCGCGAACGCGTCCAGGCGACGAACACCGAGCTGGGCGAGCGGCTGCGGATGCTGGTCGGCAAGCCGGGCCTGGACGGCCACTCGAACGGCGCCGAGCAGGTCGCGGTCCGGGCCCGCGATGTGGGCTTCGAGGTTGTGTACCAAGGGATCCGGCTGACCCCCGACCAGATCGTGGCCGCCGCCGTTCAGGAGGGCGTGCACGTCGTCGGGTTGTCCGTGCTGTCGGGTTCACACCTAGAGGTGGTCCCTGCGGTGGTTGAGGGCCTGAAGAAGGCCGGGGCCGAGGACATCCCGGTGATCGTCGGCGGGATCGTGCCACCGCAGGACGAGAAGATCCTGCTGTCCAAGGGGATCGCGCGCGTCTTCACGCCCAAGGACTACGAGCTGACCCAGATCATGTCCGGCATCGTCGACCTCATCCGCGAAACCCACGGCCTCCCCTCGTGAGTGGTTCCGGCCGTTCTGACGACCGAAACCACTCACCAGCCTGCGCTAGCGGACTTGGTAGGCGTTGATCAGGGTCTGGTCAACGCCGCGGTCGCCCGCGTCGGCCGAGACGCGCAGGGACACCATCTGCCCACTTTGGCCGCCGGGGGACTGGACGAACCAGCAGTCGCCCAGCTGAAGGACGCTGAGCTGCTTCCAGGTCGTACCGTCGAAGGACGCGAAGGCCTTGAAGGTCCTGGCTTTCACGGTGACGGTGAACGCACCGCCGCCGCGGTCGTTCTCGTCCAGGGGGACGTTGTACCTCGGGTCGAGCAGCGGCAGCCGCGTCTCGGTCTCGGTCGCGGCGGACGGGAACCGCCAGGTGGAGCGGATCTCGGTGGACCGCTGGAACGCCGGGTTGTTGTTCCGGATCGCGGTCGTGCTCAGCTCGTAGCTGCCGGGCTCGGCCGGAAGTCCTTGCCAGTAGCCACTGCCCGGCGCCGGGACGGTCTGCAAAGGCTTTCCGTTCAGGCTCAACGTGGTCGAGCCGCTGTCCGACTCATCCGGCACGCCGTAGTCCCACGAGGTCGCTCCCGACCACATCGGGATCACCGCCTGGATGACGTCCTTGGCGCGGGACACCGGCGGGCGCTCCGGCCAGTCCAGCCTCGGCGCGAAGACCCCTTGATACCAAACGGTTCTATAGGTCTTCCCGCGCTCGAACGTCGTCTCGGGCAGTTCCTGCATCGCGCTGTCGCCCAGGCCGAGACTGACCCACTGCCGCCACTTCCCAGGGGTGTAGTACTCGACGCGCCGCATCGGCGCCTTCGCCTCCAGGTGCAACACCCCCATGAACCCGGCCGCGGCCGGAACGGGCATCGACAGGTTGTGCGTGGGACCCGAGGCGCCTGGAGCGCGGTAGTCGTTCTCCACCGCCACCAGATCTCGTTTGGTGAACTGGTACTTCTTGCCCGCGGGCAGTTCCCCGATGCTCTGCTGCATGACGTGGTACCCAGTAGGGGCGATGTCGTTGCCGTGCATGCGGGCACTTGCCGCTGTGGACAGACGATCGAACGTCAACCCAGCACTGACAACGGGAATACGAGTCGGCTGGTCGAACCACTGGCCGAACCGGCTCGGTGCGAACACCGCCGCGACCGCTCCCGCGCCGGCCACGTTCGCCACCTGCTGGGCTGTATCGTCGGCCTCACGCAGCAACGCGATCTTGCCCTTGAGGTCGAGTCCGGCGATCTCGTCCGGCTGCCCGGTCTTGGCGTCCACGATCCCGGCGGTGATGTCGCCGATGGGCGTGCTGTTGATCGCGTACTCGACCGGAACCTCGAACCGCTCCGGCGCGGCCGCGGTCAGGGTAACGCGCGGCCTGGCCCACAAGGAGTTCGTGTAGTACGAGAGCTTCGGGTTGCGCACCGGCTGGGCGTAGAACGGCAGTTCGGCCGGGCCGCTCATGCCGGCCCCGGTGCTGAGGCCGCCGGCCAGCCGCAGGCCGATCCCGTCGTCCCGGGCGAGCTGCCGGGCGTCCGGGTCGCCGTCGAGCCGGACCTGAACCGGCTGCGAGCCACGGGCGTCAAGGACCACTGTGGACGGTGTGTCCACGGTGAAGTCCATCTGCGCCAGGCTGGTCACCGCGTGTGGCCTGAAGCCCTCGTCCCGGTCGACGATGTTGCCGGCCAGCGAGTACGTTCCCTTGGGCACTCGGACGGTCACGCCCTGGTCACCGACGACGGGCCACTCCATGACCGTGCCTTCCTTGTTCACCAGGAAGATGTTCGGCAGGGACGCGGGTGCGCCGTCGCGGCGGACCGTCTTGATGGTCAGCTCGTACCGCTCGTCCTGCAAGCTCGCGCCCAGCAACACCTTGGGACCTGGCTTGCCGTCCACAGTAGACGTTATTGCACCACCGCGAAGACCGGGCTGTCCGGCGGACGGGGTGAGCGTCACGGTCGCCTGCGCGGTTCCGTGTGCTGGTACGGACAACGTCGTCGGCTCGATGCTGAACAGGCCTGTGGGAGCGTCGATCGAGGCTGCCACCGCCAGCGTCTGCGGTTGGTCGCCGTTGTTGCGATACGTGATGTTCTTGTGCTGCACGGGAAGCGTGCTCCATGGCCAGCCGAGTTCGCCGAAGCCCACGCTGGCGACGTCGGTCGTGATGGTCGTGGCCAGCGCGTTGGGCACGTTCACGATGCCGCCGCCCTGCGCGTAGATGGACTCGTTCGCGACCGGCTTCGCCGTGGTCACCAAGGCTGACTTGAGGTCGGTGGCCTTCCACGTGGGGTTGCGTTGGGCGAGCAGCGCGGCGGCACCGGCGACGTGCGGGGTCGCCATCGACGTGCCGGACATCGTCCGGTACAGCCCTTCCCCGCTCGTGCCCGCTGCCCGGGCCGCGGTGATGTCGCTGCCCGGTGCCGCGATCTCCGGCTTGACGCCTTCGTCGCCGCTCCGCGGGCCGCGGCTGGAGAAGTCGCTGATCGCCCCGGCTTTGGTGACGCTGGCGACCGTGAGCGCCGCGTCGGCCGCGCCCGGTGACCCGATCGTGTGGTCGAGGTACCGGTTCCCCGCGGCGGTCACGAACAATGTCCCCGTTTTCGCGGTGAGGTCGTTGACCGCCTGGTCGAGAATGCCCGTGCCGTCGGACGCGGAGTCGGTGCCCAGGCTCATGTTCACCACGCGGGCGCCGGAGTCGGCGGCCCATTCCATCCCGGCCAGGATCGACGAGATCGAGCCGGAGCCGGAATCGTCGAGCACCTTGCCGACGATCAGAGTCGCGTCGGGTGCGACCCCGGTGTACTTGGCGCCACGGCCCGCGATTGTGGACGCCACGTGCGTGCCGTGGCCGACGTGGTCGGCCACGTCCGCCGGGCCCGCGTCGGTGAACCCCTTGGCGTCGGTCACGTGCAGGTCCGGGTGGGCCGGGTCGTAGCCGGTGTCCAGCACGGCGACCTTCACCCCAGTGCCGCGCAACCCGGCCTGCCATGCCTCCGGTGCCCCGATCATCGGCACGCTCTGGTCCAGGGTCGCGCGCACCTTGCCGTCCAGCCAGACTTTCTCACCGAGCGGCCAGATCCGGTCCTTTGTGGACAAGCTGGCCGCGGTCAGGCCAAGCCTTGGCAAGGTTCTGCCGTTTTTCAGGGCTCGGGCCGGGGTGGCGACGAGCACCGGCAGATCCTCGCGAAAACCCTGTGCCAGCAGGTCAGTGACGTCGAACAGCTTCGGGTCGAGCCGGTGGGCGGCCAGTCCGGGCAGGGCGTCGTCCGGGATGACGGTGGTGCGCCCGTTGGTGTCCCGGCGGTGGAAAAGGACGTGTTCGCGGCCCGGAGCCGGGTCGATCTTCACCCCGGAACCCGGCAGGAGCGTGACGCGATCACCGGTGACCAGCGTGACTGTAGCCCCCTGAGCTGCGCTTTCCCGGTGCGGTGCGGCATGTGCGGGCAGCGGCAGGAGTCCTAGCGCCGCTAGGAGGACGAGCGTTGTTACTCGTTTTCGTCTCATCACGGGTCTATGACGCCGATCCACCCCGCCAGGCTGCACCGGCGTGAACCGAACCTGCGAGTAGCCCGTGTTTCACACGCGTTGCCTTGTGAGAGAAGGGATCGTCGATGGCCGGTCTTCGTACGTTCGGACTACCGGATACCGTCAATGGGACGGACATCAAAGGTGCTCGTGCGTTGATCGACGCCTGGCGGGCGGACGGCGCGTTCCAGATCTTGCTGGACCGGTGGCAGCGGCGAAGGCTCGACGACGCCTTCGAGGTGAGCAGATCCTTCTTCCGGATGCCGCCGGCGCTGAAGGCCAGGTGCGTCAGTGACCTGAGCTACTCCGGGTACCTGCCGTCCGGCGCGGGCGAGATCTTCCTGGTCTGCCCGGACATCCCGCTGGAGGACGAGCGCGTACGGGCGCAGTGGGCCTGCCACGGGCCGGTGCCGTGGCCGGACCTGGTGTACCGCCGGGCGATGCGCTCGTACCTGACCCTGCTGGGATCCATCGGCGAGACCGTGTTGAAGCTCACCGGCATGGCCATCGGCCTGCCGGACGTCGACTGGCTCACCGAAGACGGCTGGCACCACATGCAGGTCCGCAACTTCCCTGTCGGTGCCACCCAGCCGCGCGCCGACTACGGCATGCTCGTGATCACCGCGCACGCCGACGACACCCGCACGCTGACCGTCTCGCCGGGCGAGATCATGCAGTTCCTCACCAACGGTATGCTCCGGCCCGCGCTGTACCAGGCCAGCAGGCACGCGATGGTCTACTTCCACGAACCCAACTTCGACACCGGCATCCGCCCGTTCGCCGAACCGGCCGAGCCGCAGTTCGTGCACTACGGAACCCAGTTCACCAGCATGTTCATGCAGAACTACCCGCACAAGCCGACCAGCAGGCGGATCGTGGCCGAGGACCGGCTGGCGATCCTGGCCGGTCTCGCGCGCAGGGCGAGCGCTGTCACGGGTTAGCAGCTAGCGTCGGGATATGGCCGACTACTCGCACATCCTGGTCAAGACCGAAGGTGAGACCGTCCGGATCACGATGAACCGGGCTCAGCGGCGGAACTCGTTGTCCGCGCCGCACCTGGCGGAGTTGCTGGCGGCGTTCCGGGCGGCCGGCGAGACCGACGCGACCGGGATCGTGCTCGGCGGGGCCGGGCCGGTGTTCTCCGCGGGGCACGACTTCGCCGATGTGGCTTCGCGGGATCTCGTGGGCGTGCGGGCGTTGCTGCAGTTGTGCACGGAGTTGATGCGGACCATCGAGTCCGTTCCCCAGGTCGTCATCGCGCGGGTGCATGGGTTGGCCACGGCCGCGGGCTGCCAGCTGGTGGCTTCGTGTGATCTCGCGGTGGCGGCTTCGTCGGCGGGGTTTGCCTTGCCCGGTGGGAAGGGTGGGTGGTTCTGCCACACGCCCGCGGTGCCGGTGGCGCGGGCGATCGGGCGGAAACGGTTGATGGAGATGGTGTTGACCGGCGATGTGGTCCCGGCCGAGGCGGCGTTAGAGTGGGGGCTGGTGAACCAGGTCGTGCCCGACGAGGACCTCGACCCGGCGGTGGACGGGCTGCTGGCGCGGGCGACGCGGGGCAGCCGGGCGAGCAAGGCCCTGGGCAAGCAGACGATCTACGCGCACCTGGACCGGCCGGAGGCGGACGCGTACGCGATCGCGCTGGAGGTCATGGCCTCGGCGTCCCAGCTGCCGGGAGCGCGCGAGGGGATGGCGGCTTTCCTTGAAAAACGTGAACCCGTCTGGCCGGATTGAGTGAACCTCGTGGCGTGAACCACCGTGTCCCTTCATAGTCGGATAGCTGGAGGGACAATGAGCGGCATTCGTACGTTCGGCCTACCGGAATCTGTCGATGGGAGTCACTCGGCGCTCGGCCGGGAAATGATCTCCGCCTGGCAGGCGGACGGGATCTGCCAGATCGGGCTGACCCGTCACCAGGTGCAAAAGCTCCAGGACACGTTCGACGCGAGCAGACGTTTCTTCGCCGAACCCATGTCCTTCAAGTCCAAATGCATAAGCGACCTGACCTATGCCGGGTACATCGCGTCCGGCGAGGAGGTCACCGCGGGCGAGGCGGATTTGTCCGAGATCTTCACGGTCTGCCAGGACATTCCGCTGTCGGAGTCCCGGGTGCGCGCGAAGTGGCCCTGTCACGGTCCGGTGCCATGGCCGAGCGCGGAGTACCGGCGGGCGATGCAGAGCTACATGACCGAACTGGGCGGCATCGGTGATCGACTCCTGCGGCTGATCGCCCTCGGCCTCGACCTCCCGGCGGACACCCTCACGACGCTGGCGGACGACGGCTGGCACCACATGCGCGTCCTGCGTTTCCCGGCGGCCTCGTCATCGGGGTCGCGAGGAATCGGGGCGCACACGGACTACGGAATGCTGGTGATCGCGGCACAGGACGACGTGGGCGGATTGTTCGTGCGCCCGCCGGTCGAAGGCGAACACAGGAATCGCAACTGGCTCGACACGGAAAGCACCGCGGGAATGTACGAGAACGACGAACCATGGACCTTCGTCGAGCCGGTTCCGGATGTGTTGACCGTGTTCCCGGGCGACATCCTGCAGTTCCTCACCGGCGACCGGCTCCTGTCGACACCCCACAAAGTCCGCCTGGCCGACCGCGAACGGTACACAATGGCCTATTTCCACGAACCCAACTTCAACGCCACGATCCGCCCACTGACCGACGGCGACGAGAAGATCCACTACGGCACCCACTTCACGAACATGTTCATGCGCTGTTATCCAGACCGCATAACCACGCAAAGAATAATCGCCGAGGACCGCCTCAAAACCCTCGCCGACCTCGCGACGAAATCCGCCGCGGCCTGACGCGCCTCCGGTCGTCCTGTCTGGTGGCCGGACCTATGCCCGGCTGGCGGGGTTGGCAGTCATGGTGACGTGGGCGCTGTGAGCCCGGGGGTGGGTTGCATACTTGGAGGTGATGAGCGCGACGGTTGTGGTCAAGGGGCTTGCTGCCGGACATGGGGACCGGGTTTTGTTCAGCGGGCTCGAAATGGTGGTGGGGCCCGGAGATGTCGTCGGGCTGGTGGGGGCCAACGGGGCTGGGAAGTCGACGTTGCTGCGGACGCTGGCCGGGTTGATCCCCGCCGAGGAGGGGCAGATCCGGCTCAGTCCCGCCTCCGCCACGATCGGGTACCTCCCGCAGGAGCCCGACCGGCGCGAGGGCGAGACGGTGCGGGCGTTCCTGGAGCGGCGGACGGGTGTCGCCGAGGCGCAGCGGGCGATGGACGCGGCGGCGGAGGCCCTGGGCAGTGACAAGCCGGGCGCCGATGACGAGTACGCCGAGGCCTTGGAACGGTGGCTGTCGCTGGGCGGCGCCGATCTGGCCGAGCGCATCGACGAGACCGTGCCCAACCCCGAGCAGCTCATGACGAGTCTCTCCGGTGGGCAGGCCGCCCGGGTGGGGATGGCGTCGCTGCTGCTCAGCCGGTACGACATCTTCCTGCTCGACGAACCCACCAACGACCTCGACCTGGAAGGCCTGGAGCGGCTGGAGAAGTTCGTCACCGAACTGCGCGCCGGCACCGTCCTGGTCAGCCACGACCGCGAGTTCCTCGCCCGCACGGTCACCCGCGTCGTCGAGCTTGACCTCGCGCAGCACCAAGTCAACAGCTACGGCGGCGGCTACGAGGCCTACCTCGCCGAACGCGAAGTGGCCCGGCGGCACGCCCGCCAGCAGTACGAGGACTACGCGGACACCGTTGCCGGCCTTCAGGAACGCGCGCACACGCAACGCGCCTGGATGGACAAGGGCGTCAAGAACGCCCGCCGCAAGGCCCCGGACAACGACAAGACCGCCCGCAAGTTCCGCAGCGAGGCAACGGAAAAGCAGGCCTCGAAGGTCAGGCAGACCGAGCGGCTGATCGAACGGCTCGAAGTGGTGGACGAACCCCGCAAGGAGTGGGAACTCCGCATGCGGATCGCCCAGGCGCCGCGGTCCGGCTCGATCGTGGCGACCCTGAACGGCGCGGTGGTCCGCAGGGGCGGCTTCACCCTTGGCCCGGTGACCCTGCAGATCGACTGGGCCGACCGGGTCGCGATCACCGGCGCGAACGGAGCGGGCAAGTCCACCCTCCTCGCCGCACTGCTTGGCAGAGCGGAACTCGCCGAGGGCTCCGGTGGGCTGGGCGCCGGAGTCGTCGTGGGCGAAGTGGACCAGGCGCGGAAGCTGTTCGACGCGGACGCGGTCCTGCTCGACTCGTTGCAGCAGGAGGTTCCCGAGTGGACACCGGCGGACATCCGCACTCTGCTGGCGAAGTTCGGCCTCAAGGCCGCGCACGTCATGCGGCACAACAAGACCCTGTCGCCGGGTGAACGGACCCGTGCCGCGCTGGCGCTTCTGCAGGCGCGAGGGGTGAACCTGCTCGTGCTGGACGAGCCGACCAACCACCTCGACCTGCCCGCGATCGAACAGCTGGAGTCCGCTTTGGACACCTACGAGGGCACGTTCCTGTTGGTCACCCACGACCGCAGGATGCTCGACGCGGTCCGTACCACCCGGCACATCAGGGTCACGGACGGGCGGGTTTCTTAGCCCGGAACCGGAACGCCCCCGGCACGGTCTCGACCGACACGTCCACGAAACCCGCTGCCCGCAAGCGGTCCGGCAACGAAGCCGGGTCGACGACGACCATCGTGTCCCGGATGTGCAGGATCCGGAACCGCAGGCTCACCCGGCTGTCCACCCCGGCGAACACGCCGCCGGGCCGCAGCACCCGGCACGCCTGCGCGAAAAGCCGGTCCTGCAACGAAACCGAGGGCACATGGTGCAACATCGTGAAACACGTGACCGCGCTGAACTCGTTGTCGTCCAACGGAAGCGAAGCGCCGTCGCCCTCGATCACTCGCACCGAGGGAAACTCCGCCGCGAGTCGTTGAGCCGATGCGGGATCAACCTCCACAATGGTCAGACGGGGCGTCAACGACGTCAGAACCCGTGTCGTGGCGCCAAAACCGGGTCCGATCTCCAGCACGTCCTCGCCCAGGGAGACGTCCTTCAGCGCCCACGGCATCAGGCTGTCCTTGACGCGCTGCCCCCACTTGGCCGAACTGCAAATCCTGCGGTGAATCAGGTTCATCGGCATGACCGCACGGTAAAGCCAGAAACGACACGGCCGATACGGACTAGACTGCCACAGTATGTTGTCAACCGGACACCAGATCGTCGTGGGCACGCTCGACTTGCTCCCGGGAACGCAGTTCGGCTGGCACACGCACCACCAGCACCAGCTCAACTGGGCCGAGGACGGCGTGCTCACCATCGCCACCGCGGAAGGCAGCTGGATCCTGCCGCCGGCCAGGGCGTTGTGGATTCCCAGGCACACCAAGCACACCACCGGGTCCGCGCGCAGCACGACCATGCGCAGCCTGCTGATCGACCGCGACCTGGTCGAATGGCAGGTCCCGACCGTCGTCGACGTCGGTCCGCTGCTCGGCCCGTTGCTCAGCTATCTGGGCACTGACCTGGGCAAAGAGCCGCGGGAACGGGCCGAGGCGGTGCTGCAGGACCTGCTCGTGCCCGTCCCGGTAGCGCCGATCCAGCTGCCGATGCCAGTGGACGACCGGGCCGCCGGCGTCGCGAAAGCCCTGCAGGAAGACCCCGCGGACACGCGCACGCTCGCGGAGTGGGGACGTCAGGTGGGGGCGAGCGAACGGACGCTGGCGCGGCTGTTCGGCGCCCAGACCGGGATGGGGTTCGACGAGTGGCGGACCCGGCTGCGGCTGAGCCAGGCGATCGCGCTGCTGGCCGACGGCCACACGGTGACCGCGGCCGGGCGCCGCGTCGGTTACGCGACACCCAGCGCGTTCGTGGTCGCGTTCCGCCGGGTCACCGGGGTGTCCCCGGGCCGCTACTTCGCCCGTTCGAACAGCAGGAGCATGCCGTAGGCGGCGACCGACTGGGCGTCGGTGATCTCGGAGGCACGGATCATCTTCTCGAACTCGGCGCGGTCGAACCACGCGGTGCGCATGTCCTGCTCCTCGTGCTCCCGCTCGTGCGCGCCCTGCGTGAGGTCGGTCGCCAGCCAGACGTGCCCGCGCTGGCTGGACAGACCGGGAGCGACGTCCAGCTGGCCCAGCTCGGTGAGCGTGCCCGCCCGCAGCCCGGTCTCCTCGCGCAGCTCGCGTTCGGCCAGCTCACGCGGGTCGGCGTCCTGCCGGTTGGGCGCGGAACCCTGCGGGAACTCCCAGCGGCGCAGGCCCAGCGGGTAGCGGAACTGCTCGACCAGCTGCAACCGGTCGCCGTCCATCGGGATGACCAGGGCGTAGTTCGGCTTGTCCACCACGCTGTAGATGCCCGGCGAGCCGTCCGCGTGCGTGATCCGGTCCTCGCGGACGCTGATCCACGCGTTGGCGTACACCTCACGGGAGTCGATCCTCTGCATGCGCAGATCCTCTCAGGCCTGCCCGGCGAACACCGCCTTGTCCTGGCCCAGGTGCGGTTCGAAGACGAGTTGCATCTCACCGGGCTTGGCGCCGACCGCGTAGGCGATCTCGTACGTATACGTTTTGCCCGGCATGACCGTTCCGGACTCCAGGCCGCCGTTGCCGCAGCCACCACCCGAGTCGAACATGGTCTCCGCCTTGGCGCCGTCGAACTGGGCGTCGCTGCCGAAGGTGAACATCGCGGCCTCGAACGGCTTGTCCGTGCCGTTCACGATGGTGATCTTGAACTTCACCGCGCGGGCGGCGTTCGGCGGCGCGGCGAACTCGCCGGGCTTGCACACCGCGGGCGCGGCGACCTCGATGGCCAGCCCGTCCGACCAGGTGAACCGCTTGCCCCAGGTGGGGTTCTCGGCCTTCGTGGTCGTCGTCGCCTTGCCTGAGGCCGCGGTGACCGTGCCTGGTTGCGGGCTGCACGCGGCCAGCAGGACCAGCGCGATACCCGCGAGGAACAAACGCATGGGACCTCCCCTATCCGGATGAGGGCCCGATGGTGGGCCGCGCCACCACACGCTCGGTGCACGCGGCTGGCGTACCCTGCCCCGGTGCGTCTTGTGATTGCTCGCTGCCAGGTCGACTACGTTGGACGGCTCACCGCGCATCTGCCCATGGCGCTGCGGTTGCTGATGGTGAAAGCCGACGGTTCGGTGCTCGTGCACTCCGACGGTGGCTCCTACAAGCCCCTGAACTGGATGAGCCCACCCTGCTGGCTGACCGAGGAGCCGGACACCTGGACGGTGCAGAACAAAGCCGGCGAGAAGCTGATCATCACCATCGAGGAAGTCCAGCACGACACCAAACACGACCTCGGCGTCGACCCCGGCCTGATCAAGGACGGCGTGGAGGCCCACCTCCAGGAGCTGCTCGCCGAGCACGTCGTCACCCTCGGCGAAGGCTGGACCCTCGTCCGCCGCGAGTTCCCGACCGCCATCGGCCCCGTCGACCTCATGTGCCGCGATGACACCGGTGCGTCCGTCGCCGTGGAGATCAAGCGCCGGGGTGAGATCGACGGCGTGGAACAGCTCACCCGGTACCTGGAGCTGCTCAACCGCGACCCGCTGCTGGCTCCGGTTCGCGGGATCTTCGCCGCCCAGCAGATCAAGCCTCAGGCGCGGACACTCGCCGAGGACCGTGGGATCCGCTGCGTCGTCCTCGACTACGACGCCCTCCGCGGCATGGAATCCGACGAGTTCCGCCTGTTCTGACCCTGACCCGTTCGTGAGGGGTTAGGCCGGTTCTGACCGGCCTAACCCCTCAGTCGAGGATGTAGAGGGAGATGGTGGTGTAGTTGGCGACGGCGAGGCGGGTTCCGGTGGTGTTGAACCGGAGCCGGTCGACGGAGGGGGCCGGCAGGCTTTTGGTGGGGGCTTTGAGGGCGGTCGTGTCCCAGACGCGGATGGACTTGCTGGTGCCGTAGGTGGCGAAGGTGTGGTTGGGGCCGAAGGCGAGGTGCTGGACGGCCTCGTCGGTGGCGAAGGTGGTCACGGCGTTGTACTTGGTCACGTCGTAGATGGAGACTCCGCCGCCCGCGTTGGCGGTGGCCCAGAGGGTGGTGCCGGGGAAGGTCTTGGTCCTGTTGCCCTTGAGGTCGTAGAACAGCGAGCCATTGGCCGCCGGGATCGCCAGGGTCTGGCTGTCGGCGCTGAACTTCACCAGGGTGGTGCGCACCGGGATGGTGAACAGCTGCGCCCGGGTCCTGACGTTCCAGACGACGACGTTGCTGGTCGTGGCCACCGCGAGCATGGTGCTGTCGCCGCTGAACGTGAGCGCCTGCACCGGGTCGCCCTCGGTGCGAAGGGTGTCGTGGGAACCGCTGCCCACCGACCAGATCCGCACCTCTCCGGACAGGCTGCCGCCGGCCAGGAGGGTGCCGTCCGGGTTGAACACGATGTCGTCCAGCTTGCCGGTGTCGCCGGTGAGATCACCAAGCCGCTGGGCGCCGTCGTCCCACAACTGGATCGGCGCGTCACGGCACGCGACGGCCAACACCTTGGCGTACGCCACATCCGCGATCTGACACCCGGCGAGGTCCAAAGTAGACGGATCGTTCGAGTGGGTGTAGAGGTGCATGGACAGGGTCACCGCGGCAAGCACCGCCACCCACACAGCGCTGGCGCGCCAACGGAAACCACGGTACTTCGGTGCCGCGGCCCGGCGCCGCGCGATCGTCACGGACGAAGGCGCGGCCCGGCGTAACGTCTGGCCGAGCGTGGTGGCGTTCTCCTTGACCTCGCCGATCTCCCACACCCCGTCGCGGACCAGGCCATTCAGTGCCGAAGGGGCTGTGGAAGCCAGCCGGACCAGGAGCCTGGTTCGCAACGAGGGCAACGGGATCAGCGTGACCCGGCTGATGTCCGTCCACTTCAGCTCCGCCCCCTGCCGGGCGCCGTACGCCCGCAGCCCGTCGCCCGAACTGACCAGCCGCTGCCAGTGCGCCGGGATGAACCGCCACGACACCGCCACGACCGCGACGAACACCAGTCCGCTCAGGTACCAGGGACCCTCGACCAGCTCGTCGACCTCGCGCATCAGCCAGATGCTCAACCCCAGCAACGCCAGCACGAACAAGCCCTCGGCCGTGCCGACCACGGCAGGAGTGTCAAGGTCGTGCGAGGCCTCGGGGATCCGCCGCCGCACCGGCCGGATCGCCTTCAGGCCCGCCGAGGCCGCCGCGGCCAGATCCGGATCGGCGTCGGTCTCCAGCTTGCGAAGCACCTCGGCGGCGACCTGGTCACCAGTGGCCGCCAGCTCGGTCAACGTCGTGATCGCACCCAGCCGGACCTGCGGGAACGTACTCACCAGGGCCGCCCGGATCTCGGCGGGCAGGCGCAGGTCGATGTGCGGGCCGCGCTTGCCGAAGGCGATGTAGAGCTCGCCGGTGACCTGGTCGTTGCGGGTGGGGGTCTGCGCGGGGGAGCGGCGTTTCACCTCGTCGTGGACGTAGGAGTACAGCTCGGCCGCGTCGATGACGCCGTCGGCGTTGAGGTCCGCGTCGCCGGACCGCAGGCCGCGCACGATCGCGTCGGTGAACACCGAGCTCGTGCCCTGCTCGAAGGCGTACTGGATCGCGGTGGACGCCGTCATCACCGCGCATCCGGTGCCGGACAACTGGTCGATCGCGTCGACGTGGGTGTCCGCCTTGGCGACCGTGCCCGCGGGGAACGCGCCGCTGAAGCAGCAGTCCAGCCAGATCACGACCTTGCGCGCCGGGCTCGCGTCCATCAGGTCACGCACGAAACCCGCGGACACCGCCGTCGCTGCCAGCAGTTTCCGCTCGGTGTCGGTCGTGGCCAGCTGCAGCCGCCCCGACTCGTCCTTCACCGCGTGCCCGGAGACGTAGATCAACACCAGGTCGTCCCGCGAGGCCTCGGCGAACACCTGGTTCAGGCGCCGCCGGACCTCGTGCGACGGGGCGTTCGTCAGCGTCTCGACCTCGTAGCCGCCGATGTCCGGGTCGCTGAGCACCGACTCCAGCGACTCCGCGTCCGCTTGTGGCGCTTGAAGATCGCCGAACGCCTTTTCGGCATAGGTGTCGGTAACGAGCAGCAGCGCTGTCCGCTTTCCCGGCACGCCAGGGATCCTAGAGCAGTTTGTCCTGCGTTATCGGCAGATCGCGGATCCTCCGGCCGGTGGCGTGGAAGACCGCGTTGCCGATCGCCGCCGGCACCCCGGTGATCGGCACCTCGCCGAAGCCGCGGGCGCCCAGCGCCGGGCTGCCCGGGTCGGGTTTGTCCACGAAAAGCGCCTGGATGTCCGGGACGTCCGCGTTCACCGGGATCAGGTACCCGGACAGGTTCGGGTTGACGATCCGGGCGGTCCGCTGGTCCACGACGGTCTGTTCCATCAGCGCGAACCCGATGCCCCAGGTGATCCCGCCGATCACCTGGCTGCGCGCGGTCTTGCGGTTCATCACGCGGCCCGGGTCGTACGCGCCGACCGCCCGGGTGACCCGCACGCGGCCGGACCTGGGGTCGATTCGCACTTCGACGAACACCGCACCTGTTGTGTAGCCGGGAGTGCTGGGCGTCTGGGCGGTGGTGGCGACCACGTTTCCGTGCCGGGACATGACATCCAGGTAACTGTCCCGCCGGGACCGGTCGCCGGTCGCGAACAGGTGACCGTGCTCGGCCTCGACCTGGTCAACAGCGAGACCGGACAACGGTGAACGCGCATCCGCCACGGCAAGCTTGATCACGTTGTCCCGCACGGCTTTTCCGGCTTTGTCGAGCGCGGCGACCACGCTCTTGACCGTCGCCGAGGCCGCCGACCAGGACGCGGCCGGCAGGTCCGAGTCGCCGAGCTGGAACGTGACCGCGTCCACGGTGGTGCCCATGATCTCCGCAACCGCTTGCGTCATCACGGTCAGCGTGCCGGTGCCGATCTCCTGCGTGCTGCTCTGGGCCAGCACGGTACCGTCGACGTTCATCTGCACCAACGCCGACGACGGGAACGCCAACGAGCTGTGTGCCTCGGTCGCCATGCCCCAGCCGATGAACTCCTGTCCATCCCGCGTCGACCCCGGTTTCATCGACCGTCGCGACCAGCCGAAAGCGTTGGCGGCCATGCGATAGCAGTCCCGCAGGTACCGGCTGGTGAACGGCTGACGGGTCTCCGGGTCGACCTCGGCGTAGTTGCGCAGCCGCAGCTCCAGCGGGTCCACGCCGACCGCGTAGGCCAGTTCGTCCATCGCGGTCTCCAACCCGAAGTGCGCCGCGGTCTCCGGCGACCGCGTGAACCCGGCGCCTGGCCGGTCCAATGCCGCGACCTGTTGGCGCACCTGAAGGTTCGGCACCGCGTAGAGCATTCGCGCGGACCGGGTCGGGTTGTAGGTGACCTCGTCGGTCCGGGATGCTTGCTGGGTCGTGGTCTGGATCAACGAGGTCAGCTTGCCGTCCTTGGTCGCACCCAACGCGACCCGTTGGCGGAACTCGGATCGGTGCCCGGTCGAGGTGTACATCGCGGCCCGGGTGAGCACGACTTTCAACGGCTGGCCCAGCACCCGGGCGATGGCGGCGGTGAGCAGAGTGTGCGGCAGGACAACGGATTTCGATCCGAACCCGCCGCCGAGGTAAGCCGTGCGGACGCGAACATCGGTGGGCTGCACGCCAAGCGAGTACGCCAGGACGCCTCGACTGAACTGGATGCCTTGCGCGGTCTCGTAAGCGGTGAGCTTGCCGTCCTGCCAGACCGCGAGCGAAGCCGAGGTTTCGATGGGGTTGTGGTGGTGCGTCGGGCTGGAGTAGTTCGCGTCGATCTTGACATCGGCCGCCGCCGAGGTGACGTCGCCGCGGGTGAACTCGTTGGGCTCGCCCAAAGCCGGGTCAGGAACGTACTCGGTACCCGCGACCTGGCCGAGAACAGCCTTGGGCACCTCCTGGGAGTACCGGACATCCACGAGAGTGGACGCGTACTGGGCCTGTTCCAGGGTTTGCGCGACGACGATCGCCACGGGCTGCCCGTCGTGGTTGATGATCTCGTCCTGCATGGGGATGAAACCCCTGGTGTACGGGAAGAACGGCAACAGCGTCAGGCGAGGCGTGTTGAGGTGCGTGAACACGTCGACCACGCCCGGCGCGGACTTCGCCCGGCCGGTGTCGATGCTGGTGATCTTCCCGCGGGCGATCGTGCTGAGCACCAGAACCCCGTGCAGCACACCGGGAATGTCGGTGTCGGCGGTGTACTTGGCGGCGCCGGTGACCTTGGCGCGGCCGTCGATCCGGTCGATCGGCAGCCCGGCGATCTGCTTCACCGCACACTCCCGAGGTCCGTCAAGAGCGCCTTGATCGCCCGTTGCACCAGCTCCACCTTGAACCCGTTGTGCTGTCTTGGAACCGCCCCGCGCACGGCCGCGCTCGCCGCCGCGGCGATGGTGGCCGCGCTGAGATCCTTACCGCGCAACGCATCCTCGGCGGCAGTGGATCGCCATGGTCGAGGCGCGACCCCGCCGAACGTCAACCGCGCATCACATACGCGACGGCCGCGCAGGTCCAAAGCCGCCGCGACCGACACTACGGCGAACTCGAAAGTCGCGCGGTCACGGAGTTTCAAGTACCGCGAGGTGAATCGGCCAACCGGAACCTCGATCGCCGTGATCAACTCACCGGGTTCGAGGACGGTTTCCCGGACTGGATCCGTGAGGTAGAAGTCATCGAGGCGGACCACCCGTTTCGACGTCCGCACCGAAGCGTCCAGTGCCAGCAGGGAAACGGCCAGATCCGAAGGGTGAACGGCGATGCACTGGTCGCCGCCGCCGAAGATCGCGTGCCCGCGGTTCTCCCCATCGAGAGCCGGACAGCCGCTGCCCGGCACCCGCTTGTTGCACGGCGAAGCAATATCCCGGAAGTATCCACACCTGGTGCGCTGCAACAAGTTCCCACCGACCGCGGCCATGTTGCGGATCTGCGGGGAAGCCGAGTCGAGCAAGGCCTCCGACAGCACCGGAAACGACTGTCGGACCAGCGGATGCGAGGCCACATCGCTCATCCGGGCCAGCGCGCCGATCGAGAGCACCGGGCCGGACACAGCGATGCCCCGCAACGGCAAACCATTGATGTCGACGATGAGGTCGTGCGACTCAACGCCATCCTTCATGAGGTTCAGCAGGTCCGTGCCGCCGGAGACGAACTTGCCCTGGGAGCTCACGGCTTCGGCCACCGAACGGGCGCGGGTGTAGGCGAAGTCCTTCATCGGGCCGCGTCCCGCACCGCGGCGACGATGTTCGGGTAACACGCGCAGCGGCAGAGGTTCCCGCTCATCCACTCGCGGATCTCGTCCGGCGACCCGGCGTGCCCCTCCTGGATCACCGCGACCGCCGACATGATCTGGCCGGGCGTGCACATCCCGCACTGGAACGCGTCCTGCCGGATGAACGCCTCCTGCACCGGATGCAGCCGGTCACCGGAGGCGAGACCCTCGATCGTGGTGATCTCCTCGCCCTCCCGCATCACCGCGAGGGTCAGGCAGGACTTGATCCGGCGCCCGTCGGCCAGCACCGTGCACGCTCCACATTCACCCCGGTCGCAGCCCTTCTTGGCGCCGGTGAGGTTCATCCGTTCGCGCAACGCGTCCAGCAGCGTGACGCGGGGCTCGACGGCGACCTTGTGCACCTCGCCGTTGACCTTGAGAGCGATCTCGCGAGCCGGGGCCTCGGCGGCCGCCGGACCGGGCGGCCCGAGCGCGGTCACCACCGTCGCACCGCCCGCTTGCAGCACAGTTCTCCGGCTGGGCATCCGACCTCCCGGTTGTCTGGAGTTGACCGGATCCAACCGAGCGGCCGGCTGGTGATTCACCTACTTACGCCAGTGGAAATGTGGCTGGCATCCGCCACGTCATCTTGGTTCGACAGTGATGTGCCGGTCCCGGCGGTCCCGCAACTCCGCCAGGAGCTCCCGGACCGGCCTGCGCACCACCCGCACGACGACCGCCACTCGTTCACCCATTCCCTACCGCCTCTCCCGATCGGTGGGTATGCGTGAGTCCTGTCGGCTCGGACGGGCCACTGTTAGCGCTGGTAGAACACCGAAACCGAGGCGTTATGGGCGTGTGGGCAGTTGTACCGGCCGGGGTGGACGCCCGGCTGTCATGCGGACACAGCCGGTAGGACTTACGTTGACATCGTGCTGTTGGCTGATGCGAACCTCCGGTTGGACGCTCAGGCGGTCGACTACGTCCTGCTGGGTGTCTACTTCGTGATCGTGCTGGGGATCGGGTTCATGGCGCGCCGATCGGTGTCCAGCAGCCTGGACTTCTTCCTGTCCGGGCGGTCGTTGCCGGCGTGGGTCACCGGACTCGCGTTCGTCTCCGCGAACCTCGGCGCGGTCGAGGTGTTCGGGATGACGGCGAACGGGGCGCAGTTCGGTATCCCGACCGTGCACTACTACTGGATCGGCGCCATCCCGGCGATGGTGTTCCTCGGGCTTGTGATGATGCCGTTCTACTACGGCTCCAAGGTCCGCAGCGTGCCCGAGTTCCTGCGCCGGAGGTTCGGCGCGGCCTCGCACCTGGTGAACGGGATCAGCTTCGCCACCGCCCAGGTGCTGATCTCCGGGATCAACCTGTTCGCGCTCGGCTCGGTGGTCAACGTGCTGCTTGGCTGGCCGCTGTGGGTGTCCATTGTGGTCTCGGCGGCGATCGTGCTGGCGTACACCACGCTGGGCGGCCTGTCCGCGGCGATCTACAACGAGGTGCTGCAGTTCTTCGTGATCGTGGCGATGCTGGTGCCGCTGACCATCGTCGGCCTGCACCGGGTCGGCGGCTGGGAGGGGCTGACGGCCAAGATCGCCGACAAGGCCAACGAGCTGTCGTCCTGGCCGGGCACCAACCTGACCGGCATCGGCAACGCCACGCTGTCCGTCCTGGGCATCGTGTTCGGCCTCGGGTTCGTGCTCAGCTTCGGCTACTGGACCACGAACTTCGCCGAGGTCCAGCGTGCCCTCTCGGCCCGCAACATGTCCGCGGCCCGGCGCACCCCGCTGATCGGTGCGTACCCGAAACTGTTGCTGCCACTGGTGATCGTCATCCCGGGTATGCTCGCCGCGGTGCTCTCGCCGGAGCTCATGCAGGCCAAGCAAGCGCTTGCGGCCAACCCGGACGCCACCACCGACGTGCAGTTCAACGACGCCATCAAGCTGCTGATCCGGGACGTGCTGCCCAACGGCATGCTCGGCATCGCGATCACCGGCCTGGCCGCCTCGTTCATGGCCGGCATGGCCGCGAACGTGAGCGCCTTCAACACCGTCTTCACCTACGACATCTGGCAGACCTACATCCGCAAGGACAAACCGGACGGCTACTACCTCCGGTTCGGCCGGCTGATCACGGTGATCGGCGTGGTCGCGGCGATCGGCACCGCGTTCATCGCCGCCGGCTACGAGAACATCATGACCTACCTGCAGACCCTGTTCTCGTTCTTCAACGCGCCGCTGTTCGCCACGTTCATCCTCGGCCTGTTCTGGAAGCGGATGACCGCCGCCGCGGGCTGGTCCGGCCTGGTCGCGGGCACGGTCTCGGCGCTGATGGTGTTCATCCTGGCCAACTCCGGCGCGGTGAGCTGGTTCGGCGACCCGAAGAGCCAGGGGCCCAGCTTCGTCGGCGCCGGGGTCGCGTTCGTGGTGGACATCGTGGTCAGCGTGCTGGTGTCGCTGGCGACCAGACCGAAACCGGACGAGGAGCTCAAGGGCCTGGTCTGGTCGCTGACCCCCAGGAACACCTGGCGCGAGCGCGGCGAGGGCTGGTACCGGCGGCCCGGTGTGCTCGCGGGCGGCGCGCTGGTGCTGACCGTGGCGCTGAACATCATCTTCTGGTGAGGAGGGGGACCCATGGGACGGCTGTTCGACCTGCGCTGGATCATCGCGCTGCTGTTCGGCATCTACGGCGTCGTGCTGCTCGTGCTGGGCATCGGCTTCGAGACCGACGCCGACCGGGTGAAGACCGGCGGGTTCAACGTGAACCTCTGGATGGGCATCGTGCTGCTCCTGCTGACCGCGTTCTTCGGGGTGTGGGCGGCGCTGCGGCCGGTTGTTCCCGAGGCTGTGCCACCCGAAGAGGGGGACGACGAGGTGAAATGACGAGTTCGGTGAACACGGGCCGGTGACGGTCGCTACCGTGCACGCTGTGTCTCGTTCTGCTCGGAAGATCGCCCTCGCGCTGGTGTGCGGGCTGACCCTGGCCGGTTG
The DNA here is from genome assembly GCF_040675465.1 of Actinocrispum sp. NPDC049592. Classification (NCBI taxonomy): domain Bacteria; kingdom Bacillati; phylum Actinomycetota; class Actinomycetes; order Pseudonocardiales; family Pseudonocardiaceae; genus Actinocrispum; species Actinocrispum sp. NPDC049592. Next base: position 65,939 of record NZ_JBFAPA010000011.1, on the reverse strand, counting down.
CGCCGGTCAGGTCGACCTGTCCAAAAAGGTCACCAACCGCACCACGGTGAAGACGGCCGGCTCGTTCACCCCCGAGATGCTGCGCACGATCGACCCGTGCGAGCTGCTCACCGACGACCTGGTCGCGAGCATCGGCACGAAGACCTCCGGCAGCAAGGACCGGTCGAACTACAACGAGTGCCAGACCCGGTTCAAGGACAAGGCGAACAAGGCCGACATCACGCTGAACGTCAAGCTCGGCAACGCCCTGCTGGGCGTGCCCAAGCAGGGCGGCAAGCAGATCGGCGGGCTGAGCGTGTTCGAGTCGCCGACCGACACCGGCTGCACCGAGAACGCGGTGACCAGCCGTGACCCCGACCGGGGCGTCACCGCGCTGGCGTTCTGGGAGGGCGGCAAGCCCTGTGACGCGTCCGGCAAGCTGATCGAGAGCGTGATCAAGCGGCTGGCCGAGAACCCGCCCAAGTACGACGTCCCGGCCGGCAGCCTGGTCTCCCGCGACCCGTGCGCGGACCTGGACGACGCCGCCGCGCAGGCCGCGCTGGGCACCACGCCGAAGAAGAGCCCGTACGGCATCCGGGTGTGCACGTTCGAGGGCAAGGACAACCAGGTCAACGTCCGCTACACCGGCTTCACCTTCGACCCGTTCGACACCCAGAGCGCCAGCAAGCCCGCCAAGGTGGACCTGACCGACAAGGTCAAGGGCGCGGCTCAGTTCAGGGACAACATCTCGCCCAACCGGTGCCAGATCGAGTGGGTGCACCGCAAGCTGGCAGGCAACCGGACCGAGAACGTCAACGTCTCCTACGAACGGACGCCCGCGCAGGCCGGTGAGGACCCCTGCGCGAAGCTGTTGCCCGCTGCCCAAGCAGTCGCCACGAAGGTGAACTCCTCCTGATCTTGAGCAGCCGCTTCCCGTTGGGGTAGGACTATCTGGCACGAGCCAACCAACGGTGGAGGCTGCCGTGAAGAAGATCATCAATGATCCGTCGACCGTTGTCGCCGAGTCGCTCGCGGGCCTCGCGGCCGCGCACGCCGACGTTCTGAAGGTCCGCACCGAGCCGGCGGTGATCTACCGCGCGGACGCCCCCGTGACCGGCAAGGTGGCGGTCATCTCCGGCGGTGGCTCCGGGCACGAGCCGATGCACGGCGGCCTGGTCGGGCTGGGCATGCTCGACGCCGCCTGCCCGGGGGCCGTGTTCACCTCGCCAACGCCCGACCAGGTACAGGCCGCGGCCGAGCTGGTCGACGGCGGCGCGGGGGTGCTGCTGATCGTCAAGAACTACACCGGGGACGTGCTGAACTTCGAGACGGCAGCGGAGTTCGCCGAGGGTGACGTGCGGACCGTGGTGATCGACGACGACGTGGCCGTGAAGGACTCGCTGTACACCGCGGGCCGCCGGGGTGTCGGCGGGACCGTGCTGCTGGAGAAGATCGTCGGCGGCGCGGCCGAGGGCGGATATGGCCTGGACGAGGTGGAGGCGTTGGCGCGCAAGGTGATCTCGCAGGTCCGGTCGATGGGCGTGGCGCTCACCGCGTGCACCGTGCCGCACGTGGGCGAGCCGAGCTTCGTGCTGGCCGACGACGAGATCGAGATCGGTATCGGCATCCACGGCGAACCCGGCCGCCAGCGCGTCCCGCACATGCCCGCCGACCAGCTGGTACCGGCGCTGCTCGAGCCGATCCTGGAGGACCTGCCGTTCCAGTCCGGCGACCGCGTGCTGCTGTTCACCAACTCGATGGGCGGCACCCCGCTGATCGAGCTGTACCTGGCGCACGGCATCGCCGAGCGGCTGCTGGCCGAGCGTGGCATCGTGGTGCAACGGCGGCTGGTCGGGCCGTACGTGACCAGCCTCGAGATGCAGGGCATGAGCCTGACGTTGCTGAAGGTGGACGACGAGATGCTGCGCTGGTGGGACGCCCCGGTCCGGACCGCCGCCCTGCGCTGGGGCGTCTGATGGCCGCGAGCTGCACGGTCGACGGTGTCGTGGCGGCCATCCGCAAGGTCGCGGCCACCGTCGAGGAGCACCGCGACGAGCTGGTGAACCTGGACCGTGAGATCGGCGACGGCGACCACGGCGAGAACCTCAAGCGCGGCTTCACCGCAGTGCTGTCCAAACTGGACAATCCCGGTGAGACGCCGGCCGCGGTGCTCAAACTGGTCGCCAGCACGTTGATCTCGACCGTCGGCGGCGCCGCGGGTCCGTTGTACGGCACGGCTTTCCTGCGTGCTTCGTCGGCTGTGGGGCAGGAGACCGAGTTGACCGCGGAGTCCATTGTGGCCGCTTTGGGGGCCGCCCTGAACGGGGTCGTGGCCCGGGGCAAGGCCGAACCGGGCGACAAGACGATGGTCGACGCGCTCGGCCCGGCCGTCGCCGCGGCACAGGAGTCCGGCAGCGGCGACATCGCGGCGGTGCTGTCCGCGGCGGCCGAGGCGGCGGACAAGGGCGCGCAGGACACGATCCCGTTGGTGGCACGCAAAGGCCGCGCGTCCTATCTCGGTGAGCGCAGCGCCGGGCACATGGACCCGGGCGCCCGCTCGACCGCCTTGCTGCTGAGGGCGTTCGCGGACGCCGCGTCATGACCCGGGTCGGGCTCGTGCTGGTCTCGCACAGCGCCAAGCTCGCCGAGGGACTGGCCGACCTGGCCGGGCAGATGGCGCCGGACGTGACGATCCGGGCCGCGGGCGGCATGCCGGACGGCGGTCTGGGCACCGACTTCGACGCGGTGTCCGCCGCGCTGGACGAGGCCCAGCAGGGGGCCGGGGTCGTGATCCTCTACGACCTCGGCAGCGCCAAGATGACCGCCGAGCTCGCCGTGGAGATGCTGGGCGACCCGAACACCGCCGTCGTGGCCGACGCGCCCTTTGTGGAGGGTGCGGTCGCGGCCGCGGTGGCGGCACAGGGCGAAGCGGACATGGATCGGGTGCTTACCGCCGCTGTGACTTCCGGCGCAGCTCACGGTGAGTCACCGGAACCGGTTTCTTCAGGGGCTGAGGAGTTCGTGCTGACCAACGATGTGGGTCTGCACGCCCGCCCGGCGGCCCTGCTCGCCCGAACTGTTGCCGAACTGAACGCGAAAGTCATTCTAAGATTTGCCGGGAAGCAGGCGGATGCGGCCAGTGTGCTCGCCCTGATGGGCTTGGGCGCGCGCGGTGGGGACAGGGTGGAGGTCTCAGCCACCGGGCCGGACGCCAGGGAGGCGCTGCAGCGGGTCGGGGATTTGATCTCACGCGGCTTCGACGAGTGAGGATGGCGCGGGATGCGGTGGTTGTGGGCTGCGCTGCTGGTCGCTGCCCTCGTGATCTCCGGGTGCACGAGCCGGGTCGGCGGCACGGCGTTCCCTGATCCGCAGGCCCGCAAGCCCCTGCCGGACAGCTCGGTGGAGCTGATCGGCAACGCCAACACCCTCGATCCGTGCGGCCTGCTCGACCCGGCCGCGCTGGCCCAGTTCGGCACCGCGCAACGCCAGGACCAGGAGTCCTACGACTACTGCGTCCTGCGGATGCCGATGAGCGGCGCGAACGTGGCCGTCCGGTTCGGACTGCTGGAGCGCATCAACTCCGTCGCCGACCTGCAGGCCAGGCAGAACCGCGAGGTCGAGCCGGTCGGGTCGCTGCGGGTGTTCGAGGAGACCCCGGTGCCCGACCGCTGCGCCCGCTACATTGTGTTCAGCGACAACGTGACCCTCGCGGTCTCCGCGGACACTGTGGACTCGCCGAACAAGACGGTCTCCGAGCTGTGCTCGGTCGTGGAGAAGTCCGCGACGGTGATCGCCGAGAACGTCGCCGCCAAGAAGGTCACCCACCGCCAGTACGAGCCCACCTCGTTCGGTCCGCTGGACGCCTGCAAGGCCGCGGTGGTCTCGTTGAGCCAGATCCCGGGCCTGGCGGTGGCCGACGTGAACAGCTACCCCGCGCACCACCAATGCCGGTGGGGTGGCCCGACCGTGCCGTCGCTGCAGGTGCGATACGTGCTCGCCGAGCCGTCGGGTGCGTCGTACGTCAAGCACGAGACCATCGATGGCAAGCAGACCGGTGTGTACAACGTGGACATCACCGGACGTTCGCTGTGCGTCGCCGAACTCAAGGGCACCGGCCGCGAGCTGGCCCAGGTCGTGGTCCGGCTGGCCCCCAACCAGGCCGACGCCGCCTGCTCGGCCGCCCGGATCGTGGCCGGCGAGGTCTGGGAGAAACTCCCCGCCACCTCCTGACCGGCGTGTCCCCCGTTCGCCGACCCCGTGTCCCCCGTTCGTGCACCCCGAAATCCCCTCGAGCGGGGATCTCATGGTCGGCGAACGTGGGACACGGGGGCCGCGAACGTGGGACACGCGGGGGAAGGCTTTCTCGATTCTGAGGCGTAGTTCACGCGCATGAGGCGGCATTCCGGGGCATGGTTACCCCACGGTAGCAATGGCCCGGGAGGTTTCCAGTGGCTCGTGAGTTCAGGCGTGTTGGCGTGGTCGGCCTCGGTATTCAGGGTGCCGGGGTGGCCGAGGTGTTCGCGCGAGCCGGGATCGACGTGGTAGGCGTGGAGATCGACGCGGACGGTGTCGAACGCGGCCGCGCACTGGTCGAACATTCCACCGAGCGAGCCGTCGCCGGTGAAAAGCTGACGGCCGCCGAGCGCGATGCGTTGCTGGCCCGGATCGGCTATTCCGCGAATCTCGCGGACCTCGCTTCCTGTGATCTCGTGGTCGAGGCGGTGACCGAGAACCTGCAGCTCAAGGCGTCCGTTTTCGCCGAGCTGGACAAGGTGCTCCCGGCCGAGACGATCCTGGCCTCCAACACGTCCTCGCTGTCGGTCACCGAGATCGGTGTCCACACCGGACGGCCTGAGCGGGTGGTCGGGCTGCATTTCTTCAACCCGGCACCGGTGCTGAAACTGGTCGAAGTCGTGCGCACGGTGGTCACCGAGCCGGATGTGATCGAAGATGTCGTGGCCCTCGTGGAGCGGGTCGGCAAGACCGCATTGGTGATCGGCGACCGGGCCGGGTTCATCTCGAACTCGCTGCTGTTCAGCTATCTCAACCACGCGGTGCTGATGTACGAGCAGCGATATGCCACGCGCGAGGACCTGGACGCGGCAATGCGGTACGGCTGCGGATATCCGATGGGCCCGTTGGCGCTGCTGGACCTGATCGGGCTGGATATCGCGTCGGAAATCCTGGACACGATGTACAAACAGTCCCGCGACCGGCTGCACGCGCCCGCGCCGCTGCTCAAGCAGATGATCACGGCCGGAATGCTCGGCCGCAAGACCGGGCGCGGTTTCTACACCTACGAGGAGCCCGGTTCGCCGGTCGTGGTGCCGGACGCGCTGACCCCGCGTCCCGCCGGGGAGGACGCCGTTGCGGCCCGCGACGTCTCGCGGGTGGGTGTGATCGGCACCGGCACGATGGCCACCGGGATCGTCGAGGTGTTCGCCAAGAAGGGCTTCGATGTCGTGCTGCGGGCCCGGTCCGCGGAGAAGGCCGACGGGGCCGTCGCCAAGGTGCGCAAGTCGCTGGACCGGCAGGTCGCCAAGGGCCGGCTGTCGGAAGAGGACCGTGACCGCACGCTGGCCAGGATCGTTCCTGCCGTGGAGTTCGACGAACTCGCGGAGTGCGACCTGGTCATCGAGGCCGTTGCCGAGGACCTGGCGGTCAAGCGCGCGGTGTTCGGCGCGCTGGACGAGGTGTGCAAGCCGGGAACCGTGCTGGCCACGACGACCTCGTCGCTGCCGGTGATCGAGTGCGCGGCCGCGACCTCCCGCCCCGGCGACGTAGTCGGCCTGCACTTCTTCAACCCGGCGCCGGTGATGAAGCTGGTCGAGGTCGTGCACACCATCGCCACCAACGGGGACGTCGTGGCCACCGCGCACGCCATCTGCGCGAAGGTCGGCAAGCATCCCGTGCATTGCGGCGACCGCGCCGGGTTCATCGTGAACGCGCTGCTGTTCCCGTACCTCAACGACGCGGTCAAGATGGTCGCCGCGCACTACGCCCCCAGCGAGGACATCGACACCGCCATGAAGGCCGCGTGTGGCCTGCCCATGGGGCCGTTCGAGTTGCTGGACGTGGTCGGCCTGGACGTCTCGCTGGCCATCCAGCGCACGCTCTACAACGAGTTCCGCGAGCCCGGGTTCGCGCCCTCGCCGTTGCTGGAGCACCTCGTCACCGCCGGACGGCTCGGCCGCAAGACGGGTAAGGGCTTCCGCGACTACACATAGCCGGTAGGTTTGGCCGGTGCGAAAGTCGATGGTCACCGGGCTGCTGCTGGTCGCCGCCCTGACAGCGGCGTGCGGGCAGAAGGTGCAGGGCAGCCCGCTGGCCGACCCGCAGGCCCTGGTGGACAGCCCGACGTCGTCCTCGCCGTCGTCGGGTTCCACCAAACCGTCCGCCGGGCCGCTGGACAGCCCGCCGGCCACGGACGCGCCCGCGATGGAGCAGAAGCTGTGCAAGCTGCTGACCTTCGACGACCTGCCGTTCAAGGACCAGGGCGCCAACGCCACCCAGCCGACCGCGAACACCAACATCAACGCGGACTTCGACCAGTCCTGCCGGTGGACCTACGAGATCGGCACCCCGCAGACCAAGGTCGGGGTGCAGCTGTACTACCGCAAGACCCGGTCGCTCGCGGTGAAGAACCCGACCGGCACGTACACCGTGGCCGGGCGGCCGGTGAGCTACCAGCAGAGCGAGGACGCGTCCTGCGTGCTGTCGATGAAGTACTCGGACGGCAACGTGGGCATCGGCGTGATCGACAGCAGCCAGCTGTTCGGGCCGCAGTGCGAGCTGGGCCGCAAGGTCGCGGAGATCATCATCCCGCGCGAGCCGGCGGCGTTGTCCTAGTGGACACCGCTCGAATCGTCGCCCGGTGCACCGAGGTGCTGGGGGAGTGCACGTTCGTCGCGGACCGGTCGATGGCACACGGCGAGGCCGTCGTGGTCGAGGTGGTCGACGCGTCCGGCACCGGCTGGATCGCCAAACACGTTGTGCAGGAAAAGAAGTACCGGCAGGAGCTGGGCGCCTACCGGGACTGGGTGCGGATGCTTTCGGACTCAGCGCCGGCGCTGCACTCGGCGCACGACGACATGAACATGCTGCTGTTGAACAAACTCAACGGCACAACCGTCGAAGGCACGCGGTGGGAGTACGACCCGTCGATCTACCACCGCATCGGTGAACTGACGCGACTGCTACACGTCAGCGCCGCACCCGTCGTCGACGAGGACTACGCCGAGAACCTCGTGGAGGACCTCGAGAAGTACCTGTTCCGCGGCGCGCACCTGTTGTCCCACGCGGAGATCGACAGCGCCCGCGACCAGGTCGGCGAGATCACCGAGATGCCGCCGTTGATCACCGTCCCCTGCCACCTCGACAACCAGCCGCGCAACTGGCTCGTCGACGACGACGGCACCGTGCGTCTGATCGACTTCGGTCACGCCCGCCGCCAACCCTGGATCACCGACACCAACCGCATGGACCTGCGCCACTGGCGCCAGTCCCCAGAGTTACGCGAGGCCTTCTACGACGGCTACGGCCGTACCCCCACCGACGACGACATGTACTTCTACCGCCTCTACCTCGCCTACCTCGGCGTCACCACCATCGTGTGGGCCTACGAACACGGCGACCCCACCTTCGCGGCCGAAGGCCGAGGCTGGCTCCGCGAACTGATGGGCTGACCATTTCGCAGGGGCGCTGAGGACGCTCGTTTCGGCGCACTCACACCTCACGGTTATCCACAGCCAGCGTCAACCCCCGGCCGCGTCCCCTCTACGTCGATAGACTGGCCTTGGGGCCGCCCCCGGGAGGGTGGGGGCTCCGTCAAAGTCGATCACCCGCATGAGTGCAGGCACGACCTCTAGTTGATCATGTGATTGTCGAGATCCCATGATCGTGTTGGAGAGTCGTGCCTGCCGTGTCATCGTCCCCGATGCCCGTGGTGTTTGATCAAGTGGGCCCAATCGAGCCATGGCGGGTAGTTGACCTGCGGGAATACCTCGGCAGGTGACCGACCGGCGGGACCGGCGAGGGATTCGGCACTCGCTGGGCTCACTGTTGACGATCGGGGCGGTCGCGGTCGCCGCGGGTGCGCGATCGACCACCGCGATCGGGGAATGGGCCGCGGACGCCCCTCAATCAGTCCTGAAACAGTTGGGTGCACGGTTCGACCCGCGACAGGCCCGGTTCGTCGCGCCAGGCGAGGCGACCATGCGTCGAGCACTGGGCCGGGTCGACGGCGATGAACTGGACGCCGCGATCAGTGTCTGGATCCTCGACCGCGCCACCCAGAAACCGCACCAGACAGTGACCACGACATCGCTGCCCAGGACATCGGTGTCGAGGATCCGAGTGCCGTCGAGGATGTGGATGTGGTGGTTTCGGTGCCGTTGGTGGCGGTCGCGGTGGACGGCAAAACCTTACGAGGCACCGTTCCCCGCACCGGCGGCGCCGGAGTACACCTACTCGCAGCGTTCACCCACCGCGCCGGGACCGTCGCCGCACAACGACTCGTCCCGATCGGTACCAGCGAGATCGCCTGGTTCACCCCACTGCTGGACTGTCTCGAGTTGACCGGAGTCGTCATCACCGCGGACGCCCTGCACACCGTCCGCGATCACGCCACCTACCTCACCGGCCGCGACGCCCACTACGTGTTCACCGTCAAGAAAAACCAGCACCGCCTGCACGCCAGACTCGCCGCTCTGTCCTGGCCGACAATCGAGCAGCACACCACCGAGGACACCGGGCACCACCGCATCGAACACCGCGCCATCCACCTCCGGACCGCACCCGACACACCCGACGATCTGGATTTCCCTGGTGTGGCACAGGTTTTCCGCATCACCCGCGACCGCACCGACCGCGCCACCGGCAAACACGAAACCCACACCTGGTTCGGGGTCACCAGCCTCACCCCCGAACAGGCCGATCCCGCCTGCATCGCGTTCCTGCTACGCGGACACTGGAGGATCGAGAACAGACTGCACTGGGTCCGCGACGTCACCTGCACCGAAGACACCTCTCGACTGCGCACCGGCAACGCACCCCGCGCCATGGCCTCCCTACGCAACCTCGCCAGCAGCGCCCTACGCACAACAGGGTGGATCAACATCGCCCAAGCCCTCCGCCACATGGGCCCGAGACACCACCCGACCACTCACCCTGCTCGGAATCCATGCCTGACCAGCCACAACCGATTTTGACCGAACCCTGCCCGGGAGGGTGGGGGGTTCTGGTGGCCGTTGCGGCATTGCTGCGAGTTGGCGACTGCGGGGCGGGCGGTCGGGAACTGCGGTTCGAGGGGCGTCGTTGCCGGTCGGGTGGTGGGATGGGCCTGGTCCGGCTTGAGGGTGGTTCGTAACCGTGGTGTCGTTGGGTAGTTAAGGCTACGGCAGGGTAAGTTACCGGCAGTAGCTCGCCGAGGAGGAGTTCCCATGGCCGCCTACCAGACCATTGTTGTCGGCACGGATGGGTCGGACTCGTCGTACCGTGCGGTGGACCGGGCCGCGGCGGTGGCCGCGGACAGTGGTGCGACGCTGGTCATCGCGTGTGCGTACCAGCCCGCGAGCCGGCGTGATGTCGAGCATGCGCAGGACGAGCTGGGCAGTGATGTGGCGTATCAGGTCGTCGGGTCGGCGCCTGCCGAGGACACCGTGCGCACCGCGTCCGAGCGGGCCACGAAGGCCGGTGCGACCAAGATCGACACGGTGATCGTGGACGGTGAGCCGGTGCCGACGCTGACCCACCTGGTCCGCGAGCGGCAGGCCGATCTTCTGGTGGTCGGCAACCGGGGGCTGAACACGCTGGCCGGGCGCATTCTCGGGTCCGTGCCGTCGGAGGTCGCCCGGAAGTCGGGGGTCGACGTGCTCATCGTGCACACCACGTGAACGAGTCGCTGCCGGCGCGGGTCGAACGGGTCCTGCTGGGCGGCCGGCGCAAGTACACGCGCGTGCAGGTGGCCGAGAAGGCCGGGATGCCGCTGGAGCGCGCGACGGAACTGTGGCGGTCGCTGGGGTTCGCGAGTGTCGGCGACGACGAGGTGGTGTTCACCGAGGCCGATGTCGAGGCGTTGCGGCTGGTCAAGGAGCTGACCGAGCTCGGGCTGTACGACGCGGGCGCGCAGAACTCGATCGCGCGCGTGCTCGGCCAGCACATCTCCCGGATCGCCGAGATGGAGGTCCGCGTGCTGCAGGAGCTGATCGCGGCCCAGCCGGACCTGCTGGCCGACGAGCGCGGCTTCGCCCAGTTCATCGACCAGCTGATCCCGGACCTGGAACGGTTGCACGCCTTCACCTGGCGCCGCCAGCTCACCGCGTACGCGGGCCGGGCCCTTGCGGCGCCTGAGGAATCGCTCGACTCCGCGCAAGAAGTCGTCGGCTTCGCCGACATGGTCGGGTACACGTCGCTGACCCGGCGGTCCAGCGAGGCCGAACTGTCCCATGTGCTCGAACAGTTCGAGACCATGGTGACCAAGGCGATCGGCGAACAGCACGGCCGGGTGGTGAAGATGCTCGGCGACGAGGTGCTGTTCGTCGCGGACACCCCGCAGGCGGGCGCCGAGATCGCGTTGACCCTCGTCGAACTGGCGGAGGCGGACCCGGATCTGCCGTCGTTGCGCGCGGGCATGGCGTATGGGCGTGTGCTGTCGCGCTTCGGTGATGTCTACGGGTCGACGGTGAACATCGCGAGCCGTTTGACGTCCATTTGCAACCCCGGTGCAGTGCTTGTGGACGCGGAGTTGGCCGCCGCACTACAAGACGATCCCGCGTACACGATCCGGCACCGCCGTCCTGTGTCCGTGCGCGGCTTCCACCGGCTCAAGCCGTCGGTGCTGCGCCGGGCTACCAGCGCTTCGAAGTAGGGCGCCGGCGAAGACGGGCCTGCCAACACGCCTTGTGCCAGTGCCGTCGGTCCTCGACGTTGCCGTAGTCGTCCGTGGGCCACGCCACCACATGCGGGACGCCCGGCCCGATCTCGTGGTCGCAGCCCGGACACCGGTAGGTCTTGGCGGAACCTGTGACGGACCGGACATTCCAGTCCCCGTCCGGGCCCTCCTCGCCGCGCTGGAACGTCCCCGACGGTCTCGGCCGGGGATCGTCACGCTTGGCGCGGTTCCTGCGGGGCACAGCTGGTGACTATATTTCGGTCCGTGCCCACCTATGAGTTCAAGTGCCGTGACTGTCACGACACGTTCGAGGTCAACCGGCCGATGAGCGAGTCCAGCGCGCCCGCCAGCTGCCCCGAGGGTCACACCGACACGGTGAAGCTGCTGTCCATGGCGGGTCTCGCCGGGACCGCAGCCGTCACGTCCGGCGGTGGTGGCGGCGGTGGGGGATGCTGTGGTGGCGGCTGCTGCGGCGGCTGAGGGGTACGACACCGCCCGGACCGCCTTGTGGATCGGCGGTGCCCAATGGGCCGGGAAGACCACGGTCGCCCGGATCCTAGCGTACCGCCATCGGCTCACGGCCTACCACTGGGACTACTTCGACGTCCGGACGTACACGGATCGGCTCCGGGCCGCGGGCGTCGAGACCGGGCCGCCGGACTGGGTGAACTCCACCCCAGCCGACCTGGCGACCCGCGCACTTGACCTGTTCCCGCGGCGGTTCGAGTACACCCTGGAGGACCTGCGCGGCCTGGTCTCCCCGCACCCGGTTCTCGCCGAGGGCTGGGGCCTGCGCCCGGAACTGGTGGCGCCGCTGCTGTCCGCGCCGACGCAGATGATCGTCATGGTGCCCACGGACGAGTTCCGCGCCCACCAGATCCGCACCCTGCCCCGCGCGCAGGCCGTCGGCGCCGTCGTCACCAACCCCGGACGGGCCCAACGCAACCGGCTCGCCCGCGACCGTCTCATCGCGACAGACGCCGTGGAGTCCGCGCGCCGCTTGGGAATCCGTGTCCTCGAGGTCGACGGCAGCCAGGACGCCGAAGCCGTCGCCGACATCCTCACGGACCACTTCCGGCCGCACCTGCCCTGAACGCGAAAGAGCCCCGCCGCGGCACGGCGGGGCTCTTCGCTCCGAGCTCAGTACTGGTTGATCAGGGTGGTGGGGCCGACGGCCCAGCCGCCCGGGTGGCTGGCCCACTTCTCGACCGGGCTGTCCAGGCCGGTGGGGTTGCCGTTCCAGGTGAACAGGCGCGTGACGCCGCCGCCGTAGTCGTACAGGGCGCCGATGTCGGTCTTGCCGTCGCCGTTGAAGTCACCGGTGGTGAACTTGCTCTGGCCCATGTTCCAGCCGTTGCTCAGCCACTTCGAGGTGGCGTCGGTGAAGCCGGTGGCCGTGGCGGACCACACGTAGATGCGCGTGGTGTTGTTGCCGTAGTCGTACGTGCCGCCGACGTCGGTGCGGCCGTCGCCGTTGAAGTCACCGGTGAACAGGCGGGTCCGCGCGCCTTCCCACTGGCCGGTGCCGCTGGCCCACTTCGAGGTCGCGCCGGTGAACCCGGACCCGGTCGACTCCCAGGTGAACAGCCGCACGGTGTTGCCCTGGTAGGAGTACAGCGCGCCGATGTCGGTCTTGCCGTCGCCGTTGAAGTCACCCGTGACGAACTGGCTCTGGCTGGTGTTCCAGCCGCCGGGGTTGCTCTGCCACTTCACCGTCGGGTCGGCGAACTTGTCCGTGCCGTACTCCCACACGAACAGCTTGGCCACGCCGTTGCCGTAGTCGGCGAACGCGGCGATGTCGGTCTTGCCGTCGCCGTTGAAGTCGCCGGAGACGAACTTGGCCTTGGACGCGTCCCAGCCGTTGCTCTCCCAGCGCGGGGTGGCGCCGGTGAAGCCGGTGTCGGTGGCCTGCCAGACGAAGATGCGGGTCAGCGCGTTGCCGTAGTAGTAGACGCCCGCGATGTCGCCCTTGCCGTCGCCGTTGAAGTCACCGGTGACGAACTTGGTCTTGGCGATCGACCAGTTTCCCTGGCCGCTGGACCACTTGGTGGTCGCGTCGGAGAACCCGGCGCCGGTGGAGACCCAGTTGTACATGCTGGTGGTGTCGTTCGTGTAGTCGTAGAACGCGCCGATGTCGTCCTTCTTGTCACCGGTGAAATCGGTGACCGTCGGAACGGCCGTGGTGGCGGACACGACCGTCGACGCCGGGCCGTCCTGGCCGTTCACGACCGGCACGATCTTGTAGTACCAGGTCTGGTTCGCCGCGAGCGCGGTGTGCGTGAAGCCGGGAGTCGTCACGGTGCCCAGCAGCGTCGGCGCGTCCGGCGTGGTCGAGCCGTAGACGCGGTAGGAGGCGTTGGCCTGCGAGGAGATCCGGGCCCACGACAGGGTGATCGCGTGTTGCGGAGCCGGAGTCGCGGTCAGGTCGAGCAGCTGCGACTCGAGCCAGCCGCCGAGGTTGTCCACACGGGACTCAACGGCGCCCTGCCGGGTCTCGGTCTCGCCGAAACACCCGTGCTGCCACGAAGTGCTGTGCACCGCGACGAGCTCAGCCCCGCCGCCGGTCTCCCGGAACGCCGGGCCGCCGGAGTCGCCCTTGCACGTGGTGGCGCCGTTCCCGGCCTGTGGCAACAGGTTCAGCGTGGTCGCGGCGACGGCGTCGACCGTGGCCGTGGCGCTGTGCAGCCGGTCGGGCACCCACTCGGTGGCGGTCCGGCCGTAACCGGTGATCCGCACCACGTCGTCCTTGGCGGGCGCGGTGGTGGCGACCTTGACCGGCGTGATGCCGGTGACCGGAGCGGCCAGCCGGGCCAGCACCAGGTTGCGGTCCGCGCGGAACGCCAGCCTGGTCACCGGCGCGACCTGGCCGCCGGTGCCGGTCAGGTTCGTGCGCCCGATCGTGGCCGTGGTGGCCTTGGCCGGGGCGCCGTCCTGCCCGTTGTTCTCCGGGAAACAGCTGCTCGCGGTGAGCAGCCACTGCACGTCGATCAAAGTACCGCTACAGCTGCGGACTCCGCCGATGTCGAGCTTCGCGGAGAACGGGAACGACCCGTCCGGCGCGGGCGCCCCACCGGTGATCGCCCCGGCCGATCCGGCGGAGAGCAGGCTCGCCCCGGCCAGGCCGGCGGCCAGCAGCCCCGCTCGCAAACGTCTGGATGACACGTCGAGACACACCCCTGTAGAAGAGATTTCGCAGGCACAGGCGGAAAAGCGCCGCAATTCTCGGAATCGAGAAGCCCACGCCACGAAGGCCGCGTGAAACGCGGCCACCCCAGATTCGTGAGTATTCCCCCAGGAATTACTTCACCACCCCGCGGGCACGACCCTAGGCGGTCCGTGGCCCGGAGGACAAGGTGGGGTCAGGGGATTTGGTGGAGGTGGTGGCGCAGATCACCGGCGAGGTCGACGGTCACCCGCCGTTCGGTGAACCGCCATTGCCCGTCGCGCCGCGTGAACGTGTCGTGATAGCGCCCGCTCGCGATGGGCTGCAACGGCAACAGGTCCGCGACCGCCTGGAACACGGTGAAGTACGACCGCGCGGCGGCGGTGTCGCCGTCGAGCTCCAGGATGGTGTTGGTGGTGACGTGTTTGGTCCTCGGCGTGCCGTCCGGGTAGAGGATCACGATGCGCTGGAAGGCTTTCGTGACGTCCGCGGCACCGCTGGCCGAGCCGAAGCCCGCGCTGTACGTGCCTTCCGCGAACAGCTCGCCGACCCCGGCGAAGTCGCCGGTGTCGACCAGTTCCGCGTAACGCGCGATGAGGTTGTGCAGGTCCCGGTCGCTCACGGGCGGGGCTTCGGCACCGGCTTGGCCACCGGTTTCGTGGTGTCCAGCGGGAGCTCCTCCGGCTCGGCCGGCTCCCAGTGCTCCTTCGGCGGGCCACCGGCCGCCTCGGTCTGCGTGAGCGCGGTGAACTTCCTGGTCGGCGGCTCCTCGGCGGCCGGGTTGCCGTCCTGCGGCCGGCGCTCCTCGGGCAACGGGTCCAGCACCGGCGTCGCGTTGTCCAGCACCACGTCCGCGTCCTGGATCAGGCTGCGCGCCTGGCGAAGCTGATTGGCCACGCGGGTACGCAGCTGGCGCAGGGCGGCGACGCGCTGGGCGGCATGGCTGATCCGGCGGTTGGCCTCGTCGGTCGCCTCGCGCACCCGCCGGTGCGCCTCCTCGCTGGCCTCCTGCAGCCGCGCGTTGGACTCGGTGAGCGCTTCGTGCCTGCGGCGGTTGGCCTCCTCGGTCGCCTCCCGCACGCGCCGCTCGGCCTCGGCCTTGCTGGTGGCCTCCTGCTCGGCGAGCGCGCGCATGGACTCGGTGCGCCGCGAGGCCATCGCGATCTCGAAGTCCTCCTCGACCTGGGTGCGCCGCTGCTCGGACTCCGCGTCCAGCCGGTTGCGCTCGGCCTCGGCCTTCGAGGTGATCTCGTCGGCGTCCGCCCGCGCCTTGGCCAGCACGTTGAGGTGCTCGGCCTCCATCTCGGCGCGCCGGGTGTCCAGGCCGCGCAGCATCTCCTCGTAGCGGGCGCGCAGGGCGTTCGCGTCGGTCTCGGCCTTGGCCCGGATGTGCCCGGCCTCGGCCTCGGCGCGCGCCTTGGTCTCGGTCGCCTCGTCCTGGGCCAGCCGCAGCATCCGCTGCAGGCGTTCGCTCAGGCCCTCCAGCGTGGTCGGCGGCAGCGACAGGCGTTCGACCTGGCCGCGCAGGTCGTCGATCTCCGACCGCGCGATCTCCAGCTGCCGAGCGAGGTCGGCCGCCTGGGACACCGCCGCGTCCCGGTCGGCGGCCAGCAGCTTGAGGTCGTTGTCCACCCGTTCGAGGTGGTCGTCGACCTGCATCTTGCTGTAGCCACGCTTGGTGATGTCGAAGCCGACACCGAGCGGTACGAGCTCGCGTTCCTCGCCTAGCGCCATGCCCCCAACCTACCCCGCACGGTTCAGCGCCATGTGCGCGTATACCACATCACAACTCTTGACCGGCCGGCCAACCAAGCGCACTATCGACACGTAGGACCTTTTCTCCTTCCCGGAGGTGATCGCCATGAGCGACACAACGTCCACCAGGGCATGGACCCGCTGGCAGGACTGGGCCGAAGTGGTTCTCGGGGTCGTCGCGGTGCTGTCCCCGCTGTGGCTGACCACGACCAACACCATCACCTGGACCATGGTCGTGCTCGGCGCCCTGATCGTCCTCGACGGTCTGTTCTCACTGGCCATGCCGGGCGTCGTGTTCGGTGAGTACGTGCAGATCGTGCTGGGTGTGCTGCTGTTCATCTCGCCGTGGGTGATGGGCTTCACCGACATGACCGGCGCGATGTGGAGCGCGTTCATCATCGGTGCGCTGACGGCCATCGCCGGCGCAGTCGCCCTGCCCGCCGCCACCACCGCCCACCAGGGCATGGCGGGCCAGCACTGAGCTGACCGAATCCCTTGCGGAGCGCGCTCCGGGCTTGGTGTGATGCCGGGGCGCACTCCGCCGCGAGGGGGTACCAGTGTCGAAGTCAGCCGACGCCAAGGAGCGGATCCTCACCGCGGCCGAGAAACTGTTCGCCGAGACGGGCTTCGACGCCACCCCGACCTCGAAGATCGCCGAGGCCGCGCACGTGCCCAAGGGCCTCGTGCACTACTACTTCCGCCGCAAGTCCGACCTGCTGACCGCGTTGGTGCAGCGGCTGCCGGACGAGCACATCGAACCGTCGAAGGTTGTCGTCCCCGGTGACGTGGCCGCGAGCCTGCGCCACCTGGTGGCCGAACTGGACCACCGGCTGAGCAAGTCCCGCCTGCTGTCCCACCTGTTGTGGCGCGAGGCGGACACCCACAGCGCCGTCCGCGAGGCGCTCCAGGCCCGCTACCACTCGATCGTCGTGCAGGTCCGCTCGGTGATCCTGGCCGCGGGCGCGGGCACGATCGCCATGTCGGACGTGGACAGCGCGGCCGGCCTGTTCGCGTTGGCCGTCAGCTACCGGCATTCGGTGGCCCGGCACGCCGAGGAGACGCCGCCGCCGATGGACCGCGAGGTCTCGTTCATCGCCGATGCGCTGACTCTGGGCGCGGGACAGAGCTCCTGACCCACATCAACACGATCGCGGCGATCGCGATGGCCACTCCGATCGGGCTGAGATAGGTCTGCGACGGCAGCTTCATCGCCGCCACACCGCCGACCGCGACCAGCGCCATGACAACTGTCGCCCGGACTCTTCCTTTGGGCAGCCTGGTAGCGAACCAGACGGACAGCCCGGCCAGCACGACGTGCACGACCTCCGCGCCCAACGCCGTGCCCTCGGCGGCGTCGCGGTTGGGCGCGAACGCCGTACCGATGAACGCGTTGACTGTCGGCTCCCAGTTGAGCCACAACAGCACGGCGATGACGATCTGGAACACAGCCTCGGCGTACAGACACCTTGCCGCCCAACGCATTGTCACGTCCGGAACCTCCATCGGGGTTCTTTCTTGGGGTGGTTACGGCGTTTGGCGGCGGGCCCACGCTGCTCCCAGTCATCGGTGAGCCGCGTGAGCAGGCTTGTGAGGGTCCGCAGGTCGTCCTCGGACCAGTCGGCGACGACTTCCGCGAACACGGTCAGGCCCGCGGCTTCGAGGTGCTGGAGCTCCTTGGTACCGGCCTCGGTGACCTCGACGAGGCAGGTGCGGGCGTCCGCGGGATCGGCCTCGACGGTGACCTGCCCGGCGTCCTCAAGGGCCTGCACGTGCCGGGTCACCGACGAAGGCGCCATGTCGAGCGCCTCCCCGATCGTCCCCGGCCGGACCGGCCCCTGCGCAGCCACGACGTGCAGCACGCCCACGCGTGGCGCGTCGAAGGACCGGCTCATGCCCCGGCGAGCGTCGTCGACCAGCCGGAACGTCGCCCGGTTGACCGCTCGGACGAGTTCCGTTCGTTCCATGAAGGAAAGATATCACGCCCGGCGAAACCCCAGGCCACGAGGGGCGTGACCTGGGGTTTCGGGGAGATCAGACGCCGCGGAAGCGGTTGATCTCGGTGAGGTGCTTCGCGCGCAGTTCGGGGTTGGTCACGCCGAGGCCTTCCTCGGGGGCCAGGCACAGCACGCCGACCTTGCCCTGGTGGGCGTTGCGGTGCACGTCGTAGGCCGCCTGCCCGACCTCGGTGAGCGGGTAGGACTTCGACAGGGTCGGGTGGATCTTTCCCTTGGCGATCAACCGGTTCGCCTCGGAGGCCTCGCGGTAGTTGGCGAAGTGCGAACCCACGATCCGCTTGAGGTGCATCCACAGGTACCGGTTGTCGTAGCTGTGCATGAACCCGGAGGTCGACGCGCAGGTCACGATCGTGCCGCCGCGACGGGCGACGAACACGCTGGCACCAAAGGTCTCCCGGCCCGGGTGCTCGAACACGATGTCCGGGTCCTCGCCGCCGGTCAGCTCACGGATCCGGGCGCCGAACCGCTTCCACTCCCGCGGGTCCGGGGTGTCCTCGTCCGACCAGAACCGGTAGTCCTCGGCCGCGCGGTCGATGATCAGCTCGGCGCCCATCCGCCGGCAGATCTCGGCCTTCTGCGGGCTGGACACCACGCACACCGGGGTCGCGCCGCCGTTCAGCGCGAACTGGGTCGCGTACGACCCCAGACCGCCCGAGGCGCCCCAGATCAGCACGGTGTCGCCCTGCTTCATCGCGGCGCCGTTGTGCGACACGAGCTGGCGGTACGCCGTGGAGTTCACCAGACCGGGCGACGCCGCCTCCTCCCACGTGAGGTGCGCCGGCTTGGGCATCAGCTGGTTGGACTTCACCAGCGCGAGGTCGGCCAGGCCGCCGAAGTTCGTCTCGAACCCCCAGATCCGCTGCTCGGGGTCCATCATCGTGTCGTTGTGCCCGTCCGGGTGCTCCAGCTCGACCGAAAGGCAGTGTGCGACAACGGCATCGCCGGGCTTCCAGGCCTGCACACCCGGCCCGGTGCGCACGACCACGCCGGCCAGGTCCGAGCCGACCACGTGGTAGGGCAGGTCGTGGCGTTTGGCCAGCTCGGACGTCTTGCCGTAGCGGCGCAGGAAGCCGAACGTGTCCAGCGGCTCGAAGATCGACGTCCAGACCGTGTTGTAGTTGATCGCCGACGCCATCACCGCGATCAGCGCCTCGCCCGGTCCCAGCTCGGGCGTGGCCACGTCCTCGACGTGCAGCGACTTGCGCGGGTCCTTGTCGCGGGTCTCCAGGCCGGCGAACATGTCCACCTCGTCGGCGTGCACCGTCACCGCCCGGTAGTGATCCGGTACCGGGATATCGCCGGCGGCGTTCAGGTCACCCGAAAGAATGGCGTCACGGATCTTTTCCACGGTGTGCCTCCAGGTCGCGAATGCCCGGAGGTTACCCACCGGTAACCGAAGATCACCACAATTGTGAGACCTGCGCCACCGGGACCGATTCAGCGCTCCGAAGCGGGCTCCACCAATTCCACCAGAACGCCTCCGGCCGATTTCGGGTGAATGAAGTTCGTCCGGCTGTTCTGGGTGCCGTGCCGGGGCGAGTCGAACACCACATTCAGGCCGTTGGCCCGCGCGCCGTCGGACGCCTCGTCGATGTCGGCCACCCGGTAAGCCAGCTGCTGCATGCCGGGACCGTTGCGGGCGATGAACTTCCCGATCGTCGAGTCCGGCGACAGCGGTGCGAGCAGCTGGATCGCCGTGCCGGTGCCGTCGTCGCCGGGAACCCGCAGCATGGCCTCGCGCACGCCCTGTTCCTCGTTGACCTCCTCGGCGGTCACTTCCAGGCCGAACGCGGAACGGTAGAACTCGATCGCCTCGTCCAGGTCGGGCACGGCGATGCCGACGTGGTCGATGGCGGTCACACGGGTGGCAGGCTGCTGCGGCATAACATTGAGAGTAAGCACACTTCGCGACGCCAACGCGACAGGTCTGTGGTGTGCGCGACACAGTCCGTTGCTCGGAATCGGTTCCGTCGTTCCCCGTGGGTATGGTCTGAGGTTAACGAGCGCTTGCATTGGAGGCTGTTGTGTCCGGTTCCGTCATTGTCGCTGGAGCCCGTACCCCGATGGGGCGGCTCTTGGGGGGCCTGAAGGATTTCTCCGGCACCCAGCTGGGTGGGTTCGCGATCAGGGGTGCGCTGGAGCGAGCCGGGGTCAAGCCCGAGCAGGTGCAGTATGTGATCATGGGCCAGGTGCTCACCGCGGGCGCGGGCCAGATTCCCGCCCGCCAGGCCGCCGTGAACGCCGGTATCCCGATGAGCGTGCCCGCGCTGACCATCAACAAGGTCTGCCTGTCCGGCCTGGACGCGATCGCGCTGGCCGACCAGCTGATCCGCGCCGGTGAGTTCGACATCATCGTCGCGGGCGGCCAGGAGTCGATGACCCAGGCGCCGCACCTGATGCCGAAGTCCCGCTCCGGCTTCAAGTACGGCGACGTGGCCATGCTCGACCACATGGCGCACGACGGCCTGTTCTGCGCCTTCGACCAGGTCGCCATGGGCGCGTCGACGGAGAAGTACAACTCCCGCTACAACGTCACCCGCCAGCAGCAGGACGAGTTCGCGGTGCGCTCACACCAGCGTGCCGCGGATGCGCAGAAGAACGGCATCTTCGCCGAGGAGATCGTGCCGGTGCAGGTCCCGCAGCGGAAGGGCGACCCGATCGTCATCGCCGACGACGAGGGCATCCGCGGCGACACCACCGTCGAGGCGCTGGGCAAGCTGCGGCCCGCGTTCGCCAGCGACGGCTCGATCACCGCCGGTTCGGCCTCGCCGATCTCCGACGGCGCCGCGGCGGTCGTGGTGATGAGCAAGGCGAAGGCCGAGGAGCTGGGCCTGTCCTGGATCGCCGAGATCGGCGCGCACGGCGTGGTCGCCGGCCCGGACGCCAGCCTGCACGAGCAGCCGTCCAACGCGATCAAAGCCGCGCTGGCCAAGGAGAAGCTCGAGCCGGCCGACCTGGACCTGGTGGAGATCAACGAGGCCTTCGCTGCCGTCGGCCTGGTGTCAAGCGAGCAGCTGGGGATCAGCCCGGACAAGGTGAACGTGAACGGCGGTGCGATCGCGCTGGGCCACCCGATCGGCATGTCCGGCGCGCGGCTGGTGCTGCACCTGGCGCTGGAGCTCAAGCGGCGCGGCGGCGGGGTCGGTGCCGCGGCGTTGTGCGGTGGCGGCGGGCAGGGCGACGCGCTGGTGATCCGAGTTCCCTGACCGTGCCGGATGTCGCTGACCTGGTCGACCGCGCGCGGCGGTACGAGCCGCGCGCGGTGGCCAGGTTGATCTCGCTGGTCGAGGACGCCAGCCCGCAGCTGCGTGAGGTCGCCGCCGCGCTGGCGCCGTTGACCGGCCGCGCCCAGGTGATCGGGCTGACCGGTCCGCCCGGTGTCGGCAAGTCGACTTCGACTTCGGCGTTGGTCACTTCCCTTCGGGCGCAAGGGAAACGGGTCGGCGTGCTGGCAGTGGACCCGTCCTCGCCGTTCTCCGGCGGGGCGCTGCTGGGCGACCGGATCCGGATGCAGCAGCACGCGACCGACCCGGGTGTGTTCATCCGGTCGATGGCCACCCGCGGCCACCTCGGCGGCCTTTCCTGGGCCACGCCCCAGGCTTTGCGCGTTCTCGACGCGGCCGGGTTCGACGTGGTCCTGGTCGAGACCGTCGGGGTTGGACAGTCCGAAGTGGACGTTGTCTCGCTGGCGGACACGACGATCGTATTGCTGGCGCCCGGGATGGGCGACGGCATCCAGGCCGCCAAGGCGGGCATCCTGGAGATCGCCGACGTGTTCGTGGTCAACAAGGCCGACCGGGACGGCGCCGAGGCGACCGTGCGGGACCTGAAGAACATGGTGGCCATGTCCCGGCGCGGGGTCGCCGGAAGTTCGTGGCGCCAGCCGATCGTGCCGACCGTTGCGTCCACAATGGATGGCGTGGACGATGTCGTGAAGGCGATCGAGACCCATCACCAGTGGCTCGTCGAGCACGATGAACTGGGCCAACGGCGGTACCGGCGGGCCCGTGCCGAGGTCGAGGCGATCGCGCTGGAGTCGGTGCGCGCCAAGCTCGGCGGCCCCGGCGAGGACGCGTTGCGCCGGTTGTCCGAACGCGTCTCAGCGGGTGAGATCGACCCGTACACCGCCGCCGACCGGCTGGTTGAGGGAATATCCGGCGGGTAACCGGCGTCAGGTGGAGCACACACCGACGGAAGGGGCGGTTGATGAAGTTCGGCATCTCCACGTTCGTCAATGACGACGGGATCAGGCCGGCCGAGCTGGCCCGGGCCGTCGAAGAGCGTGGGTTCGACTCGCTGTTCGTCCCGGAGCACTCGCACATCCCGGCCAGCCGCGAGACGCCGTACCCGGGCGGCGGCGACCTGCCGCCGGTCTACTACCGCACGCTCGACCAGTTCGTCACGCTCACCGCCGCGGCCGTCGCGACCGAGCGCCTGCTCGTCGTCGCCGCGATCAACCTGCTGATCCAGCGCGACCCCATCCACGTCGCCAAGGAGACCGCGAGCGTCGACCTGGTCTCCAACGGGCGCCTGGTCTTCGGCGTCGGCGCGGGCTGGAACCTCGAGGAGATGCGCAACCACGGCACCGACCCGGACACCCGCGGCGCCGTGCTGGACGAGCGGATCGAGGCGATCAAGGCCATCTGGACCACCGAACCGGCCGAGTACCACGGCAAGCACGTCGACTTCGACCCGATCTTCAGCCGCCCCAAGCCCGTCCAGCAGCCGCACCCGCCGATCTACTTCGGCGGCAACTCCAAAGCGACCGTCCGCCGGGTCATCCAGCACGGCGGCGGCTGGCTGGCCAACCCGTTCCCGATCGAGCAGCTCACCACCCGGATCGCCGCCATGCGCGACGGCGCCGGCCGCGACGTGCCGGTCAGTGTGTTCGGTGTGGCCAAGGACGAGGACGTGTGGCGCGCCTACCAGGGTCTGGGCATCGAGCGTGCCGCCCTGTTCCTGCCGACCCGGCCGCGCGACGAGAGCCTCAAGCTGCTGGACACCTACGCCGAGCAGGTCGCGAAGTTCCAGCGGGGGTAGGGACAACTCCACCACCGGCCCGGGAGTTGGCGCCATTCTTCACGAAGGGTGGCGCCAATAGCGTTGCTGCCATGACCACACAGACATTGGCGCCGGTGACAACCCCCGCGCTGCGGCTGACCGGGGTGTCCAAGGTGTACGGGTCCGGCAACAGCGCGGTGCACGCGCTGCGCGATGTCAGCATCGAGCTGCGGCGCGGCACGTTCACCGCGGTGATGGGGCCGTCCGGCTCGGGCAAGAGCACGTTCCTGCACTGTGCGGCCGGTCTGGACCAGCCGACCGAGGGGCAGGTGCTGCTGGGCGACGTCGACCTGGCCCGGATGAACGAGACCCAGCTGACCATCCTGCGCCGGGAGCGGATCGGGTTCGTCTTCCAGGCGTACAACCTGCTGTCGTCGTTGACCGTGCAGCAGAACATCACGCTGCCACTGCGTCTCGCGGGCAAGCGCGCCGACCGCCGCCTGCTGGATTCCGTGGTGCACGCGGTCGGCCTGGAGGGGCGGCTGAACCGGCTGCCCAGCGAGCTTTCCGGCGGTCAGCAACAACGAGTCGCGATCGCCCGTGCGCTGGTCACGCGGCCGGACGCGGTGTTCGCGGACGAGCCGACCGGCGCGTTGGACTCGCGGACCGCCCGCCAGGTCCTGGAGCTGCTGCGAAACGTCGTGACCGGCATGGGGCAGACCGTTCTGATGGTCACGCACGACCCGGTCGCGGCCTCGTACGCGGACTCGGTGGTGTTCCTGGCCGACGGCCGGATCGCCGGGGAGATGCACCGGCCGACGCCGGAACGGATCGCCGAGCGCATGACCCACCTCGGGGACCGCTGAGAAGGTGTAGCCCGCTCCACTGTGCGGGCCCGGCGTTCACGGGAGACTGACTAGCATGGTGAAACAGTGGGGGAAGAACCTGGCGTACCTGGCGGCCGTGGCCTGCACCGCGCTGGTGTCACTGCCGTTGCTGATCTTGTTGCCGATGTCGGTCATGTCGATCGCCTTCGCCGGCGTGGGGTTCGTCCTCATCCCGGTGTACGTGATCATCGTGCGGCTGTGGACCGACCTGCACCGGACGCTCGTCGGGCTGGTCCTGCCCCAACGCGTGCCGCTCGCGCTGCGGATGCCGCAGGGGTCGGTGCTGGCCCGGTTCCGCCAGGCGGTGACGGACGCCAACACCTGGCGCGACCTGGTCTGGCTGGTGGTGCACGGGTTCCTCGGGTTCTTCTCGGGCTGGGTGGCGGTGCTGGTGTGCCTGATGGCCGCGGGCGGGGTGTTCACCACGTTGTTCTGGTGGACGCTGCCGCGGAGCGACTCGCTCCAGATCGTGGACGTCCACATCACCAACTGGGCCCTGGCTCTGGTGGTCGGCCTGCCGATGACGATCTTCGGGGGTATCGGCGCCCGGTACGCGATCCCGTTCCTCGCCCAGACGCACGCGCACATGTCCCGGGTGCTGCTCTCGCCATCGCTGGAGGCCCGGGTCGAGGAACTGACCGAGACCCGTGCGGGCGCGGTCGACGCGCACGAGGCCGAGCTGCGCCGGATCGAGCGGGACCTGCACGACGGGACGCAGGCGCGGCTGGTGTCGATCGCGATGCGGCTGGGCGTGGCGGAGAAGTCGATGTCCACCGAGGACCCGGCGGCCGTGCTGGTGCGGGAGGCACGGGAGGGCGCCGAACAGGCCATGGGGGAGCTGCGGGACGTCATCCGGACGATGTACCCGCCGATCCTGGCCGACCGCGGGCTGTCCGGAGCGTTGACCGCGTTGGGCGCGCGGTGCCCGGTGCCGGTCGGGGTGGAGGTCGGTGAGCTGCCACGGATCCCGCCCGCGGTGGAGGCGGCGGCGTACTACGTCGTGGCGGAGGCGCTGACCAACGTTGCCAAGCACAGCAAGGCAACGCGGGCGTCGGTCCGGGTGACGTGGGACGACGCGGTGGTGATCATGGTGGCGGACAACGGGTTCGGCGGGGTCGACGAGGCGCGCGGCACGGGGGTGCTGGGGATGCGGCGCCGGGTGGCGGCCCTGGACGGTACGTTGACCGTGGACAGCCCGGCCGGCGGGCCCACCGTGATCTCCGTGGAGGTGCCTTGCGGGTCGTGATCGCCGAGGACAACGTGCTGCTCCTCGAGGGCCTCAACCTCCTGCTGCGGTCCAGCGGTATCGAGGTGGCGGCCACCGCGATCACCGGCGACGCCTTCGTGGCGGCGGTGCGGTCTCACCAGCCGGACGTGACCATTGTGGACGTCCGGCTGCCACCGTCCTTCCGCGACGAAGGCCTGCGCGCGGCTTTGGCTGTGCGCAAGGAGTTCCCCTCGCTGCCGGTGCTGGTCCTGTCGCAGTACGTCGAGGAGACCTACGCGGCGGAGCTGCTCGCGGACGGGCGGGGCGGGGTTGGCTACCTGTTGAAGGACCGGGTCAGCCGGGTGGACGCGTTCATCGACGCGCTGCACCGGGTGGCCTCCGGCGGGACGGTGATGGACCCCGAGGTGGTCGCGCAGCTGCTGGTGCGCAAGCGGGACCCGGTGTCCCAGCTTTCGCCGCGTGAACTGGAAGTCCTCGAGCTGATGGCCCAGGGGCTGGGCAACGGCGAGATCGCCACGCGCCTGGTGGTGACCGACCGCGCGGTGCACAAGCACATCGGCAACATCTTCGCGAAACTCGACCTGCCCGCCAGCGACAGTGGCCATCGTCGCGTTCTGGCGGTGCTGGCGTACCTCAACCGTTAGCCTGTCCCGGTGCGGGACGAATGGAACAACGCGGTCTCGGCCCTCGGCGGTTCAGTGGTCTCAACGGACCTGGAAACCCGTTACGCCGAACCCCACCGCAAATACCACAACGCCACGCACATCCACGCGGTCCTGCGGGACGCGACCCTGTTGGTGCCTTCGCTGGATCCCGTGCTCGTCCTGGCGATCTGCGCGCACGACGTGATCTACAACGCCCACCCGGGCGACGACGAACGCGAAAGCGCCGCCTGGGCCCGGACCTGGCTGACCTCCTCAGCTGTGGCGGAACCCCACATAGCCGCCGTCGAGTCCCACATCCTCGCCACCATCACCCACACCTCCGAAAACCCCGCGACCCAGGTCCTGCTGGACGCCGACCTCGCCATCCTCGCGGCCGAACCGGATGCATACGACGTGTACATAAGGTGTGTACGAGCGGAATACGCGTCGTATGCGGAGCCGGAGTGGCGAGCGGGCCGCGCCAAAGTCCTGAGCTCCCTCCTCACCCGCGACCCCCTCTACCAAACCCCACGCGCCCAAACCCTCTGGACCACCCAAGCCCGAACCAACCTCAACCGCGAACTCACCACCCTCACCTAACTCCCAACACCCCCACCCCCCAACGTGGAACACGCCCACCCCCAACGTGGAACACGGGGTACCCCAACGTGGGACACGGCCCGCCCGAACGTGGGACACGCGCGGACGAGAGCGCGCCGACCCATCCCCGCGCGTGTCCCACGTTCGTGGGGGTCGTGTTCCACGTTCGTGGGGGGTGTGTTCCCCGTTGGTGGGGGGTGGGTTTCCCGTTCGTCTGGTGGGTCAGGTGGGTGGGCGGAGCGGTGTTCGTGGTGGTTGCGCCCGGCGGACGGCGATCCCGATCTCCTTCGTGGCTGGAACGGCGGGTGCCCGGGTGGGCACCCGCCGGTCGCGCTATCGGGTCCAGCCTGGCACACCCGGCAAGGGGCCGGATGGCAGTGCCGACGGGCCGGCGGCCAGGGTTGCGGCCGTCGGGGGTTCGACTGCGGCGCAACGGGTTCCGGGCGCCGGGGTCTTCAACGTCGCGAAGTATGTGTTCACGGCGGTGTTGACGCAGTCGCTGCGGCCATACACACCGTGGCCCCAGCCTTCGTAGGTCAGGAACACGGTGGTGTCCCTGGTCTGGTTGTGCGCGTTGGCGGCCCAGGCGTAGGCGGTCGCCGGGTCGTGGATGGCGTTGAGCATCAGGATCTTCGGCGCGTGCCGGATGTTCAACCGGTGCTGCGGGTTGTTGACCTTCGTCGGCAGGCCGATGCAGCCGGTGTACGCGGTGTGGCCCAACGCGCCGCCGCGCATGTGCGGTGCGATGGCGTTCTCGGCCGTGGCCACCGCCTGGTACTCCGCGAAGCTACGCACCGGCAGGCTCCAGTCCGAGCAGAACGCCGCCTGGAACACGTCGTTCACTTCCTGGTCGGCGAAAGCCTTGGTGCCAAGCGGCTTCTCCGCGTCCAGGGCGGCGATGAACTCGGCGAGCGGAGCCCAGCTGGGGCCGTAGAAAGCGCCGAACGAGGCCTGGATGACGTTGCGCGCGGTCAGTTTCACCGTGGGGTCGTCCGGGTCGGTGAGTTCGCCGCGGTCGGCCCTGGCCAGCACGCTGTCCCACACTCGGGCCGCGCCCTTGTCGTGCAGCACACAGGAAGTGGTGCGGTCACACCACTTCACCCACTCGTTGAACGAATCCTCCGCGGTGGCCGCCTCGGTCGCCGCGAACGCCCAGGTCCCCAGGCTGTGGTCCATGTTGCTGTCGATGACCATCGCCCGGATCTTGTCGCCGTACCGTTCGGCGTACTGCTGGCCCATCAGCGTGCCGTACGAGACGCCGTAGTAGTTGATCTTCTTCTCGCCCAGCGCCCGCCGGATCGAGTCCATGTCCTGGATGGTCGCGCCGGTGTCGGCGTGGTCGGTGATGGCGCCGCTGCGCTTGCGGCAGTCCGCCAGCAGGTCACGGTTGAACTTGGCCAGCGCGTCGAACTCGGCCTGGTTGCGCGGATACCGTGACGGCGCGGCTCGCTCCAGGTCCAGCGAGCACCTGACCGGCGCGCTGCGGGCGACACCGCGCGGGTCCCACCCGATGATGTCGAAGCGCGACTTGATCTCTTCCGGCCAGTTCTTGAACAGCGCGTAGCTCACGCCGGACCCGCCCGGGCCACCCGGGTTGACCAGCATGACGCCCAGCCGCTTGGCCGGGTCGGTCGCCTTGCGGCGCGCCACCGCGAGGTCGAACTTCTCCCCGGCCGGGTTCGCGTAGTCGATGGGCAGCTTCAGGCTGCCGCACTCGCCCGTCGGGTCCTCGGGACACGGTTTCCAGTCGATCGAGCCGACCGGCACCGCGTCGATCTCCGCCGGTTGAGCGTTCGCCAGCGAACCACTGACCACCAGGGTCCCGCTGACGAGCGCCACCCCGAACGCCCGCGTGATCGATCGCAAAGAGTCACCCTCCCTAGTCCTTGCCTCTGTGCGACCGACCCTGCCAACACCGTGAGTGAGCCTGCGACCGCCAGAAGTAGGGAAGCGCCCCTGGTTCTGCTCGGGGATCACCCTGACAGGAGCGCCTCCGCGAGCCGCGCGGTGAACCATTTCTCGGCTTTGCCGTAGGACCAGCCGAAGTCGGTGACCACCCGGTGCCACGAGTCATGGCCGAGGAAGAAGGTGAC
Source organism: Actinocrispum sp. NPDC049592 (assembly GCF_040675465.1). Classification (NCBI taxonomy): domain Bacteria; kingdom Bacillati; phylum Actinomycetota; class Actinomycetes; order Pseudonocardiales; family Pseudonocardiaceae; genus Actinocrispum; species Actinocrispum sp. NPDC049592. The sequence continues at coordinate 37,683 of NZ_JBFAPA010000011.1, read as the reverse complement.
GGTGTCCTCGCCCTCGGCCAGGCTGCCGCGCAGAACGCCCAGGTCACGCAGCCGCGCGGCGACTTTCCGGGCGCTGGAACGAAACCAGCGCTCCGACTCGGCGGCGATCGCCGCCACGGTCTCGTCGAACGCGGCGTTCACCCTGATGATCGAGAACAGGTCCGCGTTGCGCTCGGCGCTGTATCTGGTCGCCGCGACGGCCAACCGGAGCACCTCACGCGGATCCCGCGCGTGACGCAACGACTCCACGAACCCGCCCAGCGTGCTGTCGGCCGCGCTCGTGCGGGCCAGCTCCTCGAGCAAGCGCTGTTTACCGCCAACGCTGGTGTAGATCGTGGCCGTGGCGACCCGGGCCGCCTTCGCGATGTCCCCGATCGTCGTTGCGGCATAACCCTTCTCGGCGAAGAGCCGGCGCGCGGCGGCCAGGATCGCCTGCTGGGTCCCGGCCGCGGCCTCCGCCCTGCGTGGCGAGTTGTAGACGCTCATAGTGCCACTCTGTTCATTAGAGAGCTATTCTGATGAATATGGACGTCATTGTAGTAGGTGCCGGACCGGTTGGCCTGTGGCTGGCCTCGGAGCTGCAGCTGGCCGGCGTGTCCACGGTGGTGCTGGAGCGCGCGGCCGAGCGCAGCCCCCACACCAAGGCGCTGGGGATGCACGTGCGCACGCTGGAAGTGCTCGCCATGCGGGGTGCGCTGGACGAACTGCTGGCTGCGGGGATCCCGGTCCCGGCCTGGCACTTCGGCCTGCTCGACCGGCGGGTCAGCTTCGCGGGCCTGGACACCCCGTACCCCTTCATGCTGGCCATCCCGCAGTTGATCACTGAGGAGCTGTTGGAGAAACGCGCACTCGCGCTGGGCGTTCGGATCCTCCGCGAGCACGAGGTGACCGGGATATCCCAGGACCAGGACTCGGTGCGGGTGACGGTCAACTCGGAAACCGTGCTGACCGCGGCGTATGTCGTGGGCTGCGACGGAGCCGGGAGCACGGTCCGCAAGGCAGCCGGAATCGAGTTCCCTGGCACTGCCAGCACCGCGTGGGGCTACCTCGCGGACGTCACCCTCGCCGACCCGCCGCAAGGCCCGTACACGCGGCACACACCGCAGGGCGCGCTGATCGTCGCGCCGCTCCCGGGTGGCCTGCACCGTGTCACCGGCTTCGACCCGACCAGTGCGGACCGCACCGAGCTGACCTTGGCGGACGTGCGCGCAAGCGCTTTCGCGGTCGCTGGAACGGACTTCGGCATGCGGGACCCGGTGTGGCTGTCCAGGTTCGGCAACGCGGCCCGCCTCGCCTCGGCCTATCGCAACGGTCGTGTCCTGCTCGCCGGGGACGCGGCCCACATGCACATGCCCACCGGTGGCCTGGGGCTCAACGTGGGCATCCAGGACGCCATGAACCTGGGCTGGAAGCTCGCCGCGGTCGCCCAGAACCGTTCCCCCGCGACCCTGCTCGATACGTACCACGCTGAACGCCATGCCGTCGGCTCCTGGCTCGTGGAGAATGCCCAAGCCCAGACCGCACTGCTGACGAACTACACCCCGGAAACCCAGGCCCTGCGGGCAACCCTGTCCACGCTGATCGACCGCAACCCCGCCCTGGAACACGACCTGGCCATGCAACTCTCCGGCCTCGACGTCTCCTACCCAGCCAACGAAGGCGCGCACCCCCTTGTCGGTACCCGGGCGCCTGACCTGGACGGCGAACTCTTCGCCAGCATGCACGACGGCCGCCCGCTCCGGGTAACCACTGCCGACAAGCCGTATACCGATGGCATGCACGTTGTATACATGTCGCATACCAGGCCGGAGTGGACGGACGTGGCCACCGCCGAGATCCGCCCCGACGGCTACATCGCCGAGGTGGCCACGAAATAGCAGATGGCGGGTGCCCGGCCGGGCACCCGCCATCTGCTTGTCAGCTCAGCACTTGGTCTTGTAGAAGAACTCCGCCTTGTTGGTCATGTCGTCCTTGGTCAGGGCGACCAGCGGTGCGGAGATGTTGCGCTGCACGGACTTGCCCTCGATGGCGTTCACGGCCTGCTCGACGCCGACCTTGCCGATGGTGGCCGGGTCCTGGGCGATCAGGGCCTGGAACGCGCCGTTCTTCAGCCCCTCCACCTCGGACGGGCTGGCGTCGAACCCGACCAGCTGCACCTGGCCGACCTTGCCCGCGCTGCGCAGGCCGGTGGCCGCGCCCTCACCGGTGTTCAGGTTGGTGGCGAACACACCGATCAGGTCCGGGGTGCTGGAGATCGCGGCGGTGACCTTCTGGGCGGCCACAGCGGGCTCGTTGTCGGTGAACTGGATGCCGATGGACTTGAGGTTCGGCGCGGCGGTCTTGAGCTCCTCCTCGAACCCCTTGGCGCGCGCGGCGGTCGTCGACGTGCCGGCCTTGGTGTCCAGCACCAGCACCGATCCGGTCTTGCCGCTGGTCAGCTTGGCGATGGTCTGGGCCGCGAGCTTGCCGCCCTGGGTGTTGTCCGAGGAGATCGAGGAGGCGGCCACGCTGGTGTCCTGCAGCGCGGTGTCCACCTCGATGATCTTGACGCCCATGTCCTTGATGGTCTTCATCTGCGGCGCCATGGTCTTGTCGTCGGTCGGAGCGATCAGCAGTGCGGCCGGTTTCTTGGCGCCGAGGGCGGTCACGATCGGGCCCTGCAGGGTCGGGTCGAACTTGTCCGGCGCCTGGGTGTTGAGCGTGTAGCCGGCCGACTTCGCGGCCGCCTCGGCACCGCACTGCATGGAGATGTAGAACGGCTCGTTCTTCACCCCGACGACAAGTTCCAGGTTCTTGTTGCCCGAAGCGGCGCCGCCGCCGGAAGATTGCGACGACGGTGCCGCGTTGTTCTCGCCGATCTTGCCGCCGCACGCGGTGAGCAACGCCCCCGCCGCCAGCACAGCCCCCGTCAGGATGAGCGTCCTCGTTGACACTTTTACCTCCGACTACCGTTTGTTTTGGGCTCGCCTGCGGTGCTGGTCGAACCACACGGCCGCGACCAGGACCGCTCCGACGGCGATCATCTGCCAGTACGGCTGAACACCGATGATGTTGAACCCCTTCTGCAGCACCGCGGGGATGAACACCCCGATGACGGTGCCCAGAATGGTGCCGAGCCCGCCGAACAAACTCGTGCCGCCCATCACCACGGCGGCGATCGCGTTCAAGTTATCCGTTGTGTGCCCGGAGATCGTGGTCGACTGGAAGTAGGCCAGCGACATGAAACCCGCGATACCGGCCAGGAACCCGGTGAGCAGGTAGACGAACGTCAGGTGACGGGTCACGCCGATACCGGCCCGGCGCGCGGCCTCGGCGTTGGAGCCGATCGCGAACGTGTACCGGCCGAACCTGGTGGTGTGCAGGATGAACCCGAAGATCACCGTGATGATCGCGGCCACCACGACCAGGTTCGGGATGTTGCCCTCCAGCGTGCCGAAGCCCAGGCTGTCCCGCAGTTCCAACGGAACCGTCCGCACGTTCGTGCCGTCGTTCAACAGGCTCGCCACACCGAGTGCGGCACCCAGCGTGCCCAGGGTGACGATCAGCGGCGGAATGTGCGCCCTGGCAATGAGAAGCCCGTTCAGCAGACCCCACACCGAACCGCCGAGGATCGCCACGACGAGTCCGACGAGGATGGTGCCCCAGCCCGCGTTGCTCGCGTCCTGGCCCGGGCTCATCCACTCCATCGTCTTGGCGGAGATCATTCCCGCGAAGATCAGCACCGAGCCCACTGACAGGTCGATGCCGCCGGTGATGATCACGAACGTCATCCCGACCGCGATCACCAGCAGCACGGCCGTCTCGATGAACAGCTGCTGGAAGTTGAAGAACGTGAGGAACGAGTCCGGTGCCAGGATGCTGAACACGACGATCAGCGCCAGCAGCACCAGCGCGATCCAGAACGTGTTGGCGGACAACAGCCTTGTCGTGAAGCTACGCCGCTCGACGGTCGGCAGAGTGTCCACAGTGGTGCTCACGCGGCGTCCTCCTGCGTCAGTGCCCCGGTCATCGCGCCGACCAGGTCCTCGAGCGTGGCGTCGGCCGCGGTGAACCGGGCCACCCGGCGGCCGAGGCGCAGTACCTCGACCCGGTCGGACACCGACAGCACCTCGGGCATGTTGTGGCTGATCAGCACGACGGCCATGCCCTCGTCACGGACCCGCCGGATCACGTCCAGCACCTTTTCCCGTTGCACCACACCCAAAGCGGCGGTGGGCTCGTCCATGAAGACGACCTTGCTGGCCCACACGACCGATCGCGCGACGGCGACGCTCTGCCGCTGTCCACCGGACAACGAGCCGATGGGGACGTCGATGCTCTGCAGTGTCACGCCGAGCCGGGTGAACTCCTCCGCGGCCTGCCGGCGCATCTCGGCCTTGTCCAGCACGCCCAACGCGCCCAACAGGCCCTTGCGCCGGATTTCCCTGCCCAGGAACAGGTTCGCGGCCGGGTCCAGGTCCGGCGCGACGGCCAGGTCCTGGTACACGGTCTCGATGCCCAGCCGGCGGGCGGTCACCGGGGAGTCCAAGGTGACCTGCCGGCCGTCGATCGTTATCGTGCCCGAGTCCGGGATCTCGGCCCCGGACAGGCACTTGACCAAAGTGGACTTACCCGCGCCGTTGTCGCCGATGAGGGCGACCACCTCACCCGAGCCGACCTCGAACGAGGCGCCGCGCAGAGCTTCGACCGAGCCGTAGTGCTTGACGATGTTCTGCGCTTGGAGAACAGCTGTCATTGCGGAACCTCCGGCGGCAGGCAACGGATCGCGGTGACATCACCGTCCACTGTAGCCGGTCCAGCCGCATAGGGGAGTACGTATGTATCGCCTTTATGCAAAGGAAATTGTCCACTTTCGGACTTCAGCGATCCAGAACCCTCAAGCGCCACAACGATGGAGAACGACGGCTCCAGCTCGGCGCCACCGCGGACGCGCTGCGCGCGGAAGAAGGCGGCGGCGTCCTTGCCCAGCAGGTCGGTGACCGGCAAGGCATCCTCGGCGTGCCGGACGATCGAGCCCAGCCGGGCGGCGTCCCAGCCGGACCGGTCCACGCAGTCCAGCACGACGTCGTAGCCGAAGCCGAGGTGGCCACCGGCCTCGTCGGCCAGGAAGTCCTTCCACTCCAACGTGACCGACAGGTCGGTCGGCTGCTGGAGCTCGACAATGAACACACCCGCGCCGATGGCGTGCGGCAGCCCGGCGGGAACGAAGACGGTGTCACCGGGCCGGACGGAGACCTGGTTCAGCGCACCGAGCATGGCCGCGGTGTCCTGTTCGGCCACCCAGTCGGCGACCGTGGCGGCGGAGAGGTCCTCCTTGAAGCCGATGTGGACGTCGCCGCCGTCCGCGGGCGTGCCAACGATGATCCACGCCTCGGTCTTGCCGTAGTGCGAGTTCATGTGCGCCCGCGCGAAGTCGTTGGACGGGTGGCAGTGCACCGGCAGGCGCTGGCCCGCGTCCAGAAGCTTCACCAGCACAGCGGGATCCGCGCCGAAGTACGTCGAATGTGCCTTGCCCAGCCAGTTCTCCGGGGACACCCGCACGGCGTCGCGCAGCCACTGGCCGTCGTCCAGCCGGGTCAGGCCCTCGGTGGGCTGCCCGTATCTGGTCGTGGTCGAGCCGACCCAGTCCTCCGGCCCGTGGTCGAGCCGCGCGTTCCCGGCGCCGCGCAGCGCCACGATCGCCTCGCCGCCGGCGTAGAACTGGTGCGGCTGGTTGGCCGGCAGCCACACAGGAGTGGTCCCTGCGGCGGCGTCTGGGCTGTTCAAGGGCGTACCTCTCCTGATCCCCGGGGAATGATGCTGGCCGGCAGCACGATCCTGCGCGGCGGTGACGTGTCGCCCTCCATGCGGGCGAACAACAGCTCGGCCGCGGCCCGGCCCATCGCGGCGATGTCGTGCGCGAGCACGGTCACCGGCGGGTCGAGCAGGTCGGCCAGCTCGAAGTCGTCGAACCCGGCCAGCGCCGGGCGTCTGTCCAGCGTGGACAGCGCACGCAGGACCATGATGGTGATCCGGTTGTTCCCGGTGATCAGTGCGGTCGCCCCGGCGGCCAGCAGTCTGTCCACAGCGGACTTGACGCCCGCGTCGGTGTGCGGGCCCATCACGACAAGGCTTTCGTCGAACCGGATCCCGGCCCGGGCGCAGCCCTCCCGGAACCCGCGCAGCCGCTCGCTCGCGGTGAAGATGTCCGGTGCGTCGCCCAGGAACGCCAGCCGGGAGTGGCCGTGCTCGACCAGATGTCCCACCATGGCAGCGGTTCCGCCGAGGTTGTCCACGAGAACGGTGTCGGCGACCACATCCCCGGCGGGGCGGTCGACGAACACCACGGGCGTGCCCGCGCGCATCTCCGGCACGAGGTACCCGTGCTGCATCCCGGCAGGCACAACAATGAGCCCGTCCACCCGCCGTGAGCAGAACTCCAGCGCCAGCTCGCGTTCCCTGGCAGGGTCCTCCGCGGACGAGCCGGTGAGCACCTGCCGCCCGTACTGCCGGGCGACCTCTTCCACCGCGCGCGTGAGCACTGAGTAGAACGGGTTCCCGACATCCTCGAGGACGAGGCCGATAGTCCCGGTCGACATGCCGCGGCGCAGGTTGCGAGCGCCGAGGTTGCGGCGGAAGCCGAGCTGTTCGATCGCGGCCAGCACGCGCTCCGCGGTGTCGGGGTGGACACCGGGCTCGTCATTGACCACCCTGGACACGGTTTTGATGCTCACGCCGGCCAGCCGGGCGACGTCGCTCATGGTCGCGCGGCGGACCTTGCGGGCACTGGGTTCCGACAACGTTGTCATGGTGCGGCGAGTGTCACATCGGGCCGACCGCATGTCAACGGGTGTACCCGGCGAAACCGGTCACGTCGTCACCCGATCTGGACCTGTTACTGCGTTCGGCGTACGTTTGCTGTTCACGATCAAGCGATTGAACCGGCCAAGGGTTGACGAATCTCGCGACGCTCCGCATTGTGGCCGACACGAACGGTTGACAGCGACAAGGTTGTCAGTCAATCCGCGTGGAGGCGAATCTCGGAGATGTCCCGCAGCAGACGGCTCGCAATCCTGCTGGCGTTGGGGCTGGTGACAGGCCTGGCCACGGCCGCGCCGGCGACGGCAGCACAAGACGATCTCGCACAGTTCGTGAACCCCTACATCGGCACCAAACCGGGTGGCCCGGACCACGGCACCGGCGGCGGCGCCGGGAACACGTTCCCGGGCGCGGACGTGCCGTTCGGCATGGTCCAGTGGAGCCCGGACACGGTGACCCAGCAGCACGGCGGCTACTTCTACGACGACACCAGGCTGAAGGGCTTCAGCCTGACCCACCTGTCCGGCGCCGGTTGCTCGACCTACCAGGACATCCCGTTCATGCCCTTCGCCGGTCAGGTGACCACGTCCCCGGCGACGGATCCGGGCCGGTACATCGCGGGATTCAACCGTGCCAACGAATCGGCGACACCGGGCGCGTACTCGGTGACGTTGAACTCGGGGGCTCGCGTTGACCTGTCGGTGACCCAGCGGACCGGGATCGGGCGGTTCACCTTCCCGGCCGGGCCGGCGACCTTGCTGGTCAACACGTCCGGCTCGATCGCGGGCACGGACGACGCCGAGGTCACCATCGGCACGAACACGATCTCCGGCTGGGCCACCAGCGGCAGGTTCTGCGGCGCCGACCACCGCTACCGCGTCTACTTCACCGCTCAGTTCGACCGGCCGTTCGAGTCGATCGGCACCTGGAAGAACGGGACCGTCACCCCCGGCCGGTCGACGGAACGCGGCGGTTCACCGGCCAAAGTGGACGTTTCCAAGACGACCGCCAAGGCAGCGAACCGACAGGACACCACCGTATCCGGGCCCGGCTCGGGCGGGTTCGTCACGTTCGACACCTTCGAGTCGGACACTGTGAACGTACGGGTCGGTCTGTCCTTTGTGTCCATCGACGGCGCGGCCAAGAACCTCAAGGCCGAGAGCGGAACCAAGACCCTGGAGCAGATCCGGGACGCGGCCCGCATGGCCTGGAACACCCGACTGAACACGATCAAGGTCAAGGGCGGCACGCCGGACCAGCTGACCACCTTCTACACCGCGCTCTATCACTCGTTGTTGCAGCCCAACGTGTTCTCCGATGCCGACGGCCGCTATCCGGGCTTCGACGGCCGGATACACACCGCGGACAAGGGGCACGCGGTCTACACCAACTTCTCCGGCTGGGACATCTACCGGTCGGAGGCCCAGCTACTGGCGTTGATAGCCCCCAAGGAGACCTCGGACATCGCCCGGTCGATGATCGCCTTCGCCGAACAGGGCGGTTCCTGGGACCGCTGGACGGTCGCCAACGGCTACACCGGCGTGATGAACGGCGACCCCTACCACATCATCGTCTCGACCGCGTATGCCTTCGGCGCCAAGGACTTCGACGCCTCGAAGGCGCTCCTGCTGATGCTTCGCGGTGCCACACAACCGACTCAGGGCTACCAGGAGCGGCCGGGGCTCGACGACTACCAGAAGCTCGGCTACATCCCGATGGGTGCGCCCGATGTCTGGGGTCCGGCGGCGACCACACTGGAGTACACCAGCGCCGACTTCGCGATCTCCGAACTGGCCCGGCGGCTCGGTGACACCGCCACCTGGAGCACGTTCACCAAACGCGCCCAGAACTGGCAGAACCTCTACAACCCGGCGACGGGTTATCTCCAGCCGCGCAACCGGGACGGCTCGTTCCTGCGCCCGTTCAACCCGGCCTCGGGTGACGGTTTCGTTGAAGGTAACGGGGCTCAGTACACCTGGATGGTGCCGTACAACCCGCGTGGTCTGTTCAATGCCCTGGGCGGCAATGCGACTGTGGTGAGCAGACTGGACACGTTCTTCAGTCAGCTCAACGCCGGTCCGGCGCAGCCGTTCGCGTTCATGGGCAACGAGCCCAACTCGAACGTTCCGTGGCTCTACAACTACGCGGGCGCGCCTGCCAAGACCCAAGCGGTGACAAGGAGAGTGCTGGACGAGCTGTACAGCCCGCATCCCGATGGCCTGGTGGGTAACGACGATCTCGGCCAGATGTCGGCTTGGTACGTGTGGGCGGCGATGGGGCTGTACCCGATGATCCCCGGCCGGTCCGAACTCGTCCTCAATGGACCATCGTTCTCGCAGGTCGTGATCACCCGGCCGAACGCAACCCTGACGCTCAACGCGACCGGCGCGGGGCAGTACATCAGCGGGTTGTCGTTCAACGGCAAGGCTTCGACCCGGACCTGGCTGCCGGAGTCCTTTGTGGAGAAAGGCGGCACGGTCGACTTCGCGATGTCGTCCAGTCCGTCGGCCTGGGGCAGTGGGCCGGGTGACGCGCCGCCTTCGTTCCGGGACGGTGAGGTCGGCCAGCGCGGGTACGTCGACCCCAGTCGTGTGATCATCCCCCCTGGCACAACGGGTTTCGTCGAGATCGGCGCGCAGGACTTCTCCGGCAACGGCGCCAAGGTGCAGTGGACCGCTCCACCGCCGGTCGGCCTGTCGGTGATCCCGGGCGGCGGTGAGATCGACGTGCCGCCGGGTGCGAAGGCGAGCCGGTCGGTCGCTGTGCGCGTCGAGCCGGACACGCCCGAGGCCACGTACAAGATCGTCGTGAACTTCGCGGGCCTGGAACCGGCCGTCCTGCAGGTCCTGGTGACGCAGCCCGGCAGCCTGCGGTCGGCGTTCAACAACGTCGGCATCTCGCCGGACAACGCCATGTCCGTGGCGAACTTCGACAACGTGGGGTTCAGCTACTCGGCGAACGCGTTGTCCAACGCGGGGGTCAAGCCAGGCAGCAAGATCACAGTGGACGGTCTGGTGCACACCTGGCCGATCACCGAGGTCGGCGAACCGGACAACGTGATCGCGTCCGGGCAGACGGTGAACCTCACCGCACCGGCCGGAGCGACCAAGCTGGCGTTGCTGGGCAGCGCCGCCAACGGCAGCGCCTCCGGCACGCTCACGATCACTTACACAGACGGCACAACACAATCGGCGCAGGTCGGGTTCTCCGACTGGACGCTCGGCGGCGGTGGGCAGCAGCCGTCGTTCAACAACCGGATCGCTGCTACGTCAAGCTATCGGAACTCGACGAACGGGACGACACAAGGCCTTGCGACGTACGTGTTCGCGACCGAACCGATCACAGTGGACGGCACGAAGACGATCAGGAGCGTCACGTTGCCGCTCTCTGTGACCGGAGGAAGCCTGCATGTGTTCGCTGTGACAGCGGGATAGCCCGAATGGTCTAACCAATAGGCTGATATTTGTATCGAGTCGACCGTGCGGCGTCCTTTCCGGGCGCCGCACGGGTTATCTTTCCCGGCATGACATCTGTTGGGGGAGATGCGATCGTCGTCTCCGACATACGCAAGAGCTACGGAGACCTGAAAGCGGTCGACGGGGTGTCGTTCACCGTGGCCGAGGGCGAGTTCTTCGGCATCCTCGGGCCGAACGGCGCGGGCAAGACCACCACGCTGGAGATCATCGAAGGACTGCGCGAGGCCGATTCGGGCACGGTCACGCTGCTGGGCGAGAACCCGTGGCCGCGCAAGGTCGCGCTGCTGCCGCGGATCGGCGTGCAGCTGCAGGCTTCGGCGTTCTTCGAGAAGCTGACCGCACGCGAGCAGCTGGAGACGTTCGCGTCGCTGTACGGCGTGAAGTCCAAGATCATCGACGACATGCTGGAGATCGTCGGCCTGGCCGACAAGGCGAACACCCGTGAGGACAAGCTGTCCGGCGGCCAGCGCCAGCGGCTGTCCATCGCGTGCGCGCTGGTGCACGACCCGGACGTGGTGTTCCTGGACGAGCCGACCGCGGCGCTGGACCCGCAGGCGCGCCGCAACCTCTGGGACGTGCTGCGCGCGATCCAGGACCGCGGCAAGACGATCGTCTACACCACGCACTACCTCGACGAGGCCGAGATCCTCTGCGACCGCGTGGCGATCATGGACCACGGCACGATCCTGGCGATGGACACACCCGCGGCCCTGGTGCGCGGCCTGGACGCGCCGACGCGGATCATCCTCGAGCACGGTGTGTTGCCCGCCGACGAGGTCCGTTCCTTTGTGGGCGTGGACGAAGTCGTCGACGACGAGTCCACTTTGACCATCTCCACCCGCAAGCCGGCGCCGGTCCTCGGCGCGCTGGCCGAGCGCGGCACGTTGGACGGGCTGCAGGTCCGTACCGCCACCCTGGAAGACGTCTTCCTCGACCTGACCGGACGGGAGTACCGCGCATGAGCGCCTTCAAGAGCCTGTCGTCCGCGATGGGCAAGGGTTTCGTGCGGGACAAGGCCGCGCTGTTCTTCGTCTTCCTGATGCCACTGATGTTCCTGGTGATCTTCGGGCTGCTGTTCAAGGACTCGGGCAGCGACAAGATCAAGGTCGGGGTGGTCGGGGACGGCCCGGTCGTCCAGGCGCTGCAACAGATCCCGGTCGTCGAGGCGCAGAAGTTCGGCTCCTACGACGAGGCCGTGCAGAAGGTCAAGGACGGCGACATCCCGGGCATCGTCTACCAGGACGGCACCAAGGTTCAGCTGCGGTTCGCCGCCAGCGACCAGACCCAGTCCGGGATCATCCAGGGCCTGGTCTCCGGCGTGGTCGACAAGACCAACATCGCCGTGACCGGCCAGCCACCCCGGTTCTCCTACGACGCCGAGCAGGTCGAGGACTCGTCGCTGAGCGCGATCCAGTACCTCACCCCGGGCATCCTGTCGTGGGCGGTGGCGTCCGCGGGCGTGTTCGGCACCGGAGTGTCCTTTGTGGCCTGGCGCAAGAAGAAGGTGCTGCTGCGCCTCCGGCTGGCCCCGGTGTCCCCGATGACCGTGCTGACATCCAGGATCACCGTGACCCTGGGGATCGCGATCGCGCAGGCGATCCTGTTCATCGGCATCGCCACGCTGCCGGCGTTCGGCCTGAAGCTCACCGGCACCTGGCCACTGGCGATCCCGGTGTTCATCCTCGGCATGCTGGCGTTCTTCGCGATCGGCCTGCTGGTCGGCGCGTTCGCCAAGACCGAGGAGGCGGCCACCGGCGCGGCTCAGATCGTGATCCTGCCGATGGCCTTCCTGTCCGGCACGTTCTTCCCGATCGACCGCGCACCCGGCTGGCTGCGGACGGTGTCGGAGATCTTCCCATTGCGGCACATGAACGACGGCATGCAGGACTTCCTGGTGCGGGGCAAGGGCGTCGAGGCGCTGCTGCTGCCCGGCGGCATCCTGCTCGGGTTCACCGTGGTGGTCGGGTTCATCGCCACCAGGCTGTTCCGCTGGGACGACCGTTAGCCTCTGTTGGGCACCAGCTTCTTCAGGTGCAGCGGCAGCGTCAGCACGAAGCTGACGATCGCCACGATGATCGCGCCGAGGAAGCCGGCCCAGAACCCGGTCACCTCGAAGGGCAGCTCAAGCTCCTGGGCTGCCCACCCGGTGAACCAGAACAGCAGGCCGTTCACCACGAACCCGATCAGCCCGAAGGTCAGGATGTAGACAACACACCCCGCCACCTTCACGATCGGCTTCAGGATCGTGTTGACGATGCCGAACAGCAACGCCACCCCGATCAACGTGCCGATCCGCGCCGCGGCCGACCCCGTCAGCAGATTGATCCCCGGCAGAATCGTCGCTACCCACACAGCAACCGCCGTGGCAAGCACTCGATACAGGAATTCCACGCGGCCACCCTCTCACGAAAGCCCACTGTGGACCCCACAGACGCGCGGCGAGCATCCCGGCCTCACTCACAGCAGGTGATCGGGCGAGCCCTCAAGCCACCCCGCAGTTCATCTGCCGGGAGTCAGTCCCCGGTCTTGCCGTCGATGCGTTCCCTGATCAGGTCGGCGTGCCCGTTGTGGCGCGCGTACTCCTCGATCATGTGGATCAGCACCCACCGCACGGACATGGTCCCGCGCACCTTCTCCTCAATGGTGTCCTCAAGGGACACGCCCGCCATGGCCTTGCGGGCCTGCTCGACCATGTCCAGCAGCCGCGCGTAGTCCTCCTCGGCGGTGGCCGCCGAAGCCTCCGAGAAGTCCGTGTCCCCATCGGTCGTCCAGAACAGGAACGGCGAGTCCTGACCCTGGATCCGCCGCAGGAACCAGGTGCGCTCGACGTCGGTCATGTGCCGGATCAGCCCCAGCAGCGACATGTCCGATGGCGGTGTTGACTGGGTTGCCAGCTGAGCGCCCGTCAGGCCGGCGCATTTCCACAGGAGGGTGGCTCGGTGGTACTCGAGCCAGCCGAGCAGCATCGCCCGTTCGTCGCCGAGGCAGGGCTCGGTGGGGCGGTCGATCTCAGGTGCGGTCCACGACATCCGCGGAGCATCCCAGTCAGTCGGTGAAATCGCCGACCGATTTACGCACGCGGGCCAGCAGTTCCGACAGCTGCTTGGTCTGCCTGCCCGTCAGTCCGCGCAGGCCGAAGTCGATCTCGGTCACCGCCTCGGTCGCCGCCGCGCGCCGTTCCCGGCCCGCTTCGGTGATCTCGGTCAGCGTCGTGCGGCGGTCGGTTGGGTGTGGTGTTCGTTTCACCAGGCCGTCGGCTTCGAGGCGGTCCACGATGTTGGTCACGCTGGTGGGGTGCAGCTGGAGGCGTTCGCCCATCACGCGCATCGGGAGGCTGCCGCGCTTGGAGAACGACAGCAGCACCAGGGCCTCGTACCGCGCGAACGTCAGGCCGTGTGGCCGTAGCGCGGTGTCCACGGCGGACTGGATGATCTGCTGCACGCGCATCACGCTGGTGACCGCCGCCATGGTGTCCGACGGGCCGATGCGCTCCTCCCACAGCTCGGCTGCGCGGGCAATCGGGTCGAACGGCAACGGGCGTGACGTCATGGCGCAAAAAGCTACCAGGGAGTACACCTGGGGCGACCATTTCGAAGGGAGACGCCCGGTGCTCATCGCGTTCAGTGTCAGCCCGCTCGGGGGTGAGTCGGACAGCGTGGCCGAGTCGGTCGCCGACGCTGTCCGGGTCGTGCGCGAGTCCGGCCTGCCCAACCGCACGTCGGCCATGTTCACCGAGGTCGAGGGCGAGTGGGACGAGGTCATGGACGTCGTCAGACGCGCGGTGGAAGCTGTCCAGCAGAGCGCTCCGCGGGTGAGCCTGGTGCTGAAGGCCGACATCCGGCCGGGGCACACCGACCAGATGAACGCCAAAGTCGAGCGGCTGGAGTCCTACCTTGACCAGTAGCCGGACCATGTGGGTGCTGTTCGAGACCTACCACGACGTCACGTACTTCACGCCCGAGTCGCGCGCGGCCACCGACGAGCTGGGCTGCAAAGGCGGCTGGATGGGGTACTTCGGCATGCGCGCCGCCCCGCTCGGCGCCGTCTCGCCGGAGCTGGTCATCTCGACCTTCTACAACTTCCACCCGCGGATGGTCCGGCGCGCGATCCCGGACGCCTGGGAGGTCGCCCCGCCGGACAAGTTCCTCGAGATCCGGCTGCTCGGCGCGTCGCGGGCGCTCAAGCGGATGCTCGGTGACGCGTTGAACGACATCGACGAGGCCGCTGAGCTGGCTGTCGAGGCCGCGTCGGCCGCACCGATCGCGGGCCGTCCGCTGGGTGCCGCGAACGCCGCGTTGCCCGTGCCGAACGAGCCGCATCTCGCGTTGTGGCAGGCCGCGACCACACTGCGGGAATCCCGCGGCGACGGGCACGTCGCCACGCTGGTCAACGCCGAACTGGACCCGGTCGAGACGCTGGTGCTGTTCGCCGCGGACCGCGGCCTGGAGTTCAGCTACATGCAGCTGGCGCGCGGCTGGTCGCCCGAGGAGTGGGACGCGGCCGTCCACCGTCTGACCGGACGCGGCCTGCTCACCGACGGTGTGATCAGCGACGCAGGCGTTTCGCTCAGAGCTGACATCGAGGCGAAAACGGACTCGCTCGCCTCCGCGCCCTGGGACGCATTGGGCCCGGACAAGGCGTCCCGGCTGGCCGAACTGCTCATGCCACTCGTGCTCACGCTGGCCGACAGCAACGAGGCGATGCGGTCGAACCCGATGGCGTTGAACGTGCGCAAAGCCCTCGCCGGGCAGTTGTAACTAGGATGGGTGCGTGACACGGCCAGATCCACGTCAGACAGCCGCGATGTCCGCGGCCCTGTCCGGTGCTGTCGACCTCTCCGCCCTCAAGGCCAGGGCCGACGCCGCGCGGCAGGCACCCAGCACGCCCACCAGCAGTGCCGCCGCCGCACCGGCCGCCGGCCAGGGCAACTTCGTGTTCGACGTCACCGAGGCGACCTTCCAGGCCGACGTGGTCGAACGTTCGCTGCAGGTCCCCGTCGTGGTCGACCTGTGGGCCGAGTGGTGCGGCCCGTGCAAGCAGCTTTCCCCCGTGCTCGAACGCCTGGCGAACGCCGGCAACGGCGCCTGGGTGCTGGCGAAGGTGGACGTCGACGCGAACCCCCGGATCGCCCAGCTCTTCGGTGTCCAGTCGATCCCGACCGTGGTCGCGATCGCCGGCGGCCAGCCGGTCGACGCGTTCACCGGCGCCCAGCCCGAGCCGCAGATCCGCCAGTGGATCGGTGCGCTGCTGGACGCGCTGCGCGACCGGCTGCCCGGCATCCAGGAGGCCGAGGCGGGCGGCGGTGGCGAGCCGGCCGAGGAGTACGAGGAGCCCGTCGACCCCCGGTTCGCCGAGGCCGAGGACGCCTTCGAGGCCGGTGACTTCGCCGCCGCCGAACAGGCCTACCAGCAGATCCTCGCCGCCGAGCCGGGCAACGAGGACGCCAAGGCCGCCCTGGCCCAGGTCAAGTTCACCGCCCGCACCGAGGCCATCGACCCCAGCGCGGTCTCCAAGGCCGACGCCAACCCCTCGGACCTCGACGCCCAGCTGGCGGCCGCGGACCTCGAAGTGGCCCAGCAGCAGGTCGACCAGGCTTTCGCGCGCCTGATCGCCAGCGTGCGCAGCACCGCCGGCGACGACCGCGACAAGGTCCGGTCCCACCTGGTCGAACTCTTCGGCCTCTTCCCCGCCGACGACCCCCGCGTCGCCAAGGCCCGCCGCGACCTCGCGTCAGCCCTCTTCTAGAAAGCCCTTCTCGTGAGTGGTTGTACTGGTTCTCGCCAGCGCAACCACTCACGAGGGTCAGTCGCTGCGGGAGTGTTCTCCAAACGCTTTCAAGATGCCGGTGACAGCTTCGGCCTGCTTTGTGGCGACATGCTCCTCCACGACTGCAGGTCATCGAGGCGTCGAAGAACCCTTCGGCGATCGACGATGACACTTATCGCGCGATCCGGGAGGAGGCCATTCAGGCCTCCACGAGTTTCATCGAATGCGCTCGGGGTGAGCTGGCTATTGCTCAGGTGAATCGGGCGGTGCATTCCTTGGCGTTGTTGTGGCCGATGCGGAATGCCTCCACGCGGGCGAACCCGGCTTTCACGGGGGTGCCGTTGATGTCGGCGGCGATGAGGGACTTGCCCATCAGCATCTCGGCGACGGCCTCGTCGAGGTCGCCGGGAGAGATGCGGAGGGTGTTGTTGCCGGAGCCCTTCTCCTCGGCGACGCGGGCCCAGGCGCCGACCAGGCACGCGGTGCGCAGGCCCGCGCGTTCGTCGTCGAGGTTCATGCCCACGGTCTTCTGCACCGCGAGGGTGTAGCGGGAGGCGAGCTCGGCGAACGCCGCGAAGTCGCCGATGCCCACGCCGTCCAGGCCCGGTTCCTCCCCTCGGCGGGGTGGTGTGCCGAGTTTGACCAGCGCTGCTTTGTCGAACACGACGGTGTTGTCGTCCGGGCAGTAGGCGACGGGGGTGGTCGACTTGCCGGACGCGCACTTCGAACCGTTGTCCTTGAACGACGGCGGGTTGATGTTGCTGGTCTTGAAGGCCTCGTCCAGGCTGCTCTTGATCTTGCCGATGGTGGTGTCGTTGATGTCGATGTTGCCGCGCTGGGTGTCCTTCTCGACGAACTTCTCCTCGGCGATCCGGCCGTCGATCTCCTTCTGGTCCATCCGCGCGCACCGGGTGGGGCCGCCGCTGAACCCGGCCTGGAACCCGTACACCCGGTCCCACGCCAGGCCGTGCGCGCCCTGCTTGTTCGCGTCGGTGCCGGCCGGGTCGCGGATGAAGAACATGGTGGCCAGCACCTTGTTGATGCCCTCACCGGTGGAGATCTGGAACCGCTTGGACTTGCCGTCGGCGATCCACCGGAAGAACGCGCCCGCGTAGCAGTCCGCCTGCTGTTCCTTGACGATCGTCTTGGTGGCCTGGGTGATGTTGCTCTTGCCGCCCAGCTTGAACTGCACTGCGTGCCCGGTCTCGTGCGCCAGCACGGTGACCACGGACATCTTGCCGAACTGCTTGGTCAGCTCGGGCAACAGCACACCGCGGTCCCACGCGATGCTGTCGTCCAGGCTGCAGTAGAACGCGTTCACCAGGCCCTTGGTGTCGGTCTGGCACAGCTTCAGCGACTTGCCCTTGGAGTCGTAGGACACCAGGCGGGACAACGGCGTGAACTTCTGGCCCTCGAAGTCCGCGGGCATCTGCTCGTTCCAGTACTCGTACAGGTCGGCCACCGCGGCCAGGGCGAGCTGGTCCATCTCGCCGCCGTCGCCGTTCTCCACCTGCAGGCCGGAATCCGGCGCGCCCGCCTTGAGCCCGGTCTGCACCTGGGATTCGTCGGTGACCGGCAGGCCGGCAACGGACCCGGCGTCGATCTCGCCCTCCGCCTTGGGCGTCCCGGTCACCGCCTTCCCGCACCCGCACACCATCGCCACCACCGCGACAAGTGCGACCAGCACTCGCCGTGTCTCGCGTGCCCGCATTGATCCCTCGTCCCCAACCGGTCCCTACCGACGCCTGGCACCCTACTGCGAACGGCCGACACCCGTACCGGAAACCGGGGGTATCGCGTGACGAACCTGACTCTGGTTCCTGACCTGGGCGGACGTTAGTGTTCCCGATGTAACTGGGGCGAGTTTCTTTTTGGGGGGAAATCATGAGGGTGACTCCTGCGCGCGCTGCCGGCCTGATCGTGCTGGCGGCGGCGGGAGCGATGCTGGCCGGTCTGCCCGGTGCGGCGGTCAGCGGCGGTGCACCAGTGCCGGACGGCACGTACGGGTTCATCGCGAAGGTCGAGGTCGGGACGGTGCACGGCTGCAGCGGCGCGCTGGTCGCGCCGCAGTGGGTGATCACGTCCGGCACGTGCTTCCCGGAGAACGCCGGGGTCGCGGGTACGCCGAAAGTGGCGGCGAAGGCCACGGTGAGCGGGCAGTCGGTGTCCATTGTGGACTTGCTGTTCCGGTCGGACCGGAACGTGGCGCTGGCCAAGCTGGCGAAGCCGGTCGCCGGGGTCACGCCGGTCGCGCCCGGCACGACGGCGCCCGCGAACAACGAACTGTTGCGGGTGGCCGGTTACGGCCGCACGAACGCCGACTGGGTACCCGACAAACCGCACAGCGCAACGGTTTCCGTGCAGAGCAGCACGGACACGACGATGGCGGTCATCGGCAACCCGCAGCCCGCGGCGATCACGTGTCAGGGCGACGCCGGCGGCCCGGCGCTGCGCGAACGGGACGGCACGGTCCAGCTCGTCGCGATCCACCACTCGTCCTGGCAGACAGGGTGTCTGGGGTCCACTGAGACCCGCCAGGGCGGCGTGGAGACCCGGGTGGACAACATCGCCGACTGGATCGGCCAGCACACCCGTGGCGACGCCTACACCGCTTTGCCTGCCATGAAACGGATCCTGGACACCCGCACCGAGCTCGGCGGGCACAACAAGGCACTGACCGGCGGCGAGTCCGTCGACATCGCCGTGCCGGACCTGCCCAAGGGCGCCAGCGCGGTCGCGGTGGACCTGATCGGCACGGAAGCCACCGCGTCGACGTACCTGACCGCGTACGGCGACGAGGCAAAGGGGTCCACCCTCAACCTCGCCCCCGGCCGCGCGGCCGCGGTGATGGCGATCGTCCCGGTCGGCGTGGACGGCAAGATCCGGGTCCGCAACAACTCCGGCTCGGTCCACGCGATCGTGGACTTCCTCGGCTACTACAGCGCCTCCGGCGAGTCGACCTACCAGCCGAAGGACAAGCCCGACCTGATCCTGGACACCCGCACGAGCCTCGGCGGGCACCAGCGTCCGGTCAACGGCGGTGAGGTCGTGACGCTGCCCATCCGCGGCGTGGCCGGGGTGCCGTCGAACGCGGTCGCGGTGGCGGTGAACATCACCGGCACGGAGTCCACCATGGAGAACTTCTTCACCGTGTTCGCCCAGGGCTCGCCCGCGCTGTCCTCGCTGAACCTGGTCAAGGGCGAGGACCGGGCGACCCAGTCGCTGGTGCGGATCGGTGACGACGGCCAGATCCGGGTCTCGCTCAACGCCGGCCAGGCGCACCTGCTGGTGTCGGTGGTGGGGTACTTCGTGCCCGGTGACGGCGGCAGCCGGTTCCAGGTCCTGCCGGCCACGAACCGCTTCTACGACAGCCGGGTGACCGCGCAGCACGGGTTCGGTCCCGGTGAGATCAGGACGGTGACCGTGCCGGGCCTGCCCGCGCAGGCGACCGCGGTTGCGCTCGGTGTCGTGGGCATCGCGCCGACCGGCAACACGTTCCTGACCCTGTGGAACCCGGGCATCGCCTACTCCGGCGCGATCCCGTCCACGATCAACATCACCAAGGGCGAGGACACCGCGAACGCGGCCACCGTCCGCCTCGACTCGCAGGCCCGCATCAACATCCGCAACGCGGGCAACGCGATCGACGCCCTGACCGACCTCCAGGGCTACTACACCCGCTGACAAGCGCCTGCCCCGGCAGACCAGTCTGCCGGGGCAGGCACATCAGCCGAGTTTGCAGGCGGGGAAGCCGCCGACGGCGCCGACCCGGAAGTCGGAGACGCGTTCGAAGCCGGTCTCCGGGGCGTCGCCCTTGAGGTCACGGGCCGCGTAGTCGTAGCGCAGCAACACCTGTACGGCCTCGTCGAGGTCACCGGGGGACAGGCGGTAGCCGTCGTCCTTGTTCAGCAGCTGACCGCTGTACGCGCCCGCCACGCACAACACGGCCTTCTGCGCGTCACGGCCGGTCAGGGGCTTGTTCAACGCGGCCAGGACGCCAAGGCCGTAGCGGCTGGAGATGATCGTCCCGGTCGACCAGTCGCCGATCTCCTTGTGGATCTCGGCCAGCTGCCCGCCGGACTCCACGTCCACCTCGTCGCTGTCCTGGCAGAACGCGACCGGACCCTGGTCGCCGGAACCGCACTCGGGCTCCGAGGTGACCTCCTTGAGCTTGGGCTGCTTCCACTGCTTGCCCAGCTTGGTGACCTGTTGCTGCAGGTAGGGGTTGATGTCCTCGTCGATGCCCTTGAGCGTCTCGGCCAGGCTGATGTTGCCGCCGGTGGCCTTGTCCTGCTGGGACTCGAAGCCCTTCTGGGTGAACTCGCGGTTGTCCACGCTCATCTTGGCGCAGAGCGAGGCGCCCTTCTCGAAGCCGTCCTGGAACGCCGAGACCCGGTCGAACGCGTCACCGTGCGCACCCTGGGCGCCCGCCGTGGTGCCGACGGGGTCGCGGAACACGACCATGGCCTCCAGCGCCGGGTCCAGTGCGGTCCGTTCGACCTGCAGCCGGGCCGCCTTGCCCTCGGTCACCCAGCGCACGAACGAACCCGCGTAGCAGTCCGCCTGCGCCTCCAGCAGGATCGTCGGGTACTTCTGCGGGTTGGCCCGCTCGGCCTGCGGGGTGATCCCGGCCCGCCGCTGCACCGCGTGCCCCATCTCGTGGGCCAGCACGAGCATCACCGACGCCTCGCCGAAGTTCTCCTTGAGCAGCGGCAGCAAGGCCGCGCGGTCCCAGGCGATGGCGTCCGCGCTCGGGCAGTAGAACGCGTTGCCCTCCACGTCCGACGCCTGGTCGGTGCACGGCGGCGCGGGCGCCTTGGGGCTCTTGGTGTCCACCGAGTAGTAGCCGCCGCGCAGCGGTTCCCACGCCTTGTTGTCGAAGGTGGCCGGGAATGTGTCCATCCAGTACTTCTCGACGTCCTTGACGACCGTCCCAGCGAGTTTGTCGATCTCACCCCCGTCGGTGTTGTTGATGAACGACGGGTCGACGTCACCGCCCTGGTTGCGGTTGATCACCCCGCCGGCCGCCACTGGCACACCCACAACGGTGGTAGTGCAGGCGGAGGCGAGCAGGGCGACACCAACGGCGAGGATGGCGAACACAGAGGACCGGGCCACCCGAACAGTGTGCCTGGTCGGCTTGTCGGCTGGGGGTAAGTGCATGCGCTTCGCTGATATATCGGCCCGAAAGTGCAGGTCAGACACTGAACCGGTCAATTGCCCTGATTTTGTTGGTGGCGTCCAGCGCGGCGACCTTGTACGCCTCGGACAGCGTGGGGTAGTTGAACACCGCGTCGACCAGGTAGTCGATCGTGCCGCCGCAGCCCATCACCGCCTGGCCGATGTGCACCAGATCGGTCGCGCCGGTGCCGAACACGTGCACACCCAGCACCTTCCGGTCCGTTGTGGACACCAGGAGCTTGAGCATGCCGTACGAGTCACCGGCGATCTGGCCGCGCGCGAGCTCGCGGTAACGCGCGGTGCCGGTCTCGTACGGAACGGCCGACGTGGTCAGTTCCGCCTCGGTGGCGCCGCAGTAGGAGATCTCCGGGATCGTGTAGATCCCGATGGGCTGCAACGCGCTCAGCTCGTGCACCGGCTCCTCGAACGCGTGGTACGCGGCCAGCCGGCCCTGGTCCATCGAGGTCGCCGCCAGCGCGGGGAACCCGATCACGTCGCCGACCGCGTAGATGTGCTCGACCGGGGTGCGGTAGTGCGGGTCCACCGTCAGGCGGCCGCGGTGGTCGGCGGCCAGCCCGGCCTTCTCCAGGTCCAGCGACGCGGTCATGCCCTGACGCCCGGCCGAGTACATCACCGCCTCGGCGGGGATCCGCTTGCCACTGGCCAAAGTGGTCACCGTGGCGTGGTCGTTCACGGCCACGTCCACGACCTTCTCGCCGAACCGGAAGGTGACCGCCAGGTCGCGCAGGTGGAACTTGAGCGACTCGACGATCTCCGGGTCGCAGAACTCCAGCATCCGTTCCCGCTGCTCCACCACGGTCACCCGGGTGCCGAGCGCGGCGAACATGGACGCGTACTCGATGCCGATCACGCCCGCGCCGACCACCACCAGCGAGGCGGGAACGTGCTCCAGCGCCAGGATCTCGTCCGAGTCGAGCACCCGCTTGGCGTCGAAGTCGACCTCGCTGGGCCGCGCCGGGCTGGTGCCGGTGGCGATCACGATGAACCGGCCGGTGATCGTGGTGCGCGCCCGGCCCTCGACGGCGATGGTGTGCGGGTCGACGAACCGGCCGAGCCCGTCGACCAGTTCGACGTGGTTGCGCATCAGCTGCGCGCGGACGATCTCCACCTCGCGGCCGATCACGTGCTGTGTCCGGGCCAGCAGATCGGCGACGGTTATGTCCTGTTTGACGCGGTAACTCGCGCCGTACAGCTCGCGCTGGTTCATGCCGGTCAGGTAGAGCACCGCTTCGCGCAGTGTTTTCGACGGAATGGTCCCCGTGTTCACGCAGACCCCGCCGACCATGTCATGGCGGTCCACGACCGCGACGTGTTTGCCCAGCTTGGCCGCGGCGATCGCGGCCTTCTGCCCACCGGGGCCGGAGCCCAGGACGATCAGGTCGTAGTCGTACTCGCTCACGCCCTACAGCCTGCCTCATCGAACCCGGAAATGGAGGATGGAAGGTGGCCGGCGCGGGCGCCGACCACCTTCGGTCCGATGAATTCACTAGCAAGTAATCGTCGGGTTACCCCAGTCCGCGTGGTCGGAGTTGTTGCCGTCGCCCGCGTCGGTGACCACGAGGCGTAGCTGGTCGGCCCCGGCGATGCTGCCGGACAGCTGCTTGGCCGCGGTGGCCCCGGTCATCGTGCCGCTGTCGGCGATCTTGGTGCCGTCGGCGAACACTTGGAACACCACCGAGCCCTTCGTACTGGCCACCTCGTCGTCCACGCCGACGCTCGCCGAGAACGTGTCACACGCTTTGCCCAGGTAGAACGAGATGTCGCTGGCCGCGTGCGTGCCGAGGCCCTTGGCGTACGTGGTCCCGTTGATGGTCAGCGTCTTGCCGTCGCCGCCGGCCTGGGTGTTGTTGCTGCGGTCCTTCTCCACCGGGCCCCAGCCGCTCACCGCCGAGTCCCAGCTCAGGTCGGACACCTGGTGCGTGCCCTCGGCCGGTGGCGTGCGCACACCCTTGCTGACCCGGTAGATCACCGTCTCGTGCGCGGGCACGGACACGCTGATCGTGCCGGTGGTGTTCCGGGTGGACTTCGACCACAGGTCCTTGAGGTTGTAGTTCGACGAGGAGCCGATGCCGATCGCCGAGGCGGTCGTGCTGATCGTCTGGGCCGAGGAGTTGTTGTTGAACAACGCCACCGCGTAGTCCCCATTGGACAGTGGCTTGGAGATCACGTACTTGTTGCCACTGGCGGAGATCTGCTTGCCCTGGACGCCCAGGGTGTCCTGGTCGACCGCGATGACGTCCTTGTTCAGCAGGGTCTCGTAGTTCTCCGCGGACACCTTGCGCAGGTCCGCGCCGATCAGCAGCGGCGCGGCCATGATCGCCCACAGGCTGAAGTGCGAGCGGTACTCCGCCGGGGTCATCCCGCCGTTGCCGACCTCGAGCATGTCCGGGTCGTTCCACGCGCCCGGTTTGGCGTACTGGGCCAGCGGCAGGTTCTTCTGGAAGATCGACACCATCTTCGAGTACGAGTCGCTGATGTCACCCGTGGTGCGCCACAGGTTCCCGACCGGCTGCGCCCACGTCCACGGCTGGTTCTGGCCCCACTCGCAGATGGAGAACACGATCGGCCGGCCGGTGGCGGCCAGCGCGTCGCGCATCTTCTTGTACCGCTGCTGGGCGTCCACACCCTGGTTGTTGCAGTTGTCGTACTTCAGGTAGTCGACACCCCAGGACGCGAACAGGTTGGCGTCCTGCGTTTCGTGGTTCAGGCCGCCCGGGAAGCCCGCCGTGTTGCAGGTTTTCGTGCCCGCGCTGGTGTAGATGCCGAACTTGAGGCCCTTCGAGTGCACGTAGTCGGCGACGGCCTTGATGCCGTTGGGGAACCGCACCGGGTCGGGCTCCAGGTTGCCCTGCGCGTTGCGGGAGGTCTTGGCCCAGCAGTCGTCGATGTTGACGTACTGGTAGCCGGCGTCCTTGAGTCCCTTGGACACGAACAGGTCGGCGATGCTCTTGATCATCGCCTCGTTGAAGGTGGCCTTGCACTGGGTGGTGTTCCAGTTGTTGAACCCCATCGGTGGGGTGCGGGCCAGGCCGTTGTCCAGCGCAAGTGCTTGCGGGGTGGCCTGGACGACGACGAAACCGAGCATTGTGGACAGTGCGGCCACAGCGACCGCGAGCCTTCTGAGCATGGTCGTAGCCTCGATTCAGCTGGGCAAGCCCCACTGCTTGCCGGGGACGGTGATCGGGACGGGGGCGACGGTGAGGTCGGGCAGGGCGCCCTTCGGGTACACGACCGCGGTCGCGCCCTTGACGAGGTCGATCTGGATCACGCCATCACCGGTGCTGTGCCAGGCAATCGGGGTTCCGTCCGGTGTGGACACCGTGATGTCCCCGGCGATCCCGTGCTTGACCCGGCACGGCTGGCCGGCCTCGCTGGTGAGCTTGACCCAGGCGGTCTTTCCCTGCCGCCGCACGGCGCTGAGCAAGAAAGCGCCCTGCGTGCGGAAGGTGCCCAGCGCGGCGTCGGCCCACTTGTCCGGGACCGCCGGGAAGACCCGGATGACCCCGCCCCAGCTCTGGCACAGCATGTCGTGAATGGACTGGGACGCGGACAGCGGTGTCTCGACCACCGGACTGCCCTCTTTGTACATGGTGTTCTCGGTGACCGGGTACTTCGTACTGGTGTCGAAGAACTTCAGCAGGTAGGTGAGCGCCTCGTTGCCGTTGCCCAGCACGGCGAACATCGACGCGGCGCCGGTGTAGCTGTACCCGCGGTGCGCACCCTGGATGGAGTGCCAGTGCCGCACCGACTTCTCGATCAGCGCCCGGTTCGCCGCGGTGTCCGGCGTGACCAGGTACAGCGGGTAGACCATGAGCAGGTGCGAGTAGTGCCGGTGTGACTTGGCGTACGGAACGCCCGCGCCGATCATGAACCCGGTGCTGTCGGTTGGATACGGCGTCAGGTCCTTGAGGGTCTGCTGCCATTTACCGGCCAGTGGGTCATCGGGTTTGGTCTGTAACAGGGTTTGCAGCGACCAGCGCAGCAGGGCGATGTCGTAGTTGGCGTCCGGGGCGAGGCCGTACTCGGGCGAAAGTGTTTGCGGCAGATGGAGTTTGCCGTCGTCGCCTTTCTTGAGGAAGTGCAGGTAGTAGTTGGTTGTGCGGCGCAGCAACGGGAAGATCGTGTTCTGCAGCAGCGACTCGTCCATGGTGTGCCGGTAGCTGAGCCACGCGTTGTGCAGTGTCCACGCGAGGTTGCCGACCTCACCGCTGCCGCTGTCCCCCGGGCGTTGCACATAGCTGCCCTTGATCGTGCGGCGGTCGGTGCTGCGCCCGACACCCGCGGAGTCCGGCTGGTATTCGGGGCGGACGTTCTTGATCAGGTTGTCCATGTTGTCGTGCAGGGTTTTGCTGATCGCGTCCAGCTCCAAGTGGTTGGAGCCGTGGATCAGCCAGTACTCGAGCTGCACGTTCAGGTTCCACCACACCGCCGGCCACCCGGTTTTCTCCAGCCAGGGGCCGCAGGTGGCCATGACGGGTGCGTCCGCGCGGGTGCCCGAGGCGATCTTGTACAGCTGGGCCCAGTGGAAGGACTGCAGGCGTTGGTCCGGAATGGACAGGAAGCTCTTCTGGTAGTAGGCGTTCCACCACTTGCGGTGGGCTGTTCGCAGTGTGGTCTCGGTGGCGTTCTGGATCCTGGTGAGGGCTTTGGCTTCCGCGGTCTTGTCCGTCGCGGTGTGCGCGACCGTGAGTAGCAGGGTGTCGCCGGTCTTGCGGTAGGCCGTGGCCGTTTGCCCGCCCGCGACCAGGTTTTGGGTGACCTGGCTGATGTTTTCTGTCGTCTTCTTGGTGGGCGCCGGGTTCTCGGTGTACCCGCTGGGCGGGGCCTCGGACGCGGACTTCGGGCTGATCGCCTTCTCCTCGTGGAAGACCCACTTGACCGTCTCGCCGCTCTGCGCGGTCGCCTTCGCGACGAGGGTCTGGTCGTGGATGAAGACGTTGAGCGTCAACGTGCCCTTGCTGGTCGTGACGGTGCCGGTGAGTTCGGCGTTCCACAGATCCAGCCGCCAGTCGACCTTGCTGATCGTCCCCGAAGGCTCAAGCGTCAGATGCCCAACCGGCAGCCGGCACACACCCCACGCGCTGCCGAACTGCGGGCGGTAGTCCTGGACCTCGGAATGCTGGGTGGTGAACCGGATCTGGTTCTTGCCGGGTTCCTGGTAGACCATCGACCCGAGCAGCCCATCGCCGAGAAACGGCCCCTGCCACCAGTCGGACGGAAGCCGTTTCCACACCAGATCCTGCTGGCCGACAAACGCGGGCCAGTCCAGCGCCTGGGCCTGGACCGGGTCCGCCGCCGCTTGGGCCGGGTCCGCTGCTTGGGCCGGGTTCGCGACCCCAGCCAACGCCGCGGTCGCCACCGACCCCGCGATAAATCCACGCCGGGAAACATCCCAGCTCTCTCCGGGCATGCGCCGTCCCTAGACTCGTGGGCAGGTGCGGGGCGGCGACGTTGCACCCGAGTTCACCAAGAAACTAAGCAGTGCTGAACACCCCGTCAAGACCCATGGACTAGACCATTGGAACGAAAGTCATCCGATCTCTGTCCGAGGTGAGGGGAAGGCGCTTGGCTGCTGTTCGTCGTGAGCGGCTGGGCGCGGTTCGATTTTGTGCGGGGACCCCTGCGGCGCACGGGCAGGCACCAAAGGGGGCAGGTCTGCGACCTGCCTCGCCGGAGAGCTTCTGTGCGCCGCCACCCCGCACAAAATCGAACCGCGCCCAGCCGCATCGGCCCAACTCTCACCCCGCCCATCCGCACGCCGCTTCATGGCACCGTGGCCCCTGCAGTAGGCCCTCGATTCTGGCCCCAGGTACGGCCAGACGGCCGCGAGGTCGAAGCCGCGGTCGTAGTCGTTCAGCAGCGCTTCGAAGAAGCCGGTCGCCACCGCGTCCTTGTCCGGTTCGGACCCGTCGGTGAGGACCTGATCGAGGGCGGCGAAAAGGGCGCGCCGCTGGGGTTCGTCGAACTCGGCGGCGTGGGTGGTGAAGGTGTGGGCGAGGGAGGCGAGGCGGATGGTGGGTGGGGATGGGTCGTCCGCGGTCAGGGTTGGGTGGCCGGCCACGAGTGCGGCCAGCCACTGGGGTCGGGATGATGTTCGTTCAGTCCTGGGTTGTGGCTGGGGCGAGCCAGATCACGCCTTGGGGTGGGAGTTGCAGCACGGCCGAGGCGGGCCTGCCGTGCCACGGCTTCTCTGTTGCCTCCACGTCGCCGAGGTTGCCCACACCTGAGCCGCCATAGGTGGTGGCGTCGGTGTTGAGGACTTCGCGCCAGTGGCCGGCCTGGGGGAGGCCGACGCGGTAGTTGTTGTGGGGCGCGCCGGAGAAGTTGGCGACGCAGGCCATGACGTTGGTGCCGTCGGGGTCATGGCGCAGGAAGCTCAGCACGTTGCCGCCTGCGTCGTTGGCGTCGATCCAGGAGAAACCCTCGGGGGAGGTGTCGCCCGCGTACAGGGCGGAGTTCTCGCGGTAGGCCGCGTTGAGGTCCGCCACCAGCGACCGGATGCCCGCGTGCAGCGGTTCCTCCAGCAGGTACCAGTCCAGCGACCTGTTCTCCGACCACTCGCCGACCTGGCCGAACTCGCCGCCCATGAACAGCATCTGCTTACCCGGATGCGCCCACATGTAGGCGAGCAGGGCACGCACGCCCGCGGCCTTGTTCCAGTCGTCGCCGGGCATCCGCGTCCACAGCGATCCCTTGCCGTGCACCACCTCGTCGTGCGACAGCGGCAGCACGAAGTTCTCGCTCCACGCGTACACCAGGGAGAACGTGATCTCGTTGTGGTGGTACGAGCGGTGCACCGGGTCGTGCTTGAGGTACGACAGGGTGTCGTGCATCCAGCCCATGTTCCACTTGAAGCCGAACCCGAGGCCGCCCAGGTGGGTCGGGCGGGTGACGCCGGGCCAGGCGGTGGACTCCTCGGCGATCATCATCGCGCCCGGGTGTCGCCTGTAGACGGTCGCGTTCAGCTCCTGCAGGAAGTTCACCGCGTCGAGGTTCTCCCGGCCGCCGTGCACGTTCGGCAGCCACTCGCCCTCACGCCGCGAGTAGTCGAGGTACAGCATCGAGGCGACCGCGTCCACCCGCAGGCCGTCGATGTGGAACTCCTCCAGCCAGTACAGCGCGTTGGCCACCAGGAAGTTGCGCACCTCGTTGCGGCCGAAGTCGAACACGAGCGTGCCCCAGTCCGGGTGCTCGCCGCGGCGCGGGTCGGCGTGCTCGTACAACGGCTCGCCGTCGAACCGCGCCAGCGCCCACGAGTCCTTGGGGAAGTGCGCGGGGACCCAGTCCATGATCACGCTGATGCCCTGCGAGTGCAGGTGGTCGACGAAGTAGCGGAAGTCGTCGGGGGAGCCGAACCGGGACATCGGCGCGTAGTACGACGTGACCTGGTAGCCCCACGAGCCGCTGAACGGGTGCTGCGCGACCGGCATCAGCTCGACGTGCGTGAAGCCCATCTCCACCACGTACTCGGCCAGCTGCTCGGCCAGTTCCCGGTACCCCAGGCCCGGGCGCCACGACCCCAGGTGCACCTCGTAGGTGCTGACCGGCTTACGCCACCAGTCGGTCGACTCGCGTGCGGTGACCCACTCGTCGTCCTGCCACTTGTAGTCCGAAGTGGACACGATCGAGGCGGTCGCGGGCGGCGGTTCGGCGCTGAACGCGAACGGGTCGGCCTTCTCGTGCCAGTTGCCGTCCTTGCCCAGCAGGCGGAACTTGTAGCGCGTGCCCGGCGGCAGCCCCGGGAGGAAGATCTCCCAGATGCCCGACGACCCGAGCGACCGCAGCGGGTTCGCGCGGCCGTCCCAGCCGTCGAAGTCGCCGCAGACCCGCACACCGTGCGCGTTCGGCGCCCACACCGCGAACGACGTGCCCTCCACCGGGCCCGTCGGGGTGTCGTAGCTGCGGGTGTGCGCGCCCAGAACGGTCCAGAGCCGCTCGTGGCGACCCTCCGCGATCAGGTGCAGATCCAGCTCACCGAGCGTGGGCAGCCACCGGTACGGGTCGTCGACGAGCTCGACCCGGTCGTTGTACGCGACCTCGAAGAGGTACTCGGTGGGCGTCTGGCTGAGAATCCCCGCGAACAACCCCGCGGCGACCTCGTCCAGCTCCTGCTTGAGGTCCCCGGCGAGAACGGTGACCGACGTCGCCCCGGGCCGGTACGCGCGGACCACGGCGCCGGACGGGTGCGCGTGTATCCCCAGCACCGAATGCGGGTCATGGTGCGAGCCGGCGAGC
Source organism: Actinocrispum sp. NPDC049592 (assembly GCF_040675465.1). Classification (NCBI taxonomy): domain Bacteria; kingdom Bacillati; phylum Actinomycetota; class Actinomycetes; order Pseudonocardiales; family Pseudonocardiaceae; genus Actinocrispum; species Actinocrispum sp. NPDC049592. Next base: position 8,206 of record NZ_JBFAPA010000011.1, on the reverse strand, counting down.
AGGCGGTTGACATCCTCGGCCGGCGGGGCCGGATCGAGTGGCTTCACCTCAGCGATCCTAACGGCCCGCACCGCCACCCGCAGAACACCCACCGTCCTGTTCGCCCGGTGACTCCCCGTAACTCACCGCTTGGTCCACATAGGACAGTCGCGGTCATCAGCCGAGTTCCTGGGCGAGCCCGACGACGATGCCCTCGGGACCGCGGAGGTAGCAGAGCAGGTAGATGTCCTCGAACCGCTCCAGCTCACCCACGAGTTCGGCGCCGTGCGTGCGCAGGCGGGCGATGACGTCCTCGATGTCGTCGACCGCGAACATGATGCGACGGATGCCCAGCGTGTTCGCGGGCGCGTCCTTCGGCTCCGGGGTGATGGCCTTGGGCCGGTGGAACTTCGCCAGCTCCACTCGCCCCCCGCCGCCCGGGACCCGGAGCATGGCGACGTCCTGCTGGACGTCCTCGAGCCCGACGACACGCTCAGCCCCTCGCCATTCGAGCGGCCCCTTGCCCTCCAGTTCCATGCCGAGTTCGACGAAGAACGCGATAACGGCATCGAGGTCCTCGACGACGATGAGGACGTTGTCCATCCGCCGGATAGCCACGCTGGGTCTCCTTCGTGAGATGCGGCCAAGATCCGCCCCTGGGACGGAGCCGCCAAGCCGTTCTCGACAGCTTGGTTCGTTCTGCTCCTGGTTCGATCGGGGCTACGAAGCGATCCGGGCGATCGAAGCGAGCGGGATCTGCACCCAGTCCGGGCGGTTGGCGTGCTCGTAGGAGACCTCGTACACCGCCTTGTCCAACTCCAGCGCCCGCAACAGAACTTCGTGCTCCCGCGGGTCCCCGTTCGGCGACACCTCGGCGTACCCGTCGCAGAACGCGCCGCGGTTGCGGTCGGACCACTCCCGCGCCCGGACCGCCAGCTGGTGATCCTCTGGTTGCCCCACAAGCAGTTGGTGCGCCGCGTAGTCGAACGACCGGAGCATCCCGGCGACATCCCGCAACGGTGACCGCGGTGCGGTGCGTTCGCTTAACGGCGCCGCCGGTTCACCTTCGAAGTCGATGAGCAGCCAGCCGTTCACGGTCCGGAGCACCTGCCCGAGGTGCAGATCGCCGTGCACGTGCTGGATCGGCACCCCGCCGTCGACGCCGCGTGCCGAGTCGAAGGCCGTCCGCAACGGTGTTTCGTATTCCGCGAGCTCGGGAACAACCGCCAGCACGGTGTCGAGGCGGCGGTGCATGGCGTCCACCGCTCCGTCGACCTCACCGGCCTGCACCGGGCGGGAATCCAACGCCCGCGCCAGGTCCGCGTGCACGGCGGCGACCGCGGCGCCGAGGCGGTGGGCCTCGCCGGCGAAGTCACCGCCCACCTCGAACGCGTGCAGGTCGGCTTCGGCCATCAGGTCGCGGACGCTTGCCGTGGCCATGGCCCAGCCGTCGGCGGCGTCGGCGAGGAACTGCTGCAACATGCCGAGCGTGGGGCGGTCGCCCTCCTCGTCGGCGATCCAGCCCAGCGGCTGGGCGATGTGCTCACAGCCGACCGACCGCAACGCGAGGTGCATCTGCAGGTCGGGGTTCGGGCCGGCGGACAGTTTGCGGAACAGCTTGAGGATGTACTGCTGCCCGTAGATCAACGAGGTGTTGCTCTGCTCGGAGGTCACCGCGCGCCCGCGCAGGCCCTGCTCGAGCTCCACCTCCGGCTCGCGGTGGAACTCGATCGGGCCGTGCGACTGGGTCTCGGCGATCGCGTCCAGCAGGAACGCCATCAGCTCGGGGTCGCTGGCCGCCTCGTACCACTGCCGCCCGTCCTCCCCGACCCAGATCCCGGACAGGTACTCCGGCGGAGACTCACGGCTGCCCAGCAGCAGCTGGTACGTCGCTTTCCGGTCCTCCTGCAGCACCTCGACGAGTGCGTGCACCAGCCGCGGGTTGCCCTCCAGCAGGGGGACCACCCGCACCGCGCGCGCCTCGGTGACCGGCCGGTCCTTGCCGCCGAACCACCGCTGGTTCGGCAGCCAGGACGGCAGTTCCTCGGCCAGCATCTTCTGAACTGCTGGCTCGCTCGTCATCCCTCGTCCACCGCCATGATCTCGAACCAGTAGAAACCGTGTCCTGGCAACGTGAGCAGGTAGGACAGCTCGCCGATCAAGGGGAACCGCACGCCGCCGGTGAGCTCGACCGGCTGGCGTCCCTCGTAGGCCGACAGATCCAGCTCGACCGGCTGGGGGAACCGGGACAGGTTGTTCACGCACAACACCGTGTCCTCCCCGAACCGGCGCAGGTAGGCCAGCACGCTCGGGTTGGACGAACCCAGTTCGTGGAAGTCGCCGAGCCCGAACGCCCGGTGCTGCTTGCGGACCTCGATCATGCGCCGCGACCAGTGCAGCAGTGACGATGTGTTGTTCAGCTGCGACTCGACGTTGATCGCCTGATATCCATACACGGGGTCGGCGATGACCGGCAAGTAGATCCTGCCGGGGTCGCACTGGGAGAACCCGCCGTTGCGGTCGGGTGTCCACTGCATCGGCGTGCGCACCGCGTCACGGTCACCGAGCCAGATGTTGTCGCCCATCCCGATCTCGTCGCCGTAGTACAGCACCGGCGAGCCCGGCAGCGACAGCAGCATCGCGGTGAACAGCTCCAGCTGGTTGCGGTCGTTGTCCAGCAACGGCGCCAGCCGGCGGCGGATGCCGATGTTCGCCTTCATCCGCGGGTCTTTGGCGTACTCGGTGTACATGTAGTCGCGCTCTTCGTCGGTGACCATCTCGAGGGTCAGCTCGTCGTGGTTGCGCAGGAAGATGCCCCACTGGCAGCCGTCCGGAATGGCCGGTGTCTGGGCCAGGATCTCCGAGATCGGGAACCGGGACTCGCGGCGCACGGCCATGAAGATGCGCGGCATCAACGGGAAGTGGAACGCCATGTGACACTCGTCGCCGCCGACCGCCGGGTCGCCGAAGTACTCGACGACGTCGGACGGCCACTGGTTGGCCTCGGCGAGCAGTACCCGCCCGGGGTACTCGTCGTCGACCACCTTGCGGCACCGGCGCAGGAACTCGTGCGTGCGCGGCAGGTTCTCGCAGTTGGTGCCCTCCTCCTCGAACAGGTAGGGCACGGCGTCCAGGCGGAACCCGTCGATGCCCAGGTCCAGCCAGAACCGCAGCACCTCCAGCATCGCCTCCTGGACCTCGCCGTTCTCGTAGTTGAGGTCCGGCTGGTGGGAGAAGAAGCGGTGCCAGTAGAACTGGCCGCGGACCGGGTCGTAGGTCCAGTTCGACGACTCGGTGTCGACGAAGATGATCCGCGCCTCGGAGTACTTCGAGTCGTCGTCGCCCCACACGTAGAAGTCGCCGTACGGGCCGGATGGGTCGCTGCGGGAGGCCTGGAACCAGGGATGCGCGTCGCTGGTGTGGTTGAGCACCAGGTCGGTGATCACCCGGATACCTCTGCGGTGCGCCTCGTTGAGCAGGTAGACGAAGTCCTCGACGGTGCCGAACTCGGGCAGCACCGCCCGGAAGTCGCTGATGTCGTAGCCGCCGTCGCGCAACGGCGAGGCGTAGAAGGGCGGCAGCCACAGGCAGTCCACCCCGAGCCAGGACAGATAGTCCATTTTGGACGCAAGGCCACGCAGGTCGCCCGTGCCGTCCCCGTTGGAGTCGGTGAAGGCGCGGACGAGCACCTCGTAGAAGACAGCGCTCTTGAACCAGTCGGGGTCCCTGGGCACCAGCCGGGCCGAGCGGAAGTCCTCGGCCTGCGGCTCGACCAGGTGCCCATCGGCCAGGACGGCCTCACCGGTATGCGGCACCCCCGCCAACCCCAGGACGGAGTCTGGACGGGAGTCATCCGGCGTAATTGCCACGGCAGCACCACTCGTTCGCTCGAGTCCAACACTTTGGTGGTACCCCAAAGCGCGGCTGAATGAACAGCGAATGCTCTGGCGGTGAGCGGACTCTAGCCGGTCAACCGCCACCCGAGCGAATTACACCTCCCGAACCGCTCAATCACCCACCCACGCCTCATCCCGGCCACCACCCACCAGACCGCCCAAGAGGGATGGGGCCCGTCAGTACTTGAAGTACGCGCAGAACGTGAGAACCGGGCAGCCGAGTGAAAAACGACTCCGCGCCTGAGCCGGGGCTCAGACGCGGAGAGTCAGACCGGGTTTACAGCTGGTGGCCGCACTGGGCGCAGAACATCGCCCCGGGGGAGGCCTTCGTCCCGCATTGCGTGCAGTGCACCTCTTTGATCAGCGCCTGTCCGCAATGCTGGCAGAACTTTCCGCCTGGGGTGCTGCCGCCGCACGAATCGCACCGCAGCTTGGGCACCTCGGCCAGGTTCTGGTGGGACGTCCAGTCCTGCTCGAAGGCTTTTTCGCGGAATTGGTAGCGCTGCGCGTCCGATTGGGCGCGCGCGATTTCCTCGGCGATCAGCGGCGAGCATTCCATGCACTGGCCGACGTCATTGTTCCAGCAGAACTGGGCGCACACCCAGCGGCCGCACGCGCGGCACTGCCGGAAGTTGGGGCGGACCAGTTCCACCGCCTTGGCGAAGTGCCGGTCCTTGGTCGCGCTGCCCTCGCCCGACCAGCTGTAGCGGTTGAAGTCCTCGACGCCGGACGACAGCGTCTCGACCTTGCCGCCGAACCATTCGCCCGCCATGCGCAGCAGGCCCTTGCCGCGGGAGGCGATGTTCTGTTCGAACGGTGACTGAAAACCATTGTTGCAACGGTTGCAGTGGAACTCCCACTGGAAGCCATTCTCGTTGCACATGTCCCGAACGTTGCCGGTGAAGGGTACGGGTGCGACCACGAGAGCAGGATAAACGACCGCGCCCGGGTCGCGGCACGTGCGAACAGTGTTATTCATGGCGCCCCATCGGTTGCCCGAAAGGGCGCCGCAACCATATGTCCGTTATTACTACTTGCGCACCGAGATAATGTGCGCCACCGCGTTCCACGGCTCCAGCCGCACGTAATTCGCCTGGCCCCAGTCCCAGCTCTGTCCGGTGACCTCGTCGTGCGCGGTGAACCGGTCCTGCCACTGCAGGCCCAGTTCCGGCATGTCCAGCCAGACCGTGCCCTGCTCGGCGCTGAACGGGTCCAGCGACAGCACCACGATCACCGTGTCGCCGCTCGCCGGGTCCACTTTGGAGTAAGCCAGGATCGCGTCGTTGTCCACGTGGTGGAACCGCAACGTCCGCAGCTGCTGCAGCGCGGGGTGGGCGCGGCGGATCGTGTTCAGCTGGCGCAGCCACGGTTCCAGCGAACGTCCCTCGGCCAGGGCCTTGTCGTAGTCGCGCGGCCGCAGCTCGTACTTCTCCGAGTTCAGGTACTCCTCGCTGCCCTCGCGCACCGGCTCGTGCTCGAACAGCTCGTATCCCGAGTACACGCCCCACGTCGGCGCGAACGTCGCCGCCAGCGCGGCACGCAGCGCGAACATGCCCGGTCCGCCTTCCTGCAGCGACGCGTGCAGGATGTCCGGGGTGTTCACGAACAGGTTCGGCCGTGCCTCGTGCGCGTGGTTGACCAGTTCGTTGCCGAACTCGATCAGCTCCTGCTTGCCCACCCGCCAGGTGAAGTAGGTGTAGGACTGGGTGAACCCCAGGCGGGCGAGGCCGTAGAGACGCGCCGGGCGCGTGAACGCCTCGGACAGGAACAGGACGTCCGGGTGTGCCGCCTTGACCTGGGTGATCAGCCAGTGCCAGAAGTCCGGTGGCTTGGTGTGCGGGTTGTCGACCCGGAAGATCTTGATCCCCTGGTCCACCCAGTGCGTGACCACCCGCAGCACCTCGGCGTACAGGCCCACCGGGTCGTTGTCGAAGTTCAGCGGATAGATGTCCTGGTACTTCTTCGGCGGGTTCTCCGCGTACGCGATCGTCCCGTCCGGCCGGGTGGTGAACCACTCCGGGTGCTCGGCCACCCACGGGTGGTCCGGCGCGCACTGCAACGCCAGGTCGAGGGCCACTTCCATGCCCAGTTCCTGGGTGCGCGCGACGAAGTCCTTGAAGTCGGCGAGCGAGCCCAGCCGGGGGTGGATCGCGTCGTGCCCGCCCTCGTCGGACCCGATCGCCCAGACCGAGCCGACGTCCTCGGGCACCGAGATCACGCTGTTGTTGGGGCCCTTGCGGTTCACCTTGCCGATCGGGTGGATCGGCGGCAGGTACACCACGTCGAAGCCCATCGACGCGATCCGGTCCAGCTCGCCCATCGCGGTCTGGAACGTGCCGTGCACCGGCTTGCCGGACTCGTCCAAGCCGCCCGTGGACCTGGGGAAGAACTCGTACCAGGACCCGAACAGCGCGCGGCGGCGGTCCACCTGGACGCGCACGGCCTTGCCGCGGGTGACCAGTTCGCGCACCGGGTGCTCGGTCATGATCTGGTGCACCGGCTCGGACAGCGCCTCGGCGATCCGCGCCGGCAACGCGCGGCCGGTGTCCCGCAACGCCTGCGCGGCGGAGGTCAGCACGCGCTTCTCGCCGTTGCGGTTGGGGCGCCGGGAGACCCGGTCCAGCAGCCGGGCGCCGTTCTCCAGGTCGTTGGCCAGCTCCTCGGCCGACTGCATGGCGCCGACCTTCACCTCGACCGTGTGCCGCCACGTCGCCCACGGGTCGCTCCACGCGTCCACGCGGTAGGTCCACAGGCCCTCGGTGTCCGGGACGATCAGGGAGGTGAAGATGTCCGGCTCGACCGGGTGCGGCTGCATGCGGGTCTGCCGCGCCGCCCGGTCGGTCGGCCCGCGCCAGGCGACGGTGGCCGCGACCGCGTCATGCCCTTCGCGCCACACCGTCGCCTGGATCGGGACATGTTCACCCACAACGGCTTTGACCGGATACCGGCCACAGTCGACAGTGGGGGAGACGTCATCGATGCCCAGGCGACCGCTCACAGGCTCTCCTCGTTTCCGGGGTCTGCCTATAGTCTGCCGTGCCCGGGCATCGTACGCGGAACGGGGCGGTTAACTCGTTGCCGATGCCCGCTGGTACGCGGGTCACCGCTGCCCGGGCTATCCGTTCGGGACAGCGGTTTTCCGCACGCGGTAGGTCAGGTGCGTGACGCGAGTGCCTTGCACCACCTCGGGATCGTCGAGCATTACGTGGCCCGGCAGGTCGCCGAAGAACCGGATGCCGCGGCCGAACAGCACGGGCACCAGGTCGACGCTGATCTCGTCGAGCAGGCCGGCGGTGAGCGCCTGCTGCGCGACGGTCGGGCTCGCGACCGAGATGTGCTTGTCCCCGGCCAGTTTCCGGGCGGCCGCAACGGCGCTCTCGATACCGTCGGTGACGAACACGAAGTCGTCGTGCGGCCAGTCCTCCGGCGCCTTGTGGGTGAGCACGACCACCGGCACTCCCGCCGGATGCGCGCCACCCCACCCTTGCGCCACGTCGAACAACCGCCGTCCGGCGATCAACGCCCCCATCGACTCCACATTGCGCCGCAAGTGCTCCGCACTCACCGCGGACACCCGGACGTGCCTCGCCGGGTGATCACCGGGCAGCGAGTACGCCACCGGCCCCGCGCCGTACCAGTCGAACAACTCCCCGACCCCGTCCCCAGGCTCGGCGATGAACCCATCCAGCGACATCGACATGTTCGCGACGACCTTGCCCATGATGACCTCCCTTGTGTCACCAGTGAAACGCCGCCCGCGACCGGAACTCATCGGTGCGGCGATGAGTTTTTCGCTGGTCGCTGGTCGCTGGTCGCTGGTCGCTGGTCGCCCGCGCACGCCGGTTCGCGAGGCTCGCCATCCACTCCACTGCTTCGGCGCCGGTCACCGAGACGGCCTGCCCTCAGCCGCGCTCCACAGGGGCCACCCTCGATCTGCCCTGTCAGACACGCACCCGCCCACGCAGAATTGCGGCGCCACCTCGGATCGCTGCCTCGCGCTTGACCGAGAGTGCGGCCTGAGGATGGCCTCGTGCCCCACGGATAGCCCGCCCTGCTGGTCGATCGAGAGGTCGCTCCCCGGGTTGCCTCGCACCCAACGGCAAGTCCGCCCTGCGGTTGCCTCACACGCAACGAGCAATCCGCATCGCGAGAGTCGCCCACCATCCAAATTCGTTCGTCAACCACCCCACATCGCCCCCGAACGGCCCTTCCACCACGTCGCGTCCGTCTTGTTCAATCGCCCCGCGCCCCGCGCCCCGCGCCCCGCGCCCCGCGCCCCGTTGCGGTGGGACCGGACACGGTTTTCCAGGCGGGATCGGTCAGCAAGCACG